>JBFXHX010000034.1:0-16243 GCA_050176585.1 Binatia bacterium
GCGCGGACTGCGGAGGCAGTCGGCCGCCGTCCGAGTCTGCCAGCGCGACGACCTGGGCGCGCGGCACCTCGCGCATGGCGCGCAGCAGATTAGGACCCCAGTACCCGAGGCCGATCTGTCCTATTCGGAGGGCTGCCATACGTTTCCCTGCGTGGATCTGACCTGTGCGAGTAATCGTTCGGTGGGGCGGTAGATCATCACGTCCAGCCGGCTCTGAGCGAAGCCGACCGGCACGGTGCGGTTTTTCACGACCATCAAGTTCAGTCTGATGGGCATCTTTCGATACGAAGAAAAATATTCGGTGTCGAGATTGCGTTCATTGGTGATCACGAACACGGGTCGGTTCTCGGCGACGAAGCCCTTCACGACGTCGTCCAAGCGGCCCTCGACGAGATCCGCGTGGATATACCAAAACGGCGTCAGGCCAAATGACAACTTCATCGGAGCGCTGAGCCACCGCCAGTCCGGCGAGATCGACCGATCGACGAACACCACACTGCCTTCGGGAAGGCTCGCGGCGATCGCCTGCACATCACCGTAGAAATGTTTGAGTTCCGTATCGCGGCTGTGCAAGTAAGATAGCGCGATCGACGGCGCCGAAACGGCACACAAGACTGCGATTGCAAGAGCCGGCATCCGCGTCCGCAAGCGCGCGAGCGAAATGGCTCCGGCAATGATCAGCAATGGAATCGTCTCGCTCATCAAGTAGCGAGCGAAGTAGTACAGATACCGAGTGCTATCCGCCATCACGGTATTCACGGCCAGGAAGTACAACGCGAGGAAGCCACATAGGAACAGGTGTGGATGGGTGGGCCAAGTCTGTAGCAAACGGTAGACGCCATGCAGTGCAATAACCAGCCCGATAGGGGTAATGAGTAACATCAGTACGGTGTAATTGAGCATCCAAGCCGCGGCGACATCGGCCCCCCATAATTTGGCGCTCGTCGTGGGGTCGATACCGATCGCTCGCAGCTCAGGGCCGTAAACGCCGATATCGAATACGAAGCGATACGCGACGAGCAGCCCGCAGGCAATCACGCCCGCGAGCAGGATGAAGGCGATGTGCGGGCTCCAGGGGCGAAGCGACTCCAGCACAAGCTGTACGCGCTCGCGATGCCGGTGCAGTACCATGTACACGACCGAGAGCCCGGCGGCTCCGAACGCGAGCGCGCCCTTCGCGGCCCACGTGGAAAAATCGGTACCGAAGTACGCGTTATACACAACGGACGAGTACGCGCACGAGAACACGTGACCGTACAGCACGCTATACGCATATACCGCGATGACGCCCGCCAAGGTCCAGAGGATCGCCGGACGCCGTAAGCTGGGCACGGGGCCGGCCAGCACATACGCCATGAAGCACAGCAGCGCGGCGATGTGCAGAAAGCCGCTAATCCGGGTGAGGAACAAGCATGCGAATGCGAGGACCGTCATGATGCCGTTCAGCCGATCGCGGCCGTCAGCTTTCAAGAGGCGGACGAAGAAGTACAGGCCGGTGAAGAAGAAGAACAATGCGGGTACTTCGGTCAAGGGGAGCTTAGATAAATAGGAGTGGAGCGGGTTTGCGGCGAGCAACAAGGCGGCCGATACGGCGGCAAACGTGTTGCCCGCGACCGACAGGGTCAGAGCATAAATGACGACGATCGAGAGCAAGGCAAATACCGGCATGGATAGGGTGGAATGTTCCTGCCCGAAGAGGCTGCCGGCAATTGCCATCCACAGCGGATGCAGATGATAAAATTGGGGGACGAGCAGTCCGTCAGCGAAATCCTGTACATAAATGCCCGGCATATACAGTCCCTCGAAGCAGGACTGCTTGAACCATGTACCGCGCGCGGATTCGGTGGTGGCGTCCGGGATGATGTACGAGTTCTGCGTATAGTAAGTGTGATAAGTGAGTTCCGGGCGAGAGAGCTCGTCGTGTATGAAGATCCTCCCAGTATGGCGAATATTGTTGGCCACATTGAGATATACGCCGTGATCGATCGCGCCCGCCACCCAGTTACTAGGCGGAAAGCGCAGGGCCAGCGCGCCCACTGCGATCAACAACAGCGCGATGTGGCCGCGCCCGATCCGCAATCCGGGTGTGAGTTTGGGGAGGCGCCGGCGCCAAGCGAATAGCGCCGACGAGGCCAATGCGGCAGCAATGAGGAGATTGCGCAGCTGAAATGCGCCGAGTTGCAGCAGCAACACCGCCAGCAGCGAGAGCACGAGAACACCGGCCAACAGGATGTGCAACAGCGGTGCTCTGGATTCGACCGCTGCTGGCGCGCGTCCCATACACGCCTCGTAGACAGTCGCTCCGAGCGCGAGCAGCACGGGAAAGAAGCAGAAGATCCAAAGGCTCATCCGCAGACCGCTTCTATGCCCGACCCGCCGGTCGATGGCGTGGACTGGGCGGAGTCGCGATACGCGAGGCCGGCATTGACGAGCGCGAATCCATTTCGCCCGAGCTCCGCACGGAGATCCGCATCGCGCGACAGGCGGTCCAGGCACCGCACGGCGTCTTCGACATCTCGGTAGTACAGTCCACACCGTCCCTGCCGCACCAGGTTCGTCAGCTCGAGGTTCGCTTCGGGCACCAGCAGCGGTCGTTGATGCATCAGACCGGTCACCACGTCGCGCGTGGTCGCATTGGACGAGACGACCCACAGCACCTGCGCATCCCGGAGCTGATCTTCGCCCAGCCAATCGGCCATGCAAAAACGGGTATTTGAACCGTGCTGGTCGCCGAATCGCGCCAGCGCCTCGGCGCACGTGGCATCGACTTCTCGGCCCGCGCAGGCGATGAGGCCCTTGTGCGTCTGGACTGGCCCTTTCGCGGCTGCGGCCTCGTACACGGCGAGCAGGGCGGTCACGCGCCGCTTCAGGGTGTTGTCGGCGATCTTGCGAAACGCCGCGGCGCCAAACGCCTCGATCCGCGACGGGTCGCTGAGAAACCGCTGCATCTTGTCGGCGAGGTCCGCAGCGTCACCGGGGGTGAACAGGTAGCCGGTATGTCCATCGTCGACGAGCTCCGGAATGCCGCCCAGGCGCGAGGCGATGACCGCCGTATGCGCCGCCATGGCCTCGGTGATGGTGATGGGTTGATTCTCGGGCCAGATGGACGGCAGGACCAGTACGTCGGTGTCGCGCAGCACGCGTTCCGCCTCGGCGTGGTCGAGCTTGCCCCAGAACCGCACGAGCGCCGCTACGCCGCGCTCGCGCGCGCGCGCCTCGTACGCCGTCCGCTCGTGGCCTTCGCCCACGACGTTCAAGGTGACCCGCCGGCGATCCAAATACGGGAGAGCGTCCAGCAGGGTGGCCACCCCTTTGTGCGCCGCGAGGTACCCGATGAAGGTGAAGCGCACCGGACCGGTGCGCGGGCGCTTCCGCAGGCGCGCGAGCCGCTCCACGTGGACGCCGTACCAGACGTTCGCGATTTTCTCGCGCGGAATGCCCGCCTGGTGATACGCGGCGCCCAGATACGCGCTGGGCGCGATGAAGGTGTCCACCGCCTCGAGTTGCAAGGCGATGTAATCGTTGCGCATGCGGATCGGCACGTGGCGCCAGCGGTCGTCGGAGATGAAGGCCTTGCATTCGTGGCAGCGGCTGAAGTCGTCGCACACGGTGGCCGCCTGCTTGAGCAGCGTGTTCTTGAAGCAAAAGCCCCAGTGGTCGTGCAGCGTCAGCACGGTGGGGAGGCCGCGCCGCTTGGCGGCGCCGATCATTCCGGTCGAGAGGCCGATGAGGTTGTGCATGTGCACGACGTCGGGCGCGAACTCATCGAGGAGCTCGTCGAAGTGGCGCTCGATCCGCGGGTTGACGAAGCTGCAGAAGTCCGAGCTGTAGTCGCGCGCGCGCAGGGCCACGCGGTGCACCGGTACGCCCTCGAAGCGGTCCTGCCGCACCCCGTAGTGCTCGCCGGGGCCGTTGAGCTCGCCCGCGAATACGCGCACGTCGTGGCCTAGCCCCGCCAGGGTCTTCGCCTGGGCATGCGCGATCAGCTCCGCCCCGCCGATGAACGCCGGCGGGTAGGCATTGGCACAGAGCAGCACTTTCACGGAGCCCTGCGTTGCGCGGATCGCGTGCGCGGCCTTGGCGCCGACGGAGCGCCACGTATACTGCCGCAGCACTTTCGCTTTCCCGCGCGCGCCGCACGCGCGGAGGCGCTCGGGCTCCGCCAGCGCCTTGCGGATGACGGCTTCGAGGCTGCGCGCGTTGCCGTACTCGGCGAGAAACCCCTCCGTGCCGATGATGCTCGGCATGGCGCCTTCGGTCGTTCCCACGACCGGCACACCGCACATCCAGGCTTCCAGAAAGACGATGCCGAACGCTTCATACCGGGACGGCAGCACCAGCAAGTCGGTGAGGTGGAGCAGATGCACCTTGTCGCGGTGCGACAGCATGCCGACGTCGACGATGCGCCGCCGCTCGTCGGGCGCCAGCGCTCGATACATCTCGGCGAACCAATCCGTGTGTGGACCGGCGAGAAAGCAGCGGACGGGGACGTCGGTTGCGAGGTGGCGGACCGCTTCGATCAGGTCGCCGATGCCCTTGTCGGGCATCTTGCGGCCGAGAAACGTGATCACCCGCTCTCCGGGCTGGAGGCCGAACTCTCCAGCGAGCCTGGCGCGGAAGCCATCGACGTCCGCGGGCACGTACTCCGCCGGGTCCACGCCCGTACCGGCGACGTGCAGCCGCTCTGCCGGAACGCCGCGCGCGGCCAGGTAGTCGCGCTCGTACTCCGAATCCGCGATCACTGCGTCACAGTGGCGCAGCAGCGCGTAATTGGACCACCGCTCGTAAAACGGATGAGCGGGGTGGAAGTGCGGCACGATCACCGTGGTCTTCTTGAAGAACTTCGCGAGCGCAAACGCGATGAAGTTGTGTGGATGCGGTTGCGTGTGCAGGAACACGACGTCCGCGCGCCGGATCTCGCGCCACATGCGGCCGTACATCTCGCCGGAATGCGGTCCGTAAAAGTAGATGCCGAGGCGTTCGTCGAGCACGCGGCGATAGAGGAGGTGGTACACGGAATAGAGCGGCAGCGACCGCCGGTAGCGGCGGACCAGGACGCGCCCGTCGAGCTGCAGCGGCCCCAGCGCCAGCGTGCGGTCTTCGTCGAGCGGATCGCGCCAGTATTCCTCTTCCTTGTTGATGTCGAGCGTCAGCACGCGCACGTCGTGCCCATCGTGCGCGAGGTGCTGGCACACCTCGCGCGCCCATGTTTCCGAACCGCCGACCGCCGGCGGATACCGCTGGATGATGCTGACGATGCGCATTCAGGCGAGCTCTTGCAGCACGCTCAGCCGCTGTTCTTCGAGCTCCGGGGAGCCGGCGAGCACGGCGGTGACGGTGTACTTCCCCGGGGCAACGCACAACCCGCGCCAGACGCCGTCGGCCGGCAGCGTTACGCCGTCCACGGTGACCTGCGCCGAATGCTGCCAGTCGTAGGCGATCCCGACGTGGAGCGTCCGTCGCCGTGGCGCGATCACGGTGTGCTCGACGAACCCGTAGTGTCCGCTGGGATGCGTATGGTCATCGCAGCGGTAGATGTCGAGGACCAGCCGGGCGAGCACGTCCACGGGGCCCGCGTTGGTGACCAGGATCTCGTATGTGCTGATCTCGCCGGCGCGCGCGCGCGGCGAGAGCGCGCGAAAGGCGGCGAGCGCGATCGTGAGCTGGTCGTGCTGAGCGCCCCAGCGCGCCATCGCCGCGACCGTGCGCAGGATCTGCAGTACGTCGATCGCGACATGCTGGAGCGTCCGGTGCCACGTGGCGGCGCGGGATGCGGGCATCGCTACGGCTTCCACCCGATCACGGCGAAATCGCGCGGGCCGTAGAAGTACTGGTTGAAGCGCCGGACGATATCGGAATCCTCCGGCGTGATGCGCTGTTCGGGGCGGGCGGGATTCAAATAGAGCACGTCGACGTTGGCGAGCCCGCGGCTCTCGAGGAAGAACTTCGCGACCTGCGGAGGAATCGGGCGGTGATGGGAAGGGTCGGCGTAAAACGTGCAAGAGCCCACCAGGATGTTTTCCGGGTTCGGTGTCTCGAAGATCGCCACTCCGCCGGACCGTAGCGCTCGCACGGTCTCGTCGACGAGATCGAGGAAGAGCTCGAAAGGGAGGTGCTCGATGACTTGAAACGCGGTGACCGCGCCGAGGCTCCCGTGCGCGACGCTGCGCAGGTGTGCGATCGCGTCGACCTGCGCGACGTTCAATCCGGCGCGCCGGCACCGCTCGACGAGAATCGGGTTGAGATCGACCCCGGCGGCCTCGATCCCGGCTTGCTGCAGGACCTCGAGCCATTCCCCGCGACCACACCCGATGTCCAAGACCGGAGATCCCTCGGTCCCGGAGCTCGCCTGCCGGACGATCGGCAAGAAGTGCCGTTGGCGCTCCGAGATCTCGTCTCGGGCGCCGCGGAACTCTTCTTCGAACGCCACATACAATGCATCTTCGCCTTCCGCATAGCTCGCGGTCCGGCACGGAGAGGTGTCTTCGCTCGGCTCCGGCGGCGCCACGGCCGGCCCGCTGCTCGGCCGCGCCGCCGGCCGCGGTGATTCGAGCAGCACCGCGCCGCGGCGGTTGTATGGCGGCAGGTGCGCCCGTACCACGGTCAGGGCGTCCGCGAGTTGGCGCACTCGGTCGTGAAGGTCGGGAATTTGCGCGCTCAGATCGGCGAAGCGGGCCTGGACATCGGGCATTTGAGCCGTGACACCGCCGACCTGCCGGTACAGATCGACCACCTGGCCCTGGAGCAGGCCGACGCGCTGGTCGAGGTTCGCGAGACGCGTGCTCAGCTCGGGCATTTGCCGGACGAGATTGCCGAGCAAATCGCGTACGGCCGCGTGGCGCTCGGCGTCCGCCGCCTCGAGTCGCGCGAGATACTCGTTGCGAAACTCGGTGACCGCCGCGTGGAGCGCGGCATCGCCGCGCTGCACACCGCTGCCGATGTTGGCGAGCGCGTTCAACACGAGCTTGTTGAACACGGCTTGATCGACGGTGATGACCCGCAGGAAGAAGTAACACATGCGGGTGAGCAGCCTCGCGAGGGCGCGCCGTACCGGGCCGAAGCCGCCGAACGGCGGCACCGCCGTCCCGACATCGGCGACGCGCAGGGCTTGCTCCGTCAGCATCCGCGCTGCGTCCAGCTCGGGAATGGCTGCCAGCGGCGGCAGCGCGTCGGGGCGCGCGGACAGCGGGGCCGCGGCGCTGCGGCGCTCGATCTCGGAGCGAATCTTCGCCACCAGGGCGTCGATGTCCAGTCCGCTTCCTCGCCCGCTGTCAGGCATGCTTCGAGCCCGTGACTGGCCGCTCCGGTGCGTCACACCGGTCCCGCCACTGCATGCGCGGACGGCGCCCGGCGCGCGCATCGGCGCGGCCCGCGCGTTGGCGAGCACTTGCTGTGTCGAGCGCCTGGCGCCGCCAGCGCCATCGGCCGCGACCGGGTGCTCCGCGCATTTGCAGCAGCGCGCGCCGGTATGTCGCACACGCATCCATACAGGAACCTGATGGATCGTAGGGATCCGGCCGATCGAGCCGCGCGGCTGAACGCGTCAGTCGTGTGGCATGCCCGTGCCCGGCGCTCCACCTGCCTCCCCAAAACACACACACACACGCCTGAACCCGGTGAGCCGCCGCGCTCTTGTTTCTGCAGCTCGTGAACGTTCGGTCCTTCACCAGTCCTTGCCCGAGTTGTCAAGCATAGAGTTGCGCTACCGCGTGAATGGCACCAACTCCTCGTACACCGCGAACGTCTCGCGCGCGCAGCGCTCCCAACTGAAGCGCGCAGCGCGGGCGCGGCCGCGCTCGCTCAGGATGCGCCGCTGTGCGGTATCGCCGAGCACCTCCGCGAGCACCGCAGCGAGAGCGTCCGGGTCGCGCGGATCGACGTACCGCGCCGCGTCGCCGGCGATTTCGGCCAGCGACCCGGCGGCGGACGTCACCACGGGCGTGCCGCACGCCATCGCTTCGAGCACGGGTAAGCCGAAACCCTCGTACAGCGAGGGGTACGCGAGCAGCTCCGCGGCGCTGTAGACCGCGGGGAGATCGGCCGCGGCAATCCGCCCGAGGATGTCGACGCGCACGCGCGCGCCCTCGGCGGCGAGCGCGCGCTGTAAGGCGTCGTATCCCCAGCCGCGGTGCCCCACGAGCACCAGGCGCAGCGGCGCTCCGCGCTGGTCGCGCAGGCGCGCGCAGGCGCGCACCAGCAGCGGGAGATTCTTGCGCGGCTCGATCGTGCCGACGTGCAGCAGATACGGCGGCGCGATGCCGTATCGCGCCAGCACCGCCTGCCGCGCGGGCGAGTCCGGCACCGGCTGAAAGCGCTCGTCGCAGCCGAGGTGCACGACGCGGATGCGCTGCGCCGGCACGCCGAGCAGCTCGCGCAAGTCCTGTGCGGTGGCGTGCGAGTCGGCGATCACGCGCTGCGCGGCGTGTACGGTCCGCGGCACGCGGGCGATGAGCTGCCGCAGGCCCGGGGTGCCGAGCTCTGGGAAGCGCAGCAGGGCGAGGTCGTGCACGGTGACCACGAGGGGCGTGCGCCGCGTGCGCGGCGCCGCGTAGTTGGTCGCGTGGTAGAGCGCCGCGGGACCGAGCGCCGCTTCGGCGCTGAGGAGCCGCGGCATGCGCATGATCGGCGCGCCCGCGACCAGCGGATAGACCAACGAAGGCAGCCATCGCACGTTCGGAGGGAAGGAGGCGGACGCCGCCGCGCTGTCGTCGCGCGCCAGCGGCCAGCGCAAGCCGAATAGCCCGAATTCCACCTCCGGATGCTGAGCGGCCAGCGCGCGCACGAGCGCGCCGGTGTACACGGCGATGCCGGCGGATTGCACTTGCAGCGGCAGCCCGTCGAGCACGATGCGCGGCGGCGCCGAGCCCCGCTGTCCCGCCGCTCGCCAGCCGCGCGCCACCATCAGCACGGCCGCCGGGCATCGTGCGCACCGGCGCCGGTCACCGGGCGCGCAGCAGCGCGAGATCGTGCTCGTTGACGCACGAGGCGGGCGTGTTCGACCAGTAGCCCGGCAGCACGCGCTCGAGTGTGAGCCCGGCGTCGGCGGCGAGCTGCTCGAGTCGAGCCGTCCGATAGGCGATGAGCTGTTCGGGTACGGCCGGGTCGTGCACGGCCACCTGGCTGTCCGATGGGTATGGGTGATTGAACTCGTACAGCGGCGCTACCGATGTGCCGGGTCCGCGGTAATGATCGAGGGCGAAGAAGCTGAACAAACATTGACCGCCCGGTTTCAGCACGCGCCGCGTCTGCAGCAGGTAATTGCGGGTCGCGTCGGGCACCAGGTGGCTGAAGAGGGACGCGGCATAGGCGACGTCGAAGGTCGCATCGGGATAGGGGAACGCGTACGCGTCCGCGCTCGCGCTGCCGGCGGGGTTGTATACCGGGCTGTGGATGTCGGCGAGCGTGAAGTTGAAATGCGGAAACGCGGAGGAGATGGCGTGCTGCGCGAACTCGATTTGCGGCGCGAGGATGTCGAGGCCCTCGTATCGACCGGGCGGGCGCAAATAGTCGAGCAACCCGAGCATCGTGCGGCCATGGCTGCAGCCGAGCTCGAGCACCGACGCATCGCGGCGCAGGCCGCAGAGCACGACGAGGTAACTGCGAAACTCCCACGGCCAGCGAAAGAAGTGGATGAATGGATCCCCCGGTCCGACCCAGAGGTGGCGCGGCGGCACGAACGGGCGGAGGTCGGTCCCGAGCACGGGCCGCAGCCAGGCTTCGTCGTCGTCGTGCGGCCGGGGCGCGCCGTGCTCCCCGTGCGGCGGTCCGTCGCTGAGCCGCCGCAACCGGCTCAGAATGCCTCGGCGGTTCAACGCGGCCTCCGCCCATCCGGCGCGAGGGCCGCGAGGTCGGCATCGACCATCATGTGCACGAGCCCCGGGAACGACACTGACGGCTGCCAGCCGAGCACCTGGCGCGCGCGGCTGGCATTCCCGATCAGCTGGTCGACCTCCGCCGGCCGGCGCAGGGCAGGATCCTCGCGGACGAACTCGCGCCAGTCGAGACCCGCGCGCGCAAAAGCCAGCGCGGCGAATTCGCGCACGCTGTGCGCTTCCCCGGTGGCGATGACGTAATCGCTCGGCTCAGCCTGCTGGAGCATCAGCCACATCGCGCGCACGTAATCCCCGGCGAAACCCCAGTCGCGCTCCGCATCGAGATTGCCGAGCGTGAGCTCGCGCGCCAGGCCGTGGCGGATCCGGGCCACGCCGTCGCTGATCTTGCGAGTGACGAACTCGCGCCCGCGGCGTGGCGACTCGTGGTTGAACAGGATGCCGGAGCAGGCGAAGAGGCCGTAGCTCTCGCGGTAGTTCACGGTGATGAAATGGCCGTATACCTTGGCCACCCCGTACGGGCTGCGCGGGTGGAACGGCGTCGTCTCGCTCTGCGGCACCTCGCGCACCTTGCCGAACATCTCGCTCGAGGACGCCTGGTAGAACCGGATGTCGCGATTGACCAGCCGGATCGCTTCCAGGAGGCGGGTGACGCCGACGGCGTCGAATTCCGCGGTCAGCACCGGTTGCTGCCAGGAAGTCGGCACGAAGGACATGGCGGCGAGGTTGTAGACCTCGTCCGGCCGCGCGCGTTTGAGGATCTCGATCAGCGACAGCAGATCGAGCAGGTCGGCTTGCATGAGCTCGATGCGAGCGCGGAGGTGTTCGATGCGGGCGAAGTTCTCGGTACTGGCGCGGCGCACCATGCCGACGACTTCGTAACCCTGTTCGAGCAGGAAATCGGCGAGGTACGAGCCGTCTTGTCCCGTGATGCCGGTGATCAGCGCGCGGCGGGGATTTTGATGTTTCATTCGCCGGCGAGTCCGTCACAGCGGCGGCGTCGTTGTCAAGGCGGCAGCGCGCCAGAACGCTGGATTCACAGCGGTTGTGTCGAGCCGCGTGCGCAGTTGCGTGCGCTGTGCGCCCCCCGTGTCCGTCCACGGCTACCGCGGGGCGGAAAGCCTCGGGCTCGAACGATCAGCGCGGCCGTCTGCGCCTCTGCGGTGCGACGTCAGCGCGCGCCCTTCGGTGTTCCCGCGAGAGTCGCTTCGAGGTGCGCCGCGATCCGCTCCGCCGCATGCCCATCCCCGAACGGGTTCACCGTGGCGCGCATCGCGGCATGCGCGGCCGCGTCGGTGAGCAGCGCGGTCGCGGCGGCGGTGATGGCGTCCCGATCGCTGCCGACCAGCCGCGCGACGCCCGCCTCGAGCGCCTCACTGCGCTCGGTGGTGGCGCGGGTCACCAGCACCGGCACGCCGAAGGTCGGCGCTTCCTCCTGCACGCCGCCGGAGTCGGTGATGATGAGGTGGGCGCGGCGCATGAGCGCGACGAAGTCGAGGTAGTCGAGCGGAGGGGTGAGGAGGATCCGCGGCTGCCCGCCGAGGCGCTCGCGCACCGGGCCCTCGACGGCGGGGTTCGCGTGGACCGCGTAGACGATCAACACGTCGTCGAACCGGCGGGCGAGTGCGCAGAGCGCCTCGCACAACGCCGCCAGCCCGGCGCCGAAGCTCTCGCGGCGATGCCCGGTGACGACGAGGAGCCGCCGGCCGGTGAGCGCGGCGCCGCCGACGGCGGCTGGCAAGGGCAGTGCGCGCGCCGCCGCGGCGGTCAGCGCGTCGACGACGGTGTTGCCGGTGACGAGGATCCGCGCCTCGTCGATGCCTTCACGGCGCAGTTGGTCGGCGGCGCGCGATGTCGGGGCGTAGTGCCAGGTCGCGAGCTGGGTCACCAGGCGGCGGTTCATCTCTTCCGGAAACGGCTGGTCGAGCCGCCCGGTGCGCAGCCCGGCTTCCACATGTCCCACGCGTACGCCCGCGTAGAACGCGGCGAGCGCTCCCGCCATCGCCGTCGTGGTGTCGCCCTGCACGAGCACCGCCGCGGGCCGTTCGGCTTCGAGCACGGGGCGCAAGCCGGAGAGCACCCGCGCGGCGACGTCGGCGAGAGACTGGCCTCGTGTCATGACGTCGAGATCGCAATCGGGGCGGATGCCGAACACCGCGAGCATCCGGTCGAGCAGCTCGCGGTGCTGCGCGGTGGCGCACAGGCGCGCCGCGAGACGGGTGGAGGCGCGCAGGGCGGCGATCACCGGCGCGAGCTTGATCGCCTCCGGCCGAGTGCCGAAGACGACCAACACGACCGGCGGCTCGCTCACGCGCGCACCGCCTCCCCGGCGATCACCCGCCGGTACAGCGCGAGCAGCTCGTCCGCGATCGCCGGCCACCCGAAGCGCTGGCGCGGAAAGGCATCGACCTGCGCCGCGCGCGCGGGGCGCTCGCGCAGGCACTCGGCGAGCCTGGCCGCGAGCTCGATCGGGTCGCCGGGCGACACCAGGTATCCGGTGCGGCCGTGATCGATCAGCGTCCGCACGCCGGGAAGGCGCGAGGCGACCACGGGCGTGCCGCACGCGAGTGCCTCCAGCACGACGAGCCCAAATGCCTCCGTGCGGTCGATGGAGGGAACGGCAACGACGTCGGCGGCGCGATAATAGCTCGGCAGCTCCTCGTCGGGCACATCGCCGACGAATCGCGCGCGCGCGCCGAGTCGGTGCCGCGCCTGCTGTTCGTACTGAGCCCGCCATTCGCCGTCGCCGCCGGCGACGAGATCCGCCTCCGGGATCTGCGCCAGCGCTTCGATCAACACGTGGAGGCCTTTGAAGTAGTGCGCGCGGTCCAGACGCGCCAGGAAGAAGACCATCGGCCGTTCCGAGAGCGCGAGCCGGCGGCGGGCCGCGCCGCGGTCGGCGGCGGGCGAAAAAGCGGCGAGGTCCACACCGCCCGGGATCGCGACCAGCCGGGGCCCGACCGGGGGCCCGGCGCGCGCGAGGAACGACGACTCCGCGTAGTCGGTGGACGTGACGATGATCGCATCCGCGGTGCGGAGGACGAACGGCAGCATGGTGCGCCGATGCCAGTCGAACACGCGCGCTTTCCAGTGCACGCCGATCGCGTCCATTTGATACTGCAGCACCAGCCGCGGGCCGCGGCGGGATCGGCCGCGCGCCGCCTGGCGCGCGGCGAGCAGCTCGGCGGTGCCGAAGAACGGGTAGTGCAGATGGACCACATCGAAGTCCGCGGCGCGCCACAGCACCTGCGGCAAGCAGGCGCCGTTCCCGTGCGCGAGCAGCGGGCGCAGCTCGATCAGCTCGACGCCCTCGGGGCGCAGTCGCGGCGGCGAGCCTTTCGGCGTGAGCACGGTCACCGCGGCGCCGGCCGCGGCGAGCGCGCGCGCCTGGTGGTACGCGACTGCCCCCATGCCACCCCGATACGGCGGAAAAACCGGTGCGATGTGCGCGATTCGCACGACAAACCCTCCGCGGTGAGCGAACCCCTCGGAGCACCGCTCACGAGTGAAAATCACAGATGAGTCCCAATCACCAACCGGTGGACAGCCTCTCCGGCAAACACATTCGCCGCGGTCGGCCGCAAGAGACCGTTCGCGCTCATCTCTGGAATGAGCCGCGCAATGAGCCGCCGCCGCGAACCGCGCGCCGAGCGGTGCTGGGTACCGGCCTGGCAACGGCGGAGCTTCGCAAGTATGATCCCGCGCCGATGGCCGCCCGGCGCTCAGCTCTCGCCACGTTAGTGCTGGCCGCGGTCGGCTTTGCGGTCGCGGGCTGGATCGCCCACTCGCACGCGCAGTTGGACAGCGGCCTGACGCCCGGCTGCCGGATCAATGCGGGTCTGGACTGCGCGCCCGTCCTCACCAGTGAGTACGCGTATGTATTGGGAGTGCCGGTGGCCTGGTGGGCGATGGCGACGTATGCCGCGATCGCGGCCGCTGCGCTGCTCGCGCTGCGCGTCCGCGGCACCGCGCAGCGGCGCCGGCTCGCCAGCGCGCTGTTCGGCGCCGCGATCGCGGTCGTGGCGTTCTCGGCCTACCTGGCGTACATCGCGTTCGGCGTCCTCGGCGCCGTGTGCCCGCAGTGCACCGTGCTCGACGTCATCAACCTGGCGTTGCTCGCCACCACGGCGCGGCTCTACTCCGCCGCCCAGTCGGCGGCGCGCGATCAACACGCTTGGGGCGCGCGCGCGCGCGTGATCGGCGGCGGGGTGCTCGCGGCCGCCGCGTTGCTGCTGGCGACGGTCGTCTGGCACGCGGCGACAGATGTCGCGGCGCTGTCCGCGGACGAGGTCTGCGAGCAGGACCCCGAGTTCTGTCGCGTGTATGAGCAACTGCCGGTGGTCGCCGTGGACGTTCCTGGCGGCCACGTCAAGGGCGATGGATCCGCGCGCGTGACGATCGTCGAGTTCTCCGACTTCGAGTGCGGCCATTGCCAGCAGGCGTATCGCAACTTGAAAGCGATCTGGCCGCGTTATCGCGACGACGTGCAAGTCCGTTTCCACCACTTTCCGCTCGACGGCACGTGCAATCCGTCGATTCCCGCCGGCGGCGGCCATCGCTACGCGTGTCTCGCGGCGATGGCGGCGGAATGCGCGGGCCAGCAGGGCAGGTTCTGGGAGTATCACGACCAACTGTTCGACAATCAGCCGAACTTCGATCGCGATCGCCTGCTCGGCTACGCGGACGCGGTCGGCCTCGATCGCGCGAAGTTCGGCGCGTGCCTCGACAGCGATGCGCCGCGTGCCGCGGTGCAGCGCGACGTCGCCGCGGGACAGCAGCTCGGCATCGAGTCGACACCGACGCTGTTCTTCAACGGCCGCGCGGTGCGCGGCGCGCCGCGCACCGAGCAATTCGGCTACGCCATCGTGCTCGAACGCGCCGCGAAATCGAAGCGCGAAGGGTGAATTTCTCGCGCGCGCACAGCGCGCGCGACGCACGGCGCTCGATGCGCTTCGCGTCGGGGGAATGTCCTTGACACGACTCGCTGCCGGGCATAGAGAGTGCGCCTCTTCGCATCGGCTCACTTCGTTTATCGATTCAGGATGTACCGTTCGAGTGCGCGCAACACCTTCCTCGCAGGGAAGGATGGGCGGTGTTGTGCGTCACAGCTGTGCACGCGGATGTGGATGACGGGAGCAAGTGCCGTGAGGGCGGTGAGTTGCTGAGTTCTCCCCAGGTGTGGACAACGGCTCCAAGCTCCGCTGGGTCCGGTTGGCCAACCATTCGCAGAGGGGTGGCGCGTATGGAGGCACTTTGGTCGGCGGCATTGCCACTGTTGCGGCAACACATGGGCGAGCGGAATTTCGCCGCGTGGATCGAGCCGATACGGTGTCACGGCGCAGAGGGTGAGATCCGCCTCGAGGTGCCGAGCCGCTTCTTTCAGTCCTGGGTGACGCGGCACTTCCTTCCGACCATTCGTGAAACGCTGACCGGCCTCGCCGGCGCGCCCTGTGCCGTGCGCGTGATCGTCGACGAGGGCGGCGCGCCGCGCCAGGTGCCGCCGCCGCCTGCGGCGGATCCGGCGGCGCTGGTGCGCGCATCGCGCGGGCCGAAGATCGGGCGTTTGGTTCCGCACTATACGTTCGAGACATTTGTCGTCGGCGCCGCGAACGAGGTGGCGTTTCAAGCGGCGCAGGCGGTGAGCGCGGCGCCGGGGAGGCGCTTCAATCCCGTGTTCCTCCACGGCGGTGTCGGGCTCGGCAAGACGCATCTCGTGAACGCGATCGCGCACGAGCTCCTGCGCCGGCGTTCGCGCATGCAGATTGCGTGTCTCTCCGCGGAGTCGTTCATCAACGTGCTGATCACCTCGCTACGGCAGGATCAGATGAACGCGTTTCGCGACCGCTTTCGCCAGGTCGACGCGATCATCCTCGACGACGTCCAGTTCCTCGCCGGCAAGGAGCGCACGCAGGAGGAATTCTTCCACACGTTCAACGCGCTCTACGGCGCCGAGAAGCAGATCGTGCTCACTTCCGACAAAGCGCCGGCGGCGATCGCGGGACTCGAGCAGCGGCTGCGCAGCCGGTTCGAGGGCGGCTTGATCGTCGACATCCATCCGCCGACGCGCGAGATGCGGCGGGCGATCCTCTGTGCGAAAGCGAGCGCGCAGGGATTGGAGCTCGGCCCCGAGGTCGCCGAGTTGCTCGTGCAGCGCAGCGGTACCAGTGTGCGCGAGCTGGAAGGCGTGCTGAATCGCGTCGCGGCGATGGCCGCGGTGCGCGGCACGGCGATCACGCCCGAGCTCGCGGCCGCCGCGCTCGGGCCCTATGCGCGCGCCAAAAGCGCCGTCTCCGTCGAGACGATCCAGGAGACGGTGAGTCACCGCTTTGGGCTGAGCGTCGCCGATCTCGTGTCGCACCGGCGCGAGCGGGAGGTCTCCTACCCGCGCCAGATCGCGATGTATCTCAGCCGCA
>JBFXHX010000034.1:16343-36020 GCA_050176585.1 Binatia bacterium
TCGCTCGCGCTGGGCGATGTCAACGACGATCAACGCCTCGACTTGGTGGTCATCGACCAGCCGAACCAGCGCGTGTCCGTGCTGCTCGGCAGTCAGAGCGGGCAGTTCTCGCTGGCGGGAACGCCGGAGGTGTCGTTCACGCCGAGCGCGGTCGCGCTGGCCGATGTGGGTTCACCCGAAAGCTCCGAACCGGCCGGCGCCGAGGATGGCAACCTCGACATCGCCGTCGCCGGCACGGGCGGCCAGCTCGCCGTGATGTTCGGCCGTGGCGACGGCACCTTCGACGCGCCAGTACAGGACTTCAGCACCGTCTTACCCGCCGTGGGTGTGCGCGGCATTGCGATTGGCGACTTCGAGGAAGGCGACGGCCCGGACATCGCGGTCGCGGACGCCGAGAACCTCGTCTACTTCCTCTGCAACCTCGGCGACGGCACGTTCGACAAATGTACGACCGAGAGCCTTTCCACCGAGGGCGAGTTCCCGATCGACATCGCGGCTGGTGACTTCAACGGTGACGCGAACCTCGACCTCGCCGTGCTCAACCGCGACTCCCAGACCATCTCTCCCATCTTCGGCGACGGCGATGGGACGTTCCGCGATGTCGGCGCGGTGCTTCCGGCGAAGGTCGAAGGCGACCGCCCCGTTGATTTCACCGTCGGCCGTCTCAATGAAGACCAGAGAGATGATCTGGTCGGAGTCGTGTTCGGCACCTTCGGCGAGAATCTCGGCATTACCTACCTCGGCCTCGGGAATCGAACCTTCCGGTCGGGGACTTTCGTCACGCCGTTCCAGGGCTCGGCAGTGACCCTCGGTAACTTCGACGGCGACCCGGACGACATCCTCGATGTGGTCGTGGGGACCAGCGGCAGCGAGGGCGAGAACAGCGGCATGCTGATCGGCGACGGCACCGGAGAGTTCGGCGATCTCTTCAGCCCCATCGGCTTGCGCCTGGGCCGGGTGCGAGCCCTGGTCAGCGGCGACGTCGGCCACGACCGGTTGCCGGATGTCATCGCCGTCAACTTCGACGGCAGCCAGATCCGCGTCGCGATCAACCACAGCCTCGATCCGACCCCGACGCCGACGCCGGCTTCCCCCACAGCGACCGTCACCGGATCGCCGCCGGCGACCAGCACCGTGACGGACACGCCGACGGCGACCGGTACGCCGACGCCGACCAGCACGCCGACGCCGATTCCGACCGCCAACTACGGACGCTGCGACGTGCAGGTCGGCTCGCGCCTGGCCGGCATCGCGACCGGTCTGCTCGACGGCGATGGCAGCGTCGATATCGCGGTGTCCGATGCGCTCAACAACGCCGTACGGATCATTTTCAATGATGGGACCGTCCAGCAGCAGCTCCGCAACTGCGCGATGGTGCGCACGCCGACGGCGATCAACGTGAACGTGCAGGCGGTCTCGCTGCCCAACACGCCGGGCGCGATCGCGGCTGTCGACCTCGATCGCGACGGTGATACCGACCTCGCCGTGTGCGCTGGAAATTCGGTGATCGTGCTCCGCAATTCCCGAGGCGCGTTCACGGCCGAGGCGCCGATCCCGGTCGGCAATGCGCCGGTATCCATCGTTGCGGATTATCCGAGTGATCCAACGAACGCGCGCGTTCGCGCGCCGCTCGATCTGAATCGCGACGGCCGCACCGACCTCGTTGTGGCCAATGCCGGTAGCAATTTCCTGTCGATCCTGTACGGCCGCGAGGGCGGGGGCTTCACCGTGGTCGAGCGCATCGTAGGCGATCCGGCCAACGTCGTTACCGCGGCGGACTTCAACCTCGATGGCCGCATCGATCTCGCCGCCGGCCGCGGTGCGAATAGACCAGTGCTGCTCGTGCAGACTCGGGTGGACGCCGAGGGCCGCGCGGTGTTCCAGTCGCGCGACTTCGGCGCCGGCGCGCCGATCGTGTCGCTCACCGCCGCGTTCTTCGACGCCAATCTCTCTCCCGATCTGCTGATCACGCGCGGCGACGACACCTCGATCGGCGAAGCGTACGTATTTGCTGCGACCGGCGCGTTTACGAAGCGCGGCGAGTTTGCGGTCGCTCCGGGCGCTTCCAGCGCCGGGGTCGGGTTCTTCAACGCCGCGGACAACAAATTCGATGCGGTGGTGGCGAGCGCGGCCGAGAGCGAGGTCCAGTTCGCCTACGGCGACGGCAACGGTCAGTTCCCGCCGCCGGCGGTCTTGCCCTTTGCCGTGCGCGGCGGGCCGGCGGCGCTCGCGGTGGCGAACATCGACGGCGACGGCATGCAGGACGTGGTCACGGCCAACGGCGACGGCACCATCTCCGTGCTGCTGAGCAGCGTGCCGCCGCCGACGCCGACGCCCACGCAGACGTTCACGCCGACCCAGACCGCCACGGTCACCTCCACTGGCACCGTGACTGGCACGCCCACGCCGACCCCGACCGAGACCACGACTCCCGCCGGTACGCCGACGCCGACCGGCACCGGGACCCGTACGCCGACGGGAAGCACTACCCCGACCGCGACAGCCACCAAGGCCGGCATCTTCCAGCTCAGCGGCGGCGGCTGCAGCATCTCCGACGCGCCTCCGCGGCTCCCGCTGGAGCTGCTGAGCATCGGGGCCGCGCTCGCATGGTTCGCCCTGCGGACCCGTCGTGGCGTGAGCGCGCCGGCGCCGCGCGCGCTGCGCCAAGGCGGCGAGGAGAGCCGATGATGCGGCGCACCGCTCAAATGACCGCGGGCTGCTTTGTCGCACTGGCCATCGCCATTGCCGCGACACCGTTCCGGGCCGAGTCCCAGCCGCTGCCGCAGTACGTGCGCTGTTCCGTGAACAACCCGGTTCTCGGAACCGGCATCGGCGGACTCATGGGTGGTGCCGTCGGCGACTTCGACGGCAATCGCTCGCCTGATCTGGCGCTGATCGACAACAACGGCAACAACGCCCAGCGCTTGGTGATCGCGCTCACCGACAGCGCGCTGTTCGCGCGCGGCTCGTGCCCGGAGGCGATCACTGCACGGAGCATCGAGGGCACGAGCGCGACCGCGGTTGCGGTGGCGCTCATCACCGATGATTTGTCGCTCGACCTCGCGGTGGCGAGGGAATCGCCGAGCTCGGTGGCGATCTTCACCAATGATGGCACGGGCAACTTCGCACTCGGCCTGGAGACGCCCGGCCTCGTGCAGCCGCTCACGGTCGCAGTCGGCAACGTCACCGCCGACGGGGTGCCGGACCTCGTCGTCGGGGATTCGAACAGTGTCAAGCTGATCGTGCTGGACATGGGCGCATACCGCATAGCGACGACGCTCGAATTGGGCGACGAGCAGGTCGCGGCGGTGCGGCTGGCCGACTTCGACGGGGACACGCGATTGGATATCGCGGCGGTAGACCTGCTCGGGCGCGTGCGCGTGTTCATACAGGATGCGTCCGGCGCCTTCGCCGAAGAAGGCTCGTTCGATCTGGGCGCGGTCCCGACCGACATGCAGGTCGCCGATCCTCTCGCCGGCGGAGATTTCAACCACGACTTCATCCCGGATCTCGCGTTCGTCACCACGACGGGCGAGTTGTCGATCTTCCTGGGGCGCCGCGGCGCCACCGGCTTCTCGTTTCAGGCGAGCGGCATGCGGTTGAGCGTCGGCGCGACGCCCACCGCGCTCGGCCTCAGCGATCTGAACGGTGACGGCGATCTCGATGCCGTAGCCGCGGCCAGCAACAACCGCATAGTCATGTTTCTCGGCGACGGCGCCGGCGGGGTTGCCACTGGAGTGTCGCGAGAGGTCGGTCGCTCTCCGAGCGGCCTGCTCCTCGCCGATCTCGACGACGACGGGCTGGACGATATCATCACGACCAACCGCGCGGACGGTTCGCTGACGATCTTCCTGAGCGGCGCGCCGCCGCCTACGCCGACGTTCACGCCGGTCAACACGTCCACGCCCACCGGAACGCGCACCGCCACGGCGCTCGATACAGCCACCGCTACCGCCAGCGCGACCGCGACCTCGACGGCGACCGAGACGCCGACGGTCACGCCCACCGTGACGTTTACGCCGACCGCAACCCGCACCGGATCCCCGAACCCGACCGACACGCCGGGGTTTTTCCAGGTGCAGGGCAGCGGTTGCGCGACCATCGGCGGCGGCGGCGTCGGCGTCATGCCGTTGGTTGCGCTCGCCGGCTTGCTGGCGCTGCGCGCCTGCCGCGGCGCAGGGCGCGCGCCGCGCGGCGACGCGCGCCGATAGCGCTGCGATGCTCAGAGCAGCCCGGCGGCGAGCGAAGCGTATTTGGCCAGCCAGGGACCGAGGGAGAAGACGCAGTACACGGCGGCGAGCCCGCGCATCACGGCGACGCCGACGCGCGGTGGGGCGACGCGGCGCAGCAGCACGAGCAGGCCGCACGCCTTGGCCTTGAAGACGACGAGCGTCAACCCCACGCCGAGCAGCTCGAACATGGCGATCAACAGCGGGTTGGCTTCTTTGAAGCCGAGCCGCAGCCCCTGATACGTGGCGACCCCGTCGAACAACTGCAGCGCCACGTTGAGGATCAACAGTCGGTAGAGCTGTGCGTCCACGACAAAAGTGTGTCCCGCGCTCGAGGTGAAGTCCACCGCTTCACCAAAACGCGCTGCACCGCGAATTTCCAGTCAAAAGTCGCCTGCCACCGCGCTCAACAGCACCGCCGTGCGCGGTGCGGGTTTGCGCCTCGAATACGGCGATTAGCGCCTTGACAAACTTTCGGTGCGCCGGCAAAGCTCGAACCAATCCGATTGCTGACCGTGGAGAGACGCCGCGCCGCGTACGAGCCGAGGTCGTGCCTCCAAAGCGCGGCAGATTTCGGCGCCACGATCCCCTTAGACACTGCATTGCATTATGCCGAGGAGTATGTGGTGAGCCGCAGTTCCGTGTGGGGAAAGTCTGGGTTGGTGGGCCTGACCGGGCTCGCGCTGATCGCCGCGGCGGCGCGGGCAGGGCAAGTTGAGCTGTCATTTGCACCGCAGGTCGCGGTGCCGCTCGGTCCGCCCGGGTGTGTCTCGAATTGTTCCGCCGACGCGTTGGCCGTGGTCGCCGGCGATTTCAACGGCGACGGCAAGATGGACTTGGCGACGGCGAACAACGGCTCGAACGACGTCACCATCTTGCTGGGCAACGGCGCGGGCGGGTTCAACGTGTCGGCCACGCTGCAGGCCGGCGAGGCGCCGAGCAGCATTGCCGCCGGGCGGCTAAACGACGACGATATCCTCGATCTCGTCGTCAGCAACGAGATCGACAACGACGTCAGCGTGTTCATCGGCAACGGCGACGGCACGTTCGCCGCCGGCGTCGCGGTGCCGATGGGCGCTTCACCCGCGACGGTGGTGCTGGCGGACTTCAACGGCGACGGCGAGCTCGACGTTGCCACCGCCGACCTGTTCGGTGAAACCGTGACCGCGCGGCTCGGCAGCGGCAACGGGACCTTTGGCGACGCCAAGCCGACCGACGTCGTCGGCGGGCCGCTAGGGCTCGCGGCGGGGCATTTGGACGGCGACCAGGTGATCGATCTGGCGGTGAGCTTGAACGACGATGCGACCGTGCAGGCGCTGCTCGGCAATGGCGACGGGACGTTCTCGCTGGGCGGAACGGCCGACGTCGAAGAATCGCCGCAAGGCTTGGCGATCGCGGATCTCGACGGCGACGGCGCGCAGGATGTCGCGGTCGCCACCGAGTTCTTCGACAGCGTGTCGGTCGCGCTCGGCAACGGCGACGGGAGCTTTCAGACCGCGACCAGCTACACCGTGGGCGGATTCCCGGAATCGGTGGCGATTGCCGATTTCAATCGCGACGAAATCCTCGACATCGCCAGCGCCGACAGCTTCGGGACCACGAGCTTCGATGGGAGCGTGTCGGTCCTCCTCGGCAATGGCGACGGCACGTTCCAAGGAGCGCGCGCTTTCGGAACCGACCCGGGGCCCTGGGGCATTGCGGCAGCGGATCTGAACGGCGACGGACGGCCTGATCTCGCCACCGCGAACATCGACAGCGCCACGGTCTCGGTGTTGATCAATACGAGCGGCCCACCGGGGCCCGCGTGCATCGGCGACTGCAACGGCGACGGCATGGTGGTCATCGGCGAGCTCATCAGCGCGGTGAACATCGCGCTCGGCAGCGCGGCGGCGAGCAGCTGTCCAGCCGCGGATACCGACGGCAGCGGAATGGTCAGCGTCAACGAACTCGTTTCGGCGGTGAACAACGCATTGAACGGCTGCCCTGCAGCATAACGGCGCACTGGAGCGCCTTTGACAGTATCCAGGATCGTGAGGTACCGGTGGAGAACTCTGCGGACACGCAAGGCGGCGGTGGGCAGACAAGCGGGCGGCGATACGGCGGTGTGGTGACATCGACGGACGGTACGCGCCGAGGAGACATGGCGATGTTGCTAGGGTCGGCGTTGGCGTTGTTGGGCGCTCTGGCCGCGCTCGCTGCGGCGGCACAGGGGCAGACCTGCCCGGCGCCGGGCACGGGGACCGCTGCCTGTCAGTCGAACTGCGCGTCGCTGTCGGTCGGAACGGCGATGGCGCCAATTGGCGGGACGGGCGCGGTGTCGATCACCTTCGAGCCGGGTCCGGACAACGGCCAGGCGCAACGCGGCAACGACGACGTCGCCGCGATCGCCTTCACCGTCGGCATCCCGGGCACCGGCGAAGGTGCGCCACTGCAGCTCGCTTGCACCGGTGGCAATCTCGCCGAGGGCGCGGTGGCGGTCGGCGCCGGCATCGCGAACGACTTCACCGTCGTGGTGGAGAATGCGCAGTGCAACAACCGCAACCGCTGTCTGTGCCCCGATGCGGGCCAGGGCCAGACGCGCGACAACTTCGTCAACATCGTGATCTACGGTCCCAAGAGCCTGCCCGAACAGGGCCCGGTGACGATTCCCGAGCTGCCCAGCGGCGAGTTGGTGAGGCTCAATCTCAGACCGGCGGCTACGGCGACGCCGGGTGCCGTGACGGTGCATGTGTTCTCGGCTCTCGACGCCACCAAGCCGCAGTTCGCCGCCAACCTGTCCATGGGCGATCAGTCGGCCTGCGATGTCACGGCGAACGGCAATCAGAGCGCGGTGCTCTTGGAGGATGGGACATTCACCATCGAGCCGGGTACCGGGCCTTCATGCACGGGCGACTGCGACGGCGGCGGCGCCGTGAACGTCAGCAAGCTCATCACTGCGGTCAACATCGCGCTCGGCAACCTTCCCGTGACCGCTTGTGGGGCGGCCGATCCGGACGGCAGCGGAACAGTGACCGTCAACGAGCTGATCGCCGCGGTAAACAACGCGCTGAACGGCTGCCCGACTAGCTAACACCCGTTTTGTTATACGAGCCGGTTACGCGTCACATGCAGCTATATACGCGCTCAGTGGTGCTGGTGGAGTTGCGCCGACTGCCGCGCCGGGGTAATGAACTGTGAACTGCAAAAATCCATGGGAGGAGAGACGATGAGCAAGAGCGGATGCAAGTTTGCCGCGATCGCGGCTGGTGCCATCCTGATGATCGCGGCCGCGGCGCAAGGTCAAGCTCCGGTTGCGAACATCGAGGTTGGCGATGCGGTCGGCGGTCCGGGTCAGCAAGTCACCATCGATGTGACCCTGGGTGACGTGCCGAACGACAAGACCTGCAACGTCACACTGGAGAACATCGCGTCGGACACCCAATGCCAGAGCCGCCGCAACACGTATGGCTGCGATACCGCCACATTTGCGGATGGCACGTGCACGATGACCGCTTGCCATTGCGTGGCCGGTACGCAGAACGACATCCAGCTCGCCGCTCCGCTCTCGGTTCCTGAGAACCAGGACGGTAACCCGGACTGCACGGTGAATCCGGCGATCAACAAGGGCGGCACCGCTTTCGCGTTCAACGCCGCGGGGATCCGCGCGATCGTGTTGGCATTGAACAACACCGCCGGCATTCCGCCCAACACGGTGCTGTATACCTGCCAAGTGGATATCGCCGCTGATGCGGAGCCCGGGACATATCCGCTGGCGTGCGTGGACGCCGGCGCGAGCGATCCCGCCGGGACCGCGCTGGAGACCAACTGCACGGGCGGTCAGATCGAAGTGGTCACTGGCCCAACCCTGACGCCGACCGAGACGCCGACCGAGACGCCGACCGAGACGGCGATCCCGACCGCTACCAACACGGCGCCGCCGGTGCCCACGGCGACCAATACCGTCCCCGCGACCGCGACTCGTACGCCGGGCCAGGGCTTCGACGACGACAGCTGCGCGATCGTCGCTCCGGCGCAGACCGCGAGCGGTTGGCTGCTGCTGATTCCGGCGGCCGCGCTGCTCTGGCTGCGACGCCGCTCGCGCTAAAGCGCGACCTGCACATCAATCGATCCAACGAGAGGGGGCTGAGCAATCAGCCCCCTCTCTCCTTTTGGGGGTTAAGGAGTTAGGTCGCTGTTGGCGGTTGCGCTACTGGCTGCTAGAGGCGGGCTGCTCGAGATGGCAGCTCGCGGCCCTAGCAGCGAACAACGTAACCTCTAACAGCCTGCCTATCCTCATCCCCGAACCCCATAACCCCATGTCTTATCTCAGTGGTAAGCGCGCGGCGATCTTCGGCGTCGCCAACGACCACAGCATCGCGTGGGCGATCGCGCAGCGGTTTCGCGCCGAAGGCGCGGAGATCGCGCTCACCTACCCGAACGAAGCGATCGAGAAACGGGTGCGGCCGCTCGCGGAGTCCATTGGCGTCGACTGCCTGCTGGCCTGCGATGTCACCAGCGATGCCGCAATCGACGCTGCATTCGCGGCGCTGCGCGAGCGCTGGGGCGAGCTCGACGCGGTCGTTCACTCGATCGCCTTTGCCGGGCGCGACGAGCTGAAGGGCCGCTACGTCGAGACCACGCGCCAGGGCTTTCACCTCGCGCTGGATGTCAGCGCGTATTCGCTGGTCGCGATGGCGCGCGCGGCGGAGCCCCTGCTGGCGCCGCGCCGCGGTGCGCTGGTGACCATGACCTATATCGGCTCCGAACGCGTGATCCCGCACTACAATGTCATGGGAGTGGCCAAAGCGGCGCTGGAAGCGAGCGTGCGCTACCTGGCCTGGGACCTCGGGGCCAGCGGCATACGCGTGAATGCCATCTCCGCTGGGCCGATCCGCACGCTCTCATCCGCCGGCATCAGCGGCTTCAAAACCATGCTGCACCACCAGGAAGAGCACGCCCCGCTGCGCCGCAACGTGAGCCCCGAGGAGGTCGCCAACGCCGCGCTCTACCTGTGCAGCGCCGCGGGCGACGGTATCACCGGCGAGGTGCTGCACGTGGACGGCGGATATCACGTGATGGGAATGTAGGGGCAGCGGCGGAGGCCAGGGGGTTTCAAAGGTTAGGGGTTAGGTCACGCCGGCTGTGAGCTGTTACACTGCTGGTTGTCGGGGCGGGCTGGTCCATGTGGCCGGCCGCCGCCCATGACGGAGAACAGCGTAACCACCGTAACCGCGTGGCCTATCGCCTCAACGCCCTTAACCCCAAACCCCGGCACCCCGTAGTCCCCGACCCCTAATACCTACCCCCTCTAGCCTCCGCCTCAGCCCATGTGGCCCACGATTCACCTGGGAGGGATCGCCATCCCGAGCTTCTGGGCGATGGCGTTCCTCGGCTTTGCCGCGGCGTTGGTGGTGGCGCGCATCGATCTGCGCGAGCGCGGCATGGATTCGCGCCTGGCGTACGACATGATCCTGTGGGCGTACGTCGGCGGATGGGTCGGGGCCCGGCTGTTCGTGATCCCCACCGGTTGGAGCTATTTCGCCGAGGACCCTATCGCGTTTCTAGTCTCCTCGAGCGGCTGGGTCTGGTACGGCGGCCTGATCGGCGGCGCAGTCGCGGTGATCCTCTGGGCGCGCCGCGCCGGCGTGCCGCTGCTCTTGCAGGGGGACATCGCCGCGACTGCGCTCACCATCGGGCAGTTCTTTGGCCGCCTCGGGTGTCAACTCTCGGGCGACGGGGATTACGGCGTACGCACCGACCTGCCGTGGGCGATGAGCTACCCCGAGGGCGTCGTGCCGACTACCGAGCGCGTCCATCCGACCCCGCTCTACGACATGCTGCTGCTCGGCGTGATCTTCGCCGTCCTCTGGCGCGATCGCCGGCGCGGTCTGCCGCAAGGGAGCATCCTGGCGCGCTACCTCGTCTACACCGGCGCCGCCCGTTTTGCGGTCGAGTTCGTGCGCCGCAATCCGAACTGGCTCGCGGGGCTGACCACGGCGCAATGGTTCTCGCTGGCCAGCATCGCCATCGGTGCGTGGCTCTGGTTGCGGCTGAGGCGCACCGCGGAGCAGCGACAGCTCTCAGCGTCGCTTGCGCAGTGAGTCGAGCGTCGTGCGCTTGAGGTTGCGGCGCACGAAACCGGGGGCGAACGCCTTGGCGACATACGCGGCCGCGATCGGCCGCGGGAACGTGAGCTCGCGGCGGCCGACCGCGAGCGCCCGCACGATGGCGTCCACCAGCGGCTCGGGGTCGACCATCCCCCGGCGCGCGACCGGCGGCATGCGCGCGAGCGCCTCCTCGTCGAAGAAGCTGGTGCGGATCACGCCCGGGCAGACGGTCAACACGTGCACGCCCGCGTCCTCCACCTCCACCGAGAGCGATTCGGCGAGCCCCACCATGGCGAACTTCGTCGCCGCATAAGCGGACTCCTCGGGCACGCCGATCTTGCCGGCGACCGAGGCGATGAAGACGAGCCAGCCGCGGCGGCGCTCGACCATGTACGGCAGCAGCGTTTTCGTCCAGTAGAGCGTGCCGAAGTAGTTGACCCGCATGACCCGTTCCATGTCCTCGAGATCCCAATCGAGGAACGCCCGCCGATGCCCGTATCCGGCGTTGTTGACCAGGATGTCGACGGTCCCGAACCGATCGAGCGCCACCCGGGCAGCGTCCTGCACCGCCGCGGGGTCCGAGATGTCCACCGGCAGCACCAGCGCATCGCCACCTCTCGCGCGGATTTCCGCGGCCACCGCTTCGAGCGCGTCGGCGCGGCGCGCGACCAACGCGACCCGCGCGCCGTGCGCCGCAAAGCGCAGCGCGAGCAGCCTGCCGATACCGCTCGACGCGCCGGTCACCACCGCGTTGAGGCCGTGATATGCCGTCAAGCGCGAGAGCCGCAGCCGCCGCCAGTCCGCGAAGAAGCTCATGGCGCGGTCGGCGCGCTCGCGCGCGGCTGCGCGCGAGCGGTGCGCGGCGCGCGCGGCATGGCCCTGCGCCGCTGGCGTGTGAGGTGCCGGGCCGCGGCGCTCTTCAGCTCGTCGAACGAGGTTTCCAGCGCGACGGCGAAGTCGTGCAGATCGGGCACGGTCTCCCAGTCGGCGGTGAGGCCCCAGAAGAGGCCGCCGTTGTAACTGAACAAGCCGACCACGAGGCCGACGTTCTGCAACAGCGGCACGACGGGGTAGGCCGTCTTCATCTCGCAGCCGAGAAAATACAGCGGGATCTGCGGCCCCGGCACGTTGGTGACGGTGAGATTATAGGGACGCGAACGCATCGCCAGCTTCACCGCCTGCACCAACACGTTCGGCACGGTCCATTCGGCGATCGCGGTCATCACCTCACCGCCGAGTGCCTGCTTCGACTCCTTGAGTCCGCTCATCGTGGTGCGCACCGCGTCCAGCCGCGCGACGGGATGCTCGAGCTGGATGGGCAATGGCGCGATCACCTCGGTGATGCGGTTGCCGAGCTGCCCGCGCTCCTCGCTGGTGCGCACGCTCACCGGCACCACCGCGCGCACGTCCAATGCGTTCGGATCGACGCCGCGCCGCAGGCAGAACCGCCGCAGGGCCCCGCTCGCGGTCGCCAGCACGACGTCGTTCACGGTGCCGCCGAGGGCGTTCTTGATCGCTTTGCACTCGGCCAGCGGCATGGCCGTCCAGTCGACGCGCCGCGTCGGGCCGATGGGGGTGTTGATCGGCAGCAGAGAGGCGGGAGTGAGCGCGGGAGAGAGCGCCTCCGCCAATGCCGAGACCGTTTCCTCCAGCTTCGCCAGCGCTGCCTCGGGCGCGCGCCAGACGCGCCGCGCCGCGCGTACGACGTCGAGCGGCTGGGCCAAGCGGCGGCGCACCTCGTCCAGCACGAGCCGCCGCGAGCTCGGGTGCGGGCGGGGTGTCCATGCGATCGGCTCCGCGATCTCGCCGTTCGGCAGCGGCTCCATGATCACCGACAACAGATCGGCGCCAGCGACGCCATCGATGACGCAGTGATGCGTCTTGCTGATCAAGGCGAATTGATCATTTTCGCAGCCCTCGACGAACCACATCTCCCAGAGCGGGCGGGTGCGATCGAGCTGTTGCGACATGATCTGTCCCACCAGGCGCTTCAGCATGCGCTCGTCGCCCGGGCGCGGCAGCGCGGCATGGCGGACGTGATACGCCAGGCGAAAGCGATCGTCGTCGATCCAGATCGGCAAGCGCTCGTACGGCAGAAAGGCGAGGCGCTGGCGAAAACGCGGCACGAGATGGAGTCGCGACTCGATCGCCGAGCGGATCCGCTCGATATCGATGCCGCCGTCCGCCGTGCGCACCGGGCCGGCATCGAACAGCATCACCGCGCCGACATGCATGTGGCAGCGCGGGTCCTCGAGCCCGACGAAGGCGGCGTCCTGCGCGCCGAGCCGCTCGTAATGGGGCGCCGCGCTCGCGATCCCATCGGCATTCGCGCCCGGCGCGCGCATCGCCTCGTGCGAGACGCGCGCCGGCGAGCACTCACGCGGGGCTTGGCCGCTAGCAGCCCGGTTCTTCATCGCTGGCCGCTTCGGCCGCGCCGGGCAGGCGTATGCGCGGGTGTTCGGGGTGGCGGCGGTAGAGGATCAAGACGCGCCCGATCGCACCGACGACCTCGCAGCGGGTCCCGGCGCTCAGCGCCTCGGCCGCCTCGGCGCGGTCGACCGGGCAATCCGGCGCGAGCCGGGTCTTGATCAGCTCGTGATCGCTGAGCGCTTGGTCGACCTGGCGTACGATCGCGTCGCTCAGGCCGCGTTTGCCGATGATCACTACCGGGCTCAACGCGTGTGCCAGCGCCCGCAGATAGCGGCGGTCCTTGCCGGTCATCGCGGTAGACCTGCTGCATACGGCGGCCGGCGGCAGAAATCCATACCCGCGCTCCGCGCGCGATGCGGGGCGGCGCCGGAGGTGGGAAGTCCGCCGGCTGCACGGAATGGGACGGTGGCGGAGTGCCGGCGCCTCCGCACGCGCGCGCCATTGACGGCAGGGGGGGAATTCAATAGGCGACGCTTCACCATATGCGCCCTGCGCACACGGGCGCCAGTCGGAAGCGACTGATCGGAGGAGTCGGCATGGCACAAATGAAGCTGGTCGGCACGAGCGTGAGACGCATCGAGGATCCCCGGTTCCTGCGGGGGGTCGCGAGCTATATCGAGGGTATGCAGCTCCCGCGCATGTTGCACATCGCCTACGTGCGCAGCCCGCACGCACACGCTCGTATCAAGGGCATCGATGCGAGCAAGGCGCTGGCGCTGCCGGGCGTTCACCGCGTCTTCACCGGCGCCGAGGTCGACGGTGTCCTGGGTCCTCTCGGCATGCCGTTTCGGCCCGAGGTCCTGCCGCCGGAGGTCTATAAATGCCCGAAGTGGCCCCTACTGGCGGTCGGCAAGGCGCGCTACGTCGGCGAGCCGGTCGCGGCGGTGATCGCCGACACCCGGTACATCGCCGAGGACGGGGCTGATCTCGTCGAGGTGGATTACGAAGAGCTGCCGGCGGTCGTGGACCCCGAGCGCGCAGTCGAGCCCGGCGGCCCGCTCGTGCACGAGGAGTTCGGGACCAACAAGACGCTCGACGTGACCGGCAGCGGTGGCGACGTCGAAGCGGCGTTCCGCAGCGCGGCGCACGTCGTGCGCGAGCGCTTCCGCACCAATCGGCACCACGCGATTCCCATGGAAGGCCGTGCGACGCTGGCCTCGATCGATCACGAGGGCCACATCACGCTCTGGTCGTCGAGCCAGATGCCGCACTTCGTCCGCACGCGGGTCGCGGACCTCATGGGCTACCCGGAGCAGAAGATCCGCGTCATCTCGCCCGACGTCGGCGGCGGCTTCGGACTGAAGAACTACGTCATCGCCGAGGAGGTGCTCGCCTGTCACTTCGCGCGCGTGCTCGGCGCGCCGGTGAAGTGGGTCGAGGATCGCCGCGAGCATCTGTTGAACGGCTACCACTCCCGCGATGCGATCGTGGACCTCGAGATGGCGTTCGCTGCCGATGGCACGCTGCTCGGCGCAAAGGCCGACGTCCTCGGCGACAGCGGCGCGTACAGCACCGACCCGTGGCCATCGACGTTCGAGCCCCTGCAGATCGCGCTGGCGTTGCCGGGCCCGTACAAGCTCCGGAACTACTCCTGGCACGTGCGCGCCGCGTGCACCAACAAGGCGTCGATCGGCACGTATCGCGGCGTCGGGCTGCCCGGCGCGGCGTGGATGCACGAGCAGATGATGGAGCTCGCCGCGCGCGCGCTGAAGCTCGACCCGGCCGATGTGCGGCGCAAGAACATGATCAAGCCGAACGAGTTCCCGTACAAGACCGTGAACGGCCTCGAGTACGACAGCGGCAGCTCCTCGGACGCCATGGACAAGGCGCTCGGGATGGCCGACTACGCGGGCTTCCGGAAACGCCAGGAGGAGGCGCGCCGCCAGGGACGCTACCTCGGCATCGGCATCGGGAACTACGTCGAGATGACCACGTTCGGCACGCGGTTCCTCGGACCGATGGGGGTGTCGCACGGCGCGTATGAGGGCGCCAGCGTGCGCTTCGATCCGAACGGCGGCGTGGAGCTCTGCGTCGGCACGCACTCGCACGGCCAGGGGCACCATACGACGTACGCGCAGCTCGTGGCGGACCAGATCGGCGTGGACCTCAAGGACATCCGTTTCGTCCAGGGCGATACGCAAGGCACGGCGTACGGTTGGGGTACGTGGGGCAGCCGCAGCGTGGTCTCGGGCGGCGGCGCGGTGCTCGGCGCCGCGAAACAAGTGCGCGAGAAGATGCTGCGGATTGCCGCCCATCTGCTCGAGGCGAGCCCGGCCGACCTCGAGGTCGAGCCCGGCCGCATCAACGTGCGCGGCGTGCCGGGACGACACGTGACCGTGCGCGACGTCGCGCGCGCGGCGGTGTTCTCGCCGCAGAAGCTGCCGCCAGGCGAGCTGCCCGGGCTGGAGGCGGTCGCCTATTACGATCCGCCGCCCGTGGTGTTCTCCAACGCGACGCACGTCGCCGAGGTGGAGGTGGACATCGATACCGGTGACGTCGCCGTGCGGCGCTTCGTCGTCGTCGAGGACTGCGGCACGCTCATCAACCCCACCATCGTCGCCGGCCAGGTGATCGGCGGCGTGGCGGCCGGGATCGGCACCTGCATGCTCGAGCACCTGATCTACGACGACAATGGCCAATTACTCACGACGTCGTTCATGGACTACCTGCCGCCGAGCTCGTCGACGGTGCCGCATGTGGACCTCGCGCACATCGAGACGCCGAGCCCCGTGTCCGCGCACGGCGCCAAAGGCACGGGTGAGGGCGGAGCGATCGGCGCGCCGGCGGCGATCGCGAGCGCGATCGCGGATGCGCTCGCACCTTTCGGTGCAAAGGCCCTGGAGATGCCGTTCACGCCCGAGCGCGTGTGGCGGCTCGCACATCCCTGAGCCTTAGGCTGTCAGCTGTTACGCCGTTGGCTGGTGGGGCCGAGGATTCGGCCTCGATCGGCCTGCGGCGTGGCAGCGAACAGCTGACAGCGCGCCCGATCACGTACGGGCCGTCCCCTAGTCGCACCGCAGACACAGACGCGCGCGGGGTATAGCAGTCAGGGTTGGCGGCGTCGTGCAAAGAGTAGGGCGCGAGTTCTTCGTCGAGCAGAAGTCCCAACATCGTTTACCCTAGGCGGTGCAATGCACCCATACTCCGGCTCGGCCTAACAGCGTAACCGCCTCGCGGTGCAACTCCGAGGCAGGTCGGGACGCCGAATCCGATCCTGGAGGTTGCCGCTTCGGGTGCTGGCGGAGTAGAGCGGTGCGTGCGCTGGAACCTTTCGGCTTCGGCAGTCGACGAGGGTAGGAAGGAGTAGGCGATGAAGAGCGTAGGGCGTGCAATCCCCGGGTTGACGAACCGTACGCTGGTGAGCGGCCGCGGCAATTATGTCGGCGACCTCCAGCTGCCCGGCATGTGCGCGATGGCGGTGTTGCGGAGCCCATATGCGCACGCGCGCATCGCGGCAATCGATACGGCGCAAGCCGCGGCATTGCCCGGCGTGCTCGCGGTAGTCACCGGTGCCGACGCGCAACGCGAAACCAGCCCGATCCCATCGGTGGTGGATCCGGCCATGTACGGCGGCAAGGCCGTCGCGCTCTATGCGCTCGCGGTCGACCGCGCGCGCTACGTCGGCGAGCCGGTCGCGGCCGTGGTCGCCGAGGACCGCTATACCGCCCATCGCGCGCTCGAGCTGATTGAGGTGACATGGGAGGAGCTGCCCGCGGTCATCGATCCCGAAGCGGGGCTGCAGCCCGGCGCGCCACTCGTGGAGCCGGAGTGGGGCGACAACGTGATGATTCACCGCGAGTTCGTGCGCGGAAATCCCGCCGGCGCCCTCGCCGAAGCGGATGGGGTCGTGCGGGGCGCCGTGAAGGCGCACCGCTATGTCGCCGCGCCCATGGAGCCGCGCGCGTATGCGGGCATCTACGACGCGTTCAAGGGCGAGTACACCGTCTGGTCATCGACGCAGAACCCGCATCCGCTGCGCTATTGTCTTTCCGGCGCCCTGCGCGTTCAGGAGGCCGACGTCCACGTCGTACAACCGCACGTCGGCGGCGGCTTCGGCGAGAAGACGCCGACCTTCCAGGAAGAGGTGCTGGTGCCGTGGCTGGCGCGCAAGCTGGAGCGGCCGGTCAAATTCGTCGAGGAGCGCACCGAGCATTTCCTCGCCGGTGGGCACGCGCGCGAGGAGCGCCTCGAATTCGAGGCGGGGTATCGGAAGGACGGCCGAGTGACCGGGCTCACGGTGCGCCTCGTCGCCGACGTCGGCGCGCCCGCGTCGTTTTGCGGCTGGGCGATGTCGTACGTGAGCGCGTACTGCATCCCGACCGCGTACAAGATCGACGACTGCCGCATCGAGCTGTTCACGGTGGCCACGAACAAGTGCCCGTGGAATGGCTACCGCGCGTTCGGCAAGGAGGCGTCGTCGTTTTTGATGGACCGCATCATGGACCGCGTCGCGGATGCCACCGGTCTCGACCGCTGGGACGTACGCCTGAAGAACTTCATCCAACCGGATGAGTTTCCCTATCCGCAGGTCTCCGGCGCCGTGCTCGACAGCGGCGACTACCCGAAAGCGCTGCGCGGTTTGCTCGACATGATCGACGTCCCGGCCTTCCGCAAAGAGCAGGAGGCGGCGCGCCGGCAGGGCCGTTACCTGGGGCTCGGCATCGGCTTCGAGCTGACGCCGGAGGGCTGCTCGCTTCCGCAGTCGGCGATGTGCGCCGGGTATGACGGCTCGACCGTGCGCGTCGCGCCGTCGGGACAGGTCACGGTGCTCACCGGCGTTACCTCGCCAGGCTCGGGCAACGAGACCGGCATCGCGCAGATCGTCGCCGACGTCCTCGGCGTGCCGATGGACCAGGTCCGGGTGATCCAGGGCGACACCGAGACCTGCCCGTTCGGGCTGGGCAACTACAGCTCGCGCAGTCTCATGATCGGCGGCTCCGCGGCGCAGATCGCCGCGACCGAGCTGCGCGAGAAGATGTTCAACGTCGCCGCGAAGGCGCTCGAGGTCACGCCCGCCGACCTCGATGCAGAAGATGGCCGCATCTACGTCAAGGGCGCCCCGTCGCGGCACATCCCCTTCAAGGAGGTGGCGAGCCTCATCTATCGCCACGCATACGGCCGCGAGGCCTCAGGCGTGGAGCCCGGGCTCGAGTCGACCCGGTATTTCCGCATCGGCAACGTTCACCACCGGCCCGAGGTCGACGGCCGCCTCAGCCCGTACCCCACCTGGCCCTATGGGGCCGCGGCGGCCGTGGTCGAGGTCGACACCGAGACCGGCGTCGTGAAGGTGCTCAACTACGCGATCCTCCACGACAGCGGTCCGATCATCAATCCGCTCCTGGCCGAGGGCAACCTCCTCGGCGGCGTCGCCCAGGGCCTCGGCGCGGCGCTGTACGAAAACATGGTGTACGACGAGGCCGGGCAGCTGAAGACGGCGACGTTCATGGACTACACGATCCCGACCGCCGTGGAGATGCCGCCGTGCGTGATCGGTCACCAGTCGACGCCGTCGCCGTTTACCCCGATGGGCATGAAGGGGGTCGGCGAGTCCGGTGTGACCGCCCCACTCGGCGCCATTCCGAGCGCGATCGAAGACGCGCTGTCGCATCTGAAGCTCGAGCTCATGGAAACTCCGCTCACGCCCGACCGCATCTGGCGAGCGATTCGGGCAGCCTCGGCCAATTCGTAGGCAAGCTCTGCGTAGCAGAGGCTAGCGGTTACGGGTTCGGGTTGAGCGGTCGGGTTCAGAGCTGGTCTGGCCGTGAGTTGCTGCGGACATGCTGGGCACATCCATCCCGAGCGTCCGCCGGATCATCCAAACGGCCGCGCGGCCCCGAGCTGCAGCGCACGCATTCCCCTAACCTGATTGACCCCGTAACACCCTTCTCCTATGTGCCGCGGCGCGGCAGGCCGGCGCGCTTATACACGGCGTCGATCACCGCCATGTTGGCGATGCTGTCCGGCGGATCGGCGGGCGTCGGGTCCCCGCTGCGCACCGCGTGGGCGAATGCGCGGAGCTGGTAGTAGTAGCTCGCCTGTCCGGGCACGCGCTCCCGCGTCGTGCCCAACGCGGTATGCACCGTCAGTCGGTTGTAATACTGCGGGGCGTAGGGGTTGAGCACGCGCAGCTCGCCGCGATCGCCGCGCACGATGGCCTGCAGCTTGAGCAACCGCCGCGAGAACAGCGAGCAGAGGATGCGCGCCGTGCAGCCGTCGGCGAAGCGCAACTCGGCGGTCATGCAGCGATCCACGTTCGGCGAGGACAGGCGGGCTTCGGCGCGCGCGACCTCGGGCTCGGCCCCGGCGAGAAAGCGTACGAGGCTGATCGTGTAACAGCCGAGATCCATCGTCGCGCCGCCGGCGAGCTCATAGCGGTACCGAATGTCGCCGGGTAACGGGAGCGGCAAGCACATGGCCGCGTCGATGTGGCGCACCGCGCCGATCGTCCCCGCCGCGATGATCGAGCGCATGCGCTCGGCGAGCGGATGAAAGCGCCAGTGGAACGCCTCGATCAGCCGCTTATCGCAGCGCATCGCCGCGTCGGCCATCGCGCGCGCTTCGTCCACGTTCGCCGCCAGCGGTTTCTCGCAGAGCACGTGTTTTCCGGCTTCGAGCGCCCGGATCGTCCACTCGGCGTGATGGCTGTTGGGCAGCGGATTGTAGACCGCATCGATCTCCGGATCGGCGATGAGGCTGGCGTACGAGTCGTGCACGCGAGCGATGCCGTGTCGCGCGGCAAACGCGCGCGCGCGAGCCGGGTCGCGCGCGGCGATCGCCGTGACCGCGACCTCGGGCACGAAACGCGCCGGGCGGATGAGCGCCACCGGCGTGATGCGGGCGGCGCCGAGCGTGCCGATGCGCAGCGGGGGAGGGGGCATCCAACGCTCGCTAGCGGTCTGTCCACGCGGCGGTCAACCGCCCAGAGCAGAGGG
>JBFXHX010000034.1:36120-41317 GCA_050176585.1 Binatia bacterium
AGCAGAGGGCAGCGGGGTTCCGCGCCCTGGCGCGGCGGGCTATGCTCCCGCGACGTATGTCGCGCCTCGACTTCATCCGCCCGCGCGTGCGCGCGATGGACGGCTACGCGCCCGGCGAGCAGCCCCAGCAGCCGGGGTTCGTCAAGCTGAACACCAACGAAAACCCGTACCCGCCCGCGCGCGCCGTCCGCGAGGCGATCGCGGCTTGCGCCGGCGACGACGTGCGGCTCTACCCCGATCCGATGGCCAACGCCCTGCGCGACGCCGCCGCGCGGCGCTACGGGTTCACGCGCGAGCACCTCTTGGCCGGCAACGGCTCCGACGACCTGCTGGCGATCGTGCTGCGCGCGTGCATCGATCCCGGCGACCGGGTCGCGTATCCGCATCCGACGTACAGCCTCTACGACACCCTCGGCGAGATCGCCGCCGCGAGCATCGTGCGCCTGCCGTGGGCAGACGGTTGGCGGTTGCCTGCGGAGTTGGCGCAGGCGCAGGCGCGGGTCACCATCGTCTGCAATCCGAACGCGCCCTCGGGCACCTGCGTCGCCGTCGACGACATCGCGGCGCTGGCGGGTCGGCTCACCGGCCTGCTGGTCGTGGATGAGGCATACGTGGACTTCGCCGACGATTCGAGCCTGCGCCTGGCAGGACAGCTCGAAAACCTGCTCGTGCTGCGCACGCTGTCGAAATCCTACTCGCTCGCCGGCATGCGCGTCGGGCTCGCGTTCGGCCCGCCGCCGCTGATCGAGGAGCTCTGCAAGGTCAAAGACTCGTACAATCTGAACCGGGTGAGCATTGCCGCGGGAGCGGCCGCGCTCGCGGACGACACGGTGATGCGCGAGCACGTCGGGCGGGTACTGCGCACGCGCGCGCGGCTGACCGACGGCTTGCGCGATCTCGGCTACGAGGTCCCGCCGAGCCAGGCGAACTTCGTGCTCGCCCGTCGGCCCGGCATCGACCAGCACCCCGTGTACGCGGCGCTGAAAGAGCGGCACATCCTGGTGCGCTACTTCGCGACGCCGGAGCTCCGCGACGCGCTGCGGATCACGGTCGGCACGGAAGAGGAAGTGGCTGCTTTACTGGCGGCGTTGGCCGCCCTCCGGGCGTAGCCTCGACACGGGCGCCCTCTGCATGCAGCCGCGGCACCTGCGGCGCCGCACGAATCAATCCGGCGGCAGCGCGCTCCGCCGTCAATGCGCCGCCGGCGCCGGCGCCGCTGTTGTTGGTGCAGGCGCGTTCGCGGCGGGAGCGGCGGGTGCCGGAGGTACGCCAGCTGCGGCAGGAGCGGGCGCGCCCGGTGCGGCGGGCACCGCCGCCTGGACGAAGTCGGCGCGCTTATGATCGAGCTGCTTGTAATGGTAGTCGCGCAGCTCGATGATCGCACCGTCCGTTTCCCGCAGAGCGGTATAGCGCGCTGCGCCGGCCTCGCTGGGTTTGACGGCCACCTTGGTCGCGCCGATCTTGGCGCCATCGCTACCGGTCACGGTGATCTCCATCGCGGGCGCGCTCAATCCGAAAGGTTCCACGCCTTCGGAGGCGTCTGCGAGCACGCGCGAGCCTTTCAGCTCTGAGAGCGCCCCGACGAAGGTCTTGATCTTGTCTGCCTGCGAGGGGCCGTCGGCATTCTCCACGGACCATCCGTCGGCGGTCTGGACCAACGCGAACGACTCGCCGTCCGCCCTGCGGACGTCGACGCGACCGACCGACGAGGGGGCGAACGCCAGCACCGTTTTCTCGCGCAGCTCGCCGAGGCTCTTGCCGAGCTCGCGCGCCGCCCATTGTCCGATGATGTAGGTGGTCGGCTTGTCGGCGACCTTCAGGTACATGCCGTTCTCGACCTCATCGCCGAACAGCAGTCGCGTCTCTTTGCTGTCGGGACCGGAGCGCAGCGCGATCTCGCGCAGCGGCCGCTCGAGGCCCAACTGCGCCAGGTCCGCCGGCAAGGTGCTATCGCTGGCGAAGTCATCCGCCCGCATGTTGCGGATCGTCGAGATGAGGTTGCGGACCGTGACGTCATCGGCCTGCAGCTCGCGCGGTTTCTCGATCATCCAGCCGTCTTTGTGCTTCACGAGCTCGATGTTGCCGCCCGGGCCGCTCAGCGTGAGCGTGCTGACGTCTGCCTCGTCGAACGCGACGATCAGCTTGTCGCGGAAGTCGTTGAGCTTCTTGTCGACTTCCCGATGGAAGTTCGCGCTGGTGAGATAGATCTTCGGGTCGTCACCGCGCTGGACGTAGGTCGAGGAGCTCACGGCCGTGGTCTTGCCGACCTTGAGCGGCGGTACCTGCTTGTCCTTGGCCGTCAGCGTGATCGTCGCCATCGGCGGCGCGAGGCCGAACGGCGCCAGGTCCTGCGGCGGGTTGTCGAGCGTCTTCGTCAGCTCGGCCTCGGTGAGGGACTTCAACACGCCGGAAACCGTGGTCGGGTCGGCGAGGGCATCCATGGGCTTCGCCAGATGCCACCTGCCGTCGCGCAACTCGAGGGTCGCCTCGAACCGGTTCGGGTAATTGAGCGCGATGCCGGTCACCTCGTCGGCCGAGACGGAGACGAGCTTGTCCTTCTTGGCCTCCTCGCCGATGCGTTTGGACTCGACGAAGTAGAGGTAGGCGCCCAGCCCGATCAGCAGGAGCGCCAGGATCAGCGTATAGCGCAGACGCATGGGTGAAGCGGTGCGCGATTACTCGCGGCGCCACCACACGGCGAGGCCGGTGAGCAGGAGCAACTCGGGGAGGACGAGGACCGAGAGGTAGAAGATCGCGCGGCCTTCGCGCTCAGTGAAGTTGACGCGCGAAGCGCGCAAAGCGCGTGGACGGATGGAGACGAGATCCGATTGGCCCGCCAACCAGCCGACGGTGTTGAGGAGGAGGTCGCGATTGAAGAAGGTGCCTTCGAGGTTACGGTTTTCGGCGAACTCGCTCGACCCGAAGACCGCCAGGCGCGCATCCTTGCCATCGGCGCCGCCGAGCTGCTTCAAATCGAGCTCGACCGCGACCGCGATCGGCACGGGCCCCTTCCGGTCGGTGTCCTGCAGCACCGCTTCCTGCTTCTGAAAGAGGGCCGTGAGATCCGTCTCCGCCCAACTGGAGGGACTCGTCTTCACCAGCTCCGTGGCCTTCACGCCGGGCTTGCCATCCGCGGCGGCGGACACGGAACGGGTCATCGGGAAGATGGTCCGCCCTTTTAGCTCCTTGGTGATCTCCTGCGTCGTGTCGTAGGTGTCCACGAGGGGTGCCAGGCCGAGCGCGGGGCCCTGGAAGAGCCGCACCACCTGATCCACCACGATATCCTCGCCGAGTTTCACGCCGTAGGGCTCGAGCAAGCTGGCGAACTCCTGCGCGCGCTGCGGCGGCAGCATGAACAGGACGCGGCCGCCGCGCTTGATGTACGCGTCGAGCTGCGGGAGCTCCTGTGCGAGGTAGGGGCGCGTCGGGCCGGCGACGAGCACCAGGCTGCAATCGTCCGGCACCTTGTCGAGCGACGCCAGCAGGACCTTCTTCACCTGGTAGGTTTCGTTCTCGAGCGCCTGCTTCACCAGCGCGAACCCATTCGGCCGGTCGGCATCTTCGAGATCGGGCTCCCCGTGACCTTCGATGACGCAGACGGTCTGTGACGAGGCGCGCGTCAGCTTGATCAGGGCGTTGGTGAGGTTTTCCTCGGTCGGGTCCGTGACCTGGGTCTTCGCGTCCCCGTACGTGAGGTGCACGGTGTTGTAAGCTTTCACGCCGTAGCGCTCGGCCAGTTCGGGCTCGCGGTCCGGATCGATGATGCGGTAGCTGACTTTGTCCGATGCCGCCCGGTAGGTGTCGAGCTGCTCCTCGAGCCCCGGATCGATGCCGCCTTCGACGAAGGCCTCGATTTGCAGGGGCTTGGTCAAGGCGTTCAGCACCTGCAGCGACTGCGGCGAGAGGCTGTACACTTTCTCGGCCGTGAGGTCGAACCGCGTGTTGTACCGATACGCGAGGAAATTGAGGCCGGCGATGATCGCCACGAAGAACAGCGAGCCCACGGCCGTATTGATGCCGTAGCGGGTGGAGCGCTCGCCCAGGACGCTGCGCAGGCTTTCCAGCCCAGTGCTCAGGTAGGCGATCAGGGCGAGCAGCCCGAGCACGGCATGCGCGAGGATGTAGACGACGTCGAACACCGTCGCCGCCCGCGTCAGCACCAAGGCGATGCCGGCGAAGAGCAGGAGGATGACGCCGATCAGGCCGAGCAGACCACTGCTGCGTCGCACGGGCTTTATCTCCACCGAACCGACTCGACCGAGCGCTGGGTGAGGAACAGCGCGAGGACGATCACGCTGAAGAAGTACACCAGATCGCTGGTGTTGATGACGCCGCGCACCATCTCCGCGAAATGGTCGGTGAGGGACAGGTACTTCAGCACCGCGCCGAGCGTTGGCCCCGCGGTTTCTGCCGGCCACGCGATCACCCACAGCAGCAGCAGCGTGACGAGGCAGCTCACCGCGGCGATGATCTGGTTTTCCGTGAACGAGGACGTCAGCAGTCCCACCGAGACGAACGCCGCGGCCATGAGCAACAGACCGAGCAAGCCGCTCAGCACGACGCCGGGCTCAGGGTTGCCGAACAGGAAGAGGATCAGCGGATAGACGGCGGTGAGCAGCACCATGAAGAACACGAAGGCGAACGCACCGAGAAACTTGCCGAGCACGACCTCGGTCACCGAGATCGGCGAGGTCATGAGCAGCTCATAGGTGCCGGTGCGCTTCTCCTCGGCGAAGCTGCGCATCGTGATGACCGGGACCAGGATGACCAGCACGATGGAGAGGTTCTGCAGCAGCGGCGAGACGACGAAGTCGTTCAGGTTCAGCCGCTGCATGGCCTCCGGATCGCGAAAGCTCATGTACAGGTTCAGCAGGAAGCTGAAGCGCGCGAGCATGTTGAAGAAGAACCATCCGGCCAGCAGCACGAAGCCGGTCAGCACGACGTACGCGATCGGCGAGACGAACTGCGAGCGGATGTCCTTGGCGGCGATGGCGAGGGTGTTTTTCATGCCACGGCCTCTTCGCCGTGTACGCGGCTGATGTAACGCATGAAGACTTCCTCGAGAGTGCCGTGCTCGGTAAGGTGTTCGATGCGGTCTTCCACCGCCACGCGCCCCTCGTTGATGATCACGACCTTCTGACAGATCTGCGTGACCTCTTGCAGGATGTGCGTCGAGAGGATGACGGTGCGTTCCGCG
>JBFXHX010000035.1:0-33083 GCA_050176585.1 Binatia bacterium
ATCGGCGCCGTCGCCATCCGCGGTGGCGCCCCCTGTACGCGCGAGACGGAGATCTTCAAGCTCACCAAAGGCGTCGACCCCCGCCACGTGCACGGCGTGCTCTTGACCGGCGGCAGCGTGTTCGGCCTGTCGGCGTGCGACGGCGTGGTCCGCTGGCTCGGCGAGCGCGGCGCGGGATTCCGCACCGCGCACGCGTGCATTCCCATCGTCGGCGCGGCGGGGCTCTACGATCTCGGCGTCGGCGATCCGCATGCGCATCCCGACGCCGCCGCGGGATACGCCGCCTGTGAGGTAGCGCGCGCCGGCGCGCCGGCCGAGGGCTCCGTCGGCGCGGGAACCGGCGCCACCGTGGGCAAGGCCGGCGGCATGGCGCGCTGCACGAAGGCCGGGGTCGGCATGGCGGAGGCGGTCCTGCCCTCCGGCGCGCGGATCGCGGCGCTGATCGCGGTCAACGCGTTTGGCGAGGTCGTCGACCCTGCCGCGGGCGCGATCGTCGCCGGGGTGCGCGCCGCGCGGGGAAAAGGCTTCCAACCCGTCGGCGAGCTGCTCGCGGCCGGTGCACGGGTGCCGTTCGGCAATACGGCGATCGGCGTGCTGGTCACCGACGTCGCGCTCGCGCGCGAGGACGCCACCGAGGTGGCCGAGCAGGCGCACGACGGGTTCGCGCAAACGATCCGTCCCACGCATACGCGCGTGGATGGCGACACGCTCTTCGTGCTGTCGACGGGCTCCGGCCGGCGCGCCTTGCGCACCGCGCTCGACCGCATCGCGCTGCAGCACGCCGCGACTTCCGCGGTCGCCGCTGCCGTGTTGCGCGCCGTGCGCGCCGCGACGCCGGTCGCCGGCATTGCCCCCGCCTGACCCGCGGGCGCGCGCTGTCGATCGGATCGGCCGAGCCGATCGGTCAGCTCGCCGGTGCGCGGCGCGCGTAGCGGATCAGCACGAGCGCCAACGCGGCGAATGCGGCGAGCGTCAAGCCCGCTTCGAACCACCCGCCAGCAGCTGGCGTGCGCACCGCGAAAATGCCGTCGTAGCCGGCGACGATCAGACCCGCGAACACGACGCCGAGCAGCGCATCGCCGGCAATGAGGCCGGAGCCGAAGAGCGTCGCCGGATCCTCTCCATGGCCGCGGCGCTTCCACACCTCGGCGATGAGCCCGCCGAAGATCAGCGAGGCCGACGTGGTGATCGGCAGATACAAGCCGATGGCGAAGGGCAGGCTGGCGAACCCGGCCAGCTCCACCGCGGCGGCCAGCACGGCGCCGAGCGCGAGCAACGCCCACGGCAGCTCGCCGTGCATGACGCCCTGCGCGAGCGTGGCCATGAGCTTCGCTTGCGGCGCCGGCAGCGCGGCGGAGCCGATGGTATACGCGCTGTGTAACAGGGACAGCGCCCAGCCTACGCGCAGCGCGGCCGCAAGCGCCCCGACGATCTGGCCGACCTCGAGGGCGCGCGGCGTCGCGCCGACCAGGGCTCCGCATTTGAGGTCCTGACTGATGTCGCCGCCGATCGCGATCGCCGTGCACACGATCGCCGCCACCGACAGCGTAGCCGCCATTCCGGCGGTGCCCTCGTACCCGAGCATGCGCAGCACCAAACCGGCGGCGAGCAGCGCGGCGATGGTCATCCCGGACACCGGTTGTGACGTCGTGCCGATCAGGCCGACGATGCGCGCCGAGACGAGGACGAAAAAGTAGGCAAAGACGAGCGCCAGCAGCACTTCGGGCAGGCCCATCTCGAACGCCGGTACGAGCCACATGGCGCCGCCGCAGAGCAGCACGCCGCCGATAATCACGGGGCCGCTGAGATCGCGCTCGGTGCGAATGCGGGCGCTCGCACCGGCGCGCGGGGCCCGGCGCATCAGGGCGCGGTGCATTTCCGGCACTGCACGCGCGATCGACCACGCCCCGCCGCATGCCACGGCGCCGGCGCCGACGAACCGCACCGCGGTGCGCCAGACGTGCCACGCGTCCTGCGACGCCAGATCGGGCGGCAAGCCGAGCGCGGCGCCGACGGTCCCGCCCGCCGTCGCATCGAACAGCGGGATCAACACCATCCACGCCAGCAGACCGCCGCAGAGCATGAGCGCCGCGATGCGCGCCCCGATGAGATAACCAACCCCCAAGAACAGCGGCGTCAGCTCCGCGCCAATCGAGAGCTTGTGCAGCGCGCCGACGCTGGCGAACACGCTCTCGCGCCAGAGGCCGAGGCCGCGCATCGCGAGCTGGTACAGACCCCCGAGCGCGATGCCGATGAATACCGGCAGGGCTTGCGCACGGCCGCGGTCGCCGGCGATCAACACGGCCGCGCACGCGGAGCCCTCGGGAAATGCCAGGCGCCCGTGCTCGGCGACGGTGAGCTCGTGGCGCAGCGGTACCATCATCAACACGCCCAAACACCCGGCGGTCGCCGCCATCAATACGAGGCGAAATTCGCTCGGCGCGAGGCCGAGAAAGAGGAGCGCGGGTATGGTGAAGGCGACGCCGGCGGCCAGGGAGTCTCCCGCTGAGGCGATGCTCTGCACGACGTTGTTCTCGAGAATCGTTCCGCGCCGCAGCAGGCCGCGCAGGATCGCCATCGACAGCACGGCGGCGGGAATCGATGCGGAGGCGGTCAGGCCGACCTTCAGCGCGAGATACGCGTTCACCAAGCCGAAGGCCGCCGAGAGCAGCGTGCCGAGGACGAGCGCGCTGGCTGTGAGCTCGGGAAGATGCTGATCGGGGCTGACGTAGGGCGTCAGCGGTTCGCCGCCGCTTCGCGCGCCGCCCGCGCCCGCCGCCTGGCCCGCGGGCGCGGCGGATTCAGCTGAGCCGCTCAAAGCACTCAGTGCGGACGACGTCTGCCAGCGTCTCGCGTCGCGAGGCGAGATGCGCGGAGCCGTTCTCGATCCATACTTGAGGGACACGGCCGAGCGAGTTGTATTGCGAGCTCATCTGCACGCCGTAGGCTCCCGCGTCGTGGAGCACGAGCAGGTCGCCGATCCGCGGCACCGGCAGCAGCCGCGGGTCGAGCAGCTCGCGGTCATCGCGGGTGAACACGTCGCCCGATTCGCACAGAGGGCCGGCGATGACCAGCGGCGCGCGTGGTGCGCGCGGATCGGCGCCGTGCACCGTGATGTGGTGGTACGATCCGTACATCGCGGGCCGCACCAGGTCGTTGAATCCGGCGTCGACCATCACGAACGTGTGCCCCGTGCCCTTCTCATTGGTGCGCGTGCCCTTCACGTCGGTGACCCGCGCGACCAGCGCCGCGCTCGGCGCGGTGAAGTAGCGCCCGGGCTCGATTTCGATGCGCAGCGGCCGCCGCGCGCGGGCGCTCAGGCGGTCGCGCGCGGTGCGCAGCGCGGTGCCCACGGGGCGGAGATCGATGCTCGGCGCCTCCGGGCGGTACGGATGCGGGATGCCACCGCCGAAGTTCACGGCCTCGAGATCGGGGAAGTCGGCCACGCACTCGGCGAAGAACTGCTCGAGCCGACCCATGTTGGCGGTGAACTCGTCGATGGCCGGCCCGCTGCCGACGTGCGCGTGCAGCAAGGCGATCGGATAGCCGGCCCGTTCGGCCGCGCGGCGCACCGCGTCCAGATCGTCCGCCCAGATGCCGTGCTTGGAGCTCGGACCGCCCGTGTCGCACGACTGCACGTGGCCGTGTCCGAAGCCCGGATTCACGCGCACGCCGATGGCGCCGCGGTAGCCGGCGCGCTGCAGCGCGTCGAGCATCGCGGGGGAGCCGACGTTCGGCAGGATGTCGTGCTCGAGCACGACCTCGAGCGCATTGTCGCGGAACACGTCCGCGGTGAGCATGACGATCGGCGGCCGCTGCGCGGGCGCAAAGCCGGCAGCGATCGCGCGCAGGACTTCGTTGCCGGACACCGCGTCGATCCAGATGCCGGCCTGCTGGATCACTTCCAGCAGGCGCCGGAGCGAGCACGCCTTCATGGCATAGCGCGCCTGAATACCGTCTCCGGGGGCGATCGCCCGGACGTCGTCGATGCGGCTGCGCAAGGTCGCGGCGTCGTATACGTAGAAGGGCGTGCCGACTTTCTCGGCCAGGCCCTCCAAATCGACGCGATGGATGAACGAGGCGGGCATGTTCGGCGTGTCTCCTCGGCGCGCAGGGCGTGCGGATCCGTCGGGGTCGTAACAAGGTGGGGTGAGCAGGGCAAGGCAGGTGCCGCTGCCGTGCGCGCTGGCGCGCCGCCGACCACCGCGGTAGTAGCGAGCGGCGCGCCGGTGGAAAGAGCGCTGGCGAGTGCATGCCGCACTGACGTCTCACGAGTGAGGTCGGCTGATGACGGGGACGCTGTACGTGGTGGCCACGCCGCTCGGGAATCTGGAAGACATCACGATGCGCGCGCTGCGGGTGCTCAAGGAGGTGGCGCTGATCGCCGCCGAGGACACGCGGCACAGCCGCATCCTGCTCTCGCATTTCGGCATCACCACCCCGCTGACGAGCTACTTCGATCACGTCGAGCGGGAGCGCGCGCCCCGCCTGGTCGAGCGCCTCAAGAGCGGCGAGGATATCGCGCTGATCTCGGATGCGGGGACGCCGGCCATCGCCGACCCCGGCTACCGCCTCGTCCGCGCCGCCATCGACGCCGGCATTCGCGTCGTGCCGATTCCGGGCCCATCGGCGATCATGGCTGGGCTCTCCGCCGCCGGAGTGCCGACCGATCGCTTCGCCTTCGAGGGCTTCATTCCCGCGAAAGCGGCGGCGCGCCGGGCCTTTTTCGAGCGCGTCGCGCACGAGGAGCGCACGGTCGTCTGCTTCGAAGCGGGCCGCCGCCTCGCCGCCGCGCTCACCGATCTCGCCGCGCTGCAGCCGGACCGCGGCGTCGTCGTGGCGCGGGAGGTCACGAAGCTCTACGAGGACTTCGCGCGCGGCACCGCGGCCGAGCTGGCCGCGCGCGCCGGCGGGCTGGTGGTGCGCGGCGAGGTGACGTTGCTGATAGCGCCGCCAGAAAACCCTGCGCCAGCGATGCCTGCCGAGGCGCTGCGCGCCGAGGTGGCGCGCCGGCGCTCCGCCGGTCTGCATTTGAAAGAGATCGCAAAGGCGCTGGCCGACGAAAGCGGCTGGTCGGCGCGCGACATTTATCGCATCGGCATCGAGCTCGAGTCCGGCGAGGAGTGAGCCCCGGATCGCTGCGTGTCGTGCCTCGGAACCGCGCGCAGCGTGTGCGCGCGCACAAACGTGGACAAAGCTCCGCGGCGCTGCTACCGATGCCGCTGCATGAGTCGTGCGCAGCCCATCAAAGCCCGCCATGGCAAACGGTCCGGCGAGTTGATCGTGACGCTACCGCCCGGATGGGAGTTGCGGCTGCGGCGCGTGCTGCGCGAGCTCATGGGGGAGACGCTGCCGGACACGCGCGCGCTCGGGCTCACCCCGGCGCAGCGCGACGCGCGCCGCCGGCTCCGGCAGCGGCAGATGCGCGACGCCATGTGCTACTTCGTGACCGAGCTGATCACGGCCGACATCGTGGGCAAGGAGATCGCGCTCGCCACTCGCGGCCGCTTCGGCTGCCGCGGCGGCTCGCTCCGCGAGCACGTCGCCGCCATCCTGCGCGAGGCCACGGGCGGCCGCTGACGAGCGGTTGCGCCCGCGCGCGACCGCTCGGATCAGGTGCCGCTGGGTCCTTCGGTCGCGACGCGCTCGGCGGCGCGGAGCTTCGCGCTCGCCGCGCGCGGGTTGGCGGCTATCTCGGCTTCACTCGGCAGGATCGGTTTCTTGGTCAGCAGCCGCAGGCGGCCTTCGGCCACCTCTTGGCGGAGGAAGTGCTTCACTAGGCGGTCCTCCAGCGAGTGGAACGACAGCAGGACGAGTCGGCCCCCGGGCGCCAGCGCGGCGACGGCCTGCGGCAACGCCGCCGCGACTGCGTCGAGCTCGCGGTTGGCGGCAATGCGGAACGCCTGAAACACGCGCGCCGCATCGCGCCTGGCGCGCCAGCGCACGGCGGGCGGCAGCGACTGCTCGATCACGGTCAAGAGCTGCCCGCTCGTCGCGATCGGCTCGGTACGCCGTCGGGCGACGATCGTGCGCGCGATGCGGGAGGCGAACCGCTCCTCCCCGTAGGTGCGCAGGATCTCGGTGAGCTCTCGCGCATCGCGGGTGGCGATGATCGCGGCGGCGGGCTCGCCGTTCGGGTCCTCGGGGTCGAAGCGCATGTCGAGCGGCTCGTCGTCGCGCGCGAACGCGAAACCCCGGCCGCTCGCGTCAAGGTGGTAGGAGCTGAGCCCGAGATCGAACAGAATGCCGTCGGCGGCCGCAAAGCCGTATGCGGCGGCGATCTCGCCCAGGTTGGCGAAGCTGTCGTGCACGAGCTGTACGCGGCCGGCTGCGATCGCCTCCGCGAGGTGCTCGCGCGCGGCGGCGAGCACCTCGCGGTCGCGATCGATGCCGAGCACGCCGCCCGCGGGTGCGGATGCCGCGAGCAGGGCGCGCGCGTGTCCTCCGCTGCTGACGGTAGCGTCGATGTAGCGTCCGCCCGGGCGCGGTGCGAGATGCGCCAGCACTTCATCGAGCAGCACCGGGACGTGGGCCGGCGCCGGTCGGTCGGTCATCCGCGCGCGCGGCCGGCGGGCGGTGTCGCCGCCCGGCGCTGTCGCGCCGGGCGCGCCGGCGGGGCGAGCGTCTGGTAGAGCGCGAGGTACGCGCGGGCGCTGCGGGCCCAGGAATTATCCAGGCGCATGATGTCGACCATCAACCGCCGCCACGACCGCGGCGTCTCCCGGTACACGCGCCAGGCGCGCAACATCGCGGCGGCCACATGGGCCGCATCAAAAACGTCGAACCGAAATCCCGAGGCCTGACCAGCGGCCAGACGCTCCGGGCTGTAGTCGGTAACCGTGTCCTTCAGTCCTCCCGTGGCATGGACGATCGGCACGGTACCGTAGCGCTGGCTGTACATCTGGTTGAGCCCGCAGGGCTCGTACGCGCTCGGCATCAGGAAGGCATCCGCGCCGGCTTCGATCTGATGCGCGTAAGCGTCGTCGAACCCGATGGTCGCGGAGACCTGGCCCGGATACGCCGCGGCGAGGGTTCGCACGCGCGCCGCAATGGCGGGATCGCCGGAACCGAGCACGACCAGCTGTGCCCCGAGGGGCGCTACGATCGGGAAGGCATCGCAGATGAGCGGCAGTCCCTTTTGTGCATCGAAGCGGCTGATCGCGCCCATCAGGAAGGCGTTCCGCTCCAGCGGCAGGCCACTGCGCCGCTGGAGCGCGCGTTTGCACGCGGCCTTTCCCGCCAGGTCGTCGGCGCTGTACCGCTTCGCGATGTGCGGATCCTCGGCCGGATTCCACCGCGCGACGTCGATGCCGTTCAAGATTCCGCGCAGCTTGTGGCGCTGCGCGCGCAGCACGCCGTCCAGCCCCCAGCCGGCGAGCGGCGTCTGGATTTCCTCGGCATACGACGGCGAGACGGCCGTGATCGCGTCGGCGTACAGCAGGCCCCCCTTCAGCAGGTTGAGCCGACCGTAAAATTCCAGCCCGTCGATGTGGAACCACGAAGCGTCGAGCTGGGCGGCGGCGAGGTCGGTGGCCGGGGAGAGTCCCTGATAGCCGAGGTTGTGGATCGTCATCAGCGAGCGCGTATCGGTGCGTCCCGCGGCCCGCAGGTACACGGGCAACAACGCGGTCTGCCAGTCGTTGCAGTGAAACATGTCCGGCGGCCGTGCGCCGTGGTACGCCAGCGCCGCGCGACAGAGGAACGCGAAGCGAGCGACATTGTCGGCGTAATCCGCGCCGCTGGAATCGACATATAGGTTGGGCCGGTCGTAGAAGCCGGCGTGCTCGACGAAGACCAGACGGCAGCCGGCGCGCTTCAGCGTGCGATAGCGCAGCGGCTGCGGCGCGCCGGCGGTCGGCACCGGCGGCCCCTCGATCGTATCCAGAGGCTCGTCGAGGCGCGCCAGGGCTTCGGCGGCGTTGCGGTAGAGCGGGCTGATGACGGTCACGTCGCAGCCGAGCGCGGCGAGTGCGGCCGGGAGCGCCTCGGACACGTCCGCCAGACCGCCGGTCTGGCTGAACGGGCGCACCTCCGAGCTGACGAAGGCGATGCGCACGGAGTCAGCTCTCGGTGCTTTCGGGCGTGATCTTGACCGCGCCGGGCTCGTGAATGCGCGGCTGGATGCTGCCCGGCGGCGGCAGTGACGTCGTCTGCTGCAACGGCCCCTCGCGAGGGACGATCGCTCCCTTCGGGATCACCACCACGCCGCCCGGGCTCACGTGGAAGCGCTGCGCATCCTCCTCGAGGTTCTCGCCGATCACCGTCCCGTCCTCGATGGTCACGTACTTGTCGCAGATCACCCGCCGCAAGCGGACGCCGCGGCCGATGTTGCCGCCCTGCATCAGGATCGACTCGGCGATGTCGCAGTAGCTGTGAATGAACACGTTGTTGAACACCACCGAGTCGCGCACGCTGCCGCCCGAGATGATCGCGCCGTTCGCGACCACGCTGTCGATTGCGCAGCCGCGGCGGCCCTCGATGTCGAACACGAACTTGGCCGGTGGGTACTGCAGCAGGGCGGAACGCACCGGCCAGGCGTGGTTGTACAGGTTGAGCATCGGCGCGACGCTGCGGAGGTCCATGTTGGCGTCGAAGTAGGAGTCGATGGTCCCGACGTCGCGCCAGTAACCGCGCTCGCGCGCGGCTTCACCCGGCACGATGTTGTCGAGGAAGTTGTACGCGTACACGGGGTACCGGTTGATCATCGCCGGGATGACGTCCCTGCCGAAGTCGTGCGTGGAGCCCGCGTCGCGATGGTCGGTGTGCAGTGCTTCCTCGAGCGCCTGCGTCGCGAACACGTAGTTCCCCATGGAGACCAGGGCTTTCCGCGGATTGCCGGGCATCGGTTTGGGGTCGGCGGGCTTCTCCTGGAAACCGATGATGCGCCAGTGCTCATCGACCTCGATCACGCCGAATTGGCCGGCGGCCTCGTCGCGATCGTAGGGTAGAGCGGCGACGGTGACGGCGGCGCCGTGCTCGCGATGGGCATCCATCATCTGGCGCACGTCCATCTTGTAGATGTGATCGCCGCCGAAGATCGCGACGTCCTTCGGCAGCTCGTCCTGCACCACGGACAGGTTTTGGAAGATGGCGTCCGCCGTGCCGAGATACCACCCCAGCTCGCCTACACCTTGCTGCGCGGGGATGGGGTCCACGTAATGCTCGGCGAGTGAGCCGAAGTTGAAACCCCGGGCCAGGTGAATCAACAGCGAATTGCTCCGGTACTGTGACAGCACCTTGATGCGGAAGAACCCGCTGTTGATGAAATTGCTGAGCACGAAGTCGATGATCCGGTAGCGGCCGCCGAACGGCACGGCCGGTTTCGCGCGGTCGCGGGTGAGCGGATAAAGGCGCTCTCCGCGTCCACCGGCGAGGATCATGACCAGTACGTCGATCATCGTTGCGTTCCGGTCGCTCGTGGCGCGGCCTGCGACGATGATGGCTTTCGCAGTTGGTGGCGCGCATTTCAAGGTCGGCGCGCCACATGCGCCACTCCGCGCGACCGCGGTGACGGGGCAGCGATGGGAGGCTCAGGCGGCGCGGCGGGTGCGCCGTCCCGGACCCTGCACCTGATGCCGGCCCCGGCCGGCTTGCAGGCGCGGTCTCCGGAACGCCAGGCGGCGCTGGTGCCAGACGGCGAGCAACTGGCGCACGCGGCCGGAGCTCAGGCCCAGCACATCGCAGATGGTGCAGAAGGTGAAGGGCCCGCTGCGATCCTCGTTCGCGAACCACCGCTGGGCCTCTCGGGCGATGGCGAGTTGCTCGTCGTCATCCGAGCCGATGCCGGCCAACGACGATGCGATCGCCTCCTCGAGCACCGCCACCATGAGCCGCTTTTCCGGCTCGCAACGGGGATCGCCCGTGGTGCCAAAGAACTGCGACGGTAAAAGCACATCGTCGGCGCTTCCGGGGATTGCGTCTTCTACTGCGTCGCTGGGCAGTCCAAGTTGCCGCATGTCCACACTCCACCTCTGCACCGGGGGATGAAAGTTTTCGCCAAAAATTTTCTCCAATCTGCTGTACGCAGGGCTCGTTCGGTCGGATGCGCATCCAATCGGCCGCTTCTCGATGGCGAACAGTCGGTTGCGGTGGCCGAAATGCTCGCGCGCGCTCGCAACTAGCGCCACGCTATCCGGTGCGCACCGGGCGGCGCGATACCGACGCGCGGCGTCAGGCAAAACCCGGTCCGTGCGGACGCGGAGTGCTCGGCGCGGCGGCCGGCGCGTGGCGCCGCGGGGCGCTCACTTGCGGGAATCCGCCACCGCGCGTAACTGGGCCGGGGTCAGGAACCAGTCCAGCAGGGCGGGCGCGCGCGGCGGTATGGCGTTGACCGAGAAGGCGGCTACCCCGGCTTTTTTGAACGGCATCTGCAGAAGGTCGGCCGTGCCGGTCAGCAAGTACGAGCCGAGGCGCCCGAGGTCGGGCTCGTGACCGCACAACAGCACTTGCTGAACGCCGCGGCCGACGCGCAGGTTTTTGAGCACCGCTTCCGGTTCCGCGCCGGCGGCCAGCGGCGGGTAGAGCTCCAGCGTCGGCGTGGGGCTCAGAAGCTGCGCGACGATCTGCGCCGTCTCTTCGGCGCGGCGCAGTGGGCTGGAGAGGATGACGCTCGGCTGGATTCCGAGCATGCGCAAGCCCATTGCGACGCGGCGCGTCTTGCGCACGCCATCCGGTGTCAGCGCGCGATCCGCGTCGCGTGTGTCACGCGTCGGATCCGCCGCGATGCCATGTCGCATGAGGTATAGCACTGCGCTCATCTGCGTTCACCTGTCACGAAAGCGCCCGGGGTGCGACCGCGGCCGGTTCCGCAGCCGGCGCGCCGAGCTGACCCAGGGTGCGGAGCAGGTTCTTGCGTTCGCGCCGCGCGGCCTTGGCCCGAAAGCGCTTCCACGCGCGGCGAAAGTCGGCCTGGGCGACGCCCGTTCGGCGCAGCTCGGCATCGGCGAGCTGGTCCAGCGCTTGTCGCACTTCATCGCTGGCGCTACCGGCGACACCGTCGCGGTAGCTCCGTATCGTGCGCGCGGCCACCATGGAGTCGTTGAAGCTGCCGAGTGCATCTTGCAGCGCGGTGAGCGATTGAACGGTGACGCGCGCCGTGCGGCCCCCGAGCGAGGCGATCGCTTCGACCGTGTAGCGCAGGCGTTTGACGCGGATGCGGAGCGCGTGCAGCTGGTCCGGCTCCGGCAGCTCGCCGAGCGCTTCACCGCGCTCCAGCAGGCGCCGGCTCGCCCGTTTGACCGCGCGCCGTGCGCGCTCCGCCATCGGCTCGGCAGCGCGACCGCGCGGCGGGCGCGCGGGTGTCTGCGTTGCGCGCTCCAGCGCCAGCAGGAGCTGCCGGTAACGGCGCGAATCCAGCGCGGCGAGCAGGGCTGCGCGTGCGGCGGCATGCCGTCGCGTCAGGTGATGTCCATAGCCGTGCAGACCGCGAGCCCGACGCGGATCGGTGCCGTCGCGCCGCGCGTGGAGCAGTGCCCGCTGGACGTCCAGATCGCGGACGCGGCCGAGCTCTCGGCCCAGCCACCGCAGCTCGCGCGCCAGCGCAGCGCGCTGGCGCGGCGGGAAGGCGTGGCGCCCGAGGCGCAGCGTGCTACGCATGCGCCGCACGGCGACGCGCATGTCATGTAGCGGCTCCGCGGTGGGCGCGGAGCGGACGGCGTGATCGCTCGCCCGCAGGCGCGCGAGATGGAGGGCGAGGACCTTGCGGGTCGCCGCGGCCACGGTGTCGGCGCCGGTCAGGCGCAGCGCGCCGTTTTCGCTCGGGGCCGCGGCGCCGTACACGGCGCGCAGGCCCCGCGCGAACTTGGTATCGGGCGACGGGGGCAAGCCGAACTGCCGCTGCAGCTCGCGTCCCGCCGCCACGCAGTCGTCGCGCGAGCCGGCGCGCTGTTCGATCTCCACCTCCCAGTACATGTCCGCCGCCGGCTCCGCATTGGGCGCCAATACCTGCACGGTATCGAGAGCCAGCTCCGCGAGGGCGATCGCGGAGCGCGCCGCGGCGGGTTGCAGGTCGAGGCGGCGGCGCTCGACCTCGGTGATCAAGATGGGTTGGAGCGGCCGCCCGAGCGCGAACGGGCGCAACCGGTCGCGCAGCGGGCCGTCCGGGAGCTCGAAAGGCATGCCCGGCGCGTCGCGCAGCGGCATGGTCAGCTCCGGTCGTTCATGCAGCGCGCCGGCGACCTGCCCGGGCCACTTGGCGGTCGCCTCCCAGCGGCGGCCGTTGCGCCGCACGCGCAGCGCCACGCCCGACCGGGCCAGCGAGAGCGCCGCGGTGTCCAGGTACACGGTGTGGAGATGTTGGATCCCGCGCGGGCGCAAGCCGTAATCGCCGAGCCGACGCAGGCGGGCAATGCGGCCCAGCGTGTCGGCGGAGTCGACCGCGAGCTTGACCTCGACTTCCTGGGGGATCGCGTCCGCGCGCATCGCCTCGCGCCGGCGCTGGCCGATCCGGGCGACCACGGCAGCCGGCGGCTATCGCCGTACCGCCACAAGCGGCGGTACCGCGCTGTTCGCCGCCGCGGCGCTCCGTTCGAGGTAGATCGAAATCTGGCGCCGCAGGTCGGCCTGGAGGTGATCGATGGGGGCCCGTGCGTCGATCGTGATGAAGCCGAACTCGCGCGAGAGGCGGTTGTACTCGCGAATGAGGCGCGTCTGGTAGCGCACGAACGAGTCGAAGATGTCGCTGCCGAGCGCCACGTGCATGCCGGATTCCCAATAGTCCATGCCCTTGCCCTCCAGTACGCGCGGGATCAGGTGCTGGACGTCGATCTTCAAATAGAGGACCAGGTCCGGGATGAGCGCGCATCCGAACAGATCGCGCGTCCATTTCCGGTCCGCGCCCATCACCGCGTTGCGGGCGAACGCCGTGTACATGTAGCGATCGGCGATCACGATGAAGCCGGCGCGCAGCGCGGGGATGACATTGTTCTCGAGCCGGTCGGCGAAATCGGCGGCATAGAGCAAGCTGAACGTGGTCGGCGTCAACGCGTGGCCGGCTTTCGCATCATTGATCGTCTGCGACAGCAGGTTCGAGCGCGTCCAGCCCGTGTTGGTGACCGCGTAGCCCTGCAATTCGAGCCAGGGGATCAGCTGCTCGATCTGCGTCGAGCGGCCCACGCCGTCCGTGCCCTCGATGACGATCAGGCTGCCGCGCAGCGGCCCCACCTTCAGGTTGGGCAGCCCGTTGCCATAGAACGCCTTGTCCTGTCCGTGCATGTTCAAGCCGTGTCCGACGCCGCCGCGGCGAGATCTGCCACGGTGCCGTAATAGTCGCGCAGCACCTGCAGGACCATCTTCCGCACCCGTTGCTGCTGCGCGTGGATGTCGTCCGTGGCGTCCACCACCCGCAGGTCGTAGTCGCGCGACAGGCGCTCGTACTCGTCGATGACCCGGCTCTGGAAGAGGCGGAAGCTCTCCGCCGGATCGCTGCTCAACCCGAGGTCCATCCCCGCTTCGTGGTACTTGAGCTTGGCGCGGCCGATCAGCAGGCGGTCGAGCGAGACCTCGATGGGCACGCGGAAATAGAGGGCCAGGTCGGGACGCGGGGCGAAGCGGTACACGGCGCGCACCCAGTCCGGATGCACCCCGCGCGCCACGTCGCGCGCGAACGCGGTGTAGACGTAGCGGTCGGCGAGCACGACCATGCCGGCTTTGAGCGGCGGGATGATCTTGTACGTGAGTCGATCGGCGAAATCGACCGCGTGCAGCAGGCTGAACGTGGTCGGGGTCAGCAAATCCTTCCGTTTGCCGCGCCGCATCGAGCGGCGCACGAGTAAGGACGAGTTCCACTCGGTGAAAAACGCCTTGACCCCGCGCGAGAGCAGCCAGCGATGGAGCAGGCTGAGCTGCGTCGACTTGCCGGACCCGTCAATGCCTTCGACGACGATCAGCTTCCCCGGGTACGGATGCGCCTGCTCGAGCATTGCACCAGTGTGGAGCTATGGACCAACTCGAAACTCGACGTCAAGGCCGAGAACGTCGCCCAAGAGGCCCGCGCGCTGGCGTGCTTCCCACCGCTCGAGTTGCGCATCGCCCGCCGCGGTGAGCTGCAGCGTGACCCGACCGTTGCGGCGCAGGACGGTCACGTCGCGCACCACGCCGTAATGCGAGCGGTCGAGGGCGTCGGCGATGCGGAGCACGCCGCTCAGGGCTCGCACCGTGTGCTGGCCTTTCGCTGACAGCGCGCGAAATTGCGGGTCGGTCGCCTTCGGGGGCGCCTTCCGGTGGTAGCGGGCGAGCAGACCGATCGTCTCGAGCTCCTCGCGCGCGAAGCCGAAGAGCTCGCCGTTGGTGATCAGGTAGTAGGAATGCCGGTGATGGTTTGCGTGATCGATGTGGTGGCCCACGTCATGCAGTAACGCGGCATATTCCAGCAGCTCGCGCGCGCCGGCATCCACGCGCAGCTCGCCCTCGAGCTGATCGAAGATCCGCAGCGCCAGGCTGGCGATGCGCGGGCCGTGCTCGCTGGTCTCGCCGAGATGGCGGGCGAGGCGGGCCACGCTGCGGCCGCGCGGCGTCACATAGCGTTCGTTCTCCTCGATGTTCTTGCGGTGGCGGGCGATGAAATCGAGCAGCACGCCCTCCCGCAGCGCCCACGTGCAGGCGAGCAAATCGCGCGCGCCGAGCCGCTGCAGGACGAAATCGATGAGCACCGCGCCGGCGACGATCAGATCGGCGCGCTTCGCGTCGAGCCCTTTCAGCTTGAGCCGCGCGTCGCGACCGGCGCGCGTGAGCACGCGGCGCAATTTCGCGATCTCCGCGGCTGCGACCGACACGTTGTTCAGGTGCAATTCGGGCTCGTCGCCGCGCAGATGCGCCGCCATGGCGATGAGGTTCAGGAGCGTGCCGGACGTGCCGACTACCCGCCGCACGCGGTGCTGCCGGAATTCGCTCAGCATCGGATCCAGCTGGTTGGCGAGAAACACTTCGAGCGCCTCGATGTCCTTGGCGGCCGGCGGGTCGGCGCTGAGAAACCGCTCACTCAACCGGGCGACGCCGATCTTGTGGCTCTCGAGTGCGACCGGCTCGCCCTTCTCGACCAGGATGAACTCCGCGCTGCCGCCGCCGACGTCGACGATCAACGTCGGCTTGCCGCGCAGGTCGATGGCGTGACGGACGCCGAGGAAGATCAAACGCGCCTCCTCGCGGCCGGGAATGACCTTCACGCGCAAGCCGACCTCCTCCTCCACGCGTTGGATGAAGTCGCCGCCGTTCGCAGCTTCGCGCACCGCGCTCGTCGCGACGGCGGTGATGCGGGATGCGCCCTGGCGCTCGGCCAAGGTACGGAAGGCGGCCAAGGTCCGCACCCCCGCTTCGATCGCGGTCGGGGACAGCCGGCCCTTGTTCAGTGTGCGGCGGCCGAGGCGCACCATGTCCTTGGCGCGGTCGAGCACGTGGAAACGGCCGTCCGCTTCGACCTGGGCCACGACCATGTGAATGGAGTTGCTGCCGATATCAACCGCCGCGATCCGCATCACCACCCCGGGTACCGCCCCCGCGGCGCCCTCTCTGCTGTCACGACACTACGGGTATATCACAGCGCCACGATGCAGGTAGAAGGGGTGTCGCGGGGGCTTCGAACGGCACCCGGCGTGCGCGGCGCTGCGCGGACACTACGGCGCGACCGCCGGCACCCACGGTATCGCGGGAATTTCATTCGCGGGTCATCCGCCCGTAATAGCGATAGGATAATTGTCCGCGCCTGCGTCGACGAAGCATGAGACCCCCCTCTGCGCTTCGTCTCTGCCCGGGGGGAGGGGCCGCAAGGCCCCTCCCCACCTTCCTTCTTGCCGGGGCGAACTTCACGCCCTGGTGATCCGCACGTAACTGTTTGGTAACAATCGGTCTGTAAACGTGAGGCCTGGAGAGCGGTCTCCAACATGGCAGCCGATGGATGTGTTCGCGCCGCACGGGCGATGTGTATACTGACTGTGGTGAGTTCTGCGGCAGCGGCTGTCGAGGAGCGGCGGGGGGACGAGTTGCTCGACATCCTGCGCCAGAACAATCAGATCACCGACCAATACGGCCAACGCCAGCAGCGCGCGAAGCAAGAACAGCTCGAGGACCAACGCCGGCATGTGGAGGTGCCGAACGCGCCCGCCGCGGCGCCCGTGCCCGCTCTCGATACGATGCGGGCCTACTTCAAAGACGGCTACAAGCTCGAGACCGCCGCCGGCAATTCCAGTTGAATATCGCCGCGCGCGCAGATCGACTGGAGCGTTGCGGATCCCCGCGGGCCGGTGAAAAAGAGTTCGGGCTGCGCGCCACCCCGACCGGCGGTGGCGATACATGCGGCCGTTCGGTGGGCAGGCCGACAATCCCAAACTGCAGTTCGACGGCTTGTATGTGTTCGCCAGCTATTTTTCTCACCGGCGAGCACCGGCGGCATCGGAATCTACGGGCGCCTTCGAAAAGCCGAATTGCGAAGCACAATTTCCAAACCCGATGGCTCCGCTGGGGGGAACTGGCGGCGCGCTTCTCGCGTCTGGACCTGAGCTCGAAGAACATCGACGGCAGCGCCGAGGATGACGTGAAAGCCCCGATCAGTTGGTATTTGAATCCGAACACGCGAATCGGCGTGAACTACGTCTGGACGCACCTGGAGTCGGTTGGTGACAGCAACATCCTCCAAGGCCGCTTCCAGCTGGCCTACAGAGCAAGCACAGCGCGACAGGGGGGGAGGATCATGCACAGTCATACCGGGTATCCGCGATGGGTCTGGGCGACGTTCGTCGCCATGGCGCTCGCCGGCGCCGCCGCAGCCGCTCCCGTGCAGGTGGATCCGGCGATCAAGCCGTATCAGCGGGTCGGCGGTGTCTCCGGGAATTTGAACAGCGTCGGCTCTGACACGCTGAATAACCTGATGACCCTGTGGGCCGAGGACTTTCGCAAACTGTACCCGAACGTCCGCGTGCAGATCGAAGGCAAAGGATCGTCCACGGCGCCACCGGCGCTGATCTCCGGTACCGCGCAGCTCGGCCCGATGAGCCGCGAAATGAAGCCGAGCGAGGTGGATGCGTTCGAGAAGAAGTTCGGCTATCCACCCACGAAGGTCCGCGTCGCCATCGATGGGCTCGCGGTCTACGTCAACAAGGACAATCCCCTCCAGCAGCTGACGATGCCCCAGGTGGACGCGATCTTTTCGCAGAACCGCTCCTGCGGTTACGCCAAGGACATCGCGCGGTGGGGCGACCTCGCCTTGACCGGCGACTGGCAGGCCAGACCGATCAGCCTGTACGGACGCAATTCCGCCTCCGGTACGTACGGCTTCTTCAAGGAGCACGCGCTCTGCAATGGCGACTTCAAGAACACCGTGAAGGAGCAGCCCGGCTCCGCGTCCGTCGTGCAGGGCGTGGCCGAGGATCGGTACGGCATCGGGTACAGCGGGATCGGCTACAAGACCTCCGGAGTGAAGGCGCTGGCGCTTGCCCCGAAGGACGGCGAGCCATTCATCAGCAGCGATCCCGAGAACGTCTACTCGGGCAAGTACCCGCTGGCGCGCTTCCTGTACGTCTACGTGAACAAGCCGCCCAACGCCCCGCTCGACCCCCTGATGAGGGAATTCCTCGCCTATGTGCTGAGCCGGGAAGGGCAGACGGTGGTGGTGAAGGACGGTTACCTCCCGCTGACGAGCAAGCTCGTCACACAGGAGCTGGAGGCACTGCGCTGAGCACGGATGCCGGAATGTCGGCGCGCGGCCCAGTTGCGGGCGCGCCCGAAGCGATCGCCAGCGCGGTAAGCGCGCGCGCGCCCGCGCTCGCGCGGGCGCGGCGGCGCGTCTTCGTGGATCGGTTGGCGGCGGTCCTGGTGCGGGCCGGCGGCCTGGGAATCATCGCCAGCATTCTGGCGATACTGATCTTCATCGTCGCCGAAGTCGCGCCATTACTGTCCTCGCCGCGGGTGTCCACCGAGCGGATCTTGCCGCTCGGCAACGACGGAACGGTGCGGGCAATGGTCGCCGACGAATACGGCACCCACGTGGCCACGCTCGACCTGAGCGGCGCGGTGCGGGTGCTCCGCCTCGATGACGGCGCCCAAGTCGCGAACGCCTCGCTGCTGCCCACTGGCGCGGCGCTGGTGGCGGCCCAGGTGCCCCCCGATAGCGGCCTGCTCACCGGCGCGAGCGCCGATGGCCGTGTGCTGCTCGCCCCGGTGCATTGGCACACGCGCTTCGTCGGCGATCGGCGCGTGTTGACGCCGGCCCTGCCAGAGGCGGTCGCCATCCAGGTCGATCCGGCGGGGCATCCCGTCCCGGTCTATGCCGCGCAGCTGAGCGCCAGCGGCGCGGCGGCGGTCGCCGCGCAGCTGGCGGACGGCACGCTGGTGGTCATCCGGCAGACGAAGAAAGAAAACGCGTTTACGGGCGAGGTCACGGAGGCGCGGGAGCGCGCCAGCGCACCGGTGGCGCAGCGGCTGACGGCGTTGGCCATGGATCCCGAGCAGCGCAATGTGTACGGCGCCGACCAGGGCGGGAATCTCTTCTGGTGGACGCTCGACGGCAGCCGCATTGGCGAGCCCCAAGTGATCGCGGCGGGACCGCAGGTCACCGCGCTCTCGCTGCTGCTCGGCGGGCGGTCGTTGGTGGTCGGCCAGGCCGATGGCTCGCTCAGTGTGTGGTTCACCGCGCCGGGGGCAGGCGGCTCGCGACTGACCCGCGTGCGCGACTTCCCGCGCCGCCCCGCCCCGATCACCGCGATCGCGCCGTCCCAGCGCGACAAGGGCTTCCTGGCGCAGGATGCCGCCGGCGGCCTCGGATTGTATTACTCGACCTCGCACCGCACGCTGTGGACGGGCGCGGGGCCCTTCGCTGGCACCGCGTTGGCGCTCGCGCCGCGCGGCGGGGCGGGATACGTGGCCGGCGACCGCGAGCTCGCGGTGCTCGACATTCACAATCCGCATCCGGAGGTCAGCTTCGGCGCGCTGTTCGGCCGCGTGTGGTACGAAGGCTACGCGGGGCCCGGGTACGTCTGGCAGTCGAGCGGCGCGAACGATGCCTTCGAGCCCAAGATCAGCCTCACCCCTTTGCTGATCGGCACGCTCAAGGGCACGGTCTACTCGCTGATCATCGCGATTCCGCTCGCGGTGCTCGGCGCGATGTACCTGTCGCAGTTCATGCACCCGCGCCTGAAGGCGCTGATCAAGCCGGCGGTCGAGATCATGGCCGCGCTGCCGAGCGTGGTGCTCGGGTTCCTCGCCGGGCTGTGGCTCGCGCCGCGCGTACAGCGGATGTTCCCGGCGCTGCTGCTCATGGCCATCCTCTTCCCGCTGTTGTCGATCGCCGCTGGCGCCCTCTGGCAAGCCGTTCCGCGTCGCTGGCGCGCGCGGCTGCCGATGGGCAGCGAGGTCGCCTTGATGGTGCTCGCGCTGGCAGTCGGTCTCGCCGCCTGCATAGCGTTGCAAGCACCGGTAGAGCGTGCCGTCTTCGGCGGAAATTTCCAAGCGTGGCTGCTGCATGCCACCGGCTTCACCTACGATCAGCGCAACGCGCTCATCGTCGGAATGGCGATGGGTTTCGCGGTGATCCCGATCATCTTCGCCATTGCCGAGGACGCCTTTTCCAACGTCCCGCGCGACCTGGTCTCCGGGTCGCTCGCGCTCGGTGCGAGTCGCTGGCAGACGGTGACCCGCATCGTACTGCCGACCGCCAGCCCGGGGATCTTCTCCGCCATCATGGTCGGGTTCGGGCGCGCGGTGGGCGAGACGATGATCGTGCTGATGGCGACCGGCAATACGCCGATTCTCGACTGGAGCCCCTTCACCGGCTTTCGCACCCTGTCGGCGAACATCGCCGTCGAGATCCCGGAGGCGCCGATCGGCGATACGCTGTACCGCGTGCTCTTCCTGGCCGCGCTGTTGCTGTTCGTCGTGACCTTCATCATCAACACCGCGGCGGAGTTGGTGCGCGTGCGCCTGCGCCGGCGGTACGCGCAGTTGTGAGCGAGGCCATGCGGCGGACCGACATCATGGGACAGTCGCTGACCTGGCTTTGCGGGGGCGCGCTCGCGCTCAGCCTGCTGCTGGCCGGCGGTCTGTTGGCGCTCATCGCCGTGTACGGCCTCGGCTATTTTTGGCAGAAGCCGCTGACGCTGCTGACGTTGCGGAACGGCCCGCCGGTGCTCGGTGAAGTCATCGAGCACGAGCCCCGTCCGGCGGCAGACGGCGTCGGCGTGGACGGTATGCGCACCCGCGTGAAGATCGGCAACCGCGATCTGTACGGGCTCGACTTCCGCTGGATCGACGACGTCGAGATCGCGGGACAGGCGACACCGTCCGGAGCCGTGCTGCTCGAGCGCTTCGAATGGGGCGACTTCTACGGCACCATGCGCGAGCTGCGCCGGGGGACCGAGGTGCTCGCCACCGGACCCGAAGCGGTGTGGGCGGCGTTCCACCCGTTGCACGCCGAGAAGCTGCGCCAGCGGAAGACGATCGCCGCGCTCGAGCGCGGGGCGATCGCCGACGTGAGCTACGAGCTCGAGGAGTTACGGCTGGCGGAGCGCCGTCTCGCGCTGGACGACCCGCCGGCGGCGGAACGCGCCGCGCGGCAGGCGGAGATCGACGCGCGCCGCGCCGTCCTGCACGCGCAATACGACCACCTTTCCGCGGAGCTCGCCGGTTTGCGCGCGCAGCTCGAGGCCGAGCACCTCGTCATGGAAGCGGCCGATGGCCAGACCAAGGAGATCGCGGTCGGCGACATCGTCGAGGCGCTGCGGCCGAATGCGATGGGCTGGCCGGCGAAGGCGTGGCTGTATGCGCAGCGGCTGTGGGGGTTCGTCACCGCCGAGCCGCGCGAGTCCAACACGGAAGGCGGCATCTTCCCCGCTATCTTCGGCACCGTGATGATGGTCTTCCTGATGTCGTTCGTCGTCGCGCCGTTCGGCGTGCTCGCCGCCCTCTACCTGCGCGAGTACGCCCGCGAGGGCGCGGTAGTGCGCGCGGTGCGGATAGCGGTCAACAACCTGGCCGGCGTGCCGTCGATCGTCTTCGGCGTGTTCGGGCTCGGATTCTTCGTGTACCTCGTCGGCGGGACTATCGATCAGCTCTTCTTTCCCGAGGCGCTTCCCACGCCGACGTTCGGCACCGGCGGCATCCTGTGGGCGAGTCTCACCCTGGCGATCTTGACCGTGCCGGTCGTCATTGTCGCTACTGAGGAGGGGTTGGCGGCGGTGCCCCGCGTCGTTCGGGAAGGCTCGCTGGCGCTCGGCGCGACGAAGTTCGAGACGATCTGGCGCGTGGTGCTGCCCGCCGCGGCGCCCGGTATTCTGACCGGGATGATCCTGGCGATGGCGCGGGCGGCCGGTGAAGTCGCGCCTTTGATGATCGTCGGCATGGTGAAGCTCGCCCCGGCGCTGCCGATCGACCATCATTTCCCGTTCATCCATCTCGAGCGCAAGTTCATGCACCTGGGCTTCCACATCTACGACGTCGGCTTCCAGAGTCCCAACGTTGAGGCGACCCAGCCGCTCGTGTTCGCCACCGCCCTGTTGCTCGTCGCCGTGGTCACATCGATGAACTTGATCGCTATCGTCATGCGCAATCGACTGCGACGGCGCTATGCAACCGGTGTGCTCTGAGTCGCACCCATGCCGGAAAGCATGTATAAATCGACCCCGATGAACATCGGCCCATCGCTGTTGCGCAGCGGGGCAACGCTCGCCGACGGGGAGGCGGCCGGCCTGGGTTCCTCGGCTACTGCGGCCGCGGCGTCACAGCCGGCACTGCGTACCCTTCTGAAGGTTGACGAGCTGTCGCTCTGGTACGGGCCCGCGCGGGCGCTGAACCGCATCACCCTCGACATCGCCGAGAAGTACGTCACCGCCTTCATCGGCCCGTCGGGTTGCGGCAAATCTACGCTGCTGCGCTGCTTCAACCGCCTGAACGACCTCGTGGACGGCGTCCGCATCGAAGGCGACATCCGCTTCGAGGGCGAGAGCATCTACGACCCGGCACTCGACGTGAACGCGCTGCGCAAGCGCGTCGGGATGGTGTTCCAGAAGTCCAACCCGTTTCCGAAATCGATCTTCGAGAACATCGCCTACGGCTGCCGGATTCATGGCATCAACCGGCGGGACGAGCTGGAGGCCATCGTCGAGCGCAGCCTGCGCAGCGCCGCGCTGTGGGGCGAGGTCAAAGACCGCCTGAGCGAGAGCGCCCTCAGCCTCTCCGGCGGGCAGCAGCAGCGCCTGTGCATCGCGCGCGCGATCGCGATCGAGCCGGAGGTGCTGCTGTTGGACGAGCCCTGCTCCGCGCTCGACCCGGTGGCGACCGCGAAGATCGAGGACCTCATCCACGAGCTCAAGAAGCGCTACACGATCGTCATCGTCACGCACAACATGCAGCAGGCGGCGCGGGTGTCCGACTACACCGCGTTCCTGTACCTCGGCGAGCTGATCGAGACCGGCTCGACCGAGCAGATTTTCACCGCGCCTGCGAAACGCGAGACCGAGGACTACATCACCGGGCGGTTCGGTTGACGGGGGCTGGGAGGTCGGCATGACGCTGCGTGCACACATCGATCGGCACTACGAAGAGGAGCTGCAGGAGCTGCGCCATCTGGTCCTCGAAATGGGCGGCATCGTCGAGAAGCAGATCGCCGACGCGGTGCAGGCGCTGGTCGAGCGCGATGTGGAGTTCGCGCGGTTGATCATCGAGCGGGATCGCACCGTGAATCGGATGGAAGTGCGCATCGACGACGCCTGCCTGCGACTGCTCGCGCTGCACCAACCCGCCGGCCGCGACCTGCGGCTGATTACCACGGCACTGAAGATCACCACCGACCTCGAGCGCGCCGGCGACATGGCGGAGAACATCTGCGAGCGGGTGATCGAGCTCGGCCGTGAGCCGCAACTGAAGCCGTTCATCGATCTGCCGCGCATGGCCGCGCTGGCACTCGGCATGCTGCGCCAGGCGCTCGATGCATTCGTGCGCGAAGATGCAGACCTCGCGCTGCAGGTCTGCCAACAGGACGACGCGGTCGATCAGCTCACCGACCAGGTGCTGCGGGAATTGCTCACATTCATGATGGAGGATCCCCATACCATCTCCCGCGCGTTGCGTCTGATCTTCGTCTCGAAGTACCTCGAGCGCATTGCCGATCATGCGACGAACATCGGCGAGATGGTCGTGTTCATGGTCAAGGGCAAGAGCATTCGCCATCTCGAGCGTCCCCCTTCTCTCTCGTGACCGACGCGCTCAAAAAGAAAATCTTGGTCGTCGAGGACGAGCCGGACATCCGCGAGCTTGTGCGCTACAACCTCGAGCAGGCCGGGTTCCGCGTGATCGAAGCGCAGGAGGGCGAAGAGGCGCTGCGCAGGGTGGCCGCCGATGATCCCTCCTTGATCATCCTGGACCTCATGCTGCCGCAGGGCGACGGCCTCGAGGTCTGCCGCATCCTCCGCGCGCGGGCCGAGACGGCGGCGCTGCCGATCGTGATGCTGACGGCCAGAGCGGGCGAGGTGGATCGAGTGCTCGGCCTGGAGTTCGGCGCCGACGATTACATCACGAAGCCATTCAGCCCCCGCGAGCTCGTGGCGCGCGTCCGCGCCGTCCTGCGGCGCGCCGAGGTGGCCGAGCCGGGCGCGCCGCCGAACGTGTACCACCGCGGTCGTCTGAAGATCGATTTCGATCGCCACGAGGCGTGGCTGGACGAACGCCCGCTGGAGCTCAGCCTGCGCGAGTTCCAACTGCTCAAGTTCTTCGTGCGCAATCCGAACCGGGTCTACGATCGATTGACCATTCTCGACTTGGTGTGGGGCAACGACACCTACGTCGAGCCGCGCACGGTCGACGTGCACGTGCGCCGCTTGCGCATGCTGGTCGAGCGCAACGCGTCCAACCCCGAGCTCATCCAAACCGTGCGCGGCGTCGGTTACCGGTTCAACGACCAAGCGCTGGACGGCGGCTCGTAACCGGGTAGTCCGCCAGTGCGCGCGCCCCCATGTCGCTGACCGCTCACACGATATGGCTGGCGATTGCCCTCGCCGGCGCAGTCGCCGTCTGGTGGTGGGCGCGGCGCTGGCGGCGTGACGTAGCGGCGCTGTGCCGGCAGGTCGGCAATGTCGCCGACGGCGGCGGCGGCGTGCCGCCGGAGCGACCCGCCGGCGCCCTCGGTGAGCTGCACGGAGCGCTCCGCCGCGCGTTTGCGCAGCAAGCCGCTCGGGTGGACGCGGCGCGCCTGCAGCTGCGCCGCTTACAGGCCGTGCTCGAGGGCATGGTCGAAGGCGTGCTGGTGATCGATGCGCAGGGGACGGTGCTGCTGAGCAACCGCGGCGCGGAGGAGTTGCTCGATCTCCCACACGGTGAGGACTACACGGGCCGATCGCTCATCGAGCTCACGCGCCATCCGGACCTCCATCGGCTGCTGCGCTGGGTAGGCAGCGAGGCGGCGCTCGAGCACGATTCCACCATCGAGATCGGCATGGGCGGCACGGGAACCTATGTCCTGCAGGTGACCGTCACCCCCGTGGACGCCGGTCCCGACGCCGGGCGCGCCTACATCCTCGTGTTCCACGACATCACGGCGCTGAAACGCCTCGAGCGCATGCGCCGCGACTTCGTCGCCAACGTCTCGCACGAGCTGCGCACTCCGCTGGCCGCCATCGCGGGCTACACCGAGACGCTGCTCGGCGGCGCGCTCGATGACCACCAGCGCGCCAAGCATTTCCTCCAGATCATCGAGCGCCACACCGATCGGCTGGGGCGGTTGGTGAACGACCTGTTGACGTTGTCCGATCTGGAGCTCGGCCGCACCGAGCTGCACCGGACGGCGTTATCCGCGGAGCGCGTGATCGACGCCGCCTTCGAGGTGCTGCGCGGCAAGGCGGCGCAGCACGGCGTGGCGCTCGAGAAGCATGTCGAAGACGATGTGCCGAGCTGCGATGCCGATCAGGACCGTTTGGAGCAGGCGATACTCAACCTGGTCGATAACGCAATCAAGTACACACCGCGCGGCGGGAGCGTGAGCGTGCGGGTCCGAGTGCTGCCGGGCGCAGAGGTGCCCGAGGTGCTGCGCCGCGCGGATGCGCCGCGCTTCTGCGAGATCGCGGTCGAGGATACCGGCATCGGCGTGCCGGCCGAAGACCTGCCGCGACTCACGGAGCGATTCTACCGCGTCGACAAGGCGCGCTCACACGAGCTCGGCGGCACCGGCCTCGGCCTCGCCATCGTCAAGCACATCGTGCAGGCACACGGTGGCGCGATGCGCATCGAAAGCCAGCTCCACCACGGGACCACTGTGCGCCTGGTGCTGCCGGCGCACTCTGCGCGCAGCGAGAACGTCCCCGCCGCGGTGCGCGCCGCGTCATGAACACCTGAAACGAGCTGCCGGACACGCAGCAGACGGCGCTACGGATCGAGGCGTAGGATGTGCATTGACGCTCGGCCGAGCACCAGTCCCGGCCGATGCGCGCACAGACGTCACGGGGGCGGGGCCACTGGCCACCCGGCCCCGATCGCTGACCGGGGCTAGGTGGTTACCGGTGGCATCCGGATCAGAGCCGGCGCGCGAACTCGTCGAGCTGCCGGTTGGCTTCGTCCTTGGCTATGCCGTAGCGCTCCTGCAGCTTGCCAGCCAACTGATCCCGCTTGCCAGCGATCTGATCCAGGTCATCATCCGTGAGCTGGCCCCACTTCTCCTTCACCCGGCCCTTGAACTGCTTCCACTGGCCTTCCACCTGATCCCAGTTCATGTAACCTCCTGGTGTCCCTCGGTCGGACGCTCGTCTTGTGAGACCGCTGCGCGAAGCAGGTGGCGTGCCGAGGCATAGCATCGCGAATGCCCGTGGCTGCGGGCCGGCGTACGGAACGATTTGCACATACGCGCTGTGTAGGGCGGGCAAGAGACGCTGGCTGGCCCGGAGCACGGCCGTGTTATGGCCGCTTTCCCGCACAGGCGGCGGCGAGCGGAATTTCGGCGAAGTTGTTTCGTTTTGTCGATTGCTCCCGCGTTCGGCCGACCAACCAGTGGAGCCTCCCCTCATCGGCGCCGAAAGACGGGAGGCGCGAGAAATGGCAGCGGATCATTGGACACAGCGCGGAATTCACGCGAGCCTTTCCCGGGCAGAGCGCGGACCATGATCGCGACGAGCCCGGCTGTTTTCCCGCAAGAGCGCGCTACGGGTTCGGTGAACGGGGTGCCGCAGCCGCGACCATGCAATCCACGTCACTGCGCCACCTCGGCGGTGGGCGAGGTGCGTCATCAGGAGGACTGTATGAAATACATGTTGTTGATCTACGAAGACGACGCGGACCGGGTGGCCAACATGGATGAGCGCATGCCGCACTGTGCCGCGTACGTCGCGGCCATGGAGAAAGCGGGTATCTACGTAAGTGGAGAGCGCCTGCGCGGTGTCACGGCAGCGACCACGCTGCGCGTGACGGGGGACAAGCCCTGCGTCGTCGACGGACCCTATGCCGAAGCGAAGGAACAGTTGGGCGGAGTTCATGTCATCGACGTGCCGGACCTGGACACCGCTCTGGTATGGGCAGCCCGGTGCCCGAGCGCCAGTCGTGGCTCGGTGGAGGTCCGACCGATCTGGCCCTTGTAGACCCGCATCCGCCTGGAGAAGGTCGCGTGAGTGTCTGCCAAGCCGCGGAAGCCGTAGCCCGGCAGAGCTACGGCCGCCTGGTTGCGCTTCTCGCCGCGCGCACGGGCGACGTCGCCGGGGCTGAGGACGCGCTGGCGGACGCGTTCGCGGTCGCGTTGCTCCAGTGGCCAACCAGCGGCGTTCCGCAGAATCCCGAAGCGTGGCTGTTGACGGTGGCGCGCCGCAAGCTCATCGATGCCGCGCGGCGCCGGCGCGTGCATATCGACGCTACCGCTCATCTCCAGTTGATCGCCGCCGAAATCGAATCGGCGGCGGCGAGCGGAAAGGGGATGCCGGATGACCGCCTTGCGCTGATGTTTGCCTGTGCGCACCCGGCGATCGCGCCCGAGATCCGCGCGCCCCTGATGTTGCAAACCATCTTGGGGTTCGATGCGGCCACGATCGGCTCGGCCTTCCTGGTGTCGCCTGCGGCGATGGCGCAGCGGCTCGTGCGCGCCAAGAGCAAGATCAGGAATGCGCGCATCCCGTTCCGGGTGCGGGACTGCAGCGAGCTCGGCACGCGCTTGGATGCCGTGCTCGAGGCCATCTACGCCGCGTTCGCAGAAGGCTGGTCAGACCCCGCCGGCACCGAGGTCCGCCGCCGCAGCCTCGCCGAAGAAGCGCATCTGGTTGTGTCGCTTGACCATTTCGCTACTGCCCGACGAGCCCGAAGCGCTCGGCCTGCTCGCCCTGATGCTCTATGCACACGCCCGGCGCGGGGCGCGGCGCGACGCGAACGGCGAATACGTCCCGCTCGCCCATCAAGATCCCACCACATGGGACAACGAGTTGATCGACGAGGCGGAGGCGCTGCTCTCCCGCGCCAGCGCCATGCCGGGCACCGGCCGCTACCAGCTGGAAGCGGCAGTGCAATCAACCCATGTCGTGCGCAGGCTGACGGGGCGATCCGACGCCGCCGCGATCGTGCGAATCTACGATGTTCTGGTGGCGATGACTGATTCGCCGGTGGTGGGGATGAATCGAGCGATCGCTGTGGCCGACGCGCGCGGACCGTCGGCCGGACTGGAAGCGCTGGATGCGCTTTCGCACCAGCCGCGCCTGGTGGAGTACCAGCCCTATTGGGCGGCACGTGCCGAGCTGCTGGTGCGCGTGGGCAGATTCGATGCAGCCGGTGAGGCGTACAGGCGGGCGATCGGCCTGGAAGTCGATCCAGCCGTGCGTCGCTTCTTGGAGCGTCGTCGGGCCGAGCTCCCGCGGGTATCCTGACCCGCGCCCTAGAACCCAGTTGGCGTTTTCATCACGCGTGCAACTGTTTCTTTTCGGCGATGTCGATCTCCAGCCGGCGAGCGCGACACATAATAAAGAGGCGCGAGCTCGCGAGCTCCCCGCGGCGGGGCTGCCGCGGCTGACGCGCAAGCAGAAAGCGGAGGCAAGCATGAGCGAGGTACGGGTATTGGTCGGTACGCGCAAAGGCGCATTCGTGCTCGAGTCCGATGGACGGCGTGAACGCTGGGACGTCAGCGGCCCACACTTCGCGGGCTGGGAGATCTACCACGTCAATGGTTCGCCGGCGGATCCGAACCGACTCTACGCTTCCCAGACCAGCGCCTGGTTCGGGCAGCTCATCCAGCGCTCCAACGACGGCGGCAAGACATGGGAGCCGGTTGGTAATCAGTTCGTCTACGACGGCGAGACCGGCACCCACCAGTGGTACGACGGTACAGCGCGCCCGTGGGCGTTCACGCGCGTGTGGCACCTCGAGCCGACGCGAACCGATCCGGATACTGTCTACGCCGGCGTCGAAGACGCGGCGCTGTTTCGTTCCACCGACGGCGGGCAGACGTGGCAGGAGCTGCGGGGTCTTCGCGGCCATGGCTCGGGGCCCAGCTGGCAGCCGGGCGCCGGGGGCATGTGCCTGCACACGATCCTGCTCGATCCGAGCGATCCGCAGCGGATGTTCATCGCGATCTCGGCGGCCGGGGCCTTTCGCACCGACGACGGCGGCCACACCTGGCGCCCGATCAACCAGGGGCTCCGCTCCGAATACATTCCGGACCCGAACGCCGAGGTCGGGCACTGCGTGCATCGGATCGCGATGCACCCGTCGCGTCCGGGCGTCCTGTTCATGCAGAAGCACTGGGATGTGATGCGCAGCGACGACGCCGGCGCGTCCTGGCAGGAGGTCAGCGGCAACCTGCCGACGGATTTCGGGTTCACGATCGGCGTGCACGCGCACGAGCCGGAGACCATCTACGTCGTCCCGATCAAGAGCGACTCCGAGCACTTTCCGCTCGAGGGGAAGCTGCGCGTGTACCGCAGCCGTTCGGGCGGACACGAATGGGAGCCGCTCACCAACGGCTTGCCGCAGCGGGACTGCTACGTGAACGTCCTGCGCGACGCGATGGCGGTCGATACGCTGGATGAGTGCGGCGTGTATTTCGGCACCACCGGCGGGCAGGTGTACGCGTCGGCCGACGCCGGAGACAGTTGGCGGCCGATCGTCCGCGACCTGCCGCCCGTGTTGTCCGTCGAAGTGCAGACCCTCCGATGATCCGCCTGGTGCTGCCAGCCCACCTGCGCAAGCTGGCGCAGGTCGATCGCGAGGTGTCGCTCGACGTCGCCGCGCCGGTGACGCAACGCGCCGTGCTCGATGCGCTGGAGGCGCGCTACCCGATGCTCCGCGGGACGATTCGCGACCGGGTCACCCAGCGCCGCCGCCCGTTCGTGCGGTTCTTCGCCTGCGAAGAGGACCTGTCCCACGAACCACCCGATGCGCAGCTGCCCGATGCGGTCGCCGCTGGCCGCGAGCCCTTCTTGATCATCGGCGCCATAGCGGGAGGGTAGCGAAGCTCGGCGCGGGCGTGTTCACTCCGCGCCGTGCCCAGGAGATCGAGCCGTTCGGGTCGGTGATACCGATGCCGATCGCCGTGGCCGAAAACACCCGGCGCGAAAGCGCCGAGAACCTCAACCAGCTGCTCGCGGATACCATCACCCTCCGCGATCTCTACAAGTGCCGCGCGCTCGGGGTCGGCCTGCTACCGTGGAGCTCACTGTCCGCGGCCTTGCTAGCCGGCGTGCTGCTCGATACTGGCGACGGCCGGCGCGCCTCCGAGTTCGTCCGTCAGCGGATCGCGGCGCCCCGCGCCCAGCTCGAGGCCTACGAAGCGCTCTGCGAATCGCTCGGCGTGCCGCCGGCGGATGTCGCACTCGCCTGGCTGCTGCACAATCCCGCAGTGACGGCGCCGATCATCGGCGCGCGTACGCCCCAGCAACTGCGCGGCGCTCTGCGCGCCCTCGAGCTACGTCTCGACGACGAGACGCTGCGGCGCCTGGACGAGATCTGGCCCGGTCCGGGCGGCGAGGCGCCGAAAGCCTACGCTGGTAGCTCCGTGACTCGGCGTTCCGAGCAGGGTGGTCTGGCAAGGTCGTTGCGCGTTTGGGCTGTTAGGCTGTTAGGGCGGATGGGTCAGAGCTTTTTCCCGACCGGGTCACGCATGTAGTCCGCTGGCAACGCGCGCTCGAAACGTGGGCCGCGCGCGACTTCGTCAGCTCGCGCGACTCCCGAGCTCGCGGTCGAGGTTGAATGCGGCGCTGATGTGCGCCAGGTGCGTCAACGCCTGTGGGAAGTTTCCCAATGCCTCGCCGCTCAACCCGGTCTGCTCGGCGTAGAGGCCGAGATGGTTGGCGTATCCGAGCATCTGCTCGAAGAGGAGGCGCGCCTCGTCGAGGCGACGTGGGTCGGTACGCCCGGCGCGGGTTAGCGCCTCGACGAGCCAGAAGCTGCACATGTTGAACGTCCCTTCGGGCGACTCGAGCCCGTCGGCGGTCACGCGCCAATCATACCGGTACACGAGACCGTCCGCGGCAAGCCCGCCTCGGCTCCACGGGGCGCTGATTGCGTCGATGGTCGCCAGCATGCGGGGATCATTCGGGGCGGTGAAGAACACAAGCGGCATCAGCAGGGCGGAGGCGTCGAGGGTACCCGACCCGTAGGACTGGACGAACGCCCGGCGTGTAGCGTCCCAGCCTTTCGCCATCACCTCTAGGTACACGGCATCGCGCGCCGCGAGCCATTTGGCGTGGTCGGCGGGAAGGGATCGCTTCGCGGCCAGCCGCAAGCCGCGGTCGATGGCCACCCACGACATGAACTTCGAGTACACGAAATGCTGGCGCCCTCCGCGCACCTCCCACACGCCCTCATCCGGGCGCTGCCAGTTGTCGCAAACCCAATCGACGAGCTGCCGCAGGTGCATCCAGGCGTCGTACCCGACGGGGGACGCGTACTTGTTGTGCAGGTACGCCGCATCCATGAGCGCCCCGAAGATGTCGAGCTGGAGCTGTGACACCGCGCCGTTGCCGATCCGAACGGGCCGGGACCCTCGGTAGCCTTCGAGGTGGGAGAGCAGCATCTCCGGCAGTTCCGCACGGCCATCGATACCGTACATCGGTTGGAGCGGTACGGCAGACGACGACTGCCGCTCCCGCCAGCGCGCCTCCAGCCACGTCGCGAACCGCATGGCCTCCTCCGTAAAGCCGATGCGGATGAGTGCGTAGACGGTGAACACGGCGTCGCGGATCCATGTAAAGCGATAATCCCAGTTCCGGTCGCCGCTGATGTGCTCGGGGAGGCTCGTGGTCGGCGCGGCGATGATCGCGCCCGTCGGCTCGAAGGTGAGGAGCTTGAGCATGAGCGCCGATCGCTCGACCGCTTCACGCCAGCGGCCGCGATACGTGCACCGCGCGAGCCAACGGCGCCAGTACGCGACGGTCTCGCGAAAGCGATCCTCGGCGTCGCCGGTGCCGGGACAAGGGCCAACGGTGCGGGTGCCGTCGAGTAGCTGGAGGACGAAAGTCGCGCTCTGCCCCTCCGCCAAGCTGATCTCGGCGGTCACGCCATCGCCGTCGCGCGCCAGCGGCACCGACGCGGCGAGCCCGAGCGATAGAGCCGGTGTGATGAAGCGCGCACCGTGCGCATCCACTACCGTCTCATGTCGGGCGCGGGCGTAGTCGAAGGCCGGGCGGCATTGGAGGCACAACGGTATCTGGCCGCGCACCACACGGACACGGCGGACGATCTGGTCGGCTGTGTCGCCCCCGGCACCGTCGACCGGCATGTAGTCCTCGAGCTCCGCGATCCCGTCCGGGTGCAAGAAGCGCGTGATCAGGACGTTCGTAGCCGGCCAATAGAACTGCTTGTGCCGCAGGCCGTCGGCTGACGGTGGCGCGATGCGGAAACGGCCGCCCTTGACGTCGTCGAGAATCGCCGCGAACACGCTCGGCGAGTCGAAGAGCGGCAGGCAGAGCCAGTCTATCGAACCGTCCATCCCGACGAGCGCAGCCGTCCGCATGTTGCCGATGACGCCGTAGTGCTCGATGGGCAGGTAGGCCATAGCCCGATACCCTCCATAGAACGCGGGCCGCAGATCGTCCACGCCCGCCGAGCAGCGGTAGCGCCAGCCTGAGTCGCTGCTAGCTGGAAGCTGCCGGAGGTGTTGCGGCCGTTTCCCATCCGCCGCCGACCGCCTTGTAGAGTGACACCAGCGCGAGGGCGACGTCGCGCTCGGTCTGCGCCAGCGTGTCCTGGGAGGTCAACACATTTTGCTCGGCCACCTGCACGGTCAGGAGTCGGTCAGCCCCTGGGCATACGAGCGCCGCGTGATCGACAGCGGGGCGTACGCCGGGTTCGGCATAACCAGATGCCGTGTGCCGATCCCGAGACGAAGGAGATCGGGCGTTTCCTCGTCGGTCCCAAACAGTGCGAGATCACTGGGGTGTTCGTCACCCCCGATGAGCGCACCATGTTCGTCGGCATCCAGCACCCCGGTGAGCGCCCGGATGGGCAACTCGGCAGCCCGGCCAACCCGACCGAGTTCAGCTCGTTCCCCGACGGTGCCGCGGGCGGACGGCCGCGCTCCGCGTGTATCGCGATCACGAAAGATGACGGCGGCCCGATTGGCAGCTGATCGGTTCGCGCGGCCGTCCGGAACCCGGCGTCGAGGCGCGCCAGGTGCACCACGTCACCACACGCCGGGCACAAACCGATACCGCACCCGCGCCATGTAATCCGCGCAGCCCGGTAGGTCTCGCTCGAGGAGGCGCTCCTCGAACACGGCGCGCGTCGCCATGCCGACGATCATGAGAGGCACGGCCAACCGGCCAGACAAAGAGCCCAGCAGCAATGGCGTTCCGATGAGATACAGCTCCGCCGCTCAATACATAGGATGGCGCACGAGGGCATAGGATCCCGTGTCGATCACGCGGTGCGCGCGCTCCGCCTGAACGCGGACCACCGGCGCGGCGAAGGTGTTTTCGCGGAACACCAGGATGGTGGCCAAATACCCGGTGACCACCAAGGTTGCGCCGACGGCGTTGATTGAGGGCGGGACATCTGACGCGTGCCACCGCTGTGCGTCGAGCCCCATCAGCACGAGCCAGCCGCACCAGACGACGATGAACGTGACGAGAAATACTCCATCCCACTTCGGCTGGCCGCGCTGCACCAGCGGCCCCAGCCTGGCTGCGAGCAGGGCAGGATTGCGGCGTAGC
>JBFXHX010000035.1:33183-35095 GCA_050176585.1 Binatia bacterium
CCTTACCTGCGAGTTGTCCCATAACGCCCCGTCAGAACGCGCATCATAGGCTTTCAGTTCGGCGCCTCACTGACCTCAGCCCCGCGATCCAGAATGTGTGATCGCAACGACACGAGGTGTTGCGCGCGCCAGCCGAACCCGACATTTCGATTGAATCGAGTTGCCGTGACATGTCGGCTGCCCGCGAGCCGCCATCAGACTGTCCGGTGGCCAGCCACCATGCGTGGCTCCATGCCTGCCTCGCCCAGAAACGCGTGCAGGGTCGCGACGACCTGCGCGCCTTCTCCCACTGCGGCGGCGACTCGCTTGACCGATCCCGCTCGCACATCGCCGATCGCGAACACGCCCTCATGACTCGCTTCGAGCGGCCGGCGGCCGCTTCCAAAGTCCGCGCCCGCCAATATGAAGCCCTTGCCGTCGAGCGCGACGTCGGAGCGCGCGACCCAATCCGTGTTCGGGTCGGCGCCGATGAATGAGAACAGATGCCGAATCGGCCGCCGCGTCTCCTCGCCGGTCGACTGGTCGCGCCAGCGGATCGCGGTCAGCATAGGGTCGCGTCCTTCCAGCGCGGACACCTCTGCCCGCAGCCGCACCTCGACGTTGGGAAGCGCCGCGATACGCTGGATGAGATAGTGCGACATGCTGGCGGCCAGGCCGGCTCCGCGCACGAGCAGCCAGACCTTTTCCGCCTGAGTGGCGAGATACACCACCGCCTGGCCGGCTGAGTTTCCGCCGCCCACCACGGCGATTTCCTGGCTGGCGCAGAGTTTCCCTTCCACCGGAGATACCCAATAGTGCACGGAAGCGGCCTCGAAGGCCTCGAGATTGGCGACCGCGAGTCGGCGGTAGCGGACGCCGGTGGCAATCACCAGCGCACGCGCGTGCACCGGCTCGTCACTGGCCAGCGTCAGCTGAAATCGCGCGGCGTCCCCACGGGGGCTGCATTGCATGCGCACGACCTCGGCGGGAATCGCCATTTCGGCGCCGAACTTCTGCGCTTGCGTGTACGCGCGGCCCATCAACGCCATCCCGGTGATTCCCGTGGGAAAGCCGAGATAGTTCTCGATCCGCATCGACGCGCCCGCTTGACCGCCGAAGGCGCGACGGTCGAGTACGATCACGGACAGTCCCTCGGACGCCGCATACACGGCGGTGGCCAGTCCGGCGGGTCCGGCGCCGATGATGGCGACGTCGTGAATCTTGGTCGCATCGATGCGTCGGGCAAACCCAATGCACCGCGCGAGCTGGTATTCGCTGGGCTTCCGCAGCAGCTGCCCGTTCGGGCAGAGCACGATCGGCAGCTCCCATGGCGCGACGTGAAAGCGCTGGATCAGCGTCGTCGCACAGGAGTCGGCGTCGGGATCGAGCACGTGGTGCGGCTGCCCGTTGCGCCGCAGAAAATCGACGAGGTGCAGCACATCGCCGTGTCCAACACGGCCGACGATCACCGGGCCGGCGACGCCGCTTTCGATCAGGCCGGCGCGGCGGAGAATGAGCGCGCGCATGATGCGCTCGCCCACCTCGGCGTCGGTGACCAAGACGTCACGCAGCTTTGGCGATGGAACGAAGAGCACCTCCACGTCCGTGCTCGCCTGCGCGTCGACAAATGACGGCTGGCCCGACAGCTGTGCGAGCTCGCCCATCAACGAGCCCGGCCCGTGCGTGACGATCGGCTCCTCCTGTCCGAACGGGTCGCGCTGCGTCACCGCGACCTCACCGTTCAGCACCACGAACATGCCTGGGCTGACCTCGCCCGTCTTGAGCAGCCGCTCCCCGCTGCCGAACGTTCGCAACTCACCGAAGCGGCGCAGCCGTTCGATCTCCGCCATCTCGAAGATGGGGAACATCTGCGCGTATCGGGTCTCGATGATGCGACGCGGCGGTTCAGCCATGCTCGATCGCGTGCACAGAC
>JBFXHX010000035.1:35195-38581 GCA_050176585.1 Binatia bacterium
CGGGCTCGCAGTGCTTGGCCGCGCGCGGGCGTTCGAGCTCAACCGCAACGCTGCGCGGCGGTGTTTCGCGACGGGGCGTCCCCAGTACGCGAGCTCAGGCGGCGCGCTCACGGACCCTGATCTATTACGCGAGCTCGCAGGCTGCTTTTTTTGGGAGTGGCTGGGCAGCCGCAGCGGAGCGGCCGGGGACGACGATCAGCTAATACCAGGAACACGTTCCACACGAAGCAGGGTACGGGAATGGCATACGTGACCGTAGAAAAGAGAACGATGCGAAGGTCGAGCTATTGGGGCACTGGGCAGCCGGTCGTCTTCAGTCATGGCTGGGCGCCGCTCGAGCGGTTCGACGAGATCCGGGCTGCGCTGCGCGCGGATCGCGCGCAGTTCTGGAAGGATTTGAGCCTGCCGTTTTACGGCTACAAGGGCCCGGCGCGTAGATCTCAGAGGGAGTTCGCGAAGGGTTTTGGCTGCAGGGGATGATGTGCGGATTCCCGGCCGCGTATTTCTACGTCAAGGCGGTTTCGGAACCGGATCAGACCGGCGATCTGAAGGCGTTCGACGTGCCGACGCTCATCATGCGCGGTGACGACGATCAAATCGTGCCGATCGCGGCTTCGGCGATGCGGTCGGCAAAGCTCGTCAAGAATGCACAATCAAAGGTCTATAAGGGCGCGCACCGCACGGTATGTGCACGACGCACGAGGACCAGATCAATACCGATCTGCTCGCCTTTATCGAATCGTAAATGGCGTACTGGAAAGGGCCCGTCGCGCCGCGGCGTGATGTGCGGAGAACACTGAATAATCCTGCCGAAACACCCGGCAGTTGCAGGTCCTTCGCCGTCAGGGGCGACAGGCTATACAATCGACGTCCTTCGTCGTCGCGCCGGCCGCACGGGCTGGCGCATGATGTGCGGAACCGGTGACCGGCCGGCCGCGCGCTCACCGCTGCTCGGAGGTGCTTCGACTCATGAGCTCGTTAGAGGGCAGGGAGGGATTGAGCACCTTGCGCGCAGTTTCCGCACCCGCGATCGGCAGGCGCGATGGATCGAGCAGCCCGAGCTGCACCAGCACCGACGCCTGGTCCCAGTAGATGCGCTCGCACGCGATTTTGTCGCCGCGGAGTTGGACGACGACCACGAACGGAACTTCCACCTGCCGTCCGGTCGGCGGTACGCCGGGCAGCATCCAGTCCATTTCGATGTCGTGCGTAAAGCGAAAGATCAGCTCGTCGATGATCCGCTCCTGACCGACGGTGCGCGAGACTAGTGTGACCGTGGTGTCTGCCGGCATGTGAACGAGAAAGTGCTCGGCATAAAATGCGCGCAGTTCCTCCCGACCGGAGCCACCGGTCATCACGGGCACGTGGTTCACGTAGGGGTCTTCCGTCATGGTCGCGAGCGTCGCGGTCGCATCACGGTCGACGAACTCGCCTGCGAGGTGTCGCTCCCATAGCGCGATCACCTGCTGGTCTGCCGACGAAAATTGATCATTCACGCTGTTATCCTCCTTCCGCGTGGAGCGGTCACACTCCCGCGTATGACGCTCGCGCGCTCACGCGATTCCCGTACACCGTTCGGAACGGTACCCGCAAAGGCAGGCTGGTTGGGAGCGGCGGTTCCGGAACTGAGACATCGAGCGGGATCGCGCGTTATGCGGACTCGCGCTTCGGTCTGCCGGCCGCCGCTCGTTCGCGGCGTGTGGTTCCGGAGGCCTCCATGACACGTATACCAGTGGACACGGACCATCGGCGGGGCCAGTCTCACGCCGGCGGACGCAACGGCGCTCGGCTGCGCAGTGAGGAAGAGAGCCCATGAACCCATCTGCCGTTCTGATTACGGGTGCGCTGACCGGCATCGGGCGCGCAACGGCGTTCACTTTTGCCCGCGAGGGCGCACGGGTCATGGTGTCGGGTCGTCACGATGACGAAGGTCGGCGCCTGGTCGCCGAGCTGCGTCAGCTGGGCGCTGAGGCCGAGTTCTTTCGCGCCGATGTGCGCCGCGAAGCCGACGTGTGCAGCTTGGTCGACGCGACCGTCGCCCGCTTCGGCCGGCTCGACGCGGCCGTGAACAACGCGGGGACCGAAGGCACGCTCGGGCCGGTGACGGAGCAAACGGCCGAGACCTATAACACCATCTTCGAGACCAACGTGCTCGGCACATTGCTCGGCCTGAAGCACGAGCTGCGGGTGATGCTCGCACAGGGATGCGGCAGTATCGTGAACCTGTCCTCGATCGTCGCCCGCACCGGCGCGCCCGGCGCGGCCGTCTACGCAGCGAGCAAGCTTGCTGTCGAAGGGCTCACGAAGTCGGCGGCAATTGAAGTGGGAGGCCGGGGCGTGCGGGTGAACGCCGTCGCGCCTGGTCCCATCCAGACGGGGATGCTCGAGCGGGTCACAGGGACGCCGGAAAGGAAGGCCGCCTTCGCGGCGACGGTTTCCCTCCATCGACTCGGTACGCCGGACGAGATCGCCGAGGCCATTTTCTTTCTCACCTCTGACAAGGCCGCGTTCATTACCGGCGCCATCCTTGCCGCCGACGGGGGAAGGGGATCCGTCCAGGACGGTCCGCACACTGGCGGATGAATAACGAAGGCCCGTGAAGGGAGAACAGCGCAGGGTGTGCGGCGTCAGCTACGACGGAGGCTGCACGGAATCATGCTCGCACCGGTAGAGGCGCTGGCCCGCGTCCCGCAATCGCTGGATGCCCCCGAGGCGGCGCCGTTGACGTGTGCCGGCGTCATGACGTTCAATGCCTTGCGCCACAGGCGCGCTGCAGAGCGAGCTCGTCGCCGTGCAAGACATCGGCGGGCTGCGTCACCGCGCCATCCAGTTTGCGAAAAAGTTCGGTACAGAGTCGCCGCCATCGGCCGGGCTCGGAAAGCGCTGCGCTCAAGAGGACGCTCCCCGCGGAGTGTATATCGGGAGCTCCGCAACCGGACCGGCCGCGGAGCTCCCGAGACTCGGCCAGGGATCGCCGTTCGGCATCCCGACCGACTCCGAGGGTATGCGGCGGTTTACCGAGCTGACGGGCGTACGCCCGATAATTGAAAACATACCCGCGCGCCGAAGTCGCCGAAGCCTACGCTCGCATGCTAGCGGGAAAGCCCAATTCCGCGTCTTGCTGACCACGTGATCGCTGGCGAGTCCGCGCCCGCGGAGGTCCTGCTAGTGCAGCCGCCACAGAGCCGGCGCCTACACTAGGAAAGGGGTACCACGCGTGGCCCTGTTGGCCGCATCGCGCCTGGCGCGCTTGGGTTGGCCGGCCGGACTGCCATCGAAGGGGACCACGCGCGCGGGGCGGGTAGGCCGAACCCGCCCCGATTGTTCTGCCGCTCACGGCACGCGGACCGCGCACGTGCAGCCGTCGATCGGGCCCGCGCCGCCGG
>JBFXHX010000036.1:0-36011 GCA_050176585.1 Binatia bacterium
TGAGCCCCGGACTGTTTCGCGCTCCCGCATCGGATCTCGACACCGTCCGGATGCCGAGCGCACTGCGGGTCGCTGCGTGCACGCGAGAGCGGCGGCCGGCAGCAGGTGGGCGTTCCGGAGTGCATGCCTGTTGGGTTTGCGCTCTGCCTGCCGCCGCCCGTATGCAGGTATCGCATCCATCCTGCACGCGCTCGCGGCGCGTGATCCGCGTTCCACGTATGGTGACGGTCCACTGGCGGTGCCGCGCGCGTCTTCCGAGCGCGCACGGCCGGTGTTGCGCGCAGCTTAGAGTTCTCGGCGTACCTGCGCCAAGCGGGGCGGAGGAACAGTGCCTGAATCGGGCATCCCCGACGACGTTCGCCGGTTCATCCTGACCAGCATTCCATCGGTACCGCACCTCGAGGCGGTGCTGTTGCTACGTCAAGAACGGATCGACTGGGATGTGACGTCGGTCGCCCGTCGGTTGTACATCGCCGACGGCGTGGCGACGCAGGTGCTGTCCGATCTCCATGCGGCCGGGTTTTTGGCCGCTGTGCCCCGACCGCCGAGCGCGTACCGGTACGAGCCGGCGGCGCCGGGCCAGGCCGAAATGATGGATCGCGTCGCCGACGTATACGCGCGCCACCTCATCGAGGTGACGAACTTGCTGCACGCCACTGCGGCCGGCAAGGTGCAGCTGTTCGCAGAAGCGTTCAAGTTTCGAAAGGAGTGACCGGTATGGCTGCGCTGGTCTATGTGCTGTGCGCCGCGACCGCCGCCTTGTGCGCGTACCTATTGCTGCGCGCCTACCGGCGCAACGCCTACTCGCTCCTTTTATGGAGCGGCTTGTGCTTCGTCGGACTCACGCTCAACAACGCGCTGGTGGTCGCCGATCGCATTTGGTTCCCCAACGTCGACCTGTCTACCTGGCGTTTGGTTCCGGCCTTGGCCGGCATGGTGGTGCTGCTCTACGGCTTGATCTGGTATGACGAGTGAAAGCGCGAACATGAGCCAGATATTGCTGGGCGCCATCGGGATGGCGTCCCTGACCGCCGCGCTCCTGTTTGTGCGCTTCTGGCGCACGACGCGCGATCGTTTCTTTCTGTTCTTCGCCGCTTCGTTTTTCATCGAGGGGTTCAACCGCTTTCTGCTCGGGCTCTACGGGAGCCCTTCCGAAGATACGCCGCTGTTCTATCTGATTCGGCTCTGCGCGTTCCTGTTGATTGCCGCCGCCATCATCGACAAGAACCGCTCTCGCGATCGGGGGGGAACCCCGCGCGCCGGCTAGATAGCGGCACTGCCCTCTCGCAGGCGCGTTCTGTACGCGCGGGTACCCGTCCTGGGCACGCGCTGCGGCCGCGTCGGAATTGAATCGATTACACGCGCCCGGCCGCTGCGCGCCCATCTGTACATGGCTGGCCGGAAGGCCGGCGTCGGCCAACGCGCGGGAGCAGATGGCCTCTCGGGCAGGCGAATTGCGACGTGGGCGCACTAGGAGGTGCTTCACGGCGAGTAAGCACAACGCGCCAGTCACGGATACTTTGAGAGCGCTCGCGCAGCTCGATATCGACGCCACCTACGCCTATAACCAGGCAATCGATGCGATCGACCACCCCCAGATTCGCGCCCGGCTGATCGAGTTTCGCGCCGATCACGAGCGGCACATCACCGATCTCTCCGCCTGCTTGCGCCAACTCGGGGCCGAGCCGCCCGAACGGTCGCGCGACTTCAAGGGCTTTCTCATCGAAGGCTTCACGGCGATCCGCAGCATGACCGGGACCGAGGGCGCGCTAAAGGCGATGCAGGGCAACGAAGAGACGACGAACAAGGCGTATCGCGAGGCGCTCTCGGCAGAGCTCCCAGCGGACGTTCGCGCGCTCGTGCAGCGCAACTACGAAGATGAATGGCGCCACCTCGCGTACATCACCGCCGCGCTGGCAGAGCGCACGTGGGATCGCGCCGCCTGAACCAAGCCGTCCAGAAGCTATATGCCGGCGTAGCGAAGTCGGGCGGTGCCCGCAGCCGCGCACCGCGTCGATCAGCCCGGGCTGGGACGGACACCGCCGCGCATCGCCCCAGCCAGCCCTGCGCGTTTTTTTGAACTCGGAGCCCTTGCAACCCCGCCCGTCGTGCCTACCGGTCATCCATGTACGTGACAGAGCGCTGCTCTGTCGGGCCTTCGACGAGCCCCGACTTGCCGAGTGGCATGTTTCGCGCTCTGTAAATACGTGCAATCCGCGCTCGCGCGGATCGTCAATCGAAATCGAAGAGGAGATCAGATGACCATGATCGGTAAGCCCGAACCTCAATGGAGCGCAACGGCATACGTGAACGGCACTGAACGTCGCATAAGCAGCGATGACTACAAGGGGAAGTGGCACGTATTGTACTGGTACCCGCTGGACTTCACCTTCGTGTGTCCAACCGAGATCAAAGGTTTCCAGTCGTTACTCGACGAGTTCCAAGAAGATGATGTCGAGGTGATCGGCGTCAGCACCGACTCCTTCTATTCGCACAAGAATTGGTTCGCCGACCGCAAGACCTTTCCCCAGCAGATCACCCATCCCGTCATTGCCGACACCAACCACGAGATCAGCCGGGCATTCGGCGTGTTGAAGGAAGATCAAGGCATTGCGTTTCGCGCCACGGTGATCGTCGACGACAAGGGCATCATCCGCTCGGTGGCCCTGAACGATCTGAGCGTTGGGCGTAGCCCGCGCGAGGTGCTGCGCACGGTACAGGCCTTCCTGAGCGGCGGCCTGTGCGGTGCCGACTGGCAGAAGGGCGAAGAGTTCGCGGCTTGATCATGGAGCGCGTCGAGAAGCTCGAGGGCACGACCTGGCGCGAGCTGGTTCAAGCTCCGGTGGCGGTGCTCGTGCTCGGCAAAAGCACGTGCGAAGCGTGCGCTGCATGGACGGCCGAGTTGGAGGAGTTCCTGGCAGCCGATGAGGAATGGCGCCACGTCCGCTTCGGCAAGATCCTCCTCGACGAGCGCGGGTTGATCGATTTCAAACGGGCAAACCCCTGGATTGCAGAGCTCGACGTCCTTCCATTCACGCAGATCTACGTCGCCGGCGAGCGCTCGAAATCGTTCGCCGGTGGCTCCATCGAACGGCTCACCAAGCGTTTACACAATCTGGCCGCGGAGCGCGGCCAGGCCTGAACCTGGGCGCGGGCGCCTGCTCTCACGCGGCGCCCGCGCCTTCACGCCGCGATCGGCACCGGCAGCAACCGTCGGGTCCGAGCGCTGCGATGCGCAGTTCGCGCTAGAGCGGTAGATCGCCGCGCCCGTCAGCAAGTTGGTGGGCCGAGACGCCTTGGTCTGGCGAGGCAAAGCCAATCGGCGCGTGCGTATCGGCGCGTGCGTACCAGCCCGGCTTGGGTTCCCAGCACGAACGGGTATGCTGCGCGCGTGAGCGGGACGCAGCTGCTGCTGGTTCGGCACGGCGATACCGCCGGGAATGACGATTCCGAACCGCGCTTGACCGGTTGGACGGATCTGGCACTGAGCTCGCGAGGCCGGAACCAGCTACGGCGGTTGCGTGCGCGATTGCTCGTGGGCCCCACATTCGCCGCCATCTACTCCAGTTCCTCGCGGCGAGCGTACGAGACGGCAGAAGTCATCAGGCCGACCGGGAGTGGCGCCGTCAGGCCATGTGCCGAGCTGCGCGAGATCCATTGCGGCCTGCTGGAGGGGTGGACCGTATCGGACGTACAAAAGTCATTTCCCAGCCTCTGGGCTACCCATCTGCGGCGGGCAGACGACGACTTCCGGTGGCCCGGCGGTGAGAGTTATCGCGAGTTCCGGGCGCGCTGTCTGGCCGCCGTACACGCCATTGCGGAATGCCATCGCGGCGACTGTGTCGCAGTGGTCACGCACGCTGGCGTCATCAGCCAGGTTGTGGGGTGTATTCACGGCGCGCGACCCGCCCAATGGGATCTGTTTCGCCCCGGAAACGCGAGCCTGACCGAGCTGTCCTGGCGCGAAGGTGTGCTGACCCTACTCCGATTCGACGATCGCGAGCACCTCGCTGAACCGTCGACCGAAACGCCGAGCGCGGCCTGATCGCCGGCTCTGCTGGAGAGCGCCCCGCGGGTGTTCCGGTGCAGCAGGGCGGCGCGCGTCAACGCCAGCAGGCATTCGCCCGGCGGAGCACCCGTAGCCAGCCGGTAGCCGAGTGGAACGCGTTCTGGCGGACCCTGCGGGTGTTTCGCGAATCTGTCAGGGTCTCAACATGGTGCAGGAGGGCGCCGGCCAGCGCGTTCGAGGCTCCTGCCAACCAATAAGCGCCGCGCATGTCCGAAGGCAGCCGCTGCTCTAGCCCGCGCGCCGACAGGTAACTGCGCAGTAAAGTGTCGTGGCGCCGCCGAGCCTCCGGCTCCCATGCGCCGAGGGAGTGCAGCCATGAGCTCAGATCCTCGAGCGGCGAGCCCAGCCGCGCGCGCCCCCAATCGATGAGCACGGGTGTCTCAGTGCACCGCCGGCGGGTTACGATCACATTGCCTGGATGTACGTCGCCGTGCAGCGGCGCGCACCGGAGTGGCTGAAATGCAAGCAGTTGCAGGCGAGCGCGCGTTAACGCCGACACAGTGCGGTCGACAGCGCGTATGCTGGGTGAGAACGCGGCCGCTTCGCTATGCCGGCGACAGCGTTCGAGCGCCTCCAAGGTGGCAACAGCGCTCAGATGCAGTTCCTGCTCGTAATCCCAAGCCGGCAGCAGCCGCTGTGCGGTGTCAGCGTCCTCCGACAAGTGCAGCCCCGCGAGCCGCTCCATCACATCTCCGGCCCTTACGATCTCGCGCCATGGCCAAGCGCGCAGCCGGCGCACCGCCTCGAGATAGAGAACCCACCTGCCGTCCCCGAGCTGCTCGGTCGCGAATACGCGCGGCGCCAGTTCGGCTGCACGGGGAGTCACCCACCGCTCATAGACCACCGCTTCCCGCGCGGCTGAGCCGACCATTTCCTTGACCACGAAATTGAACTGGCACCTGCGACCGTGCCCGTCTCGATACGACGCTTGCACTTCGGCGACTCCCGAAGCCTCCAGCCCGGACCGAAATGGCAAGACCCGAAGCCGCTCGGGCGGGTATCCGGTGTAGCGGGCGACAAATCCAGGCATTCGCGTTTCCACACTCATCGCCATGCATCGATGATGGATGGATCCCGTACACATATCTACGCTGCTGAACGGCTCTGCACCGCGTGCCGCGGCACCGACCGGCATCTCAGCGGGTTCTCCGGCCGCTTTCCGAGCGAAAAGGCGATGCCCGCGCGCATTCACCCTGCACGTTCTACAGGGTAACCGGTCCCTGCCCCCAGTTTCGACGCCAGCTCGCAGGGAGCTGAAGCTGGGGATTTCGCGCGCGAGCAGCCGGTCTTGCGATTGCTTACCCAGCGCCTGCGAGGAGGTTCACTATGAATGTCAGGACGATGATTGGTGCATGGCTCGGCGTCGCAGCATTGGCAATGGCCGCCGGCTGCAACGAGCGGCGCCCGGATACGCAAATCACCGCGGACGTGCGCAAAGAGCTAGCGGAGGAGGAGGTCCCAGGCACGATTGACGTGTCGACCGCTAACGCCGTCGTCACCTTGTCGGGCACGGTGCCAAACCAGGAAGCAAAGGACGAAGCCGAGGATGCCGCGGAGGACGTAGCGGGCGTCGATCGGGTGGTGAACAATCTCACCACCGCTCCGGCGGCCGCGCCACAGGCAATGGCTCCGCGCGCGTCGACCGCGCCGTGAGCTCGGAAAGCCTAGCCGGACCGTAACGCGAACGGCCTGTGACGCTCGCGTCACAGGCCGTGGCAATCTGATGGTCTGCCTGGGCGAGAAGCTCGAGGCGGTGCGCAACGGGCCGTTTCCGCCCGTGCCGGCGTATGTGCCCAAGCCGCCGCGGTATGACAACCGCGTCACCCCGCGGCCATCCGCGACACCCAACCGCCGCGCAGCTGGCCCGGTCCACCGGCGCCGGTGACGCCCGCGCTCTCGGAGATCTACTCACATGCGGTGAGGGCTTTCCCGACACCATCCACCAACTCATCGATGGTGACCATGCGATCCGCATTTCGGTCGCACGTACAGGTGGTGCAGGCGGCTGACGAGATCGGACGCGCACAGCGAAAGCCCACATCGTAGAACGAGGCGAAGGGAGTGGTGTTATCGTTCTTGGTTGCGAACACGCCGGCGAGCGGGCCGCTGAACCAACTTCCGCCGCGGATGACTGCCGTTGGCGGTCCGTTCAAGCCAACGCACCCGTAATCGTCGATGCCCCCTCCCCATGTTGAACCACAACTTGACGCCTGAGGCTGCCAATCAGCCACCCATTCCCACGCGTTGCCGACGAGATCGCGAACGCCAAAATCCGAGGTGCACCCCACGAGCGAACCCGCGCCGACGGTCCCCGGCCCCGTGGTGTTGCAGGGGGCTCCATCAGGAGTACCGAATGCCGCCGCCTGCCATTCCGCGCTGGTGAGCAGCCGTTTTCCGGCGTTGCGACACGCAGCAGCGGCCTGGAACCAGGTGATGTAGGTAGAGGGCAGTACGCCCATGACAGACACGGCATATACGTCCTTGCATCCATTACCGGATGCGGAACATCCGCGCGCGTAATCAGCCGACGCTGTGCCACGCTGCACGGCTCCGTCTGAGGATAGGTCGGTAGCTGTGACGCGGCCCTCCTTGATTCCTTCGATCAAGGTCGTGTTGGCGGGCAACACTTCCCAAACGCTGGCTTCGTATGCATCCACGCAGAGCGGACCGACCGCAACCGCATCCGGCGGGCAGGCCGCCGCCGTCACCGCGGGCCAAGCAACAAGAGCGAGGAAGAGGACGCTGGCGGGCAGCTTGTGCATGGCGCGCCCCGTAGGGGGCGGGGGTATCGATTGTCAAGCACAGAGCAATAACAGCGCGACGAGAACGTACGCCGCACATCCCACGGAGCATGGCCGCATAGCTCCTTCAACTCCTCGGCAACCAGCGCACCGCCAACAGCTCGAGCACCACACGCCCGCGTTCACGCTGTCCGTCTACGGTCACCTGCTGCCGAACAACAACCGGGCGAGATGAACCGGCCCGACACGCCATCCGCAAGCCAGACGCAACCGAGTCCAGCAACGCTGCTCCGGCGAGACGGAAAGGGCCTGTAACTCGCTTGAGCTACAGGCCCTGTGATGGTTGCGGGGGGAGGATTTGAACCTCCGACCTTCGGGTTATGAGCCCGACGAGCTACCGGACTGCTCCACCCCGCGTCGCGAATGGGCAGAATTAGCGACCCGGATCGCCGAAGTCAATGTGGCTTCGCCGGCGCGGCGCGCGTCGAGCGCCGCGCGGCGCTGCCCGCGCGCCGCGGCGGTGTGCGCGGGCGCGCGCGGGCGCGCGCGGCAGCGCGGCGCGCCGGCTGGCGGAGGCGCTCCACCTCTTCCGGTTGGAGAAACCGCCACGCTCCCGGCGGCAGCTTGCCGAGCTTCAGCGGTCCGTACGCCACGCGCGTGAGCTTTTCCACCGGCAGTCCCACGGCTTCGCACATGCGCCGCACCTGGCGGTTCTTCCCCTCCGCGAGCGCAATCGACAACCAGGTCTTCCGCGGGCTGGACTCGATCACGCGCACGTCCGCCGGCGCGGTGGTGCCGTCTTCCAGGCGTACACCGCTCGTCAACGTCTCCAGCTGCGCCGGATCGGGGCGGCCCTTCACCTTCACGTGATAGGTCTTCCGCACGCCGTAGCGCGGATGCGTCAGGCGCAACGCGAGATCCCCGTCATTGGTGAGCAACAAGAGCCCCGCGGAATGGTAGTCCAGCCGACCGACCGGGAACACGCGCTGGCGCACTCCGACCAGCAGGTCGCGCACCGTCGGCCGCTCTTCCGGGTCGATCAGGGTAGTGACTACGCCAACCGGCTTGTGGAGCAGGATGTACGCGGGCGGCGCGCTGGTGCGCACCGGTTTTCCGTCAATCGCGATCCGATCCTTGTGCGGATTCGCCCGGGTCCCCAGCTCCGTCACCGTGTGGCCGTTCACCGTCACCCGGCCCGCCCGGATCATCGCTTCCGCGGCTCGCCGCGAGCTCACCCCCGCCTGGCTGAGAATCTTCTGTAGCCGCTGCCCATCGTTCGGCGTCGTCGATCGCTGCGTCATCTTCCGGCTCCTCAACCGGACCGATCTCCTTCAGCGCCGGTAGCTGGCTCAGGTCATTCAGGCTGAATACCTCGAGGAACTCCGAGGTGGTAGCGTACATCAGCGGCCGCCCCACGGCTTCCTTGCGCCCGGCGATGCGGATCAGCTTGCGCGCTAGCAGCGTGCTGATCGCGCTGTCGCAGTCTACACCGCGCACCGCCTCTACCTCCGCTCGCGTAGTCGGCTGCTTGTAGGCGATCACGGCCAGCGTCTCGAGCGCCGCGCGGCCGAGCCGCGCCGGGCGCTCGCGCAGCAAGGCGCGCACCCATTCGGCATTGGCGGGCGCGCTGCGCAGCTGAAAGCCGCCGGCGACGTCGACGAGGTGCACGCCGCGCTCCGGTCGGTTGTACTCCGCCTTCAGCCGGTCGATCGCCGCCACGATCTCCTTCGCGGTCGGACCATCGAGCACTTCCAGCATGCGGCGGAGCGACAGCGGCACGCCGGCCGTGAACAACAGGCTTTCGACGATCCCGTCGAGCCGGGCGATCAGCACGGGGGCGGTGCCCTCCTCCTCGGCCACGCCCGCGGTTTCCGCGCGCTCGTCTTTCTCGTTCATGCCCGGCCCGCCCGCGCCTTCCTCAGTCAGCGCCTCCACCGTCGCCTCCTCCTTCCCGCCAGCCCTTCACTCCGCGCTCGGAGCATCGGGCGGCGCTGCCGCGCTGCCCTCGTACTCCTCGAACAAATCGATGGTCACGCCGGCGATGTCGTCGACCGCCGCGACGATCAGGATCGGCCCGAGAATCGCCTCCTGAACCGCCTGCACCACGTGCTGCTTGACGAGCTCCAGCACCGCCAGGAAGGTCACGATGACATACCCCCGCGACGGCTCCTCGCCAAACAGACTGTCGAAGGTCACCGTACGCGACGCGCTCAAAGTCTGCAGCAGCGCCGCCACGCGCTCGCGCAGCGACACCGCCTCGCTCGCCACCTGGTGCACCGGATCGGGCTTGGTACGCCGCATCACGGCGCGCAACGCTTCCAGCAGATCCCAGAGCGTCACCGCGATCAGCGGCTGGGCGTCGCGGTCCGGCGCGACGCCCGCGGCGCTCGGCTGGCGGGCGAAGGTGTCGCGATGCAGCCGCGGTCGCGCCGCCAGTGACTCGGCGGCTTCGCGGTAGCGCTGGTACTCGAGCAACTGGCGCACGAGGTCGTCGCGGAGATCGGTCTCCTCATCCTGCTCTGTCGGCGGGGACGGCAGCAACATGCGGGACTTCAGCAGCGTCAAGGTAGCCGCCATCACCAGGTACTCGCCGGCGATGTCCAGGTTGAGCTCCCGCATGAGCTCCAGGTAGCCGAGGTACTGCTCGGTGATGCGCGCGACCGGCAGCGCGCGCACGTCCACCTCGTTGCGCTTGATCAGGTGCAGCAACAGATCGAGCGGACCCTCGAACAGGTCCAGGTTGACCCGGTACGGCGTGTGCCCGTCGCCGGCCGGGTACGCCGGGGCAGCCGTTTCCGCTGCCGGCGGTGCCGCTTCGGAATGGTCGGGCTCGGCCATCCCGGTCACCCGATCCCACCCGCGCCCACCCGAGCGGCGCGCGCGCGGCGCATGAGCTGGTGTGCACAGCGCTCCACCGCTCAGCCCCTAGAGCTTCATCGCCTCGCGCACGTGCCGCATCGTCTCCCCGGCCTCCGCCTGCGCGCGCGCGTTGCCGTCGGCGAGCACGGATTCGACGCGCTCCGGCGCGCGTTCGAGCTCGGCGCGCCGCGCCCGGATGGGGGCGATGTCGGCCAGCACGTGCTTGATCATGATCTTCTTGCACTCGAGGCAGCCGATCTTGGCCGTGCGACAGCCCTCGGTGACGTAGGCGATCTCCTCCGGCGTGCAGTAGACGCGGTGCAGGTTGAACGCCGGGCAGTCGTTGGGATCACCCGGGTCGGTGCGGCGCACGCGGCGCGGGTCGGTCGCCATGCGCGAGAGCTTGGCATCGATCTCCTGGTCGGATTCCGACAGGTAGACGGCGTTGTTGTAGCTCTTGCTCATCTTGCGGCCGTCGGTGCCGGGGATCTTCGGCGACTCGGTCAGCAACGCAGCCGGCTCCGGAAACACCTCGCCGTAGAGATGGTTGAAGCGGCGCGCCACCTCGCGGGTCATCTCCAGGTGCGGCACCTGGTCGATGCCCACCGGCACGCCGCGCGCGCGATAGACGAGAATGTCGGCCGACTGCAGCACGGGATAGCCGAGCATGCCGTAGTTGAGCTGGGTCATCGCCGCCTCGTCGTCGCCGCTCAGCAGGCCGAGCTCGCGCGCTTGCTCCTTGATCGTCGGATTGCGCAGGAGCCACGGGGTCGGAACGATCATCGACAGCAACAGGTGCAGCTCGGCATGCTCCTTCACCGCCGACTGCACGAACAGCACCACGCGCTCGGGATCGAGACCAGCGGCGAGCCAGTCGAGCACCATCTCGCGCGTGCTCGGCCGGATGCTGGCCGTGTCCTGCCATCCGGTAGTCAGCGCATGCCAGTCGGCGACGAAGAAGAAGCACTCGGCCTCGTTCTGCAGGCGGATCCAGTTCTTCAACGCGCCGAGCAGGTGGCCAAGGTGCAGACGGCCGGTCGGCCGGCAACCGCTGACGATCCGCTGTCGGGTCTCGTTCATGCCCTACCCCGCCGCCCCCGCGCGCACGCCATCGCCGGTCACAGCAGCGCGCGTATCAACGATTGCGTGAGCGGCCCCAGCACATCGCGCAACGTTCCGGTCAACAGCAGCGCCATCACGATGAACATCCCATACGGTTCCAGGCGCGCAAACGCCAGTGCCTGGGCGCGCGGCAACAGGCCCGTGAGGACGCGGCCGCCGTCGAGCGGCGGGATCGGCAGCAGGTTGAAGACGGCCAGATTCACGTTGATCTGCACCGCGATCACCGCCAGCGCGACGGCGAAAGCGACGCCGGCGCCGGCCGTCAGATGCGCGACGGTAGCGCACGCCACCGCCAACAGGACGTTGGTGGCCGGCCCGGCGAGAGCCACCAGCATCATGTCCCGCTTCGGGTTGCGCAGCCGCGCCGCGTTCACCGGCACCGGCTTGGCCCAGCCGAACAGGAACGGCGAGCCAACCGCCGCCAGCAGCAGCGGCAGCGCGATGCTGCCGATCGGATCGATGTGGGGCAGCGGATTGAGCGTGAGCCGGCCGGCTGCGGCCGCGGTGTCGTCCCCCAGCCGATGGGCTACGAAGCCGTGGGCGATCTCGTGCAAGATCACCGCCGCCAGGATCGGCGGTCCGATGATCGCGAGCTTGAACAATATTCCGGCCAAGTCGGGCACCCTTTCCGACTACCAGAAACGGCCCGTGCGGGCCATGTGGCCGGAGGCTCAGCCGCGCGGGTGAAAGCGCTTGTGCACCTCGCGCAAACGCTCGCGGGCGACGTGCGTGTAGATCTCGGTGGTCGCGATGTCCGCGTGTCCCAGCATGAGCTGGACGGCGCGCAGGTCCGCGCCGCCCTCCACCAGATGCGTCGCGAAGGCATGGCGCAGCACGTGCGGGCTCACGCGCTCGCGCAGCCCGGCCGCCACCGCGCGCCGGCGCAAGCGCAGCCAGAACGCCTGGCGGGTCATCGGCTTACCGGCGCCGGTCACGAAGAGATACGAGCTCAGCCGCCGCCGGAGAAGCTGCGGGCGGACATCCTTCAAATATTCGGTGAGCCGCGCGCGGGCTGCGCGGCCGATCGGCACAGCGCGCTCTTTGCGCCCCTTGCCGACCACGGTCAAATACCCGGCTTCGAGCTTCACTTGGTTCACCGTGAGCCCGACCGCTTCCGATACGCGCAACCCGGCCGCGTAGATGAGCTCGATCATCGCGAGGTCTCGCTGCACGAGGACATCGCCGCCGTCAGGCCCGAGCAGCTGTTCGACCGCGGCCGTCCCGAGGCTCTTCGGCAGCCGGCGGCCCAGCCGCGGACGGCGCAGCTCGCGGCTCGGATCGCTCGCGCAGAGCCCTTCGCGCACGAGATGCCGGAACAAGCCGCGGATCGCCGCCAGGCACCGGGCGCGACTGCGCGGCGCGAGCCCCCGGCGCTGTTCGGCCTCCAAAAATCCGACGAGATGCCCCGGTAAGACGCCCGCCGGCTCTCGGACGCCTTGGCGGTCGAGGAACTGCACCAGCGCGGTGCAATCCCGAGCGTACGCGGCCAACGTGTGCGGCGAGAGCCGCCGCTCGGCCGCCAACCAGGTCAAGTAGCGATCCACCGCCGCATCCACCGCCAGCCTCCCTCGCCGCCAGGGCGAGCCTACAACGCCCCGCTCTCGCGTGCACGCCGCCGCAAACCGATACCCCGCGCCTCACCCCGCGACCAGCGGCATCAGCGCGCCGAGGATGGTGGCGCGGATGCGCTTCAGCGCATCGGGGTCTTCGATCTTCTCGCCGCCGCCATCGACGACGTAGAACACGTCGAGGACACGATCGACGCTGGTCGTGATCTTCGCCAGGTGAATCGATAGGCCCAGGTGATACAGCGCGTTGCTGATCGCGAACAGTACGCCGGCGCGATCGACGGTGTAGACGTCGATGACCGTGTACTCGGCCGACACCGCGTTGTCGATTTCCACCGCGGTGGGCAAGCGCGGCACCACCTTGTCGCGGAGAATGGAGGGCCGGGTGGCCTTGGCGACCATCTGCTCGACGTCCAGCTCGCCGGCCAGCGCTTTCCCCACCGCGGCCTGGACGCGCTCCCAGCGCTCGTCGTCGCGCGCGAGGTCCGCCCCTTCCGTGTGAGTGACGCGAAAGACGTCCACCACCATGCCGCTCGCGCCCGTGGCGATGCGGGCGGCGCCGATGTTGATGCCATGCACGCGCAACACGCCGGTGAGCTTGGCGAAGAGCCCCGGGGCGTCGCGCGTCACGATGGTGAACTCGCTGAACTCGCGCGCGGGGAAATGCACCACGCGCGTGACGAACGGCTCCTCGGCGGCGCGCCGCGCGAGCTCGAAGTGGCGCGGAATGTCTTCCTCCGGAGTGGTGAGGAAATAGCGGTCGGGCAGGTCCGCGAGGAACCGCGCGAGCGCGTCGCCGCCCTGGTCGCCGATCGCCGCAGCCACGCGCTCGCGGATGCGGTTGGCGCGCTCGGCCTGGGCCTGCTCGACACTGACGCCGCGCTCGAAGCTCTCCACCGTGAGCGCGTAGAGCTCGGTCAGCAGGGTCTCCTGCCAGCTGTTCCAGAGCTGCGGGTTGGTGGCGCCCAGGTCCGCGAACGTCAGCACGAACAGCTGCTGCAGCGTCCCGATGGTGCCGATGACGCGCGCGAACTCGCTCACCAACTTCGGATCGTGGATGTCGCGCCGGGTGGCCAGCTGGTGCATGAGCAGATGGTGGCGGACGAGGAGCTCGAACTGCGCGCGGTCGTCCGCATTGAGGCCCAAGCGTTCGGCCGCGGTGCGCGCCAGCGCCGCGCCCTTGTTCGCATGGTCGCCCCCGAGGCCCTTGCCGATGTCGTGGAAGAGCATCGCCAGATAGAGCACCTCGATGCGGTCGATCTCGCGCATCACCTGGGTGAGCAGCGGCGCGCTCTGCTTGAACCCGCCGTGCAGCAGTTGTTCCAGGCGGGCGACGGCACGCAGCGTGTGCTCGTCCGCTGTGTAGATGTGGTACCGATCGTATTGGGCGAGGCAGCGCAGGTGCGCGAACTCGGGGAGAAAGGCGTCGAGCACGTCGAGCTCGTGCATCTCCTGCAGCGCGGCGCCGACGCCGTCAGACTTGCCCAGGATGTCGAGAAACGCCCGCACCGCCTCCGAGTCGCGCCGCACCATGTCGTCGATGAGGTGCGTGTGGGCGCGGATCAAGCGGCGGGTCGCCGCGCTCAGGGGCACGCGGTGGCGCTGCGCGTCGGCGAACACGCGTATCAGCAGTGCGGGGCGCTCGCGAAACGCGACGGGATCGCCGACCACGAGTTCGTTCCCGGCGATGCGGACGCCGGGGCGGATCTGCCGGCCGCCCAGGCGGCCGAACAGCCGGTAGGGCGAGGAGCGTTCCAGGCACCGCGAGATGATGTTGTCCGAGAACCGGTTCACGGCACGCGCCTGCAGGTAGTACGCGCGCATGAATTGCTCGACGCCGCGCGCCGTCGCGTCGTCGCGATAGCCGAGGTCGGCGGCGATGCGCTCCTGGTACTCGAAGGTCAGCTGGTCCTGGTGATGGCCGGACAGGAAATGGAGGGCGTTGCGCACCCGCCAGAGGAAGTCGCGCGCGTCGCGGATCTCGCCGTACTCGCCCTCCGTCAACACGCCCTTCGCGACCAGCTCCGGGAGCGCGTGCACGACGTATTTCACCTTCGCGAGCCACATCGCGGTGTGCAGATCGCGCAGCCCGCCCTCGCCTTCTTTGACCTGCGGCTCCACCAGGTACACGGAGTCGCCGTACTTGCGGTGCCGCTCCTCGTTCTCGGCGACCTTTTCGCGGAAGAACCGGGTCGCGTTGCGCTTCAGCAGCTCGCGCTCCACCGCACTGGCGAACTCCTCGTACAGGGCCTGGTCGCCCGCGAGGTAGCGCGCGTCGAGCAATGCCGTCTTCACGGTCAGATCGCGGCCGGCGAGCTTGATGCAGTCGCGCGTGGTGCGCACGGCGTGGCCCACCTGCAAGCCCGTATCCCAGAGCGCGTAGAGCACCTTCTCGCTCACCGTCTCCAGAAACGCGTCGGCGCGCTGCGGATAGATGAAGAGCAGGTCGATGTCGGAGTACGGATTGAGCTCGGCCCGCCCGTACCCGCCCTGTGCGATCAGCGTGACGCGCTGATCGAGCACGGTGTACCGCTCCGCGTAGCTCGCGCGTGCGGCCTCGTAGAGGGCGCGCACGAGCGCATCGACGACGGCGGTCCAGGCGCTGACGATCACCGGGCCCGATGCGCCGCGCCGATGGTGCTCGAACAGCACGTGCCGCGCGCGCGCCAGGTATTCCCGCCCGTGGCGCCCCCACGCGCCGTCGAGCCGCACGGGCCCGAGGGCGCCCTCGAGCCCCGCCAGAGTGCTGGCACCGGTTTGCTGTGTCGCCGTGGAGGACATGCGCGCGCGGCCTATACTCTCGGTCACGCGCGCCGCCCGCAAGGGGCGGAGCGCCGATCCGCCGCGGCCGCATGCGTGTGGTGGCCGGCCGGCGCGCTATGCGGCTACCCGGCTCGGCGCGCCCGCTGCACGAGCTCGTGCAGCCGAGTGAGCGCGTCGAGCGGCGCGAGGCGATCGACGTCGATCGCGGCGAGGTCCTGGCGCAAGCGATCGTCCGGCCCCGCGAACAGCGCCAGCTGCGGATCGGCAGCCCCGTCCGCATGAGCGAGCCGCGGGAGGCCGGCGTCGGTCAGCTCGTTGCGTTCGAGGTTCTTCAGAATGTGGCGGGCGCGCTCGATGATCGCATCGGGCACCCCGGCGAGGCGCGCGACCTGAATGCCGTAGCTCTGGCTCGCCGGGCCGGGCACGATGCGGCGCAGGAACACCACCTCGCCTTTCCACTCGCGTACCGCCACCGAGCAGTTGTGCACCCGCGCATGGCTGCGCGCGAGATCGGTGAGCTCGTGGTAGTGCGTCGCGAATAGCACCAGCGGGCGTTCGACGGCATCGTGCAGGTGCTCGGCCACGGCCCACGCGATCGAGATCCCGTCGAAGGTGCTGGTGCCGCGGCCGATCTCGTCGAGCACGGCGAGACTGCGCGGCGTGAGCTGGGTCAGGATGTTGGCGGTCTCCTTCATCTCCACCATGAAGGTCGACTCGCCGCCGGCCAGATTGTCCGAAGCGCCGACGCGGGTGAACAGGCGATCCACGACGCCGATCGCCGCCCGGGCGGCCGGCACGAAGCTGCCCATCTGCGCCATCAGGGCGATCAGCGCCACCTGTCGGAGGTAGGTGGATTTGCCGGCCATGTTGGGACCGGTGACGACGAGAATCTGCTGACCATCGGGGTCGAGCAGGCAGTCGTTGGCGACGAACCCCTCCCGCCCGGCGACCGCTTCGACGACCGGATGCCGGCCCTCCTCGATCGCGATCCGGCGATCGCGGGCCACGGCCGGGCGGCAATACCGCCTGCGGTCGGCGACTGCGGCGAGCGCCGCGAACACGTCGACCCGCGCCAGCGCGGCCGCGGTGCGCGCCAGCGCGCCATGCGCCGTGCCGGCCGACGCCACCAGCTCTTCGAACAGCACGCGCTCGAGCGCAGTCAGGCGCTCCTCGGCCCCGAGCACCTTGCCCTCGTACTCGGCCAGCTCCGGAGTGACGAAGCGCTCGCCGTTGGCGATGGTCTGCTTGCGCCGGTACTCGGAGGGGACCAGGTGCAGGTTCGGTTTGGTGACCTCGATGTAGTAACCGAATACCTGGTTGTAGCGCACCTTCAGCGAGGCGATTCCGGTGCGCTGGCGTTCGCGCGCCTCGTATTCGGCGAAGAAGCGCTTGCCGTGGAGCGCGAGCTCGCGCAGCTCGTCGACCTCGGCGTTCCACCCCGGCTGGATGAGCTGGCCCGGCTGTGGGCGCAGCGGCACGTCGCCGTTGATCGCGTCGGCGATGCGTCGGCGCAGCTCCGGCAGCGGATCGAGCTCGGCCGCCGCGGCCTGCAGAGCCGCCGCCTCGACCGCGCCCAGCGCCTCGCGCACCGCGCTCACGCCGTCGAGGGCCGTACCGAGGGCGAGCACATCGCGCGGCGTCACCCGCGCTGCGATCAGGCGGCCCGTGAGCCGCTCGAGATCGCCGATCCCGCGCAGCGCCCGGGCAAGCGCCTCGCGGCGGCTCGGCTGCCGGATCAGGGCTTCGACGGCGTCCAGGCGCGCCCCAATCGCTGCGACGTCGGTCAGCGGGGCGAGCATCCACTGGCGCAGCAGCCGGCCGCCCATCGCAGTGGCGGTCTCGTCGAGCACGCTCAGCAAGGCGCCGCGGCGCTCCCCGCGCGCCGTGCTGAGTAGCTCGAGGTTGCGCCGCGTCGCCTCGTCGATGATCATTATCGCGTCGGCGGCGTCCGCATCCGGCGCGCGCAAGTGGTCGACGCTGGCCCGGTGGGTCTCGCCGAGATAGCCGAGCAGCGCGCCGATCGCGGCGGCCAGCGGCGGCGGCCCGGCGGCGCCGCGCTCGGCGAGCCAGGCCGCCCCGGTCGCCGCATCGAACCGCGCCGCGGGGAGGGCGGTGAGCATGGAGGACGGCAGCCGACCGCGCAGGCTCGCGATGAGGGCGGTGTCCTCGGCCGCGCAGAGCAGCTCGCGCGGCGTCAGGCGGCCGAGCAGCTCGAAGAGCGCCGCGGCATCCGCCAGCAGCGCGCGGCGCGTCTCGCCGGTGGAGAGGTCGGCAGCCGCGAGCGCGGTGCACTCGCCGTCGCTCGCCAGCGCCACCAGATAGTTCGGCTGCTTCGGGTCGAGGTAGTCCTCTTCGGTCACCGTGCCCGGCGTGACGATGCGCACCACGGCGCGCGAGACCAGCCCGCTCGCGGCGCTGGCTTCCTCGAGCTGATCGCAGAGCGCGACTTTGAAGCCCGCGGCGAGCAGGCGCGCGACGTAGGCCTGCACGGCGTGATGCGGGACGCCGCACATCGGGATCGGCACTTCGTCCTTCTTGCTGCGCGTGGTCAGCGCGATGTCGAGGACCGGCGCCGCGGTCTCCGCGTCCTCGAAAAACAGCTCGTAGAAGTCGCCGAGCCGAAACATGAGCAACGCGTCGCCGACCTCCTGCTTCGCGCGGAGGTACTGCTCCATCATCGGGGTGAGCTTCATCGGCGTGAGCGGGTGCGAGCGGCGGCGGGGTGCACGGCGGCGGGATTGTGTCACCGCACCCGCAGCAGGGCAACGCGCCGCACCGGACCGTGCGCCGCGGGCGCGCTCACACGCGCTTGCGTTTGCGCGCCAGGTAGTCGACGAGCAGATACTCGCCGAGGCGGTCCGGTCGCGTGAACAGCGCCCGGCCGCGGTTGATGCGGGTGATGCGTTCGACGAACGCGCGCAGGCTCGGGTTGTCGTCGAGCATGAACGTGTTGATCACCACGCCGCGCCGGGTGACGCGCTCGACCTCCTTCAAGGTTTCGTTCGCGGCGCGCGCGCTGATGCCGCCGAAGGAGAGCGGCCATTCACAGTGCAGACGGCCGCGCGCGTAGTACGCGGTCGGCTGGCCGTCGGTGATCACGATCATGTGCTGGTTCGGGCTCGGATGCTCCGCGAGCAGCTCGTTCGCCAGCCGCAGCCCGGCTTGCAGGTTCGTGAACGGATCGCCCATGTTCCAGCGCGCCTCGGGCAGGTCGCGCAACGCGAGCTCGCTGGCGCGCGTGTAGAAGCCCACGACGGCGAAGTAGTCGCGCGGGTAGCGCGCGCGGATCAGGCTCTGCATGGCCAGCGCCACCTTTTTCGCCGCCGCGAAGCGTCCCTCCCAGCTCATCGACCAGCTCATGTCGAGCAGCAGCACCGTGGAGGTTGAGGTGGTGTGGGTGGTCTCGTAGACCTCGAAGTCGTCGCGCGCGACCGCGAGCGGCATGCGCGCGCCGCGCGCCAGCGCGTGGCGCAAGGTGCGCGGGACGTCGATGTGGAATGGGTCGCCGAACTCGTAGCGTTTGGTGTCCTCCGGCCGTACATCGACCTGGCCCCGATGCTCGGCCCGGTGGTTGCCGGCGCGGGCGCGCAACAGCCCGTCGTAGATGTCGCGCAGGGCCAGTTGGCCGATCTTCCGCGCCCCCTTGGGCGACAGGTGCATCCGGCCGCCGCGCGCGACGGTGTAGCCGGCCTGCTCGACCACCACCGCGAGCTGCTGCAGCTGGCGGACCTCGCCGGCGACCGGTTCGCCGAGCGCGCGCTGCAGATCGTCGACGCTCAACGTGTCGAGCCGGCCGCCGGCGAGGTCGGCTTCGAGCTGCTCCAAGCGCGCCATTTCGCGCAGGGACTCGAGCGCCTCCGCGAAGGCGAGCGCGCGCGGCCCGTGCAAGCGGCTGCCGAACCGCCGCCGCAGCTCCTCGAAGGCGCGGACCTCCTCGAGAATCGCGAGCAGCTCCGCGAAGTCCGACGCCGCCCGGGCATCTTCGAAGGTGTAGGTGAGCAGGCGCTCCACCGCCGCCGAGAGCCGCGGCGGCAGGTGCTGGAGCTGCGCGCGCTTGGCGGTGGCCGCCGCATCGTCGCGCCCCTCGAGCGCGCGGTTCTCGAGCGCCACGATCGCGGCGAGCCGTTGCCCGAGCGCATCGAGCGCGTGCTCGACGTTCACGTCCTCGCACCGCGCCCGCATGACGCCGCGCAGCTGCTGGAGCACCGCCTCCAGGCCCATCACGCGCTCGCCGTCGACCTCGAGCCCCTGCCGCTGGAGCGACTCCCAGGCGTGCTGCAGGTCGTCGGTGTACGAGAGGCACTCGGCCAGACGCTCGAAGATTTGCTCCGCGCTCGGGCGGAAGCGCTGCGAACCGTCCCAGCTGGTGAACCGCGCAGCGTACATGGGCGTCTGGGGGGATTGAGGCAGGCGGTTACGCTGTTACTCCGAGTGAAAGCATCCGCGGCACATCGGACTCTAACAGCGGACGCCGTAACGGCGGAACCGCGTGGCCTTTGATCCTAACCTCCTCTTCCCGCGTAGCTCCAACGCGCCCCGCGGTCTTCGCGGTTCAGCTTCTTGTGGAGGTGCAGGCCCTCGAAGATCAGCTCGCTCGCGGCGGCGATGAACCCGGCGCTCTCGTGCGGGCCGAGCCGCCGCACCGCGTCGCGCAGACCGGGGATCTTGTCGACGACTTCGAGGTACTCGCGCGCCGGCAGCGCATCGCTCACCTCGACGCCCCAGCCCGCCGCGAAGTGCGCCACCACCGGCGCCAATTCGGCGACCGCGAGCAGCTGATCGAACACGGTCAGAATGGCGCGGTCGACCAGCTGTCCGATGATCTGCGCCTCGCTGCGCTCCTCGGCGGCGTATTCGATCTCGATCTTGCCCGCCGTGGAGGCGTATATCGCGTGGAGATCGGTGAGGCGCGGGACGATCTCCCCGACGCCCGTCCGCACTGCGCGCTTCTCGGCGTTGCTGATCACGCTCTCCCAGTTGTTGATCGTCACCCGCACGCTCACGCCGGAGGTCTGGCTGATCTCGGCGCACGCGCGCGCCTCGAACGTCAGCTGTGCGAGGATCGATTTGATGAACTCCGGCATGTGCACGGCGCGCCCGGCGCGCTCGCGCAACGACACTTCTTGCTCCGCGATGGCGATCTCGTCGCGGACACTGCGCGGGTAGTGCGTCCGGATCTGCGCATCGAAGCGATCTTTGAGCGGCGTGATGATGCGGCCGCGCGACGTGTAATCCTCGGGGTTGGCGCTGGCCACGATCACCACGTCGACGGGCAAGCGGATGCGATAGCCTTTGATCTGGACGTCCTTCTCTTCCATCAGGTTGAACAAGCCGACCTGGACCTTTTCGGTGAGATCCGGCAGCTCGTTGATCGCGAACAGGCCGCGGTTGGAGCGGGGGATGAGCCCGTAGTGGATGGTCTCCTCGTCGGCCAGGTAGCGGCCCTCCGCTACCTTGATCGGGTCGACCTCGCCGATGAGATCGGCGATCGAGGTATCCGGCGTCGCCAGCTTTTCGCCGTAGCGCGCCTCGCGGTCGATCCAGGCGATCGGCAGCGCGTCGCCCTCGGCCGCCGCGCGGGCCCGGCACACCGCGCAAATCGGCCGCCAGGGATCGTCGTGCAGGGGGCATCCGGCCACGGCGGGAATGGCCTCGTCGAGCAGCCCCGTGAGGCCGCGGATGATGCGCGACTTGGCTTGCCCGCGCTCGCCGAGAAACACCATGTGGTGCCCGGCGAGCAGCGCATTCTCGACCTCCGGGATGACCGAATCCTCGAAGCCGATGATGCCGGGCAGCAGCGGCGCGCCGCTGGCGAGCTTCGCGAGCAGGTTGCTGCGCACCTCCTCGCGCACCGGGCGCGTCGTCCTGCCCGCGGCGCGCAGCTCCCCGAGCGTGCGCGGCCGACTGCCGGCCGCCGAGGCCGTGTCCGACATGGCTCCCGAGTATACGGACGCCGGTATGGGCGGGCAACGCGCGGCCGGCGGCGCGCCTCGCCCGCCCCGCGGGCTGCCCCGATGGTGTGCGTTGCATCCCTCGAACCTCTTCTATAAAGGCGGCCCGATATGACCGTGGTCGACTGCGCCGCCTACGAGGACGGCCGACGCGTCGCCACCGTTCCGATCGAGGAGATCAGCGAGGTCCTCCAGATTCCGGGGCGCTTCGTGTGGATCGGGCTGCACGAACCGGACGACGAGGAACTGCGGCAGATACGGGAAGAGTTCGGGCTGCACGAGTTGGCGATCGAGGATGCCCGTTCGGCCCACCAGCGCCCGAAGCTCGAGGAATACGGCGAGTCGCTGTTCGTCGTGCTGCGGACGGCCGAGCTACAGCAGCGCCACGTCGCCCTCGGCGAAACGCACATCTTTCTCGGGCCGCGCTACGTCGTCTCGATCCGCCACGGCCCGTCGCTGCCCTACGCCATGGTGCGCGCGCGCTGCGAGGCGACGCCGCACCTGTTGCGGAAGGGCCCCGGGTTCGTCCTGTACGCGCTGATGGACTTCATCGTCGACCACTACTTTCCGGTGGTCGCGGGGCTCGAAGAAGAGCTCGACGAGCTGGAGGAGCAGATCTTCGACGGCGAGACCGACCGCGCCGCCGTCGAGCGCATTTACGATCTGAAGCGCGATCTCCTGCAGCTGCGCCGCGCCGTGGCGCCGCTGATCGACGTCTGCAACCGCCTCATGCGGTTCGACGCAACCCTCATCCCCGAAGATACGCGGCCGTACTTCCGCGACGTGTACGATCACGTGATCCGCGTGAACGAGACCGTGGACACCCTGCGCGAGCTGCTCGGCGGCGCGCTCGACGCCAAGCTATCGCTGGTGTCTGTCGGGCAGAGCGAAATCACCAAGAAACTCGCCGCCTGGGCCGCCATCCTCGCCGTGCCGACCATGCTGGCAGGCGTGTACGGCATGAACTTCAAGATCATGCCGGAGCTGCAGTGGCGCTACGGCTACTTTATCGTCGTCGGCATCATGAGCGCCGCGTGCGCCACCCTCTACTGGCGCTTCAAGCGCGCCGGTTGGCTCTGACGGCCGGCGCGGCGCCGGCCGTCTCGAGCCGGTGGCGGCCGCGGGACGATACGGCGCACTCCGCAGGCGCGGTTATGGTTTCGCTTCGAGCGCCGCGAAGCGCGGGCGAAGCCGTTCCCAGAGCGCTTCGAGGTGCTCGGGAATCACCCGCGTCTCGGCCAACACGGGCATGAAGTTCGTATCGCCGATCCAGCGCGGCACCAGATGCCAGTGCAGGTGATCGGCGAAGCCGGCACCGGCGGCGGCGCCGAGGTTCATGCCGACGTTCATCCCATCGGGCCGAAACACGTCCTGCATGAGCGCGATCGAGCGCCGGAGCACCTCGTTCAGCCCCGCATGCGCGTCGGGTGCGAGCGCCGAGAGGTCGGCGGTGTGGACGCGCGGCGCGACCATGACGTGACCGTTCGCGTAGGGATAGCGGTTGAGCAGCACCGCCGCGTAATCGGTGACGGCCAAGACCAGTGCGGCCTTGCGGTCCGCCGCCGCGGGCTTGCTGCAGAAGATGCAATCGCCGTCCTTGGGCGCGCCGAGATAGGCCATCCGCCAGGGGGCCCAGAGGGGCTGTCGGCTCATGACTGTCGCTGATCGGTGGCGCGCTGCGCGATCGGCCGGGGCCGCGGGCGATCCGCGCGCCGCTCGTGTACCGGCGGCGCCGCGGTCTACGAGGTGGACGCCGCCGCGCCGGGGACGCGGCGCTCGGCATCCTGGACGCCGTCGACGCGGACGCGCAGCTCTTTGCCGACCTTGAAGAACGGCACCCGCTTCGCAGCCACGGCGACGCTCCGGCCGGTCCGCGGATTGCGGCCGTCGCGCGCGTGACGGTGCTTCACCACGAAACTCCCGAAGCCGCGGATCTCGATGCGCTCGCCGCGCTTGAGCGCGTCAGCCAAGCTTTCGAACACCGCGTTGACCATGATCTCCGCTTCGCGCCGGGAGAAGCGGGGATAGAGCGCAACCAATTCGTCGATCAAGGCGCGCTTGGTCACGACCGGCACCTCACTTCGTTTCGCCGTTCTCCCCGCTGCGCTTCAGCGCCCCCGCCCCGGCTTCATCGCGATCGAGGCGCAAATCCGAGCGCAGAATGTCCTCGAAGGAAAAGCGGCCGCCCTCGCGCTCGCGCTGCAAGTAGGTCTCGATCTCCTCGCGCTCCTCGGACTTGCGCAGCGCTTTGATGCTAAGGGCGATCTTGCGGTCGCGTGTGTCGACCGCGGTCACCTCGGCTTCAATCTCCTGCCCGGGCGCGAACAGCGCCTGAGGCTTGTCGATGCGCTCGGTGCTCAACTGCGACACGTGGATGAGCCCCTCGATGCCCTCTTCGACTTCCATGAAGACGCCGAAGTCGGTGACGCTCGTCACCTTGCCCTGCACCTTGGCGCCGACCGGGTAGCGCTGCGGCATCGAGTACCACGGATCCTCGGTCACCTGCTTGATGCCGAGCGAGATTCGCTCGTTCTCGACGTCGATGCCGAGCACCACGGCCTCGACTTCCTCGCCCTTCTGCAGCAGTTCGGAGGGATGGCGGACCTTCTTGGTCCAGTGCAGGTCCGAGATGTGCACCAGCCCGTCCATCCCTTCTTCGACGCCGATGAACACGCCGAAGTCGGTAATGTTCTTCACCGGGCCCTTGATGCGGCTGCCGACGGGATGATTGATGCGCACCATCTCCCACGGGTTCGGCTCCGCCTGCTTCAGCCCGAGTGAGATGCGCCGGTTCGCGCTGTCCACGTCGAGCACCATGACATCGACCGACTGGCCCACCTCGAGCAGCTTGGATGGATGCGTGACCCGCTTGGTCCACGACATCTCGGAGACGTGCACCAGGCCTTCGATGCCCGGCTCGAGCTCGACGAAGGCGCCGTAATCCGCCAGGCTCACCACCTTGCCGTGCACGCGCGCGCCGACCGGAAAGCGCTCCGCGACGCTGCCCCACGGGTCGGGCATGATCTGCTTCATACCGAGCGAGACGCGGCCGCGCGACGGATCGTACTTGAGCACCACCACGCGCGCGCGATCGCCGACGTTGATGACGTCGGCCGGCTTGTTCACTCGCCCCCACGACATGTCGGTCACGTGCAACAGGCCGTCGATGCCGCCGAGGTCGACGAAGGCACCGTAATCGGTGATGTTCTTCACGATGCCCTCGAGGATGACGCCCTCTTCGAGCACCTTCAGCGTCTCCTGCTTCAGCTGCGCGCGCTCGCGCTCCATCACCGCACGCCGCGAGACGACCACGTTGCCGCGCGCGCGGTTGAACTTCAGCACGGCGAAATGGCCGCGCTGACCGATGTAGCGATCGAGATTGCGAGCCGGCCGCAGGTCCGCGTGCGAGCCGGGAAGAAATGCGGCTACGCCGACATCCACCTTCAAGCCACCTTTGACTTTCCCGACGATCACCCCTTCGACGACCCCGTCCTTCTGAAACGCCTCCTCGATGTCGCGCCACACCTTGGCTTGTTCCGCCTTGCTGCGCGAGAGCGTGATGCCGCCGTGCTCGCCCTCATCGGCGTCGAAGAACACATCGATCTCGTCGCCCTCCTTGACGGTGACCTCGCCCTCGCGGGTGGTGAACTCGCCGACGGGGATCTGCCCCTCCGACTTGTACCCGATGTCCACGGTGACCTGGTCGCGGCTGACGCTCACCACGCGTCCCCGCACCACTTCGCCCGGCTTGACGGCACGCAGACTCTCTTCAAAGAGCCTGCGGAACTCGTCGCCGCCGCCGTCGGGCGCGGCCACTCTGGGTTGATGACTCATGTGGGATGTACCCCCTCGAGACGAGATTTCGCGTACATAGCCCTGGCCGGTGGGAGATTCAAGGGTTCCCCCGCGCCGCCACCAGCGCGCAGACGCGCGCGACGACCGCATCGATCGCCGCGTCCGTGGTATCCACGAGCAAGGCGTCCTCGGCGGGCCGCAAGGGCGAGTGCGCGCGGCTCTGATCGCGCCGATCGCGCTCCTCGATCTCGCGCTGAATCTGGGCGAGATCCACGGCATCGCCCCGCGCGCTGAGCTCGGCCCACCGCCGGCGGGCGCGTTCGGCGGCGCTCGCGACCAGGAAGATCTTCACCGTCGCATCGGGCAGCACGACCGTGCCGATGTCGCGCCCTTCCATCACCACCCCGCCACCGGCGCCGAGCTCGCGCTGCAGCGCCACCAACCGCTCGCGCACGACCGGCACCACCGAGACCTTCGACGCGAGCTGTCCCGCCGCGGCCGTGCGGATCGCCTGCGACAGATCGCGGCCGTTCACCAGCACGCGCACGCCGCCGCCGGGATCCTCCGGAAATTCGAACACCAGGGCGTCGCACAGCGCCGCCAGCGCGTCGGCGTCGCCAAAGTCGATCGCCGCCTCCGCGGCGAGCACGCCGACGGCCCGGTACATGGCGCCGGAGTCGACATAGCGCAAGCCGAGTGCGCGCGCGAGCTGCTGGCTCACCGTGCTCTTCCCCGCGCCGGCCGGGCCATCGATTGCGATCACTGGGTTCATGGCGGCGCCTCGGCTGGCGGGCGGCGCGGCGAAGTGGCGGCCCCGGCGCCGCGGCGGCGGTCAGCCGTCGGCTCGCAGGGCATCCAGCCGCTGGAAGAAGTCGGGGAAGGTCTTCGCGACGCAACCCGGATTCTTGATTACCACACCGGGTACGCGCAGGCCCACTAGGGCGAACGCCATCGCGATGCGGTGGTCGTCGTAGGTCTCGATCGACGCGCCGCGCAGCGGCGACGGCCACACGCTCAGCCCGTCGGGATGCTCCTCCACATGCGCGCCGAGGCGCGCCAGCTCGGTCGCGACGGCACGCAGGCGATCGCTCTCCTGCCAGCGAAGGTGAGCGACGTTGCGAATGTGCACCGGTCCGGCGGCGAAGGGAGCGAGCGCCGCCAGCGTCGGCGCGGTATCGGAGCACGCATTGAGGTCGGCCTCGATGCCGCACAGCGCGCCGGCGCCCGCGACCTCGATGCTGTCGTCGCGCCAGCGCACGGCGGCGCCCATCCGCTCGAGCAGGGCGGCGAACTGCACGTCGCCCTGCAACGAGCGATGGCCGAGGCCGCGCACCTCCACGCGGCCGCCCGTGAGCGCCGCCGCGGCCCAGAAATAATGGGCGCTCGAGGCGTCGGGCTCGATCGCGTACCGCTGCGCCGCATAGCGCTGCCCGCTGCGCACGCGAAAGGCGCGATAGCCGTCGCGCTCGACCACCACGCCCCACTGCGCCATCATCGCGATGGTGAGGTCGATGTAGGGGTGCGCGATCACCTCGCCCACCAGCTCGATCACCACGTCCCGTTCCGCGTAGGGCGCCACCTGCAGCAGCGCCGACGCGAACTGGCTCGAGCGCACCGCGCTCAGTCGGGTGAAGCCGCCGGGCAATCCATGCGCCCACACCACGACGGGCGGGGCACCGGTATCGGGCACGCACTCGAGGTCGGCGCCGAGCGGGCGCAGCGCGTCCACCAACTCGCGAATCGGTCGCTCCCGCATCCGGGGGCTGCCGTCGATGCGGTAGGTGCCGGAGCCGAGGCACAACGCCGCGGTGAGGAAGCGCATCGCGGTGCCGGCATTGCCGACGAACAGATCCGCCTCCACCGCCGGCCAATGGCCGCCGCATCCCTCGATGACCAGCCGCGACGACGCCGCATCCGCTTCGACCTGTACGCCGAGCGCGCGCAGGGCCGCGGCCATGTAGCGCGTATCGTCGCTGAACAGCACGTTCTCTAAGACCGAGCGGCCGTCGGCGAGCGCGGCCAGCAACGCGGCGCGGTTGCTGATCGATTTCGAGCCCGGCACGACGACGATCGCGTCCGGCGGTCGCTCGAGCGGGAAGATCTCGCGGACGGCCTCGTTCACGTCGGGCCACCTCCGCCGAGGCGCTTCGCGGCGACGGCCGCCTCGAGCAGGGCGGTCAACGCCGCTTCATCGCCGTGTGCGACGGCGGCGCGCAAGCGCTCGATCTCGGCGGCAAACCCGTCCACGGCGGCGAGCACTGCATCGGCGTTGGCGAGAAAGATGTCGCGCCAGAGCTCCGGCGAGCTCGCCGCCACGCGCGTGGTATCGCGCCAGCTCGGGCCGGCCAGCGCACCGAGATCGCCGGCGGCCCGCGCCAAGCCGCCGACGAGCGCGTATGCGACCACGTGCGGCAGATGGCTCGTCCAGGCGAGCGCGCGGTCGTGCGCCGCCGGGCTCATCACCTCGATGCGCGCGCCGACGCCTTCCCACAGCCCGCGCACGCGCGCGAGCGCGGCCGCGTCGGTGCGCGGCGTCGGCGTCAGCACGCAGCGCGCCCCGCGGAAGAGGTCGATCGCGGCGGCCGCCGCGCCGGCGCGCTCGCTGCCGGCGATCGGGTGGGCGCCGACGAACGGCCGCTCGGCACCGAGTAGCGCCTCCATCGGCTCGACCACCATGCCCTTCACGCTGCCGACGTCGGTCCACACGGCGCCGGCGCCGACGTAAGGCGCGAGCGTAGCTGCCACCGCCGCCGTGCGGCGCACCGGCACGGCGAGCACCACCAGATCGACGCGGCCGACGTCCGCGGCGTCGCGTACGGCGCGATCGAGGATGCCGCGCTCGAGCCCGACGCGGAGGTTCGCCTCGCTGCGCCCGAGGCCGACCACCTCGCCGATCAACCCGGCGGCGCGTGCAGCGAGCGCGAGCGAGCCGCCGATCAGACCGACGCCGATGATCGCGGCGCGTTCAAAGCGCAATGCCCCGTCCCTCCTCGCGCAGCACGCGGGTGAGCGCGTCCATCAGGCGCTCGTTCTCGGCCGGCGTGCCGACGGTGACCCGCACGTGTTCCGGGAAGCCGTACACCGACACCGGCCGCACGATCACCCCGAGGCGCAGCAGCGCATCGTACAGCTTCGCCGCGTTCCCGACGCGCACCAGCATGAAGTTCGCCCAGCTCGGCACGCATTCCAGGCCGAGCGCGGTGAACGCCTCGCGGAGGTACGCCATGCCCTCGCGGTTCACCTGGCGCGTGCGCTGGACGTGCTCGTCGTCGTCGAGCGCCGCCAGCGCCGCCACTTGCGCGAGCGTGTTGACGTTGAACGGCGCGCGGAGCCGGTTCAGCAGGTCGATGATGGCCGGGTGCGCCACGCCATAGCCGACACGAAGCCCCGCCAGGCCGTAGACCTTCGAGAAGGTGCGCAGCACGATCAGCAGGCGCTCGCCGCCGACGTCGCCGAGCGCATCGGGATAGCGCGGGTCCTCCACGTACTCGGCGTACGCCTCGTCCATGACGACCACCACGTCGGGCGGCACCGCGTCGAGGAATTCCTCCCAGGCGTCGCGGAAGAAGATCGTCCCGGTCGGGTTGTTCGGGTTGGCCAGAAAGACGAGCCGCGTGGCGGGCGTGATCGCGTCGGCGAGCGCCTCCAGGTCGTGGGTGTACCCGCGCAGCGGCACGATGATGCCCTTCCCGCCCTGGGCCTGCACGAGCATGCGGTAGATCACGAAGGCCTGGTCGGCCATCACCGCTTCTTCGCCGGCGTGCAAGAAGGTGCGCACGAGCAACTCGAGGATCTCGTTCGAGCCGTTGCCGAAGATCAGCGACTCCGGCGACACGCCGAGCTTGCGCGCGAGCCCGCGCTTCAGGTGGTAGCAGCTCCCGTCCGGATAGCGGTGGATGTCGTTCACCGCGTCGCGCAGCGCCGCCAACGCCTTCGGCGAGGGCCCGAGTGGGTTTTCGTTCGAGGCGAGCTTGATGGAGTCCGTCACCCCGTACTCGCGCTCGAGCTCGTCGATCGGCTTGCCGGGCGGATAGGGCTCGAGCGCATGGAGCCAGGGCCGCACCAGGTTCTTCACGTTCATGGCTTTGCCTCGCCTTCGGGCCAGCGCCAGGCCGGGTAGGAGCCCAGGACTTTCACGAACTGCGCGCGCCGCCGCAGGTCGGCCAGCGCCTGCTGCATGCCCGGCTCGTCGACGTGCCCGACCAGGTCGATGAAGAACACGTACTCCCACGCGCGGCCCTTCAATGGGCGCGACTCGATGGTGCTCAGGTTGATGCGCTGCTGCGCGAACACCTCCAACACGCGAAAGAGCGCCCCCGCCTCGTGCGGCACCGCGAACAGGATCGAGGTCTTGTCATCGCCGGTCGGGGTCGCGCGCACATCGGGGCTGACGACCAGGAAGCGGGTGACGTTGTTGGGCAGGTCTTGGATGCTGGTCGCGACGATTTTCAAGCGGTAGCGCTCCGCGGCGGGCCGGCCGGCGATCGCGGCCGTGCCCGGATGCGCGGCAGCCTGCTCGGCGGCGATCGCGTTGCTCGCGACCTCGATAACTGGCACCGCGGGGAAGTGCTGGGCGAGCCAGCCCCGGCACTGCGCCAGCGACTGCGGGTGCGAGACGATGCGCCGGATGCCGCGCATCTCGGCGCGCCGGGCGAGGAGGCAGTGATCGATCCGCAGCAGCACCTCGGCCTTGATCGACAGCGGCGAGGGAATGAAGCGGTCGAGCGTCTGCGCGACCACGCCCTCGGTGGAGTTCTCGACCGGTACCACGCCGTACTCGGCGCGGCCCCGCTCGACCTCGTCGAACACGGCGCTGATGGCGCCGAACGGCATCAGGTTGGGGCCCGATCCGAATTGCTCGCCGGCGGCCTGCTGGCAGTAGGTCCCGGCGGGACCGAGATAGGCGACGCGCAGCGGTTGCTCGAGGGCGCGGCAGCTCGAGATGATCTCGCGGAAGATCGTGCGTACATGCGGAGGGCGCAGCGGGCCGCCGTTCAGGCGCGCGAGCCGCTGGAAGATGCGCTTTTCGCGCTCCGGGACGTACTTCGCGGCCTGCCCGCGGCGCGCCTTGGCCTCGCCGATCTGCACCGCGAGCGCGGCGCGCGTGTTCAATAGGCGCACGATCGCCTCATCGACGCGGTCGATTTGGGCGCGCAGCGTTTCGAGAGAGCGAGTTCGCGACACGACACTGGCGCTGTAGCAGGGGAGGCCTGCCATCTCCACCCGGATTGCCGTCTTTCAGCGCAGGGCCGCTGCCGCCACGGCCGCGGGCGGCAACCATTCCACGGTCGGATCGGCGCGAAACCAGGTGAGCTGCCGCTTGGCCAGGCGGCGGGTGGCGCGCTGCATGGCGCTGAGCGCGCTGGCGCGGTCGCACTCACCGCGCAGGTACGCGCCGAGCTCGCGGTATCCGATGCTGCGCAGCGCCGGCAGCTCGGGTGCGTAGCCGCGCGCCCACAGCGCCCGGATTTCGTCGAGCAAGCCGGCGGCGAGCATGCCCGTGCAGCGCGCGTCGAGTTGTGCGTAGAGGCGGGCGCGGTCGACCGCCACGCCGATCACCCGCATCGGCAGCTCGGCGGTGCGGAAGCCGTGCTCGGCCTGCCAGGCGCTGAGCGGCCGGCCGGTGAGCTCGAGCACCTCGAGCGCGCGAACGATCCGCGCGTGATCGCAGGCGTGCAGGCGCGCTGCGCTCGCCGGATCGCGGGCCGCGAGCGCGGCGTGCAGGCTGCCCGGCTCGGCGGCCTCCTGCGCGGCCAGGCGGGCGCGCAGGGCCGGATCGCGCCCGGGGCCGGCACAGAGCCCGTAGCGCAAGGCTTTCAAATAGAGGCCCGTGCCGCCGACGATCAGCGCGGCGCGGCCGCGGGCCTGGATATGGGCGATCGCCGCCCGCGCCAGGTCGCGATAGCGCGCCGCGTCGAACGGCTCATCGGGGTCGACCACGTCGAAGAGGCGGTGCGGAACGGCCGAGCGCTCCGCGGCGGTCGGCTTCGCGCTGCCGATGTCCAGGCCGCGGTAGACCTGGCGGGAGTCGCAGTTGACGATCTCCGCGTCGAGCCGGCTCGCCACCTCGAGGCTGAGCTCGGTCTTCCCAGCACCGGTCGGGCCGATCACCGCGAGTATGGGAGCCGCCGCCATATCCGCGCGATCATCGCATGCGGCGCGCGTGCGGGAAACGGCCGGGCGGTCCGGAGGTGGGCCTCAGGTGCGCTTGAACCACCGCTCGAGATCGCCGCGGGCAAGGACCAGGAATGCCGGCCGGCCGTGCGGGCAGTTGGTCGAGAGGTCGACCTCATCCATGGCGCTCAGCAGCGCGCGCATCTGGGCCGGGCTCATCTGCTGTCCGACCCGCACGGCGCTGTGGCAGGCCAACCGCGCGAGCACCGCGTCGGCGGCATCGGCGAGCCGGCGGGTGCGGCCGACGTCGACGAAGTCGGTGGCGACGTCGCGCAGGAGCGCCGCGGCATCGGTGTCGCCGAGCAGCGCGGGCACCGCGCGCACGACGAACGCGCCGCCGCCATAGGCTTCGATCTCGAAGCCCACGCCGTCGAGCGTGTCGATCTGCTCGCCGAGCAACGCCGCCTCGCGCGGCCCCACCTCCACCACCGGAGGCACTAGCAGCTGCTGGCGCGGCACCAGCCCGGTGGCGTAGGCCGCGCGCAGGCGCTCGAAGGTGACGCGCTCGTGCGCCGCGTGCTGATCGATCAACACCAACCGCTCGCGGCCCTCGCACACGAGGTAGCCGTCGAATACCTGTCCGAGCGGCCGCAGCGCGGCGAAGAAGCCGAGCGCCGCGCCGTCCCCGGCGTCCGCCGCCTCGGGGAGCGGCGCAAGCGGGTGCGCCGGCGGCCGCGGTGCGGGCGGCGGACCGTCGACCAGCCGCAGCGGCGGCGCCGTCCACGGCGCCGGTGCGCCGTCTCGACCGCGCAGCGGCCCGGAGGGCAACGGCACGGTGGGGCGCGGCAGGGCACCGCTCTGCGCGCGCAGGCGCGCCTGTACGGCGTGGGCGAGCAGCTCGTGCACCGCGCCGGCGCGCCGGAAGCGCACTTCCGACTTCGCCGGATGGACGTTGATGTCGACGTCCTCCGGCGGCACTTCGAGGAACACCGCGGCGGCCGGGTAACGGCCGTGCATCAAGAGCGTGCTGTATCCGGCCAAGAGCGCGTGGGTGACGAGCTTGTCGCGCACGTAGCGCCGATTGACGTAGGTGTACACCTGGCGGGGGCTCGGCAGCGTCAGGTGCGAATCGGTGAGCCAGCCGTGCACCAGCCCGCCCGCGGCGCGCTGCGCGAACGGCAGCAGCGCCGCCGTGCGCTCCGGGCCGAACACCTGCCGCACCCGCTCGGCGTGGTCCTCCACCGCGCTCAATTCCAGCAACGCGCGGCCGCCGTGGCGCAAAGTGAAAGCGACGCGCGGCCAGGCCAGCGCGATCCGCGTGACCAGCTCGCTGACGTGGCCGACTTCGGTGGCCGGTGCTTTCAAGAACTTGCGGCGAGCCGGCACGTTCCCGAACAGATCGGTGACCTCGACGCGCGTGCCGAGCGGCGCGCCGATCTCGCGCCGCTCGAGCACGCGCCCGTGCTCGAGCACCACACGCGTGGCGGCCAGGTCCCCGGCGCACCGCGTGGTGAGCGCGGTGCGCGACACCGCGGCGATGCTGGCGAGCGCTTCACCGCGAAATCCGAGCGTGGCGATGGCGCCGAGGTCCTGCACGCTGGCGAGCTTGCTCGTCGCGTGGCGCGCAAAGGCGGTTACCGCATCCTCGCCGGCCATGCCCTCGCCGTCGTCGACGACGGCGATCAGCGCGCCGCCGGCTTGCTCGAGCGCGATATCGACGTGCCGCGCGGCCGCGTCGAGCGCGTTCTCGACCAGCTCCTTCACGACCGAGGCCGGCCGTTCGACGACCTCCCCGGCGGCGATCTGATCGGCGACTTCCGGCGGCAGGACGCGGACCCGCCGCTCGCCACCGGCCGAACCGGCCTCCGCGACGTACCACCGCGCCTCCGTATCGTCGCCAGCCATGTCGTCCTCGGCACACCGCCCGTCCCCGCTCGACGCGTCCGCCGATGGCATCGGGGGGCGCACCTCGCGCGGGCTCGGCGTGTGTAACACAAGCCGACCGGGGTCGGCGAGCCGCCCGCGGTGCACCGCCGCGGCGGGCGCGCGGCGCGAGCCGGTGTGGGAGGGCTGCGCGCGGCGCGGCCGCCGCGGCCCGCACGCGCTATTGCCTGGGCGGCGGCGCGCCCGATACGGTGCCGCGGCGGTGGCAACGGCGCGGGGGCGAATGCGATGAGCGGACGAACGCGATGACGAGGCCGGCGGCCCGCAAGGTGCTCGCGCGCGGCGGGCTCGCGCGGCGCCTCGCCGCGCATCGCCGCGCCGGCGAGCGCATCGTGTTCACCAACGGCGTGTTCGACCTGCTGCACCCGGGCCACGTGCGCTATCTCGGCACGGCGAAGCGGCTCGGCGACGTGCTGGTCGTCGGGGTCAACAGCGATCGGTCGGCGCGCGCGCTCGGCAAAGGTCCCGAGCGGCCGCTGGTGCCCGCGCGCGACCGGGCCGAGGTGCTGGCCGCGCTCGCGGCGGTGGACTACGTGACGATCTTCGACGCCGACACGCCGTACGCGCTGATCGACCGGCTGCAGCCGGACGTGCTGGTGAAGGGGGGCGACTGGAGCGTCGACCGCATCGTCGGCGCCGACCTCGTGCGCGCCCGCGGCGGGCGCGTGCGTGCCATCCCCCTCGCGCCCGGGTACTCGACCACCCGGCTGGTGGAGCGCATGCTGCGCGCCCGCCCCGACGCGCCGTCCGCGTTGCCTGCCCGGAACCGCCGTGCTACCACTCGGCGTTCGGTTCGCCGCCGGCGTAAATGAGCGGCGCCGCGAGGAGTTCAGCCATGCGCCAATGCCATATCTGCGGTAAGGGACCGTCCGTCGGACATAACGTCAGCCACGCGAACAACAAGACCAAGCGCCGCTGGAACCCGAACCTGCAGCGGGTGAAGGCCAACCTCGAAGGCACCATCCGCTACATCAAAGTGTGCACGCGCTGTCTGCGCTCCGGCAAAGTGCTGAAAGCCGCCTGAGGACACGGCGTACGGATCGCGCCGGGCGCTCGCCCATGCCCGCCGAGTGCCGCGCTCGCGCAACCCAGTCGATCACCGCGAACGCCGACCAGCCAGCCCATGCGCACCGCGATCACCGCTGATCAGGCCCCGGCCGCGGTCGGGCCGTACAGCCAGGCGATCGCCGCGGGCGACCTGGTCTTCTGCTCCGGCCAGATCGGGCTCGATCCCGCCAGCGGCACCATCGTGCCCGGCGGCACCGCCGCGGAGGCCGAGCAAGTGATGCGCAACCTGGCGGCGGTGCTCGGCGCCGCCGGGCTCGGCTTCGAGCACGTCGTGCGCACGACCATCTACCTGGTGGACCTCGGCGATTTCACCGCCGTGAACGAGGTATACGGGCGCTTTTTGCAGGCGCCCTATCCCGCGCGCGCGACCGTGGGCGTCTCGGCGCTGCCGCGCGGGGCGCGCGTCGAGATCGACGCGGTTGCCATGCGCGCCGCGCGCTGAGCCGCTTCGCGACGGGCGCGCTCACGCGCGGGCGCCGGAGACGCCACATGCCGCTCAAAACCCCGGCCGAGTACAAGCAGAGCCTCCGCGACGGCCGCGCGGTGTACTATCGCGGCGAGCGCGTCCGCGACGTCACGAGCCATCCGGCGATCGGCGTCGCGGTCGAGCACGCGGCGATCGAGTATGCGTTGGCGGCCGATCCGGCGCACCGGGAACTCGCGGTCGTCGAAGGCGAGCGCGGCGCCTTCAGCCGCTACTACCAGCTGCCGCGCACCGCCGACGATCTCCGCCAGCGCTCGCAGCTGGTCGCCGCCAGCACGCGCGCGGCCGGGACGCTCGTGTTGCTGGTGAAGGAGATCGGCACCGATGCGCTGTTCGCGCTGCACCTGGCGGCGGAGGCGATGGCCGGGCGCAAGTGGCCGCAGTACCGCGAGCGGGTGCGCGCGTATCACGAGCGGTGCCGAGATGGCGACCTCGCCGTCGCGGTGGCACAGACCGACGCCAAGGGCGATCGCGCGCTCGGACCGGCGGCACAAGCGCATCCCGACTACTACGTGCGCATCGTCGACGAGCGCTCCGACGGCATCGTCGTGCGCGGCGCGAAGCTGCACACCTCGGCGATCACCAACACCAACGAGGTGATCGTGCTGCCGACGCGCGCGCTCGGCGCCGCGGACCGCGCCTACGCGGTCGCCTTTGCGCTGCCGGTCGATACGAAAGGGTTGACCGTGATCACCAGCCCGTTCGGCGGCGCGAAGAAGGACGCCTTCGAGCACCCGATCAGCGCTCGGCACAAGCTCACCGAAGCCCTCGCCGTGTTCGACGACGTCTTCGTGCCGAAGGAGCGCGTGTTCCTGCAGGGCGAGGTCGAATACGCCGGCCCGCTCGCGCTCGGCTTCGTCGTCTATCACCGCTTCACCGCGGTGTCGTACAAGCTGCCGCTGCTCGAGCTGCTGGTCGGCGCAGCGCGCGCGATCGCCGAGTACAACGGCGTCGACGGTGCGGGCCACGTGCGCGAGAAGCTGACCAGGTTGGCCACCTATCACAGCACGGTCGCCGCGCTCATCGCGCAAGCCGCGGCCGCGTGCACGATCGAGCCGCCCGGCCTAGCGGTGCCGAACGCGCTGCTGACCAACATCGCCAAGTACGTGTACGCATCGCAGTACCACGCGGCCGTGCAAATGGTGCAGGACATCGCCGGCGCCCTGCTGGTGACCGCACCCGGCGTCGAGGACGTCCGGAGCGAAGCGATCGGGCCGCTGGTGGACAAGTACCTCGGCGGGAAAGCGGGCGTCCCGACCGAGCACCGGCTGCGGATGCTGAACCTGATCTCCGACATCACCGCGTCGGACTACGGCGGCTATCAGGAGGTCCTCGCCGTGCACGCCGAGGGCTCGCTGGAAGCGGAGAAGCTGCAGACTTACCGGGAGTACGACTTCGCGGGGCCGGTCGCCTATGCGAAGCGGCTGGCCGGGATCGGTTGATCACGTGCGGCGCGCAACCGGCGTGGGCGGGCTGCTGAGCGCTGTTAGGCTGTTACGCTGCGACGGGAAGGTCAGCCAGTCGAAGGGGCTT
>JBFXHX010000037.1:0-35898 GCA_050176585.1 Binatia bacterium
GTGTGCGGTGTTGTCGATAGCGGCGCTGCTGACGCTCGCCTCCGGAATGCGAGCGAGAACGGCACCGAGGCGCTATGCTCCCGGGGCACTTTTCGTGGGGCTCAGCGCGCTGGCTCTGGTCGCGGCACCGCCGTGGCATTGGGCAGCGTGGTCGGCGGCGGGCGTGGCGTGGATCGGGTATGTCGCCCTGCTCGATTCGCGCCCGCTCGAGTCCGGCGGTGCCGCTCGCCGCGCGACGCCGACGGAGCTCATCTATCTCGCGGGCGCCGTCGGCATCGCGGCGGTCTTCCTGTTCTACGATTTGAGCGGCTTCACCGGCTCGCTCCACGTGTGGGAGGGCTCCGTCGTCCGCGGGTTCAGCCTCGCGCTTCTCGCCGGCAAGAACGCCGAGACCTACGCCGCCGAGCAGCTCGTCTGGCAAACCGCCGTGCTCAGCGAGGGGCACGCGAGCCTGCTCTACGGCGCGCCGACCTATGCGCTGATGAAGGCGTTCGGCTTCTCCACGTGGATGCTGCGCGTCGTCTCGGCGGTATCAGCCCTCCTGACGGTGGCGGTTGGCTACGGACTCGGCCGCCGGTTCTTTGGATCAGTCGCCGGCGTGGCGATCGCGTACGGCGTCGCGCTCCATACGTGCATCCTGTTCTACGGCCGCTACGGCACGTCCGTCGCCGGCACGTTGCTCGCCGTGACGGTGCTGTTGCTGTGCGTGTGGGTCTTTCTCGATGACGACCGTTCGGCTTGGTGGATGACCCCGATCGTCGCCGCGGTCTCGTATGTTGCCACGCTCGGGTACGCCACCGGGCGCGTCGTGGTCATTCTCCTCCTCGGCTTCGTTTTCGCGGTGGGATTTCGCCGCCCGCGGCCGCGCCGACTCGCCGGGCTCGGCGCGCTTGCCGCGGTGCTGATCGGGGTGTGGCTGCTGTACAGTCACTACGGGATGCAACACCGCCTGCTCGAGGTGCGCGGGGAACAGTTCTTTGTGCAGTCACAGAACCCCGAGAGCTATGCGGTCGAATTCGGGCGCCGCCCTGAGCGCGTCGAGCTCACGGATCGGCTCGCCTTGGCGCGCAAGGTGATCGGAGCGACGATCCCGCAATACCTCTTCAGGATCCTGCCGGATCCGCACGCCGATGGCCTTTCGGTGCTGGGCGGGGAGGAAGACCGGCAGCGCCTCTACCATGCGCCGCTTCTCGGGGTGCTCCTGCTGGGCTTTGCGCAATCGCTCCGCCGGTTCCGTCAATGGCGGCATGCGTGCCTACTGTGGTGGACCTTCGGCGTGAGCGGCGCCATGCTGCTGACCACGCACGCGGATACGCACCGGCTGGCCGTACTGGTGATTCCGCTGTGCATGTGGATCGGGCTCGGTGTCGCCGCCGGCGCTCGGCTAATGAGCGAAGCGCGTGTGCCGTCCATCCTACAGCATGCGACCGCGGCCGCGTTCGTGTGCTGCGTGGCCTGGGCGCTAAGCCACCAGCTCTATTTCCCGCGGGTAGAGCCCCCGACGCGTGCGCTGGCGGTGCTCGATTCGATCAACAGGATTTCCGGGCCAGTGCTACTGGCGGGAGGCTGGCACAGTGCCGAGGTTGGTTGGGTGTTGCTGGCGATGGCCGAAAGAGCCCGCCGCGAACCCGGTGCGCGCGGTGAGCTGCTCGACCCAGTGCTGCTGCACGCGGCGGCAAATGAGGGATCGGTGAATCCCGCCGACCTCGAACGGCTCGCGCAAATCGCGCGCACCCAGACAGTGATCTTTGCCCCGGCAGAACGGTTTCGCCCGGTCGTACCGGTGTTGCAGCGGCACGGCATACCGGTAATCGAGGAAGGCGACCACGACTTCCCGATCCTCCGCACTGTGCCGGGCGGCGCGGGTGTGCCCCAGGGCGAAAAGCGAAGCTCATGAGCTTTCGCGCGCGCGGGTTAGCGCGCGTGCAACCGGCGTGGGGGACTCCGCCCCGATCGTGCGCAGCGACACGCGGCGACCATTGCGAGGTTTGTGGGACGCGACCCCCGCCGGCCCGATTGAGCCCCGGTGCTCACTCGAGGCTTGTAAAGATTGCCGCCTGCCGCGCCGCTGCCTAGTCGAGCACTACTGTGGCGTTGTTGCACTCAGCTTGGCTGCTGCTTTGCTCGTGCGCACGCGCAGGAGGCTACCTTTGTAGTGCACAGCCAAGCAGCGCAGGAACGGGACCGCGGTCTCGCGTCGACTGTGCGCCTCGCGCGCCAGCGACCGCTAAGCGGAAATCTACACGGCCGAGAGGCAGCGCCGGCCGCCGATTCGCGTTCGGAAGACGTCCATCCTGAAGGCGCACTGGAGGCCTTGGCGCGGCACGTCAGCGCATTCGTCAGCGGCAGCGCCGCATTCGGCGTGGCGCTCGGACTCGTCGTGGTCTGGGCCGCTTCCGGTCCGTTCTTCGGATACAGCGAGGCCTGGCAGCTCGTGATCAACACCGGCACGACCATCGTGACCTTCTTGATGGTGTTTCTGATCCAGCGCACGCAACAGAAAGACTCGGTGGCGATGCACTTGAAGTTGAACGAGCTCATCGCCGCGCTGCGCGGAGCGAGCAACCGGCTCTTGACGGCCGAGGAATTGTCGGAAGACGAGCTCGAGGTGCTCCGGCGGCACTACCGCGAGATACTCCTCCGTGCGCAGCAAGAACCGGATCCGGGGAGCTGTCACTCCATCGACGAGCACCAGACGCCGATGGAGGCGATCCAGCACGCAGCCGACAGTGCGCGGCGGCGCAATCAGTGAACCACGCTGGCGTTCGGCGCTGCCGCCCGAAAGGTCGAACGAGTCTCAGTAGTACCCCGCGGAGCACAAGCCATCCCCGAGCCGCCGGCCGGCGCCCATGCTGCTATAGGTAATACCGCCCGCGAATGAACGGGCGGTACGCAGCGGCGGCCATGGCAGCAGCGGTCAATGCTCAGCGCTGCGCACGATGACCTTCCTCAACCGCAGAAACTCGGCGGCTGACGACAGGGCCCCTGTACGCGCAGGTGCTCTCACGGGAGTGGACGAGGACGGCGGAACCAGAGCCGGTCGCAGCCTGCGTGCCTGGGGCTGGGGATCATCGCCGGCGCCGCGGATGACGACCCATCCGCGGTCGGTACCGCCGCGAGCGTCGGGGCCAAGTTCGGCTTTTCCCTGCTCTGGGCGCCAGTGGTCGCCTTGCCGATGATGGTGGCCGCCGTCGCCTGTCTTCAAAGCTGGGTATGGTCACCGGAGACGGGCTCTTCGGCGTCCTCCGCAAACACTATTCGCGCTGGCTGATCTATCTCACGCTGATCGGAGCAGTCATCGGCAACACCATAGAAGCCGGCGCCGATCTGGGCGGTATCGCAGCGGCGGCCGGCGTGGTCCTTCCCATTCCGCATATGCAGCTCGTCGCGATCGCCACTCTGCTCGTTCTCACCCTGCAGCTGAGCGCCTCGTACACGACCATTCGCAACGTCTTCCGGTGGCTCGTGTTGACGCTGTTCGCTGACGTCGGCGCGGCATTGCTCGCTCGACCGGACGCTGGCGACGTGGTGCGCGCAACGTTGCTGCCCAGAGCGCAGTGGAATTCCGAGACGCTGGCGATGGTCGTCGCGGTGATCGGGACGACGCTGTCGGCGTATTTGTTCTCTTGGAATCGAGGTCGAGGAGAAGATCGCGCAGGGGACAGTGGATCGGATCGCCCGCGCGGGTGCGACTGCCGCGGACCTGAAGAAGGCATTGTACGACACCGCGATGGGCATGTTCTTTGGCGCACTGATGCTGTACTTCGTGATGCTCGCTACGGCTGCCACGCTCTTCAACGCAGGCGTCACAAATATCGCGATCGCGGCGGATGCCGCCCGCGCGCTCGCACCAGTGGCCGGATGCGGTGCGGAGGTGCTCTTCGCGTTGGGCATCGTCGGCGTCGGCTTCATTGCGCTGCCGGTGATGACGGTGGGTGCGGCCTACGATCTGTGCCAGAGCTTCGGCTGGCGTCACGGTCTGCAGAAGAGGGTCACCGACGCCAAACTGTTCTACGGTGCGATCCTCGTGATTACCGCCCTGGCGATGTCGATGAACTTCCTCGGCATCAATCCGATGAAGGCATTGGTCGCGGCTGGCGTGGTCCAGGGCATCTCCTCGCCGCCGTTGATGCTGCTGATGATGTTGATCACCAACAACCGCAAGGTGATGGGAAGCCACGTGAACGGCAGGGCGCCGAACATCTTCGGCTGGATCACGACGGCGATGGTGTTTGCCGCCTCCGGCGCGCTGTTGCTCAGTTACGCCGTGTGAACGCAACACCGTGAGGCGCTGCTCCGGGTGTGAAGCGATTCAGCACGCGTCGCGCGCCCGCTCTCCGTGCGTGATTGCGTGCTCCGGCACGAGCGGCCAACCAGGATGAATCAGGTGCAACCTTCGAGCGCGTTGCGCACGCCCGCTATCAGCTCGCCGATCGCCACGCTGCCGTTGCCGTCCGCATCAAATGCGGGGCAGCGATCGACAGGCAGGCTGCCGAGGGCAACGGCCACTCCGGTGATGAGCTCGCTGACGCTCACTATGCCGTTGCGGTCGCAGTCCCCGAAACATGGCACCGCCAGGGGGGTGTGGGTGGGTGTCGGTGACGGCGTGCTGGTCAGCCCGGACGGGGTCGCGGTCGCGGTACGCGTGGCGAGGAGTGTTGCTGTGGGATTGGCGATCGGGGTGGAGGTGAACGATGGGCTGAGTACCGGAGTCGCCGTCGCGGTGGCGGTATGGGTCCTTGTGCTCGTGCCGGTTGCGGTGTGGGTTGCGGTGATCGTAGGCGACCGGGTCAGGGTCTCGGTGGGCGAGAGCGTCCAGGTCGGTGTGTTGGATACCGTCGGTATCGGCGTCGCGGTCGGGGTAGGTGTGAGGCACTGATCGGTGTCCTCGTCGCAGGTACCGGTGGTGCACGGATCGCCGCCGCTGACACAGGTGCCGATGTGGCACGTCTCCTCGCCGGAGCAGTACACGCCGTCATTCGAGCACGGCGTGCCGTCCGGCTGAAACACGTCCTCCGGACAGAGAGGGGTGTTTCCGTCGCACGCCTCGGCGAGGTCGCATTCACCTGCGGCCGCACGGCAGATTGCTCCCGCGTTGCCCGCGGCGTGCAGGCAGGTCCCGGCGCCGTCGCAGACGTCCGCGGTACAGATCTCGCCGTCCGTCGCGCACGCGTTTCCGATCGGCTCGTACTCGCAGGTGACGGAGCAGCAGTCGCCGCCCTCGACATTGCCATCGTCGCATTCCTCGCCGGCTTGCACCACGCCGTTTCCACACGCCGGACCGATCAGGAAGTTCGGGGCGAACGCGAACAGCGTGCTGGTCTCGGTCGGGCATGCCAGTGACGAACCAAACCCCATGCGCCTCGTCATCACGGCGGTCAGGCTGGGATCGATGGACACGTTGGTCAGTGAGTTGAACCCCGGCGTGTAATCGTCGCAGTGCATCACCGCAGCGATCCGGAAGATCTGGCCGGATGCGAGCACCAGTGGCGAGATGCCGAGGTAGCGATAGCCATTGCGGAGCACCGCGCCGGTTCCGGCGGGGATCATGGCCGATGCCAGCAGCGCGCAGGATGAGTCGTACAAACCTACTGGAATCGCGAAGTCCAAGCCGTCGCGCTGGTGGTCATAGACACCGAGCGCGGATACGGTGACGGCGGCGGTTGTCTGGAACTCCCAGCCTTCGACGTTGTTCGGACCGCAGCCCGCTTGCCCGGCAAACCCGAAGCTCACGGCCGGGCCCGCGGCGGCGGGCATGGTGAGCGCGACGAGCAGCGCAATTGTCGCAGCTGCGCTCGCCAATGCGATACGCCGACCGCAGCATCGACGAGCACCCGCGGCGCGCCGTCCGACCGTGCCTGACATCAAACCGGCACAAGCCTCTCTGCTCGCTGTCGCATCTGGCGACCTCCGAACCTGGACGATTTCGCCAATGTCCGTGTGCGGCTCAAGCATACACAGACGGACCATCACCGTGGTAGTTTTCGCGTCGCATCGCGCCGCGCCGTGTGGCCCGTTTGCACCAGTCGATGCAGAAGCGCAGCATCCTGGGCCAATAGCTGCATAGGGGAGGGCGCTCGAGCCCCGCGCGAGCGGCGGCAATCGGCCCGCACGTCGAGCACAGCCATCGAGCGCTGGGGATCAGGCTCGGATCAATGGGCACACTCGTGAGTAAGCCAACCCGGAATTGTAGTCGCCGCAGTACATCACCGCGGCGAGCCGAAAGGTCGCGCCGCATCGGGGAGTAGCCTCGCGAGGACTCTCAGGGAGGGGAAGGCGGTTTCGCTTCTGGTAGGACCATACGCACTTACCCGCCCTGGTTCGGCACGCAACAGCGGCCTCTCCTTCGCCGCACCGGATCCCGAGACGCACGCGAACGCGCCGCCCGGTCCTCCCCATTGCTCACGCCATCGCTGACGCTCACGCCGGTTCGTTTCGGCCCGGCAAATCCCCATCCTCAGAGTCCTCGCTCGGCGTTCCCTCCTCCTCACGCGCTCCGCTTGTCGAACGCGTCGCCATCGCGGAAGTACTCCTTCGCGCGATCGGCAGAGATCGGGTGCGTCACGATCTTGCAGTTGCAACCCAAGTGCGCGCGGTCGGCGTCGGCCGCTTCGCGCGTGCGGTAGAAGCGGTTGGCGCCATGCGCCTTACATGCGCCGCACGTCCGTTCGCCATGAGTCGAAAGGCGAAATGCGGTTACGCGCGATGGCGTCTTCTTGGAATCGCCGCCACACGCGCTCACCGCGAGACTCGCGAGGGTGGCGCCCGCGCTCACGGCGGTGAGCCGCAAAAATTGCCGCCGCCGAAGGTGAGCAACGCTGGTCAGGCCGCGGCCAAATTGGCTCAAGATCGCTCTGTGCAGCGTCACGACGCGGATCCGCGAAACGGATACAATCTCCGACGTGCCGGATCGTATGTCAAGCAGAACATTAGCGGCCCACTCATCACGACCGCGACAGTGTGCGGCCTAGACCTGTTGCCGATCTGCGTCTTGCGAAGGGCCGCGCGGCATTCCGCGGCGAAGGTGGTCCCTAGCGCGCGGCGCGCTCGGCGGCGAAACCGTCGATCGCGTCTCGTAGCCAGCCGGTGGCGTAACTGGCCAACGACGGGCGCACCAGGAGGCGGTAGGTCGGCGCGTCGTCGGTGTGCCAGAGAATGACGGGCGCCTTGGCGAGCAGGGTCTGCGAGCAGCGGCCGACGGCAAACGCGCGCGGGTGCAGGTCGAGCGCGATCATGGACGCGAGGACCTCGCGGGCACCGGCTCCGACGAGCTCGAGACAGATGCGGTTGGCCGACACATCGACGACGGACGCGAAACCGTCGCCCATCGCTTCACGCAGGAGCACCTCGATCTCGCGCTCGCTACCTGGCTCACCGATGATCAACCACTCATCCGGCCCGAGCCAGAGGACGTCTCGACCACGCGCGGACGCCGTGCTGTCCGCAACCATCGGCAGCGCGACGCCGAGGGCCGTCTCGATGCGCCGCGCCTCGGCGCTGCCCGGCTCGACGCGCAGATCCACTTGCGCCAGCCGCGCGATCTCCTTCACCAGCGGCTCAGCCATCCCGGCGCGCCCCCTGGGGGTCGTAGAACACCGGCTGCACGATCTCGGCGGCGATGGTCCGGTCCGGCAGCGGCGCGTGCACGATCTGTCCAATCCGTTCCGGGCCGCGCTCCACGAGCGCCAGCGCGAAGGTGCGGCCGAGCGCGGCGCTGCAGTAGCTCGAGCTGACCCAGCCGATCATCTTCATCGGCACGGGCTGGTCGGGGTCGAGCACCAGCTGTGCGCCCTCCGGTAAGCGCTCCATTGGATTGAGCGGCAGCAGGCCGACCAGCTTGCGCCGGTCGGGCCGGAGGTTGTCCGGGCGCGCATGCGAGCGCTTGCCGACGTAGAATGGTTTCTTCTTCGCAATGATCCACTCCATGCCGAGATCCTGCGGCGTCACGGTGCCGTCGGTCTCCTGGCCGACGATGATGAAGCCCTTCTCGGCGCGCAGCACGTGCATCGTCTCGGTCCCGTACGGTGTGATTCCAAAGGGCCGGCCCGCCGCCATCACCGTCTCCCACACGGCGAGGCCCGAAAAGCCCGGCACGTTGATCTCGTATGCGAGCTCACCGGAGAAGCTGATGCGGCAGATCCGCGCCGGAATGCCCGCCACGTTGCAATCCCGGATCGCCATGAACGGGAATCCCTCGCGGCTCACGTCGAGCCCGGGTGCGACGGCGCGGATCACCTCGCGCGAGCGCGGTCCGACGACCGCAACGGTGGCCCACTGCTCGGTGACCGAGGTGAGCCGCACCCGCAGCTCGGGCCACTCGGTCTGCAGGAACTCTTCCATGTGGTCGACCACGCGCGCAGCGCCGCCGGTGGTCGTCGTCGCGATGAACCGATCGCGCGCCAGGCGCATGACGACGCCGTCGTCCATCACCATGCCGTCGAGCGAGCATAGGAGCCCGTAGCGGCACATGCCGACCGCGAGCGTGTCGTAGCTGTTCGTGTACATGCGGTTGAGAAACTCGACCGCGTCGGGTCCCTGAACATCGATCTTGCCGAGCGTCGATGCGTCCATCACCGCGACGCTCTGGCGGGCGGCGGCGCACTCGCGCAGGACGGCATCGTCCATCGACTCGCCGGCGCGCGGGTAGTACCAGGCGCGCTGCCACTGGCCGACGGGCTCGAAGACGGCGCCGTACGCTTCGTGCCATGCCTGCATCGGGGTCGTGCGCACCGGATCGTAGCGCTCGCCGGTCGCGCGGCCGGCGAGGAGCGAAAACGAGAGCGGGAGGGACGGGGCGCGCGTCGTCGACGTGCCGACCTCATCGACGCCGCGCCCGAGCACGGCGGCCGCGATGGCCGCGGCGTTCGGTCCGGCCGTGCGGCCTTGGTCGAAGCCCGTTCCGATCAGTGTGAAGCGCTTGACGTGCTCGATCGAGCGCACGCCGGCGCCGAGCGCGCGCAGGACCTCCGCGGCGACCGCATCGCGGTGCAGATCGACATAGTGGCGGGTGAGGTCGCCGCCATCGATACCGGGCACCAGCGGGAGCGCCATGGCTGGCTCGTGCGCGGGCGCGTCGACAGCCGGGACCTGCGGTGCGACGCCGTCGCCGAAACCCGCGTCGCGAGCCGCGCGCGCGCCGGCCGCGAAACCGTCGCGCAAGCAGGCTTCGAGCGCGAAGCGCCCGTTCGCCGCCCCGGCGAGCTGCTGGCCCGGCAACGCGGCGCTGGCCATCCAGCAGCCGAGCTCCGCGTCGAAGCGCACCGGGCCGCGGCGATGGTGGTGCAGCGCGAGCGCCGGATCGAGCCCACCCGAGACGGCGAGGAGGTCGACTTCGATCCGCCGCGCGCCACCCACGGCATCCCCGCCGTCAAGCAGCGGCGCTACGCGTATGGCGACCAGGCCGTCTTCGCCATCGGTGTCGACCACCGCGTGCCCGGTGAGTACCTGGATGTCCGCGGCGCGCGCTCGTTGCGGCAGCTCGCCGACCGCCTGGGACCTGGCGTCGACGACCGCGACGACCTCGACTCCCGCGGCGGCGAGATCGAGAGCCGTCGCATACGCCGGATCACCGGTTGTGAACACGGCGACGCGGCGTCCGGCCGCCACCGCGAAGCGGTTTGCGTAGGCCCGCGCCGCGCCCGCCAGCATCACCCCGGGCCGATCGTTGTTGGCGAAGACGATTGGGCGTTCGATGGCGCCGGTCGCGATCACGACCTGGCGCGCGCGCACCTGCCAGAGCCGCTGCCGCACGAGGCCAGACGGTCGCGCGAGGCCGAGGTGCTCGCTCACGCGCTCGGCGAGGAAAACGCAGTTGGCGTCGTACGAGCCGACCGCCGCCGTGCGCGTGAGGATGCGCGTCTCGGGCAGCGCGCCAAGCTCCGCGACCGTCGAGGCGACCCACGCCAGCGCGGGCGCGCGGTCGATCTCCTCGCGCGCGCCGAGCAGCCAGCCGCCGAGCTCCGGCTGCTCGTCGGCGAGCAGCACGCGCGCACCGGTCCGCCCGGCGGCGAGCGCGGCCGCGAGCCCGGCGGCTCCGCCGCCGATCACCAGCACGTCGCAGTGCGCGTGCCGCTTCTCGTACCGATCGGTGCCGCCAGCTTGCACGAGCCGCCCGCGGCCGGCGAGGCTACACGCGGCGAGCCCGTCATGGAGCTCCACCTGGGTCGCGGGCGCGAGCGGTACTTCCCCGAGCTGGACGATGGCGTTCGGCTCTTCCGACCCCGCCGAGAACACTCCGCGCGGGCGGCCGTGCAGCACGCTGTGCGCGACCACGCGTACCCCGGCGGCGAGCAGCGCCGACGCGAGCGTGTCGCCCGCGAAGCCGCGCAGCTCCGCCCCGTCGAAGGTGAAGCGCAAGGGCCGCAAGCGGTCGATACGCCCGCCCGAGTCGATGCGCCTCACGGCCGCGGCGCTCCCATGCGGTACACGGAGACGATCTCGTGCGTGGCGGTGTCGCGCACCGCGTTGAACCAGCGCCGGCAACCGTGCTGGTGCACCCAGCGCTCCGCGAAGAGGCCCTGCGGATTCGGCCGATAGAAGAGGTACCGCCCCCACGTTTCGTCATCGACACCGTCCGGCGGCATCTCGATGTGCGCGGCGCCGCCGTAGTGGAACTCCGCCTGTTCGCGCGGCCCGCAGTACGGGCAGGGGATCAGCAACATCAGTGCGCGACCGCGGCCGCACCGTGCTCGGCGACCAGCGCGCCCGTCCGGAACCGCGCGAGTGAGAACGGCGCGTTTAGCGGATGCGGCTCGCCGTGCGCGATCGTGTGCGCGAAGCACCAGCCCGAGGCGGGGGTGGCCTTGAAGCCGCCGGTGCCCCAGCCGCAGTTGATGAACAGATTTTCGATCGGGGTCAGCCCGAGGATCGGCGAGGCGTCCGGGCAGACGTCGACGATACCTGCCCACGTGCGTACGACCTGCGCGTGCGCGAAGAGCGGGAACAGCTCGACCGCCGCGGCGATCTGATCCTCGATGATACCGAACGCGCCGCGCTGTGCGTACGAGTTGTACGCGTCGATGCCAGCCCCCATCACCAGGGCACCATTGTGTGCCTGGCTGACGTACACGTGCACGGCGCCCGACATGACCACCGTATCGAGGGTCTGCTGGAGGCTCTGGGAGACCAGCGCCTGGAGCGGATGGCTCTGGATCGGCAGCGCGAACCCGGCCATGGCCGCGAGCACCGAGCTGTGGCCGGCGGCGACGAGGCCGATTTTGCGGGCGGCGATGGGGCCACGGGTGGTCTGGACGCCGGTGACACGGTCGCGCGCGACGTCGATCGCCGTGACTTCGCAGCCCTGGATCAAGTCGACGCCGAGCGCATCGGCGGCGCGGCCGAAGGCGAACACGACGGCATCGTGTTTCGCGATGCCGCCGCGGCGCTGCAGCGTCGCTCCGAGCACCGGATAGCGTACGTCGGGCGAGATGTTGATGAGCGGACAGAACGCCTTTACCGCCGCCGCGTCGAGCAGCTCCGCATCGATGCCGTTCAGGCGGTTCGCGTTCACGCGCCGGCTCGCCTCCCGCCTGTCGGTTTGCGAGTGCACCAGGTTCAGGACGCCGCGTTGGGAAAAGAAGAGATCGTAGTCGAGCTCTTCCGTGAGTCCCTCCCAGAGCTTCAGCGCATGCTCGTAGATCGCGGCGCTCTCGTCGTACAAATAATTCGAGCGGATCACCGTCGTGTTGCGCACGGCGTTGCCGCTGCCGAGCCAACCGCGCTCGACGAGCGCCACGTCGGTGAGGCCGTGATTGCGCGCCAGGTAGTAGGCGGTCGCGAGGCCGTGCAGCCCACCGCCCACCACGATGGCATCATACGCGGGCTTCGGCTCCGGGTTGCGCCAGAGGAAGTCCGGATGCTGCGGACGGGTCATCGCCCTCGCCGGTTAGGCCCGGGAGGCGAACGGCTCGATGCCGTTCAGGTACGCCACCACGTCGTCGACGCACTCGACGTCACCGAACTTCGCGTCGATGTCGTAGAGGTTCCATTCGACGACGCCGGGCACGCGGTCGCCGACCGCCTCGCGCACGACGATGGGCCGAAAGCCCTCGGCGATCGCATCTTCGGTCGTGTGGCGCACGCAGCCGGCCATGGTGACGCCGGTGATGATGACCGTGTCGACGCCGTGGGCGTTCAAATACGAGGAGAGATACGTGCCGTGAAACCCGCTGGCGCGCTTCTTCACGATCACCTGGTCCGCCGGGGCAGGGGCGATGCGATCGTCGATCTCCGTCGCCGGATCGCCGACGTGCAGCAGCTCGACCGGGATCTTGCGCGACCACAGACCGATGTCGGAGTTCGGCCCCGATGTGTTGCGGTATGCCGTGGTTGTGTAGACGATCGGCACGTGCTTGGCGCGGCCGGCCGCGTTGAGCTTTTGCACGGCGGGAATGATCGTGTCCATGCCGTCGCACGAGAACGCATGTCCGGGGCGTGTCCAGGCGTTGGCGAGGTCGATGTGGATGAGGGCCGGGCGCTTGCCGTACCCGATGCGCCGCTGGAACCCGCGCTGCTGGTAGATTCCGGTGTCGGCGTTGAAGATCTTGTCCAGCGCGGCGCGTACGTCGAACTGTTCGGACATCTTGGCTCCTTCAATTGGATGCGGCGCGCCGCTCGGCGCGAAGCCGGTCGGTGGCCGCGGCGTCGAACGCCAAAGTGGTCGGGTCGAGGATCACGGCGTAGTCGCGCTCTGCGAGCTCGACGGTGGTGAACCCGTCGAGCACATCGGCGGCCACCAGGGCCGGGTCGCGATCGAGCGGGTTGCCGTACCCGCCGGAGTTCGGCACCTCGATGCAGATCGAGTCGCCCGCTTGCAGCCGATACCCGGTGAACTTCGCCGGCCACGGCTCTTCGCCGGCTTCGCCGATGTTTTTGGTCACGCGCGCGTTCACGCCATCGTGGCCGCCAAAGATGCCCCACGGCGGATCGGATTCCTGGCGCTCGCCCTCGCAGGTGACGATCGTATCCTCGAGGAAGCGGTTGACCCGCACGATGCCGATGCCGCCGCGCCACTCGCCGGCCGCGGCGGGTTCGTCGCGCAGCTCGTACCGCTCGGTGCGCATCGGAAAGCGCCACTCGAGCTCTTCGATCGGGTTGTTGCGCGTGTTCGCGATCAGGCAATCGACCGAGTCCAGGCCGTCCTTGTTGTGGCGGCCGCCGTACGAGCCCTCGTCCACCTCGAGGTACACCCAGTACTCGCCCAGCTCCTTGATGAACCCGGAGTACGAGACGAAATGCAGGTGGGCGGAGTTGCCCGCGGTGACCTTATCGGGCACCACCGGCGCGAGGGCGCGCAGCGCGAGGTCCACCGCGCGCTGCACCTGGCAGAAGCGCGCGAAACACGCACGCGGGAAGTTCGGGTTGAAGATCGAGCCCTTCTCCGCGATCACATTGACCGGGCGCAGCATGCCCTCGTTCTGCGGCACGAAGACGGGGTAGGCAACCTCGTCGAGGAAGATCATCCGCGTGATGAACGACATTGCGGAGACGGTCGTGCCCTCGTACGGACAGTTGTACCCGGTCGGCACCTCGGCGCTCGAGCCGGTGAGATCGAAGGTGATCTCGTCGCCGTGGATCTTGACCGCGATCTTGATCGGGAGTTTCACGCCGCGCGTGCGGCCGTCGTCGTCGAGCCAGCCGAGCTCGGTCTCGTAGGTGCCGTCGGGCAGCTTGGCGATCTCCTGGCGGAGCATGCGCTCGGAGTAGTCCAGCCACCCGCGCGCCGCGCCGAGCACCGACTCCTCACCGTACCGGCCGAGCAGCTCGAGGTAGCGCCGCTTGGCGAGCTCGCACGCGGCGATCATCGCTTCGATGTCGCCGCGGTTGTGGGTCGGCGTCCGCATGTTGTCGAGGATGTGGCGCCACATCGACTCCTGGCGGACCCCGCGGTCGTACAGCTTCACCGCGCGATAGATGTTTCCTTCGGACCAGTTGTCGACCAGATCGATCGCGAGGCCCGGATACGCGCCGCCGATGTCGAGCAGATGGGCCGATGCGCCGGCGAACCCGACGATCTCGCCTTCGAGGAAGATCGGCATCACGATCGCCACGTCCGGGGAATGCGTGGCCCCGTGGTACGGGTCATTGTGCAGAATGATGTCGCCCTCGTGCACGTCGCCGTCGAGCAGGTGGATCACGTTCTTCACGATCTTGGGCATCGCGCCCATGAACATCGGCGTCGAGTCGGACTCCGCCAGCACATTGCCCTCGGCGTCGAAGATCCCCGCGCCGAGGTCCTCCGACTCGCGGATGATCGAGCTGTAGCTCATGCGGAAGAGCACACCCGCCATCTCCTTCACGATCGCCGAGAAGGCGCCGCCGATCACCCGCATGAGGATCGGCGTGGCGAGATCCGCGTTGCGCTGAATGGCGGTCTTGGCGACGCGCGTGCAGTCGATCACGATGTTGCCGTAGCGGTCGATCTCGGCGGTGAGCCCGGGCGGGATCACGGTCGTGGTGTCGTACTGCTCGACGATTGCCGGCCCCTCCAGCCGATGGCCGTAGCGGAGGTCGGCGCGGTCGTAGAACGGGGTCGGGCGCCGATCGGGCTTGCCGTCGACGTCGAAGATGACGTCGCGGTGGAGCTTCGGCACGGGCGGCCCCTCGGCGCGGTCGGACTCGGCCAGCGTGAGCTCATCGATGCGGCCGATGCCGATCGCGCGAATGTTCACGACCTCCACCGCGGCGGCGAAGCGGTGGCCGTACTCGGTCTGATGTGCGCGATGGAAGGCTTCGGTGGTCGCGGCGATCCAGTCCTCGTCGATCGGTCCCGCCGGCACGTCGAAGCGAACCTCATAGCCCTGGCCGACGTAGCGGCAGTCCGCCAGTCGCCGGACGAGCCGGCGCGCCTCCGGCACGGCGTCGGCCTCGAGCTGCGCGACCGCTTGTGCGACCAGCTCGGCATAACGAGCTTCGAGCCGGGCTTTGTCGAGGCTTTTCAGCGCGTGGCGTTCGGTGGCGACGAACTCGTGCTGGAGATCGGTAGTGAGCAAGCCGGTGGCGGCGATGATCCCCGGATGGGGCGGGACGAGCACGCGCGGAATCTCGAGCTCGAGGGCGATGTCGCAGGCGAACAGCGGCCCGGCGCCGCCGGCTGCGACCAGCGTGAAGTCGCGCGGGTCATAGCCGCGGCGCACGGAGTTGAGCTCGATCGACTGCGTCATGCCGAACTTCTGGATCTGCAGCGCCCCGAGCGCCGCCTCCTCGACCGACATGCCCAACTTCCCGGCGATCGGCTCGAGCGAACGGCGCGCCAGCGCGGGGTCGAGCCGCATGTCGCCGCCCAACAAGCCGCGATCCGGGCGCAGCCGCCCGAGCAGCACCTGTGCGTCCGTCGAGGTCGGCTCGGTGCCGCCCCGGCCATAACACGCGGGCCCGGGGTCGGCCCCGGCCGATTGCGGGCCGACGCGGAACACGCCGCTGGCGTCGAGGTAGGCGATCGACCCGCCGCCGGCGCCGATGGTGTCGATATCCACCATCGGCACCATCGCCTGATGGTCGCCGACCTTCGTATCCAGGAGATGGCGCATCCGGAGCTGACCGCCGGCGGCGACGCCGATGTCCGCCGAGGTCCCGCCGATGTCGAGCGTGACGACGTCGCGGAATCCGGACATCTTGCCGGCCCAGATGCCGCCGATGAGGCCAGCGACTGGGCCGGACATGAGCAGGTTCACGGGGCGGTGTCCGGCGGCTGCGATGGTCGCCATGCCGCCCGAGGACTGCATGAGCTGGACGCCGCGCGCGAAGCCGGTGTCCTTCATCGCCGCGTCGAACCGGTCCAGATAGCGCGAGACCTTCGGACCGACGTAGGCGTTCAGCGCGACCGTGGAGAATCGCTCGAACTCGCGGTAAAGGGGCAGCACCTCGTGCGAAACCGACAAGTAGGCCTCGGGGAACTCCTCGATCACGATCTGCTTGATGCGCCGCTCGTGCTCCGGATTGAGGTACGAGTGCAGCAGGCAGATCGCCACCGCTTCGACGCCCGCCGCCTTCAACGCGCGCACGCGCTCGCGCACTTCGTCATCGGCCAATGGCTTCAGCACCTCACCGCGGGGCGCGGTGACCCGCTCTTTCACCGTGAGGCGGTGCCGCCGCTTGACGAGCGGGCGCGATTGCCACGGCAAGTCCTGTTGCAGCGAGAAGTTGAAGGGCTTCTTGTGCCGCGCGATATGCAGAATGTCGCGAAAGCCCTCGGTCGTGATCATCCCGACCTCGGCGCCCGTGTGGGTCAGCGCGATGTTCGTGGCGATGGTGGTGCCGTGCAGGATATTGTCGACGTCCGCCAGGGCGATCCCGGCCTTCGCACAGAGCCGCTCGACACCGGAGACCACAGCGCGCGCCGGGTCGTCCGGGGTGGAGGGGACCTTGTCCACGGTGATCCGGCCCGAGTCCTCGTCGACGAGGATCAGGTCGGTGAACGTGCCCCCGACGTCGACACCGATGCGCTTCATTGCACTCTCCTTGCGATCGCCAGTGTGAGGCGCGGGAGAATACTGTGCATGCAGTGGATGTCAAACATCCAACCAGCTAATAGGACCCAGTGCGCAGCGCGGTGACACGTTCCGAGGCACAACAACACGGTGCTCAGCCGCTGATCGCCGACATCCTGCGGGACGCGATCCGCCAACGACTGCTCCCGCCTGGCATGGCGCTCGTGCAAGGCGCGCTGGCCGAGGCATTGGGCGTGAGCCGCGTGCCGGTGCGCGAGGCATTGCACTCATTGGCCGCCGAGGGCCTCGTCGTCTTCGCCGAGGACGGAGCGCATGTCGCCGTCCTCGAGCCGGGCGAAATACACGAGCTCTGGTCGTTGCGCGCGCTCATCGAGCCGGCGATGGCCGTCGCCATTGCGCAGCACACGGGCGCTCCCGAGCTCGCCCTCCTCTCGCGGCTGGTGGAGAGGATGGATGCGGCGGAGGGCAGCGATGCCTGGTCGGACCTCAACTTCGCTTTTCATCTCGAGCTCTATCGCACGGCGCGCCTGCCGCATTACGCCGCCACGGCGCGGCGGATCCTGACCCAGATCGAGCCCTATTCCCGGGTTGCCGTCTCGCGCCTGCAGGGCCAGGGCGCGGCGCAAGCGGAGCACCACGAGATGATCACGGCGCTCGAGCGCCGCGACGGCGAGGCGCTGCGCGAGGTGCTCGAGCGCCACAGTATCCGCGCTCGCGCGCTGCTGGTCGGGTACGCGGAGAAGCTTCCGGACGATGCGGCGCCCAGTCAGCAGACCGCCGATGCGGCGCGGGCCTTTGCGGCGCGGCTGTTCGCGCCCGCGTAGACCACGCCCTTCCGTCGCGCGTCGCGCCGTGCGCGTGGCGCCTCACGGGCGCTCGGCCAAGACGAGCGTCCACGGAAAGGCCGTCGTGCAGCGCAGCACCCGAAAGTGCCGACGGACGACGGCGGCGAAGCGCGTCGTGGACCAATGCTGGACGTGGCCTGGATCGTTGCCCCACGCGGCCACGTTCTTCCCGCGCAGCAGGTTGGCGATGCAGAAATACGGCTCGTTGGGCACCGTGGCCACGACGTATCGCCGGGTCACTCGCGCGATCTCGGACAGACATTCGTCGGGCGCGTGCAGATGCTCGAGAACTTCGGCTACCAACACGACATCGAACGCGCGTTCGGCATAGGGCAACCGGGTCACGTCGCCGCACACGCGCGGCACGCGCGACGGAAATCCGCCGCCATGTCGCAGGGCCGCGGGGTTACGGTCGGTCCCCGTGAGCTGCACCGCCGGATAGCGGTCGGCGAGTTTCGACAACGTAAACCCCTCGCCGCAGCCGGCGTCGAGCAGCGTCGAGAACTCCACGTCCCGCAGCAGCTGCAGGAGTCTGGCGTGGAAGCGCGCGATCAGGAACCGCTGCAGCGGGTTGTGCGACGTATGCTTTTTGGCATTGTCCGACAGGCCGGTCTCGCCGGCCGGAGTCGCGCCATCCATGCGGGTCACCCGGGCCGCCGGCGCGGCGGAGGATGGCGAACGGGCATCAGCAAAGCGCTGGGGGGAGCCTGGCATCCGCGGTTACCGTCCGGCCCTTCTCCACGAACTGGACCTGCGAGGCAAGCGCGCTCTCGCCGCGGCATCGAGAGCGCGACCGGCGTGCGCGCACGGTTCGTTGCGCTTGCAGCGCCTTCGCGGTACAGCGCCGCACCAGCGCATATGACGTCCACCGCCACGCAGCGCGTGTCTGATCCCCGGCGGGCTTTCGCCTGAAACGACGGACGCGCTCGTGAAGGCGATGGGCGAGCGCTATCACGCGATCGTCACCGATTCCGCGGCTCTTCGCGCGCGACTCCGTATGCGCCACGATATCGCTCCACGCGGTGCGCGCGCCGGAGGTACTCCCGCTGCCCCCTGAGCAGACACGCGAATCGCGCCCAGGGCAGCCGTCTGCGGCGACGGACGTGGCGGCGGGCCGCCATGGGCGAGCAGTGATGACGTCCGGATTGCTCGTCGCGAGCTTGCTCGCGCTGTTTGGCCCCGATCTCGTCGCGCACGTGCGGTACGCCGCCGACTTCTGGCACTTCAGCCAGGACGCCCAACAGCAGACGTGGCCGTTCCTGCGCGCCGCCGATCCGCAGCTGTTCCGCGGCGACTACATCGCCGACTTCTACCTGGCGCATTTCCCGATCGGCTACCGATTCCTCTACGAGCTGAGCGCTCCCGTGCTGGATCCGCGACTGCTCGGCAAAGTGCTGCCCTATGTCGAGCTGGCCGTAGTGCTGTACGCGCTGATCACGGCCACGTGGAGCCTCGCGGGCCCAGCGGCGGCATGGGGCACCGGAGCAATCGCGCTCGGTGCCGACATCTACCTGAGCAGGATGGGCGGCGGCTTGCCGCGGTCCTTCGCGTTTCCGCTGGCCGCGTTGGCAGTGTTGGCGCTGGTGCGCGGCAAGCCGACGATGCTGCTGGTCCTGACCGTGGTCGCTACCGCATTTTACTATCCGACGGCACTGCTGCTCGGCGTCACAACGGCTGCATACCTGTGGGCATTGCCGGCGCCCTGGCGGGGGGAGGCGGAGACATGGTCTCTCCGGCGCCGCGTGGGTGCCGTTGGTGCGGCGGCCGCGGTGGTGATGATGCTGGCGCTGCCGCCCTGGTTGGCGGGCCGCCCGTTCGGTCCGCCGCTCCGGCCGGTGGATGCGCCGGCATATCCCGAGATGACGCTGGGCGGGCGATATGCGCCGGCCGATCTGCCGACGCCAGGAGCGCTCCGGGCCGTGGCGGTGGAGCGCGCCGCGCGGCCGCTCGTCGTACACGGGCGGCCCTGGATTCCCGACCTCTACATGGTTCCGAAAGACGCGGTGAAAAAGCAGCTGTTGACCGGCGCCGTCGCCGGCGCTGTGATCGCCAGCTACGTATGGTTGTTCGCCGTGAACGTCGGCGCGCGGCGCTTGTTGCCCCTGATACTGTCGGCGTTTGTGCTGTACGAGCTGTCGCTGCTGGCATCGCCGTATCTGTACATCCCCGAGCGCTACATCGTGTACAGCTTGCCATTGCTGACGCCCGTGATCGTGCCCGCGGCGATCGCGTGCGCGATGCGTCGGCGCGCACACAGCCGGGCGGCATGCACCGCCGCGGGCGCCGTGGTGGTTGCGCTGGTCGCTCTAGTCATCGTCGCGATCGGTGGGCGCGGGTTGCGACACAGCGGCATCGACGTCGCCATTCCGCCTGCACACCGGCCGCTGTACGCATTTCTCGCAACACTTCCGCCCGATGCGTTGATCGCCGGCTGGCCGGACCGCGTCCTCGACGCCGTGCCGTACGCGAGCGCGAGAAAGATCCTGGTCGGCTACGAGATCCACCAAGCCATGCACAAGCGCTACGCCGAGGAGATGCGCCGGCGCATGCAGGCGCTCATCACCGCGTACTTCGCGCGCGATCCGACCGTTCTGCGGCAGTTGCGTGACGAGTTCGGCGTCACGCACTTGCTCGTAAACCGCGCCCATTACACCAGGCCGCCGACGTACTTCGCTCCGTTTGGCGGCATGATCGTCAGTGCCGCGGTCAGCTCCCGCGGGCGGCCTGCCGCGGTGCGCGAGTCGGAGCGCGCCGCCGTCTTCGCGGAAGGGCCGTTCATCGTGCTCGACCTCCGCCGGCTGGGGTGATCAGCACACCGATGCCGAGCGCGCTGCCGGGCCGCTACACACGCGAGTTCTCCCGGCGCGCCTGAAGCGGCGTCACGGGGCGGGCACCTGTTTTTCGCGCATGTCGCGGAAGCATAGGGCTGGAGCGCCCGCGTTCAACGACGCGGGATCGACCGGCGGGCGGGCGCGCAACGCGATCGGCCCGAAGCTTCCGATCGGCGCATACTGCGCGAGCACGTATTGCATGACGAGGTGCGAGTAGGTCGCGAAGCGGCGCTCCGGCCGGCCGTCCAGCGTGTATGACCCGTCGCCGATCGCGAGCGCTGGGCGCTGTCGCCGCACGGTATCGATCCACCGGCGCTGATCGAGGTCCGTGCTGAAAAATCCCGGGGACCAGACCGGCTGGCCGCCGGCGAACTTGCGATCGGCGAAGTAATAGACGCCGATCCACGGCGGCAGGGCGATCAGGTGATCGGTCGGTTCCGTGCAGCGGCGCACGTACTCGATGGCCCCTAGCAGCGGATCGTCGGGGTGAGTCGCAGCGAGATGATCGACGAGCGCGCTGCGTGGCATGCCGTGCTGCGAGAATGCCGCGAGACCGCGTCCGGCCTGCCTGCTCGGCCAGCCGCCGACGCGGACCGCGCCCCAGGCCGCTACGCCGAGCGCAATCGCCAGCGCCGCGGTGCCGACGAGAGCGGGACGGGAGGCGGCGAACAGCGTGCGGCCGCGGGGCCACGCGCGACCGGCGAGCCAGGCCAGCAGGACGAAACAGATCGGAATCGACTGCAGCAGATGCGAGTACCCGGACCGATGCGCGGCGTGCAGCAGGACCGCCTGAGCGAGAGCGGCGGTGCAGACGACCTTGCGCCACGCGCGGTGTTCGCCAGGGGTGTGCAATCCCGCGGCCGCCACGACCGCGATGAGCGGCAACGAGTAGAAGCAGAGGTACAGCAATGCCAGCGCGTTGCCCGGCGCAAGCAACGGGGCGCTCCAGTCGAAGCGCGGGAATGGCAACGACATCGCCGCCGCATGGCGGGGCGCATTCGAAAAGGTGTCGAGCAAGTAATTGTCGATTCCGCCCCGCACCGCCAGCCAGACGAGCCACGGGGAGGCGAACAGCGCTGCGTATCCGCACAGCCGGACGACTTGCAGCAGGCGCGCGCGCGCGGGCGCGGGTTCGGTCGCGATGGTGACAACCGCGGCGAGCGCCGCGTAGGCGCCGAAGTCGATCCGGAACAATCCCGTCAGCGTCACGGCCGCAGCGAGCCAAGCCAGCGAGGCCCGCCCGGGCCGGTCGATGTAGCGCCACGACGCGCCCAGGCAGAGGACCGGTCCGAGCATCACGTAGTACTTGAACAACCGGGGGGCGAGCATGAGGGAGACGAACAGGAGCGCTGCGGCGATCGGCAGGCGACCGCTCGCCAGCCACATGTACCGAAACAACATCGCGTAGGCGGCGGTATACGCGACGGTGACCAACAGCAGCTCCGACAGCGTCCGCTCGCCGAGGAGGAGCTGTGCCAGCGCGCTCGGATAGTACCGCAGCGGGCCAAAGTCCGTACGCCAGTCGATGAAGGGGTGCTCGCCGCGCAGGATTTGATTCGCGCCGCCGAGTTGGTGCAGCCAGTCGTTGTCCCGGAGCATCCACTCGGGCAGCGGCCAGCGCAGCGCCATCCACGCACACGCGAACAGCCCTGCGACAACCACGGGCAGGGCGGTGGGCGCGCGCGACGCCAGCCGGGGCGAGGACGGCTGCGCCATCACGGGGCGAGGCCGAGGCGCCACCGGTAGCACTGCCGACGGACGGCGTGCGCTGTGCGGCGACGAGCGCCGCCGGCGGCCGCCGGCTGACCGCCCACATCCGCAGCGAACACGGCGTTCATGCCGACCTCATCACCCCGCAGGTCCGGCGCCGATAGCCATTACCGGGACCATGGCGCGACTCGCGTGCCAGCGCTAGCGCGCCGATGACTGCGGTACAATCACCCACACGGGTGTGCGCGCGCGCTGCGGCAGGGGCGAGTGGCGCGCGGCGCTCACGGCAGCGGTGGCGTTAAGCGGCTAGTGCCCCGGAGGGCGAAGCGGATCGCGCCAGAGATCACCGGCGCGGCACAGGGCACTGAGATGGCCGGCGCCGGACCGCACCGCCCATTGGGGGATACTTCATCACCGGCGCCGCAGGGCGCGCGGCGCCGGTATTCTAGGGTGTCCGAGCGCGCCGATGGGAAGACCGGGTACTCCACTGGCGGCACCAGTTGCCGGGCTGGCGCCGCCCGGGATCGTCGAACAGCGAACTTCCGCGGCGACGCTTGCGCGGGTCAAGAGCGCGGCGGGTTGGATTCGCCAGTCGAGGAGATGTCGTCCGCGCCGCGGTTCTTGAAGATCTCCTTCGCGCGCGACACCTCATCGCGGTTCTCGGTGTGCACGGACAGCAGGATGTTGCCGTCCTTCACCTTGCCCTCGTAGCGCTTCGCTTCGTATTCCGGGATGCCGAGGCCGACGAGCGCGCCGGTTACCCCGCCCGCCGCGGCGCCGACCGCTGCGCCGCCGAGCGCGGCCATAATCGGTCCGGCGGCGATGAACGGGCCGAGACCCGGGATGGCCAGCGTTCCGATGCCCGCGAGCCAGCCGAGTGTGCCGCCGAGCAAACCGCCGGCGCCGGCGCCGACCGCCGCGCCTTCGGGCGCCTTTGTGGCCTGCTCATGCGCGAAGTCGCGGGACGTATCCTTGTCCGGAAACAATGCCGAGATGTCGTTGCTCGAAAAGCCGGCCGCTTTCAGATCGGAAACGATCGAAGCGGCGCGGTCTCGCGAGTCGACGATGCACAGTACTGACGTTGCCATGCAAACCTCCTGTGAATTGATCGCTCAATCGGTGTCGACCTCGAGCTGATCGTTGACCTTCTTCACGCCGGCGACTTGCTGCGCCTTGGCATTGATTGCGGCTTTTTCCGCGGCGCTGTCGACCGGGCCGCGCAGCGTCACCACGCCGTCCTTGGTGATGATCTTCACGTTGTGCGCGTTGGTGGACAGCGAATCGTCGTCTACGACCGCCTTGCGAATGTTCGCGGTGATCTGCCGATCGGCTTCGGACTCACCTTGGTCGAAAACGGTCATCGTGTCGCCGCCCTTGTCGCGGGCGTTCTTGCCCGTGTTTTCGGGATCGGCGGCAGCCACGCCCGAGCCCGCGTCGCGGCCGCTCTTCGCGTCGGGCTCCGTGGCCGCAGCCGGGCCGGCGCAGAGCGCCAGCAGCACTGCGAGACGAAGCGACCCTTTGACGTAGTTCATCTCTTCCTCTCTGCCCCGATGCGTTGCCCGCGCCATTGCGGGTGGAACCATCGGGAGGCGGCGGAGTCAGCAGCCAGAACCACGCCAACCGTGGGTCAGCGGCATTTTTCGACGCGTGCGACCCGCGCGCGGTGAATCTTACACGCGAACGGCTGGCCTTCGTGAGAATCTGCAGGTGGCTCGCGTCGCGGCGGCAAATCGAACGCGCTTCTCTGCTGCACCGGCGCGCCCTTTCATCTGGCGCCCGCATTAGGCATGCATGAAGGCAGGAGTACGGGATGTCGGCCAGGGCTGTCGTCTGCTTTATCGCCTTCGGGGCCGTGGCGGTGGGATGCACGACCACCGCGGCGGAGCATCAAAAGAGCCTCGGCTCCACCGCCGAGCGGGAGATGACGCTCGGAGTCGTTCAGAAAGAGATCCGCGCCGGCCTCAGCGAGGACCAGGTCATCACCGCGCTCGGCTCGCCGAACATCGTCACGCGCGATGGAGAAGGCCGTGAGACCTGGGTCTACGACAAAGTGGCCACCGAGGCGTCCTATTCGCGCAGCGCGACCTACGGGACGATCCTGATTCTCGGCGGCAGCAATTCCGCGGGGGCGACCGCGACCACCCAGCGTACGTTGACCGTCGTGATCAAGTTCGACGGCAACCGGCTGGTCGACAGCTTCTCGTATCACTCCAGTAAGTTCTGATGCCGCTCGTACGCCGCTTGTACGCTGCGCTGGTTCTCCTGACGGCGTTGGCCGCGAGCTGTGCGCCGCCCGTCAAGCCGCCGCAGACCCAGCTCGAGATACGCGAATACCAGACTCGCGCCTTCGAGACGGCAAGCACCCAGCAAGTCCTGAAAGCGATGTTCAACGTCCTGCAGGACGAGGGCTATGTGGTCAAAAACGCCGTGGTCGAGCTGGGGTTGATCACCGCATCCAAGGAAATCGATCTGGCGCCCGGACGCTCGGGCGAGGGGGCGTTCGGCGGCATCGGCGGGGTGATCATCGGCGGCGGCGGACCCGGTGGGGTCATCATCGGCTCACCGGGCCACTCGTCGTTCCGGAAGACGGAAGTGCGGGACTTCACCGGCAACGTCAGCACGGCGGGGCAGCAAACCCGAGTGCGGGTCAGCTTTCAGCGGAAGGTGCTCGACAACCGCGGCCAGACGGTCGAGGTGGAGCCGATGGACGACCTGCAGTTCTACCAGGACTTTTTTGCCCGCATGGACAAGAGCTTGTTTCTGCAGCAGCAGCTCTGACACAAACCGCACCGGGGGCGGTGGCGTACCGATCCCGATGTTCCCGCCACGGCAAGAACCGATGATGACGAGCGGGAGGTGCGCCGGGCGACGGCGCAATCGCCGCACGGCATAGTGGCCCGCCTGGAGGGCGCCGTTCCGTGGGCGCCTGTTGGATGGGGCCGGGCTCTCTCTCCCATACGGGCCGACGGAGCGGCGCCCTCCAGTGTGCACCACGCGAGCATGTACAACTCCCCCACGTGCGGCCGTTCCTTGCGCGTGAGCGACAAGCGCTACGCGCCGGCGGGTCATGCGGGTGGTTCAACACTCCGTTGCGGCTGACCGACTTTGGAAATCTCGCCAATGGCGCTACACCTTTGCGAGCCGCACTCAGGCGAGGCGAGAGGGCGCGATACCCAGATGTGGCAGCGGCTGCATACCGTCGGGCGAGCGGGCGTGATGACCTTCATCGGCGCCGTCGTACGCCGGTTCTACGCCGATCAATGCCTCATGCGCGCCTCCGCCTTGGCGTACACCTCGCTGCTCTCGATGGTGCCGCTGTTCGCCATCATGTTCGCGGCGCTGAAGGGCCTCGGCGTTCAGCACCGCCTCGAGACGTTGCTGCTCTCCCGGCTGTCGCTGTCGGAAGACACGACGATGGCGATCATCGGGTATATCGATCGCACCAACGTCGGCACCCTCGGCGCGATCGGCGCCGCCACGCTCGTCCTGACCGTGATCAGCGTGCTCGGCACGATCGAGGCTAGCTTCAACCATATCTGGCGCGTCCCGCGCGAGCGGAGCGTGTGGCGAAAAGTCACGGATTACCTGGGCGTCGTGCTGCTCACGCCATTCCTCCTGCTCGCCGCCACGGCGCTCACCTCCGCCGGACAGGTCAAGACGGTGGTGCAATGGGTACTGGCGACAGGGTACGTCGGCACCGCCGCGGTGTGGTTGCTCAAGCTGGTCCCCCTCGCGATGAACGTCATCGCGCTCGGCGCGCTGTACATGATCATGCCGAACCGCCGGGGCGCTCCGCTCCCGATCGCCGTCGGCGCGCTGTTCGCCGGCATCGCATGGCACCTCGTACAGCTTGCCTATGTCTCGCTGCAGATCGGCGTCGCGCAATACGACGCAATCTACGGCGCGGTCGCGCAGCTGCCGGTGACGCTCGTATGGCTCTACGTCAGCTGGGCGGTGGTGCTGGCGGGTGCCGAGCTGGCGGCGGTGCTCGAGTTCGGCGTCGAGGCGGCGCTGTCGAGAGCGCCGGTGCGCGGGGACGCGGTCGCGCTGCACCTGCTGGTGCGGGCCGGCGATGCGTTTCGAGAGGGCCACAGCGGCATCTCGCTGCGCCGCGCCGCGCGCGAGCTGCGGGTGGATCTGGCGGTCGTGCAGGACGCCGCCGAGCAGCTGGTGAAACGGGGCTGGTTGGTCCGCGTCGAAGGGCATCCGGATTGGGTGGTGCTCGCTCGCGATCCGACCCTGGTGCCGCTGCGCGACGTCGTCGTGTCCGGCGGCAGCGAGCACATCCCCGTGCGCTGCGATCCGCGCGTGCGCCGGGTTCTGGAGCTCGGCGACGCGGCGTTCCACGACGCCTTGGGCGGACTGCACCTCGCGGATGTGCTCGGTGCGAGTGAGGCCGGGCCGGAGCAACACGGCCGAGACGCCGCCGCGCGCAGGCAGTGACCTAGCGGACCGGCGCGTTGTTTCGGCCGGTGGTTTGGCATCCCCCGGCGCATGGGCTAGGTGTCAACGGTTATGTCGCATTCGACTGGCCGCCAATCACTGGAAGACGCCATTGCCGAGCACATCCTGGTCTTGGACGGTGCCATGGGCACCGCCATCCAGGATCTAAACCTCGGCGCGGACGATTTCGGCGGTCCGGAGCTGGAGGGATGCAATGAGCACCTGGTGCTCACGCGCCCCGACGCCATCCAGCGCGTGCATCAGAGCTATCTCGATGCCGGCGCGGACTTGATCGAGACGAATTCTTTCGGCGGCACGCGCATCGTCCTCGGCGAGTACGGGCTCGCCGATAAGGTCCACGAGATCAATTACGCCGCGGCTCGTCTCGCCCGCGAGGTGGTCGACGCGTTCGGGAGCGCAAAACGCCCGCGTTTCGTCGCCGGCGCGATGGGGCCGGGGACGCGCACGATCTCGGTGACCAGCAACGTTACGTTCGACGAGGTCCGCGCGGCCTATGCCGAGCAGACGGTCGCGCTAGTCGCGGGCGGCGTGGACGTGCTCTTTCTCGAGACCCAGCAAGACACGCTGAACGTCAAAGCGTCCCTCCAGGGCATCGACGACGCGTTCGCGCAGCTCGGACGCGTCGTCCCGGTGGTGCTGTCCGTATCGATCGAAACCTGGGGCACAATGCTCGCCGGGCAGGCCGTCGACGCGCTGTACGCCTCGGTCGCTCATCGCGACCTGTTCGCCATCGGCCTGAACTGCGCCACCGGCCCGGACTTCATGACCGATCACCTCCGCACCCTGGCGGAGATTTCGCGCTTTCCGATCTCCTGCTTTCCGAACGCGGGACTGCCCGACGAAGAGGGCCGCTACAACGAGCTGCCGCGCATGTTGGCCGCCAAGATCGAGCGCTTCTGCGCCGCGGGCTGGATCAACATCGTCGGCGGCTGCTGCGGTACCACCCCCGAACATCTGCGCATGATCGCGGACATCGCGGGGCGCTATGCGCCCCGGCGGGCCGCCGTGGAGCACCGGAGCGTAGTCAGCGGGATCGAGGCGCTGGTGATCGATCAGGATACGCGGCCGGTCATCGTCGGCGAGCGCACGAACGTGCTCGGCAGCCGCGTGTTCAAGGGGTTGATCGGCAGCGGCAAGGTCGAGGAAGCCTCGGAGATCGGCCGCCTGCAGGTGCGGCGCGGTGCGCACGTGCTCGACGTCTGCCTGCAGGATCCGGACCGCGACGAGCGCGCGGATCTGGTCGCGTTCCTCGAAATGCTGGCGAAGAAGGTGAAAGTGCCGATCATGATCGACTCCACCGATGCGGTGGCGATCGAAGAGGCGCTCAAGCGGACGCAGGGCAAGTCGATCATCAACTCGGTGAATCTCGAGGATGGCGAGGAGCGCTTCGAGCGGGTCGTGCCGCTGGCGCGACAGTTCGGCGCGGCCCTCGTCGTGGGCTGCATCGATGAGGACCGGCAGCAGGCACAGGCGATCACGCGGGCGCGCAAGCTCGCCATCGCGCAGCGCTCCCACGACCTCCTCACGCGCAAGTACGGGGTGTCCCCGGCGGATATCTATTTCGACGCGCTGGTCTTTCCGGTCGGCACCGGCGACCGGAACTACATCGGCTCCGGCGTGGAGACCATCGAGGGCATCCGGCTGATCAAGCAGGCGCTGCCGGACTGCAAGACCGTGCTCGGCATCTCCAACGTGTCGTTCGGCTTGCCGACCGCCGGTCGCGAGGTGTTGAACGCGGTCTTTCTGCACCACTGCATCCAGGCTGGCCTGGACATGGCCATCGTCAATTCCGAAAAGCTCGAGCGCTACGCGTCGATCGCCGAAGACGAGCGCCGGCTGGCCGAGGACCTCATCTGGTGGCGCGGTGACGATCCGATCGGAGCGTTCAGCGCGCATTTCCGCGCCAAGGCCCCGCGCGCGACGATCGCCGAGCGCAGCGACCTGCCGCTGGACGCGCGGCTGGCGCGTTACGTCCTGGAGGGCACCAAGGAAGGGTTGATGCCCGATCTCGACGAGGCGCTGCGCGAGCGCAGCCCGCTCGAGATCATCAACGGCCCGCTCATGGCGGGTATGGATGAGGTCGGCCGGCTGTTCGCCAACAACGAGATGATCGTCGCGGAGGTGCTGCAATCGGCGGAGGTGATGAAAGCCGCCGTGGCGTATCTGGAGCCGCTCATGGAGAAGAGCGAGACGGCGTTGAAAGGCCGCATCGTGCTCGCCACCGTGAAGGGCGACGTCCACGACATCGGCAAGAATCTCGTCGACATCATCCTCAGCAACAACGGTTTCGAGATCGTGAACCTCGGCATCAAAGTGCCGCCGCAAGAGTTGGTGAAGGCTTATCGGGCGCATCGGCCTCATGCGATCGGGCTCTCGGGATTGTTGGTGAAATCGGCGCACATGATGGTGGTCACCGCACAGGACCTGCAGGCCGCGGGCGTCTCGTGTCCGATCCTGGTCGGCGGCGCGGCGCTCTCCAACCGCTTCGCGCGGCTGAAGATCGCGCCCGAGTACCAAGGGGTGGTCGCTTACGCGCGCGATGCGATGAACGGTCTCGATCTGGCCAATCAGTTGGTCGACGAGCAGCGGCGGGTGGAGTTGTCCGAGCGGTTGGAGCGGGAAACAGCGCAGCTGCGCGCCGAGGCCGGCTCCCGCACGACCTCCGTCCCGACGCCGCCCGTGCCGCGCGCAACCGTCCGGCACGACCACGACATTCCCACACCGCCGGACCTGCGCGTGCACGTGCTCGACGATTACCCGCTCGATGCGGTTCTCCCGTTCATCAACCCGGTGATGCTCTATACCCGTCACCTCGGCTTCAAAGGCAAGTTTCAGGACGCAGTCGCACGCGGCGACGCGCGCGCGCTCGAGCTCCAGCGGCAGGTGCGCGAGGTGGAGGACTTCATGCTGATGCGCGAAGACATCCGCGCAAAAGCCGTCTATGGATTCTTTCGCGCTGCCGCGGACCGCGAGGCGCTGCACGTACTCTCCCCGGACGGCGCCGAGGTGCTCGAGTCCTTTCACTTCGGACGCCAGACCGTGAACGATGGCCTCTGCCTGGCCGACTACACGCTGCCGCGCGACGACGGCCGGGCCGACTACATCTGCCTATTCACCACCACCATCGGTCCCGGAGTGCGCGCGCTGGCCGAGCAATGGAAAGCCAAGGGCGAGTACCTGCGCAGCCACATCCTGCAGGTGCTGGCGCTCGAAGGCGCCGAAGCCTTCGCCGAGCTGTTGCACCAGAAGGTGCGGGCCATGTGGGGCTTCGCCGATCCAGCGCACACCACCGTGGCCGACCTCTTCAAGGTGCGCTATCGCGGCATCCGCGTGTCTTTCGGATACCCGGCGTGTCCGCGACTCGAGGATCAGGAGCAGCTGTTCCGGCTGCTCGGCGTGCAGGAACGGATCGGCGTGACCCTCACCGAAGGGTACATGATGGATCCCGAAGGCTCAGTGAGCGCCGTCGTGTTCCATCACCCCGACGCGAAGTACTTCAGCCTGAGCCCTGATGACACGGCGCGCCTGGAGCGCGAAGCCGGGCTCTAGAGACGAGAGCCGGCGGCGCGCGCTCTTCCGGGCTCGCGCCGGCATACTGGCGAGGTGCGGCGTGGCGCCGGAGGCCGCGCAATGGCCGCGCGCCTCGGGACGCGCGAGGATCGCGAGGCTCGTCGCGCAGAGCGAACGCCGCGAAGGGGAGAGTTTGCGCCTGAAAGCCGCTCGAGCAGGTGCGACTCTCCAGCGTGCGGACGTTCCCCGGTCGGGCACTACGACACAACGCGCCCCACAATTCACGCCGCCGCCTCGGCCAGACCGTTGCGACACCCGAGGCGAGGCAAAGCACCGGGCCATCGCGAGGCACTGCGGCCCTATGGGCATTCGGACGGGTGGCTCACCAGCGGCAGGGCAAAGGTACCAGCGGGCGCCGGTGCGCTGAGCGCATCACCTGGCGGCCGGACCAGGATCGACAACGTGCGGGTCGCGGCCGCGTACTGCGACACGACCTGCCAATCGGGATTCGGCGCGCAGGCGGCGCCGACGCCCGGCGGCACCTCGATAGCGGTGAAGAAGAGCTCCTTGACCCGCCGCTCGGGCGCGTCCCCGTCGCGCAGCACGAGCCCGCCCAGCATCGCGCGCGGCGGCGGTTGTGCGAGGTAGCGCCCGACGCGGGCGGTCTTCAGGCGCTTGGGCGGGATCGTCAGCAACAGCTGTCGATCGCCGACTTGCCAGCTCACGGGTGCGTGTTTTGGCCGCGGCGGCGGCAGCGGAGACGGAGCTGCCGGATCCCCCCACAGCGCAAAGGCCAACGCCGCCCGGTACGTCTTAGTCCAATCCTTGTGACCGCGAGCGCGCTTCAGCTTGGCGAGCGCGAGCAGATAGTTGCGCGCGTCGCGCACCGCGGTGCCCAGGTCGTCGCGGTCATACAGCAGGGCATCGAAGAGGGCGCGGGCAAAAGCAGAACCCGAGGCACTGTAGATCGAGGCGGTGGTGCCCACCATGGCTTCGGTGCCGCGCTCGAGCAGAACGAACGGGTCGGAGCGGTCCAGCGTGGAGCAGCCCTGCAAGACCACGAAGGGCGGCGTGCGCTCGACGGCGATGCCGCCGTCTTGTTTCAACGTGAGATCGCGCACGTGCCCTTCCCACACCACGGTGCCAGCGCGCTGCATCGCGTCGCGAATGACCTCAGGGGTGACGCGGGTCTGGAATTCGGCGCGCACGGGCACGTCGGCGTTCCGCACGTCGCTGACGGTCGAGCGGGAGATGGTCTCACCGAGCGGAAACAGCACGTCGGCATTGGATAGAAAGACCACCGGGCCCCGGTCGCCCGCCGGCGGATGGAGTTGCTTGGCCAGCGTGATGCTCGCCCGCGCCGCGTCCTCCCCGACGAAGCGGCCCACCGCGTACGCCTGCGGGTGCTGCTCCTGAATCTCGGAGAACAGCTCCACCCGGACGTCGCGCGCGCCGTCGATCGCTTCCGGGCCACCGGCCGCGAGCACGGGATCCGGGACGCGATGGCTGCGCAATGCCAACTCGTCACCCACGAGGTAGATGTGGCTCGGCGTGAGCCGGCTGAGCGCGATGGCGCGGCGCACTTCGGTCTCCACGACGGCGCTGGCGCTGTTGCCGACGAGAATGAGCGGAGCATGATGGGTGGCCGCGATGAGCGGTGACAGCAGCGACAACGAGCTGGCTGCGAAACGGCCCCGGCGATCGGCTGGATTCGCAACCACGACGGTCCGGCCGCGCGCGGCGAGGTGTGCGAGTACCACCGCCGTCACGGCATCGGCATCCGCCAGGCGCGTGGGCGCGATTTCCGCCGGCAGCGTGGGCGCGACGTCACCGACGGCGTACCAAACGTCGGGGCGCCACCCGGCGAAGGCGTCCGGTGCGAACGGGTGGCCCGGTTCGACCGGTACCAGCGCACCGCCGAGCGCGCCGGCTAGCGCCGCGCCGCGCAGCAGCCACGGGTAGTCATCCGCGGCAGCGAACACGACGCTCGTCGGGTTCGGCCATAGCTGCCGCGCCAACGTGCCGAGATCCGCGACCGTGGTGCAGGGCGCACCGGATAGGGCGTGCAGCGCGGCTGCCGACTCCGGGGGCGTTTTTCGGCGCACGAAACATTCGACGGCTCCGCCGTGCTCTCGGACGGCGCGCTGCAGCAGGTCCGCGGCATGCCGCTGGTACAGGAGCACGGGGCTCTCCGCGCCACTCGCCAGCAGCACGACGCTGGCGAGCGCCGCGTCGCGCGCCGGCACGATTCGAACAGGCGAATCGCGGGCCAGCGCGGCTTGCGCCAGCAGGATCGCGATCGCCCCGACGCGGAGCCCGGTCACGTCGGGTCCTCCACACGCACGGCGTTGACCGTGTAGCTGACCTTGCCTTTGCCCTCCTTGGTCAGCACGCGGCGGCCGTCGCGGGTGAGCGCGATGTAACCGGCTGGCGGAGACCCGAACCAATTTCCCGACGCGCTGGCCGCCCACCATCGATTGCCGTCCCAGACCTCGGTCCAGAATACGCGCTTGCGATGGGTGCCGCTCCCCAGCTTGACGCCCTCCACGAAGCGCGCCGGCACGCCGGCGGCGCGCACGAAGGTGGTGAAGGCGCGCTCTACTCCGATTCGCCGGCCGCCGCCGGCGCGAATCACGTCCAGCGTGAGCGTCTTCCCAGCGGGATCCGCGGGTAAGTGTTCGCGGGTGGCGCGCATGATCGTGCGCACGAGATCGGCGCCCGGAGTGTCCAGCATCGGCGCGACGTAGCTCTCCATGAAGTCGCGCACCAAGAGCGATCGGGTCTGAAACAACGGGCTCGGGCTCAAGAACGGAAGCAGCTCGGGCCCAGGCGCGTCGGCTACCGCGATCTGCGGCAACGTCGTGGAGTCGCGGTCGCGTTCGACGACGTACTGCACGGCCACGCGCCGCGCACCCTTGAATTTCCCTGCGAGGTGGACGTGTGGCTCCGTTCCGCTCGTCACCACCTCGCTGGTCAGGCCGCGCCCGGTGACCTCGACGGGCCCGAGCCGCTGGGCGGGGCCGTCGGGGGGCAAGGCGAGGTCGACCGCGACCGGCGTGCCGTTCTCGGCGCTGATCCGCAACGCCACCGTGACCCGCCAACGCTCGCTCTTGCCGGGAACCGGCGCCGCGGCGAGCCCGGTCGCGAGCAGGATCAGTACAGCTGGCGCGCAGCCTGCAAGCGGTCCGACCATGTGGCGAGCGCCGCGCGCGGCAACGCATCGGCGCGGCGCAGGCGCGGCAGCAGTCCTTCGTTGTTGGCGATCTGGATGGCGAGCCCGGGGCGGGCGTTCAGCTCCAACAGCAGCGGTCCGTAGGCGGCGTCGACGACGACGTCCACGCCCAGATACCCGAGCCCGCTCATCTCCGCCGCGTGCACTGCGAGGCGCAGCACGTCGTCCCAGCGCGGAATTTCGGCATCGATCAACGGCGCGCCGGTGTCGACGTGATGCGTCACGGCGCGGTTGTGCAACGCCGCATGCGTCGCCCGTCCGGTGCTGATTGCGATCCCCGCGCCGATCGCGCCTTGGTGCAGGTTGGCGCGGCCGTCCGATTCGGCGGTCGGGAGCCGGCACATCGCCATTACCGGCACCCCCCGATACACGACGACGCGGATATCGGGAATGCCGCGATGCGCAATCGCCGCGAAGGCGGAGTGGAGGATGATCCGCTGCTCGATGAGGCAGCTGTCCGGATCGCCGCGCAGCGAGAAGACGCCAGAGATGGTGTTCGACACGTGCTGGCGCAGTTGCGTGCTGGTGAGCTGCGCGCCGCTGCTTTTGCGAAAGGTCTCGCCGTCGCTGTGCGTCACGACGACGATGCCGTTGCCTTGTGCGCCGCGCGCGGGCTTCAGCACGAACGAATCGCGGCCGTTGAGCAGCGCCGGAAGGTCATCGAGCTCGTGATAGTAGGACACCACACCGAGCAGATCCGGCGTGGGGATTCCGGAGCGGCGGGCCAGCTTCTTGGTGAGCAGTTTATCGTCGACCCGCGGGTAGTGCTGTCGCGGATTCAGCGGCAGCACGAACGCGCCGTTGCGCTCATTCATGCCCAAGACGCCGCGGTCGCGCAAAGCGCGGGCGCGCGCAAACCATCGCCGCATGCGTCAGGCGCTCGCGCCGGTCTTGGGCGCATCCGCGAGCTCGCGGAAGCGCACGAGCTCGGTCAGGCGATAGCCGGTGTAGCGCCCGACGGCGACCAGCAGGCCGAGGATTACGAGCAACAGCTCCGGGTAGACCAGGAACAGGGTTTGCAGCGCTTCGGCACGAATCACCGCGTAGGTGAGGTAAATGGATGCGAGTGTCGCGCCGATGCGCCGCAGCGTGTTCGCGAGCCCTTCCTCCTCGAGGCCGACGCTGATGCGTTCCACGATCATGGTCATGATGACGAACGGAAACGCGCCGACCCCGGACACCGGCAGCTTTAGGCGGTCGCCAACCACGAACAGCACCACCATCAAGAGGATGACCAGCGTCAGGATGAACGCGATGCGCGCTGCCAGGAGCAGATACAGTCCCTGGATCCAGCGTCGGGACAGCAGCGCGAAGGCGACGATCAGCATCAGGACCAGCGTGCCCCACAACAAGCCCGTGCCGGTGAAGGCGAGCGCGATCAGCACGGGCATGAACATGCCGAAGGTGCGCAACCCCACGATAATGCGCACCACGCACATGGCCAGCGCCCCGAGCGGCACCAGCAGCAATATGCGCAGCGCGTGCTGCTGCTCCACGGGCAGAAACAGCAAGGAGAGGCGGTCGATCCAGTGCTGCGAGTCGGCGCGGCGGCGACGAACCAGCTCCGTGAAGGTCTCGAGCTCGGATTGCACATCGAACCGATAGGAGAGGGCGGTCACGTTGTTGGCCGAGATGAGCTCGGTATCGTCCAGCGGTCCGAGCGACAGGCGGTCCGGCGGCAGGATGGCGGCGTGATGCGCGACGGTATCGTAGGGCACCCATTCGCCGCCGAGATACACCTCGTTCCAATACGTGAACTCGTCAGCGCGGCCACTGGACAGCGCTATACCCGTCATCACGCGGCAGGGAAGTCCGCTGTAACGCGACAGAGCACAAAACAGGCGCGCGCGGCCGAGCGCGTTGCCGCGGCCCTCGCGGATCACGGTGACCGCATCCATCGGTACCGCGCTGCGGACGGACCCGATCTCGTTCGCCACGAAGTCGTAGATGCCCTGCGCGAGCGCGGCTTTGTTCTTCGCCTCGAGCACGAGCTCCTTGCTCAGCTCGGCCACAGCGCGGTCGTCGCGCTGAATCGCGGGCGACGCCGGCAAATAGTGCGCCACGGATTTCGGATAGGGGGTCGTTGACTCGGCGACTGGCACGGGGCGCCCGCCCGGGAGCGCCTCGATGGTGACCTGGTAGGAGTACGTCGCGGTGCCGTCCAGCCGCCCGCTCCAGCGGCCGCGCCGAGAGTTGTCGTGCTCGGTGATCGTGAAGCGCATCTGATCCGACCGGACCTCCTCGGTGAGGACGCGCTGGTAGTCGGAAGAGCGCGGCAGGGGAATTTCGATCACCGCTCGGCTGCCCTTGCCAGTAGCCGTCACGACGAAGTCGACGCGCCAGGCGCTCGGGGATTCGGCCGTGCTGAGCGGGTAGTCGAGCTCGAGCACCTTGTACAGGAACACTGAGAGCCCGGCGGCGATCAGCGCACCGCTTACCGCGATCCACGCGCGCATCGGTAATCTGGTCAGCGAGGGCCCAGCCCAGGCGTCTAGCACGCGAGATTCGCATCCGCCACTCGGCTGCAGCTCTGTGATGCGACCAACGTGATGTTGTATGCGCAACCGGGCCACGCTCAACGGGTTTGAACGGAGCACGGCATGACGCTTGCTGGCTTGCGGAATTCGGAGGGCAACAGAGATGCGGTCGACAGCGCTTAGACAGCTGCGCTTTCAGCGCGGCCTCTTGCAATTGGTAGTCGCGAAACGCGCTGAGATCGCGTACAGCCGGCTGTCGGCGATCGAGAACGGCACGGTGGAGCCGCACCCCGAAGAGCTTTGCCGCTTGGCGGCTGCGCTCGGCGTATCGCTCGAGCGCGTCAGCGGCGCGGCCGTGCGCCCCGCGCCGGGTTCCTGAGC
>JBFXHX010000038.1:0-15375 GCA_050176585.1 Binatia bacterium
AATCTCCAGCGCACATAAGCGCTCGCGCACGAGGCGGCACTGCGGGGACGCTTCGAAGCTCCACAGGGCGAGCGGTTGTGCGGGTGCGCGCGCCGGTAGGTACCACGCGCCGGCGGCGGGCCGGACGAGACTGGCGGCGAATGAAGAGAGGTCGGTGAGGGGCCCGAGTCGCAACGCGAGCGGGCGCTCGCCGGCGCCGTACTCGGCGAAGAGGTAGCTGACGATATCGTCGGATTCATAGAGCTCGCGTCCGGTATTGCGGTCGACGAGATACGGGAACTGCGCCTTGCCGCCGAGCCGCACCACCTCGGGGCGAAAGCGCGGCCCGTTCTTGGGACACGGGTAAATGATCGCGTCGATATCGAGCGCGGAGAGCGCTTCGCGCACCTTGCGACAAAATGGGCAGGCCTCGAACTCGTAGAGCTCGAGCGGCTGTGCGGGGCGCCGGCCCAGCGCTGCCACCCGTCCGCCCGCGCCGCCGCGCAGCAGCGAAGCGATCGCGGATGATGCGAGATCGAGCGCGTGGCGCATAAGGCTTTACCGCAAAGGCGCGGAAGCGCGGAGATCGCGTACTCGATATGAGCAGACTTGCCTCCGAGCGTCAGCGCCGCTGGGGGGGATTCTCATCAGAACGCCGGAAAGAAAATCGCATCCTGCTCGCTGCGATACGTATCGATCGGCGCGCCGTCGGCGCCGAGCTTCCACATGTGGTAGCCGAGCCGCACGTGCAGGCGGCCGAGCAAGCGGCGCCTGCGGAGGATGGTCACGCGCGTGTAGAAGCGCTCACCGAGCAATACCGGGGCGGTATAGCGCGCGTCCTCGATGCGCACGCCGTGGCCGCGCCAGGACGCATCGATCAGCCCGCGGGATGGCGACCTCTGTCGCAAGCGCGGCATGTCCGACGCATCGTTCTATACCCGCCGGGCCAAGTACGGCGGCATGGACGTGTCCGAGGCGCACGCTCGAGGACGAGAATCGCAAGCTGAAGCAGATCGTCGCCGAGCCAACGCTGGACATTCAGATGCTGAAAGCGGTGAGGACAACATGGTCAGTTCTGGGCACAACGCGCGGTGGTGAGCTGGCTCGAAGAGGCATATGCGGTCGGTGAGTCAGCGCCGTGCCTGTATAGCGATGGGAGTGAGCCAACCTGCCGCTACGTATCGCGGCGCGGCAATGGCGGTATGATTCGGGATCGCCTGCGCGCCCTGGCCGAGGAACGCCCACGTTCGGCTACGGCTCTGTGACCGGCCTCCGCCTCGATCAGATCATCCGCATCCTGCTCCTCAGTGAAGCGTTTCCGCTTCATCCTGACTCCCTTCCGGGAATCCCTTATTGCCAGCGGCGCTAAGTTCACAATGGGCTAGTTCGGGAGGCAGGTCAGAGCGCTAGGGCGACCTCGATGAGCTTCTTGCGAACAGTCTGCGTCATTGGGGTTCTTTCGACGTTCTTAGCTGGCACTTAGAACCCGTGGAAATTCAAAGGGTTCTGCGGCCTAAAGACAGCGCTATGAACCAGTTGTCCGATTCCCGTCTTTGGCGAGCTTCCAACGCGACCAGCGTCGAGAGCCGTCCAGTTGAACGCGGCCATCTTCACGAAGTTCGCGGAGCAGGGTTTGAACCCGACGCGGGCTCAGTTGTGGAAGAACCTGCTGGATCACGGCCAACGGGCTGCCGGCTGGGTTTTCCCGGAGGTGCTGTAGGATCAGCTCTTTGTTGGTGCGGTGATCGAGTCCCTTGCGGCGGGTGTAGATCCCCGTCTTGCCGATCATCGTGTAGAAGTGCCGCGAGAGGAGATAACGCGTCCCCTTGCCGCGGCCGATGACCTCAACGACACCTAATTCCACTAGCGGGCGAAGCCGCGGCTGCAACTCAGCAGGGACTGCCTCTTCCCGGTGAACGGCGTTCAGCAACAGGAAGTCGCGTGTGTTGAACAACGCGAGGTTCTCCTGCCCGACCTTCTCCAGGAAGCGAAGGAAGTTCGGATCCTGCACTTCTCCGTGCAGGGTCAGGGATACTTGGTACGGGTCGGTGCCGCCGAAGTCTGGCAACGGTTTGCTCTGTCGAATGCTCTCCTCGAACATGCGATCAGCTCCTTGCCCGGATCTCTCGACGAGTCCGCAGCGTCCGAGATTTTCGGCGATACGTCGGTTGCGGGGGTTCTGCCGCTCCAAGATGTTCTCGGGGGAGACACCGGGTGGGAAGCCGCCTGGGCTGACGATCTCGATGCGCCGCCGAAACTGGCGCACGAACACCGATGAGGAGAGGCGATAGTCGCGGTGAGCGATGGCATTGAGAAGTGCTTCGCGCACCGAGCCTTCGCTGAACGTCGGGACGTCGACCATGAACAGACCGTCTTGGTAGTGCTGTCGGTCGTTACGCAGGTTCACCAACTCCCACAGGCGCTCGTAGTACAGTAGGAACCCCTCGCGGAACTCCTCGCGCTGACTGGCGGGGCCGACAGCGTCGCTCGACCGGTACTCGAAGATGACCTCCGCTTGGGCGAGATGAGCGCCAAGGGCGGCTCGTGTCCCGAGCAGGATCAAGGCTGCGTACGTGACGCCCGAGTCCGTCACCAACTCTGCATCGCCGAGTAGTTGCTCCGGCGATTCCTGTAGGAGGGCGTCGTTGCCCGACTTGCGGTGCCAACGCACCCGAAACTCCTCCACCGCCCTGGGGTCAAGATCGGCCATCGTCGCCGTGGCGCAGAGTTCCGCCGAGAAGTCCGGGCCGGACTCGTCGAAGATCCTGCGGAGCATGTCCGGCGTCATCGGCACCAGATCCTCTCCGCCGCGCATCCAGTAGGCGCCATCAACGGGGATCGGCATGCCAATCGGGCGACCCGGCGCGGTAACGATCAACACCCGGCCATCGGGGTGTTGGATCTCGTCGATCGTGATGCGGAGGCGTAGACGTTCGATCAGCCCGGCTTTGGTGCGCTCGACGCTCTGAAACGCCTGCGTTCCAACCACTGTCCGGGGGCGCCGATCGGTGACGCCGAGCACGATGGATCCCCCGCCTTCGTTCGCCAGCGCCGCGCTGTACTTGACCAGCTTGTCCAAGTGGAAGTTCTGCTTCGCCTCCTTGAATTCGAGGTGCTCGTCCTCTTTCGCGTCGAGCAGGCCCGCGAGAACTTGCAGCAAGTCATTCATGAAGGGTCAGCTTGTGCGGTCAGCTCATTGGCCCGTTCCGCCATAGGCGGAACACGGCCCCTTATCGTGCCACTGCACTCCACCACCGTCACCGCCTGGTCGCGCCGGACGCCACGGACCGCGGCGTCTTAGGTCTTCGAGTCGAGCCGCACGTTCCTCAAGCGCGGACGCACCGCGAGCCAGCGAGTAGGATAGCAACGGCCTTTCTAGTCAAGGCTCGCGTCTGACAGCGGTTGCCCAGCGCGTCCCATCGGTCGACGTCGCGGCGACTACGCTCGGAGCACGGTGCTGGCTGACCTGAGCTTCATGACTCTCAACATTCTCCAACCGGAGGCCCAGTGGCGTGCTCGAGGATCATCATCATCATCGCTTCTACGAGGGGCTCCATCGTCTCGATCGGAGACTCCAGCGCCTGCTGCAATTGTCCAGCAGCGTCTCGGATCTGGATGCAAAAGCAGTCCACGCAGTACCTGGAATGATCTGCCGCAACGAAGCTCGTTCGCACATGCTCCTGCGACGCCGTGGGCACGTCGATGAACTGCTTTGAGCCCATGCCTCTCGCCATCCACGTCAGCATCATTGCCTGCACCACGTGGGCAAATTTCGCCACTGGAAACTCCAGCCCCTCCCGCAACTGGCCCGTGGCGTCCCCAATCTGAACGCGGAAGCAGTCCACGCCGTACCTTGCCTGGTCTTCCGAAACGAAGGTGATCCGCAGGTGTTCTTGCAGCGCCGTCGGTACGTCGACGTACTGCCTTCCGCTGCTGTCGACCGTCACGTCCCACATGCCGCCCGCCCAAAGCACGCGCCACAGGGTTCCCATTTCGCCGACGTTGTCAATCGGGAAATCTGTCAGGCCCCGTTGCACGATTGCGGTGGCGGCGCAGTCCGTGGGCCGCCATCATCGGCCGCGGAGGACCGGGGATGACGCGCGCTCTGGCAACTGCTGGGATCTTGCTCATGGGGATCATCAACCCGTCTGCGGCGCAGGACGTGCGCGGCGTCGACCGGGTGGTCGTCGTGGACGCCGCCGGGCGAGCCGTGGGCGACACTGCATCCCTCGCAGGCCCGGCCGGTGCCACGGTTGCCCTTGATGTCGACGGTCACCTGCTCTTGCTGCAAGTCACCCGCGAGCGCTTCATAGGCAATGCCGACACAGCGATCCTGTTCGAGTCCACGGACTGCTCGGGCGAGGCGTACGTATCGACCGGCCCGATCTCCTTTGGACCAAGCCTGACGGCCGTAGTCGTCGGTCCTCCCGGCCAGACAGCGTACTCAGGGAACCCCGCCGGGCCGCTGGCGACCATCACATGGAAATCGTGGCGCAACAGGGGCTCAGAGGACTGCCACCCGCAGGTGCCCGCAGTGGTCGATGATGTGCTCCCGGTCATACCGCTGGTCAACCTCGCTGAGATCTACGAGCCGCCTTTCCGACTAGTCGCGCCCACGACGCCGCCATCGACCGCTACCTCATCGCGTACGTTCCCGGCTCAGCCGACACCAAGCCCGACCGCGATGGTCGCGCCGGCCGCCTGCTGCGGCGACTGCAATGCCGATGGCGAAGTGCGCGTCGACGAGCTGATCACCGGCGTCAATCGGCTGCTCCTCGGATGCCAGGTGCCATGACAACCGGTCGGGACATGGTCGAGTAGCCGGACGCTTTCCAACTCGGTCAGGATCTGCGGCCAGTCGCCGATGCCCGTGACGATCGCGGGCTGTCGCCGATACACGTCGAGGACGTAGTCGACGAAACGCCATGGCTGGATGCGCAGCGTCGGCGGTGTCGTGGATCGATCGATCGCGAACGGGCGCAAAGGCGCGGAGATCGGATTACTCGAAATGAGCAGACTTGCCTCCGAGCGTCAGCGCCGCTGGGGGGGATTCTCATCAGAACGCCGGAAAGAAAATCGCATCCTGCTCGCTGCGATACGTATCGATCGGCGCGCCGTCGGCGCCGAGCTTCCACATGTGGTAGCCGAGCCGCACGTGCAGGCGGCCGAGCAAGCGGCGCCTGCGGAGGATGGTCACGCGCGTGTAGAAGCGCTCACCGAGCAATACCGGGGCGGTATAGCGCGCGTCCTTGATGCGCACGCCGTGGCCGCGCCAGGACGCATCGATCAGCCCGCGGCGGTGCAGCAGAATGCACGCCGCCTGGCCGGTGAGGCCGATCACCAGCTCGCCCGGCAGGTGATGCGGCCACTCCGGTGCGGTGCGCTGGCTCGCGATGCCGGGGTCGTCGAGGGTCACCGTTTTCTCCAACACGCAGCTCTGCTCGTCCTCCTCGATCAAGGCATCGAAGAGCACGGGCACCGGAACGAGCGCATCGAGCTCGTCGCGCGCGATGCGAAACGCGTTCACCGGCGACCCGTTCGGGGCCTGCGGCCGCCCCTGTGCGAGCTGGCGCTCACTGCGCTTGGCGGAGCTTCACGCGCTCCAGATACGTCCGGCGCACCAGCTCGGCGTCGCGCAGGAACGGCTCGAGCTCGTTCAGCAGCAACGCCTGCGGCCCGTCGCAGAGCGCTTCCTCCGGCTTCGGGTGAAAATCGACCAGGACCATGTTGGCGCCCGCAATGACGCCCTGCGCCATGACGTGCTGGATGTCGAGGAGGCCATCGGGTGCGGTCGCCTTCTTGCCGACCGAATGGGAAGGGTCGATGCACACCGGCAGTCGGGTCAAACGGCGCACCACGGGCACGTGCGCGAAGTCGACGAAGTTCCGGTGCGGGTCGCCGAAGTTCGTCTTCATGCCGCGCAGACAGAGGATGATGCGGCTGTTGCCGCTCGAGGCGATGTACTCGCAGGCGTTCAGCGACTCGTCGAGCGTGATGCCCATGCCGCGCTTGAAGAGCACCGGGAACTCCGACTGCGAGCCGATCACCTTGAGCAACTCGAAATTCTGCGCGTTGCGGGTGCCGATCTGGAGGAGCACGCCGGTGGGATTGCCGGCAGCGCGCAGGGCGTCGCGGATCTCGTCGAGCTGCGCCTCGTGGGTGACCTCCATGGCGATCACCTTCTGCTGGTACTTGCCGGCGATCTCGAAGAGATACGGCAGGCACGCCTTCCCGTGCCCCTGGAAGTCATAGGGGCTGGTGCGCGGTTTGTACGCGCCGGCGCGCGTGGTGTGGACGCCGGCGTCGCGCAGCGCCTTGAACATCGCCTCGACATTCTGCCGGGTGTCGACCGCGCACAGACCCGGAAACACGTGGAACGTGTCCTGGCTGAAACGGATGCCGTTGTACTCGAAGCCAAACGCCTCTGCGCCGTCGTGGCGGCCGATCGAGCGGTAGCGCTCCCGGATGCGGATCGTCTTCTCGACCGCCGGAAACTCGTCGAAAGGCTCCTGCGGGATTTGGGCCGTCGAGCCGAGGAGATAGATCTCGGTAAGCACCCGCGTGGCTCCCTGGATCTTCCGCACCTCCGCGTGCACGCCGGGATACCGCTCGGCCATGCGCACGACCTCGAGCACCTCCGGAGATTCCGGGAGGACGTCGGATTTCATGACAATGATCATTGCAAGGCTATTAGCGGACGCGATGCCGGTGGGCCAAGGACCCCACCGGTCACAGGAGCCGACCCAGCAGGGCCGGCACCGCGTGTTCCACCCGCAACGGCCGGGGTCCGAGGCTGACCGCCGCGCAACCCGCGGCCCGGAGGGCGTCGAGCTCATAGGCGATGAACCCTCCTTCGGGCCCGACCGCCAGCGTCAGCGGCGCGCCGCTGGCGCGCGGGCAGGGTTGCTCGGCCGTGGGATGGGCGACCAGCGCCAGCGACCCGCGCGCCAAGGCCGGGAGCTCGTCCTCCACGAACGGCCGGAAGCGCCGCCGCGTGCTGATCACCGGCAGCACGGTGTCGCCGCCTTGCTCGAGGCCGAGCCAGAGTTGCTCCCGCAGGGCCTCTGGCATGAGCGCTGGGCTGCGCCAGAAGCTCTTCTCCACCCGCCAGGTGTTGAACAGGACGATGTCCTTCACGCCCATCGCCGCGAGGCACTGGAGGACGCGGCGCAACGCCTTCGGACGCGGCAGCGCCAGCAGGACCCGGGCGCGCGCTGGCGGCGGTGGCGGCCGCTCGAGGCTGATCTCCAGCTCCAGGGCGTCATCGCCGAGCGCGGTCACCAGGCCGGTGCCCACCAGCCCGTTCAGCTGCCCTACGCGCAGCGTATCGCCCACCTCCGCCCTGTGCACCTGCCGTACGTATGCCAGGCGCCGCCCGGTGAGGCGCGCGCGCGTCAGGGAGACGAAGTCGTCCTCGGCCACCAGGATCAGGTTCATCTGGCGCTCGAGCTCACTCGGGCGCGCGGGACGATGCAAGGGACGGTAGCTACAGGGGGTTAGGGGTTTGGCGGTTGCGGGGGTAGAGGGCTCTTCGTGAACGGAAGCATCGCGCGGTCCAGCGTGTCCAGCCCGGAACCCCACCGCCAAGAGCGAACAGCCGAGCGCTGGTTGACACCGCCGGCGCGGCCCCCTAGCAGCCGTTCCATGGGGCGCGTAGCGCTGCTCGCGCTGACTTTGCTCGGTGGGGTCGGCTGCGGCGCTGGTTCGTACACCGTCGAGCCGCAGGCGCCGCCGTTGCACGCCGGCACCGGCACGCAGCGCTTCTACGTCATGCTGCCGCCCCCGGGGCCCCAGGGCGACGAGCCCGGGCGTGAGATAACCGCGCGTATCGTCGCGGCGCTGCAATCGACCCGCGCGGAGGTCCAGTCGCTGCCGAGCGCCGACCGCGCCGCCGCGCTGTCCACTGCGCGCGGTGAGGCTTGGTCGTACGTCATTCAGCCACTGGTCACCACTTGGAAGGTGAGCGCGGCGCCGCCGTTCACCGCCGGCCAGATCGGCCTGCGCCTCGAGTTGATCGATGCGGCGAGCGGTTCGGTGCTGCGTACGGCGATGTTCGACAACGTCAGCCCGATTTGGTCGGTGACCAAAGTCAGCCCGGCGGCGTTGCTCGACGGCCGCTTCGACGCCGCTGTGCGCGACCTGGTCGGAATGTCGCCGGCTTGATGGTGCTGTTACGCATCGCGGCTCGCGCCGCGCGGGCGCGGGGAAGCCCTGCTTCCGCACCGGCGACGCCACGCGACCTGGAGCGCCGTCCGGGGCGGCGGCGCGGCGCGTGGTCGTTCGCCGGGCTGTCGCTGCTCACCGCGGTGCCCTCCCCCGCGCGCGCAGCGCTCGTGTTGCTGCGCCCCCAGTACCGGATCGAGGCAGCGATTCGCGCCGCGCCGCCGCAAGTCGAGGGCACGGTTGCGGTCGCATTCACGAACACCACCGAGCGCACGCTGCAGGAGGCGGTGTTCCTGCTGTTTGCCAACCGCTTCTCATTGGCCGAGCAAGGGCTCACGGATTTCACCCGACCGCTGATCTATCCGGAGCAGGAGTTTCACGCCGGCGGCACCCAGTTGCTCGACATTTATGACGGCGGCGTGCCGACGCACGCCTTTGCGGTCCCATACCCCGGATTGCCGCCGAGCACGTTCGTGCGCGTGCCGATCGCGGACCTCCCGCCGGGGCAGACGCGCGACCTTACGCTGCGCTTTCAGACCGTGGTGCCGCACCGCTTCGGCAGCTTCGGCGAGTTCGATGGACAGCTGACGATGATCGGCGGCTGGCACCCGCTGTTGGTCCCGCTCGACGCGAATGGACAATGGGCGCTCGACGCCCCGCCGCAGCTCGCCGACTTCGACGTCGTGCTTACGCCCGCGCCCGAGCTCGAGACGGTGCTGAACGGGCGCTTCGCGCCGGCCGGCTCAGGCGCCGTGCGGGCGGTGATTCCCGGTGTCCACTATTTGACCGTGGTCGCTGCGCCGCGGTTCCTGCGCCACGAGACCCGCGCCGGCGGCGTTCGCATCGTCTATCTTCACCCGCCGGAGCCGCGCAGCGTGCGCGTGAGCTTCGGGCCGAGCCAAACCCGCATCGTGCTGGCGGCGCTGCGCGACATCGTCGCGCAACGCCCATCGGTGGTACCGCCGCCCGCCGGCGGCGAGCTGGTAGTGGTGGAGGCGCCGCTGCGGGTCGATCTGAGCGCCGCGGGCGAGGGCGCGGTGATCGTCAGCGACAAGCTGCTCGAGGTCATGCGGGTGCTTCGCCCGTTTCACGAGCTCGCGCTCGCGCAAGCCGTATACGCCGAGCTACTGCGGCCGCAGCTCGCCCCGCGCGAGCCGCCGCGCGAGTACTACTGGGTGAGCGAGGGCGTTTCCCGGCTGCTCGCGCAGCGATACCTCGACGCCGCGGAGCCGCAGCGCCGTTCGGTGTACGACTGGATCGACCTGTTCAATGTCTTCGCGGTCGTCGACCGCTTCGAGAACACGCCGAAGATCCCCTTCACGAGCGCCTTCTTCGAGGAAGCGCGGGAGGCTGATCCGTTTCATGCGGAGGTCTGGAGCGTGAACCAGACCGGGCCACCGGGGCGAGTGGTCGTGACCAAGCTGCGGGGCCTGCTCGGCCCGCCCGCATTCGATCCGCTCCTGGACCATTGCCTGAGCGCGCCGCTCACGTGGTCCGCCTGTCTGGCCGCGGCCGCGCCCAACTACCCGATCGACGCCCGTTTGCAGGAATGGCGCGGCCCGTATCCGGCGATCGATTACTGGGTCGAAGCGCGGAACTTCAATCAGCCGGAGAACGGCCGCCGGCGCAGCACCGTCACCGTGCGGAGGGCGAGCTCGCGGCCGTATTCCGAGCCGGTCACCGTCCGCTTGTACACGATCGGCGGTGAGACGGTGGACGTGCAGTGGAAGACGGGCGGCGACGTGGCGCTGGTGTCCGCGTCCACCGAGGGGCTGGTATATCAGACGGTCATCGATCCCGATCGCGAGGTGATCGACGATGCCCGCTCGAACAACGCGTCACCGCCGCGCCTGCAGGTCGTGCTCGACGCGGCCGATGTCGAGATCAGCTCGACCGAGTTCGGCATCTCCGCGCTGATGGTCGGCCGCTTGCGCTACGACTATCGGAAAGACGTCGCGGTGACCGGCTTCTATACCAACCGCGGCATCGGCTTCGCCGCGGGGCCGCGATTCCACTGGGGAACGCCGATCGACAATTCGAAGTACCGCCACAATTTGTACGGGTTCTATACCTTCCAGGCGCTCGACAGGTCGTTCGAGAACGATGCGAACCCGGCGGTGCGCACCGGCGGCCACCTCGGCGGCCTCGGCGCGCGCTACGACTACAGCAACGTCTTCTGGCTCGACGCGCCGAGCGCCCAACGGCGGTTCCGGCTGTACGCCGACTGGTACGACAAGAGCCTCGGCAGCGACTACGGCTACGTCGACTGGGGCTATCTCGCCTCGGCCACGGTGCCGATCGGGACGCCGCGCAACATCGCGGCCGGCGAGGTGTTCAACGGCTTCAGCGTTCCGCTACATCGCCGGGTGCCGAATCAGGGCCTCTACAGCCTCGGCGGCGAGCGCTCGGTGCGCGGCATCGGCGCGGAAGATCAGCTGGCGCGCAACATCATGGTGGTGCGCACGGAGCTGCGCCGCGAGATCTATCCGGAGCTCAAGCTCAACCTCTTCGATGTCGTCGTGCTCCGCCGGCTCACGGTGAAGGCGCTGATCGACGCGGGGAACGTCAGCAATTCGGCCGGGCGCATCTACGATGTCGGACAGTGGGCGGTGGGCGGCGGCGTCGGGATCGGCATCATCTACGACTTCTTCGGCTTCTTCATCGCTTCCGCGTATCTGGACGTCGCGACGCGGCTGGACGAGGACCAGGGCGACATTCAGGTGCTGTTCGGCAGCGGACAATCATTTTGAAGCAGGGGGGAAGTTGGGCTCCGCGCCATAACCATCTCCGACCACGCCTCTGGCCCGCGCGCGCGAGCGCATAAGGGCACGGGCGCACCGCTGCCGACCTGTTGCCGGATCGCGCTCGAGACTATTGCGGCTGCTCTATACATCCGCTCAACCGTCGGCGCGTTTGATGTCTGCGCCTCGATGCGCAGTTGTTGCTCAGTGGCCGAAGTGCTCACGCACCGCGTCCTCCGCGAGGTTCACTGGGTGTAAGACTCCGGCGAGATCTTGCACGATGATCATGGGTCTCCCGCCGCGTTGCATGAGCGCCGCTGCCACGGTGCCATAGCGCTCAGCTGCGTCACCGGTTCTGCCGTGCGCCGAAAGCAGGACGAGGTCCACATCCTCCTCATCGGCTAGTCTACGAAGCGCCCGATCGCAGTGCGATTCCACCAGGATGCGCACACGCGCCCGCGCGCCCTGCGCGAGAATCCGATTTTGCAGCTCCGTCAGATGGCGTTCGGCCTCGGCCCGATTTCGCTCGATAAACTGCGCTGCCAAACGGAGGTCTTCCGCTGATGGGCACATCCGCCGGAGCAGCTCGGGCTCCGGCACGATGTGCGCGAGAATGAGCTCACCATCATGGGCACGGGTCAGCGCGACGGCTAGCGGAAGCAGGCACTCCGCACGCGCAGAGCAGTCGAGCGGAAGCAGAATCTTCCCTAAGTGCAGAGTCCCGATCGGCAATCCCCGACTCGCATATGCGGGCACCACAAGAACCGACGTCGGAGCGCGCAGCATGACCTTCTGCACGGTGCTGCTCAGCAGCCATATGCTCAACCCGCCCTCGCCATGCGTGGAGAGAACGATCAGATCGACGTGCTCCTTCTCGGCGAACACGATGATCTGCTCCGCCGCATCGCCCGAGACAATTTCCACGGCAGTCGGTAGGCCAAATGCTTCGAGCTCGCCGGCGATCCTGCCGAGGTCGTGGCGAGCCCCGGCCCGCCAGATCTCCCATTCCAGCAAGTCGACGTGCCGCTCCGCAGCCGGCTGATGGCGTGCCTGCAGCACTCGTAAAAGCGTAATGCGGGCGCCAAACGCACCGGCTACTGCGGCTACAAATGGCAGAACACAAGCAGCCAGGAGAGACCCGTCGAGCGGCACGAGCACGTGGCGAATGCCCAATGGCGGGGAACTCTCCTCGCGCCGCGCGCTTTCCGATTCCTCACGGTCGCGCGATGGATCCATGGCAGTAGGGAACGCAACACTCGTGCCACCTACGGCCGGCCTTGCCGTCGTTTCTAGCGAACGGGTTATTCGCGAATTTGCGAACGGCGTCCGCTTAAGGCTGCCCAGCGGGGTGAGATCCATTGCACCGCACCGGAAGATGGCCACCTGCATTCGCAGTGCTGAGAATACCTCGTGCAATGGCGTCGACTGACCGGGTCAACATGACGATCGACCATGTGGCACGCACTCGCTCCCGCCTTTCACATCTGTGCCCCCCGACGGCGACCCGCATGCGTCGCTGAAATTCGGATACGCATAATAGAACGAAGGATAGGGGCGAAAAGGAGGTATGCGATGAAGGTCGCACAGCGCGAGTCACTCGGGCCAAATACTCGTGCTCGAGTTGCGGTGAGAACCATCACCGAGGCCCGGAACCGAGGTCTGAACACGCCGCCGCGCCGGCGCTGGAATAGGCTGCCTCAGAAACGTTCAGATCGAGCGCGGTGCGTTCCCCGGGCGACCCTGCCATGTTTTCCCGGCCCGCCGCGCTGGGCGAGACCCTGGGCCTGGCATCGGCGCGCGCTGCCGGCATCGCCTACCATCCACGCCACAGATCGACACCAGCAACTCGATGACATTTCACGGAGCGGAATCCTGACCGATTCTCAGCATCAAGAGAGGCGCCGGTGCGCGTGCACGGCTCAGAGCCCGTGCTGCGAGCTCTCTGCTTTGGCGCGGATTTGGCTGAGGTGACGGAGGAAAGGAATTTCTCATGCAGTCGTATCCGCACTACTATTCCGTGCAAGCGTATGCTCCGGTCACCGGAAGCGTGGCGGTGTCGGCAGAGGGATTGCCGGCGCTGCAAACTGCTCCACCTGCTCAGTTCGGCGGTCCCGGCGACCAGTGGTCGCCCGAAACGTTGTTCGTCGGAGCCGCCGCCAACTGCTTCGTCCTGACATTCCGAGCCATCGCGCGCGCCTCGAGCCTTTCGTGGATAGACCTGCGCTGCAGCGCGGTGGGAACACTCAACCAGATCGATGGAAAAACCCGCTTCACACACCTGGAGCTCCGCGCGCGCCTCGCCGTTCCAGCGGGCACCGACACCGCAAAGGTGGCCCGCCTGCTCCAGAAAGCCGAGCACACGTGCCTGATCACCAACTCGCTCGCGCTCGCTCCTACGTTCCTCTATGAGATCCGGTCCGCCGAGAACACGGATGTCGCGGCCTGACCCACGAAGACGAATCTGGAGGTGAACATGGACGTTGGTCGGTGCATGACCCGGCCGGTACATTCGGTGAAACCACGCGATTCAATCCAGCACGCGCGTGAGTTGATCGAAAAGCACGGAGTGAACCAGCTTCCAGTGATCGTTGATGGGCGATTGGTCGGCATCATTACCGATCGCGATCTGCGCGACGCATTCCCGTCGGTCTTCGATCTTCCGCTGTTCGAGCGCCGCAAGCCCAAGGTCACGACGACCGATCCGCGAACGGTCTCGGTAGAGATGGTCATGACGCCGAACGTGACCACGGTGGCACCTAATCACTCCATCTCCGACGCCGTACGGTTGATGAGAAAGCAGAGGATCGGCGCACTGCCGGTGGTCGAAGCAGAGCACGTCGTAGGCATGCTGACCCGCAGCGATATCTTGGACGCGTTCCTCGATCTCGCTGAGCTCGAAGACCGGCGCGAAACGCACCTATTCTCTGAGTAGACGATCCGGTAGCCCGGCGGCAGTGGATAGCCGGGGCTGCCTCGCGCGCATCCGTCCGCGGCCACGCTCAGCCCGATACGGAGTTAGAAGCCAATTCAGCCTGCCTCGATAGCTGCCGCAGCGCTCCGATACTGTTTGCGGTGCCTGGTTCGGCGGATCACCTAGCGTCGAGCGACACGCCAGCAGTGCGGCGACCCAGTCTTTATCGACCAGGGCCGCTCCGGATGCCGCAGTCCGCCTTCGGAGGTCTAAAGCGGCACACCTCCTTCGCCTCTGGCAATCACATGGTGCGTACGGAGAAGGCCGCGATGGCGGTTTGGTCGATCACCTTGATGACCGGCGGCGAAGCGCTACCCCGGGCGATCCACTGCCGTCGGCATTCGCACCGACGGCACACCATCGGGGCTCGCCTGCAGCGCAGACGTAAACGGCCAAGCAGGCGTGGGGCGCGCCCGCGTACCGGGATTGCCGGTTCTGTCCGGTGCTGGATAGACCCTCACCGGGAACCGTTCCTCATCCGGGCCACTTCTCCCGTGCCCGCGTTCTCCTCCTTACTTGTCTTACGCCGCCGGACCGTCCCCTTGTCCCCTTGCCATGGCTCTCATAAGGAGCAGCCATGGAGCGCGACGCGCTGAAGCAGCGGCTCAAAGTCATGATCATCGAGGGTCTCAAGCTCGAAGACAAACGCCCCGAGGACATCGCCGACGCCGAGCCGATTTTCGTCGAAGGCTTAGGCCTCGATTCGATCGATGCGCTCGAGCTGGTCGTGCTGGTGGAAGAGCACTTTCGCGTGACCATCCCCGACGAGGAGGTCGGGCAGCGGGCCTTTGCTTGCATCGACGCGCTCGCCGATTTCATCCTGACCGCCCGGGCCAGCGCCTCCGCTGCCTGAGGTCCGAGCCCCGGGGAGCGCCCGTCGCGGGCCATGAGAAGTCGGGTTGTGGGTCGGCGGCGCGATTTCGCGCTCGCCATTCTCGCCGTAACCCTGGCGGCCGCTGCGCGGGCGGCCGATGCACCCTGCGATTCGACCGAAACGTGTTTGCGTGCCCTCGCGGCCGCCCAGGAAAGTACGCGCACCATCGACGCGCGCTTCGTACAGACCAAGCACCTAGCCCTCCTCGATGAGCCGCTCGTCTCCACCGGCCGCTTCCGCTTTCGCCGACCCGATCGCATGCGGATCGACGTCGAGAAGCCGCGCGCGCTGACCATCGTGGTCGCCGGCGATCAGCTCACGGTGCCCGGCATGCCGGAGCGCGAGCGCCGCGCGATGGCTGGGAGCCCGATGGCGGGGATGTTTCGCGAGATCGGCGCCCTGTTCGCGGGCCAGTTGGCAAAGCCGCCGCCCGGCTTCGCCATGGACGCGCGCGCCGCAGATGGCGGCGTCGAGGTGAGACTCACGCCCACCGCCGCGGAGTACCAGCAGTTGTTTCAGCGGATCGCGTTGCGGTTCCACGGCCGCGACCTCACGTTGCAGGCGATGCGGTTGGATGAAGCGCTCGGCGATCGCCTGGAGATCGAGCTGCGGGACGTGCAGCGCAACGTCGAGCTGCCCGACGACGC
>JBFXHX010000038.1:15475-31950 GCA_050176585.1 Binatia bacterium
GGATCGCGTTGCGGTTCCACGGCCGCGACCTCACGTTGCAGGCGATGCGGTTGGATGAAGCGCTCGGCGATCGCCTGGAGATCGAGCTGCGGGACGTGCAGCGCAACGTCGAGCTGCCCGACGACGCATTCCAGCCGCCGGGGTGATGTACCACCGCGCGCCCCTCCTGTTGGTCTGCGCACTGGCGGCTTGCACCGGCGTAGCGCGCCCGCCGTCTCCGCCGCCACCGGCGGCGGCTGATGGAGCATTAGCCGCGCTGCGCGCCCGCGACGCGCAGCTCAGCAGCCTGCGCGCGCAGTTCTCCGTCGTCGCGGACCGCGACGGCGGTGCGCGGCGGCTGAACGGTTTGATTCTGGCGGCGAAACCGGATCGGGCGCGCATGCGCCTGATGCTGCCGCTCGGGCTTACCGTGTTCGACTACGTGAGAGTCGGCGGCGCCGCGTGGGTCGTACGGCCGCTCGCCCCGCCGGGACAGCCCGCGGGCGCCGAGCCGGAGTTGCCGCTGCACGACATTCCGCTGCCTGTGGTCAGTGGTGCCGGCGGCTGTGTGGAACAGTGCGAGGAAGCCGAACCCGATCCGATCGGCCGCTGGGTGCGATGTTACTGCAGCGCAGCGCCGCGGCGGGTGCCGTCGCGCTTTCTGCTGGTCCGTTCGGCTGATGCTGCGATCGTGCAGGAGCGCCGGTTCAGCGGCGGGCAACCCGGCGCCATTATCCTGTCGGATGATCATCGGATGACCGACGGCGTACTGCTCCCGTATCGGCTGAAGCTCTCGGACGCCCGCAATCCGGCGACGTCGGTGACGGTGACCATCGACCGCTACGACGTAAACCCGGTGCTCCCCGACGCGTTGTTCGCGCCGGCCGCCGGCGCGCAGCCGGTCGCGCTGCCCGCGCCATGACCGCCGCGCGCTGGGCCGCCTGGATCGCGCGGCATACGCGCGCCGTGCTCGTCGGATCGTTGCTGCTCGGCGCGGCGGCGGCGCTGTCGCTCACCCGGCTGCGGCTGGAGGTCGACGTGCTCGCCATGCTGCCGACGGGAACGCCCGAGTTCGACGATTTCAAGACCTTCATCGCCGACTTCGGCCGTCTCGACGAGCTGGTGCTGCTGATCGAGGGCCCGCGCGAGGCGCGCGAGCGCTACGCCGATCGGCTCGCCGCGCGCCTTGCCGCGCTGGAGCCCATCGCTCGCGTGCACGGCCGCGTCGACGGCGCCCGCATCGCCGACGAGCTGCTCGGGCCGTACCTCTTCAACTACCTCCCGATCGAGGCGTACGATGAGGTCGCGGAGCGGTTCACGCCCGCGGGTATGGACGCGCAGGTGTCCGCGGCCAAGGTGCTGCTCGCCGCGCCGTTCGACGTCAGTCTCGCGCGCGCGGTGGCCGCCGATCCGCTCGGCCTTCGCCGCGTCGCCGCCCGTCACCTGGCCGACCTCGCCGGCGACACGTTGCCGAGCACGCAGGGAGGGTACGTCACCGCGCGCGACGGCGGCGCCCTCCTGATGTTCGCGCGTCCGCGCGGCTCGCCGTTCGACATTCCGTTCAGCACGGCGCTGCTCGCGGACGTCCAAGCCTCGATCGACGCGACGTCGCGGGAGATCGGCGAGCCCGGAGTGCGGGTCGGTCTCACCGGGAGTTATCTATTTGCGCTCGAGGACGCCGCCGCCATGCGCGGGGACATCCACCGATACACGCTGCTCTCGCTCGCCGGTGTGGTCGCGGTCTTCTGGTTCGGCTATGGCAGCCTGCGCATCCTGCCGTTCGTCACGTATCCGCTGGCGCTGAGCGTATTGCTCGCGTTTGCCGTGTCTCTGCTCGTGTTCGGCGAGCTGAACGCGATCTCGCTCAGTTTCGCCGCGATCCTCTATGGCTTGTCGATCGACTCCGCGATCCATTTCTACAGCCGGCTCGTCGAGGAGCGCCGGCGCACTCCCGATGTCGTGACCGCGGTCGCCGCCACGCTGTCGGCCATCGGGCGCGCGAATATCGCCAGCTCCGGGACGACGGCCGCGGCGTTCTTGGTGATCGGGTTGTCGTGTCTCGGCACGGTCCGGCAACTCGGCGTCAGCACCGCGGCGGGCATGCTGATCACGATGGGGCAGTTCTTCATCCTCTATCCCGCGCTCGGGTTCGTGTTCCTCCGCCGCGCGGCGGGCGGGCTCCGCGACCTGCAGACACCGCACCTCGCGGCATGGGCCGGGGCCGCCGAGCGCCGCGCTCGGGCCGTCCGCGTCGCTACGGTGATCGCGGCAGCGCTCTGCGCGGTCGCGGCGGTGCGGGTGCGGCTCGATCCGACGCTGACGCGCCTGCGGCCGGCCGATTCGCCCGCGCTGCGCGTGCAAGAGGAGATCGAGACGCGGTTCGCGCGCGCGAGCAGCGCCGGCGCGGTGTTGGTGGAGCGGCCCGACGTGCAGGCCGCGCTGGTCGACGCCGAGCGCGTCGCCGCGCAGCTGCGCCGCTACCAAGGCGACGGCGTGGTCCAGTCGGTCAGCAGCATCGACCCGATCGTGCCGTCCGCCGCGGTGCAGCGCGCGCGCCTGGAGCGCTACGGCGGCTTGCCGAGCCCCGCCGCCGCGCGGCAGCTCGAAGGTGCGCTGCGCGCGCACGGCTTCAAGCCCGAGCGGTTCCGCGACGCCCTGGAGCGTTTGCGCACTGCATCTCCGGGCGTCATCGAGCCGGGCGATCCCGCTCTGCTGCCGCTCGAGCTCGCGCTCGAGCGGCACGTGAAGATCGGCAACGGCGCGGCCGCCGTGGCCATTCACGTCGATCCGGGTCCCGCTGCCGACTGGCGCACGCTGGCGGCCCGGCTACGCGCTGACCTGCCGGACCTGCAGCTGGCGGTGGCCGCGCGCCCGCTGCTCGAGCGCGCGCTGCACGACGTGTTGCGCCGTGAGCTCGCGCTGTTCATCGCGCTCGCCGTCGCCGCCAACGTCCTGCTGTTGATGGTGATTTTCCGCGATGTCCGTACGGCGCTCGCGGTGCTCACGCCGGTCCTGCTCGTGGTGCTGCTGCTGTTCACCGCCATGTGGGCGACGGGAGTTCCGCTCGATCCGGTGAACCTCGTGGTCACGCCACTGATCCTTGGCATCGGCGTCGACAACGGCGTCTATGTCGCGGAAGAGGCGCAAGCGCGCGGCACGGCGAGTGCAGCGCTGCAGGTGGTTGGGCGCGCCATTGCGCTGACGTCGCTCAGCACCATCGTCGGGTTCGGGTTCCTGGCGTTCTCCACGTACCCGCCGCTCGCCGCGATGGGGCGGTTGGTTGCGGCCGGACTGGCGCTGTGCTTGGCGGCCACCATATGGGTGCTGCCGGCCTTCCTGCCGCGCTCGAATGCGCGGCGATCCGCGGCTCTGGCGTCCGCCGTCGGACACCCTCGGTTGGGAAGCGCGAGCTCTCGGCCGTGAATGGCTGCGGTATCAGCTATCAGGCTGTTCGCTGTTACGGGTGCAACACGCCGGAGAGCCTTCTGCGATCCGGCGACGCTCCGGACCTTAACACCTTCAGCGTAACCCCTAATACCTCGGGGAGGTACTGGTGTCTGACGACGGACGATTGCGCGAGGCCATTGCGCGGGCACGGCGCAGCCCGTTCTACGCCGCGCACCTGGCCGGATATTGCTTCACTGGACGGCGGGACCTCGAGCACTTGCCGCTCACCTTCAAGTCGCACCTGCGCGACGCCACGCCCTTCGGCATGTTGGCGGTGCCGGCGCACCGCGCGTGGCACTACCACGAGACCAGCGGCACCACGGGCGAGCCCATCTCGACCTGGTGCGGGCTCGAGGACGTGCGCGCGCAGGCGGCCGTCGTGCATCGCATGGTTCCCGAGCTCGCACAGGAAACCATCCTGCTGAACCGCTTCCCCCTGTTCGCGCCGGTGTCGTTCGTCTTCGAGGAGGCGCTGCGCCGGGCCAATGCCTGTCACATCGCCGCCGGAACGATGAGCTGGGACGTGCCGTTCGAGCGCGCTGTGGATTTCATTCGCCGGCTCGGGGTGACCGCGGTCGCCAGCCTGCCGCTGGAGCCGGTGCTGCTGCACGACGTGGCCAAGGATCGGGGGCTCGATCCGCGCGAGGCCTTCGAGTCCGTCCGCGTGGTCTTTTGCGGCGGCGCCGTGCTGCCGCCGGCGCTGCGACGCGCGATCGAGCGCGATTGGGGCGCGCGGGTGGTCGAGATCTACGGCTCGAACGAAACGCTCCTGATGGGCGTCGGCTGTCCGCTCGGGCGCTTGCACCTCGCCACCGACTTGCTCGAATTCGAGGTGCTCGATCCGCTCACGCACGAGCCGGTGCCGCCCGGGTCGCGCGGCCTGCTGACCGCAACCAGCCTGCTGTACGAGGTGATGCCGCTGGTGCGCTACGTCACCGGTGACCTCGTTCGGGTGCTGCCCGATCCCTGTGCGTGCGGCCATCACGGGCCCGTGGCGGAGGTGTTCGGTCGGGCCGACGACGTCTTCGCCATCGCCGGCGGTACGACTACGCCGTACGAAGTGCTCGACGCCGCGTACGAGTTCGCGGATGGGCTCGGCACGCGGATCTTCTTCGTCCTCGTGCGCCGGCGCGCGTTGCAGCTTCTCGTCGAGGTCGCCGATCCGGAGCGGGCCCGTGATCCGGAGGGCGAACGCCAGATGACGGCGCGGCTCGGCATGCCGGTCGCGGTGGAGTACCTGCGCCACAATGATGTCCTCGATCGCAGCGCGCTCTACCGCGGCCCCAAGATCTATAAGCCGTCGGTCATCAGCGACTGGCGCGGCGACGGCCGCAAGGCGATCACGATCATGGAGGCCCTGCTCGAATGGCCCAAGTACGACCGCCGCACGATATGGCATATCGCTCGCCGCCAGTTCCGCAACGCGCGGCGGCGGTCGCGGTGGATCAAGGAAGATCGGCGGGGAAATGCCGAGCCGTAAGTACCTGGCGGTGTAGGGGTTAGGGGCGTAGGGTGTCAGGGCCGCGCGACACCCGTAATTGCCGGTCAGTTGTCGCCACAGCGTCAATTTTCAGGCCTCTGATCCCTTCACCCCGAACCCCCCTAACCGCTGCGTCCTAGAGCTGCCGCATGAAGGCGACGAGGTCCGTCTTCTCCTGCGCGCTGAGCTTGGTTCCGAGGACCAGGTTGAAGAACTCGACCGTGTCCTCGAGGGTCATCAAGCGATCGTCGTGCAGGTACGGCGGCGAATCCTTGATGCCGCGCAGCGGGAACGTCTTGATCGGGCCGTCCGCCGCGGCGAAGCGGCCGTTCACCATCTGCGGCTCGTAGAAGCGTTCGGTGCGCAGATTGTGCATCAGGTTGTCCGTGTAATACGGCGGCACGTGGCAGGTCGCACACTGGCCCTTGCCGAAGAACACGGCCTCGCCGCGCAGCTCGGATTCGGTGGCCTGTGCCGGATCGAGCCGGCCGAGCACGGTCAGCTTGGGCGCTGGCGGGAAGTCGAGGAGCTCCTGGAACTCGGCCATGAAATGCACCTGGCTGCCGCGCTCGAGGGGGTTCACGCCTTTCTTCGTCGCAATCACCGGGTCGCCGTCGAAATACGCGGCGCGCTGCTCGAATTCGGTGAAGTCCTCGACGCTCCGCAGCGCGCGCTGTGAGCCGAAGAGGCGCTGAATGTGCACGCCGCGCAGGCTCGGCGTGCCGATGCGGTGGCGGAACTCCTGTGGCCGAATGTCGCCGACCAGATGCGTCGCGGCGTTCGTGTGCCCGTTCACGTGACAGTCGAAGCAGACCACCCCACGGCTCGGCGCCTCGGTGCGGCGATCCTCGGTCTGATTGAACTGCTGCTGCGGAAACGGGGTGACCAGCAGCCGCAGGCCCTCGATCTGCTTCGGGTTCAGGACGCCGTTGAAGAGCTCGTAGAAGTTCATGATCGTGACCAGCTGCCCCTGGGACACATCGCCGAGATCGGGCCGCGTGATCAGAAAGATCGGCGGCGGAAATTCGGGGAGCATGTGCTCGGGGATGTCGAAGTCCAGGTCGAAGCGCGTCAGATCGCGACCTTCCTGTTTCTTGACCTCCTGGATGTGAAAATCGGGGAACACCATGCCGCCCTCGGGCTGGTTCGGATGCGGCAACGGCAGGAACCCCTTGGGCCAGGCACCTTGCGCTTTCACCTCCGCCGGCGTCATGTCGGCGAGTTTTTCCCAGGTCATGCCGGCGGGGAGCTTGGCGCGCACGCCCTCCTGCACCGCTTTCCCGCGCGCCATCGCCACGCCCTTCGCCGGGCGGTTGCCGAGGTCGTAGCGCTCGTCGAGCAGCGCCTTTTGACGCGCCATGACCTTCGCCTTGTCGGCTTTCATGCGCTGCATCGTGGTCTTGAAATCCTCTTTGGGGACCACGGGCATGTAGCTCGACGGCGGCGCCTGGGCTGGCGTCGCTTTCCGCGCCGGGGTGGGTTGGGCGGCCGCGGCCGAGGTGCTGCCGAGTAGCGCAATGACGAACCACAGCGAGACTCTCCTCATCGTTCTTCCTCCCGTTCAGTGTTCAACACCGGGCGAATCTCGCCCGGGCGTGGGGTGTTCTGCGTGTCGGCGATGTCGGCAGCGGAGCGCGACCGCTGAGCGCGCCGGGTTTGGCAGACGGCCGTTTGCGCGATGGGGCGCCTCTGCGCACGGCGCGATCGGAGTGAGGGCCTCTCACGGAGTCTAGGTGCGAGTAGAGACCGGGATTAGATGTGCGTCAACTCCCACACAGCACGACGTCAAATGCAAAGAGTGTGGGCAGGGAAGTTATGAAGCCCCGTCGCAAGCTCGGCGCCTTCGCGTTGAACGGTGGGCGGTGGCCGGTGCGCGGCATGCCGCCGTATGGCACACTGCCCAGCGGCGTCAGACGTCGCGCTTGGACTCACGTGGATCCGCCTCAGCTGCTGGTCGTGCTCAACCCGTGCGTGGTGCGCGGGCGCCGCGGCAGCGCGTGGGCGCGCGCGGCGGCGGGGCTGCGCGCGCTGTCGCACATGGAGGTGCGCGAAACACTCGGAGACGGCGCCGACGTCCAGCGAATCACGGACTGGCTGTCGAATGTCAGGCCGGCCATCGCGGTAGCGGCGGGGGGCGATGGAACCGTGCGCGCCGTGGCCGCCGCGTTGATGGCCGTGCCGTTGCCCGCGCGGCCCACCCTCGGGTTGCTTCCGCTGGGCACGGCGAATAACGTCGCGCGCTCCCTCGGCTTGAGCGGGCTGCACTGTGTGAGTGAAGCCACACTCGCGCGGGTCGCCCGGGCGATCGTCGCCGGGGCGCCCAGCGCGCTCGACGTCGGCTACGTCGACGGCGCGCCGTTCGTCGGATCGTTCGCGCTCGGCATGGACGGGGAGATTCTCGCCGCGCGCAATCGCTGGCAAAGGCGTTATGGCTTGGACGGCGGCTACGCGCTGTACCTGTTGAGCTGCGCCGCCAACCTGACCCGCCATCGCAGTGTGCGCGCGCGGCTCGCGATCGACGCGGTGCGGGGCGAAGTCGCCGTGTACAACTTGCTCGTTTTGAACACCGCACTGTACGCCGGGGAGTTCCGCTTCGGCGGCGCCGCACGCAGCGCCGACGGCCGCCTGGATGTGCACGTCTTTACCGGGGCGGTCGATTACGTGCGCCGCTACACGGCCGCCTGGCGCCGCCAGCTCGCGCACCGGGGCGCGCATGACGCATCAGCCCCGGGGGTGCGATGCACGGATCATCTGGCGGTGGAGCTCGAACGCCCGCTGGCATCTCAGCTCGACGGCGAAGAAGGACCGCGCGGAACGCGCTTCACCGTTTGGCTCGAGCCCGCGGCACTGCGGGTTTGCCTGCCCGCCGATCCAAGGCGGACAGTGGGTTAGGGGTTGCGGGTTAGCAGAAGGGTTAGAGGGGGCAGAACCGCAACCCCGCAACTCCCGACCCTTTTAACCGCGTGAACGCAATCGTTCCCGCGCGACACGCGCTCGAGAGCGTCCGCTGCTACCATCCGGGTCCGCAGCGCGGTACGGTCGCGTGTCATGGTCCCGAGTGCCTCGCCGCACCCCGTTCTCACCGGCTGTGGCGCGGTGTCGCCGTTCGGCGCCGGCGTGGACGCGTTCTGGGATGGCCTGCTGAGCGGCCGGAGCGCGCTGGCGCCCGTCCGCGGTTTCGAGACGGCCGACCTCGCGCCGGCCCTGGCGTGCGAGGTCCCACCGGGATCGGTGACGGCTTGGCTCGATGGAGCGGAAATCGCGCGGCTGGAGCGCATCGAGCAGTATGCGCTCGCCGCGGCGCGCGAAGCGCTGGCCGACGCCGGTCTCGATCTCGCTCGCCTCGACCGCGCCTCCGTAGCGGTCGTGATGGGTACTACGCTGGGCGCCATGTCGATCGGCGAGGACTACCTCCGCGCCCGGTGCGATGGCAGCGCGTTCGCCGCGCGGCGGTTGCTCCGCATGCCGTATGCGGCAACCGCCACGCGTCTCGCTCGTGCGCTCGGCGTCCGCGGGCCGGTGATGAGCCCATCGGTCGCCTGTGCGTCGGGGACGCACGCGGTCGGGCTGGCGCGCGAGCTCATCCAGCTCGGGCATGCCGAGGTAGTGATCGCCGGTGGTGCCGAGGCGCTCTGCCATTTCGTGGTCGCGGGGTTCAACGCGTTGAAGGCCACCACGTCGACCGCGGTGCGACCATTCGATGTGCGACGCGACGGGCTGGCGCTCGGCGAAGGAGCCGCGGTCGTCGTGGTCGAATCGGCCGCGCATGCCGCGCGGCGCGGCGCCGCGGCGCCGGTCGAAGTCGCCGGCTGCGGGCTGTCCGGCGATGCCGTCCACATGACCGCCCCGGCCCGCGATGGGGCGGGGGCGGCGCGTGCGATCCGCGCGGCGCTCGCCGACGCCGGCATGACTGCGTCGGACATCGACCTGATCAGCGCCCATGGTACGGGGACCGTGTACAATGACGCGATGGAGATGGTGGCGGTGCGCGCCGTGTGCGGCGCGGCGACGCCGCGCGTGCCGGTGAGCGGCATCAAAGGCGCGATCGGCCACACCCTGGCCGCCGCTGGCGCCTTCGAGGCGATCGCGTGCGCGCGCATGCTGCGCGAGCAGGTCGTGCCGCCGACAGCCGGCTGCGAAGAGCTCGAGCCCGATTGCCCGCTCGACGTGGTGCGCGGGGCTCGCCGGGCAGTGGCGGCACGGACGGCGCTGTCCACCTCGTCGGCGTTCGCCGGCCACAACGCGGCCATCGTCCTCCGCCGCGCCGCGGCGCATTTCGGCGCGTGGTAGGGATCCCGGTGCGGAGATCGCCACTCGTCGACGAGGTGCTGATCACCGGAATCGGTGTCGTGTCCCCGCTCGGGCACTCGGCGGGCGAGCTGACGCGCCGCTTGGCCGCGGGAGAGCGCGCCGCTAGCGACGCCGACGGCGTGCAGATCGCCGACATTCCCGTCGGCGTCCTCCCGGCGTCCGTGCGCGCGCGCATCGGGCGTCTCGATCGCATCTGCCGCCTCGCGCTCGCGGCCGCATACCTGGCCATCGACGACGCGCGGCTCCCGCTGCCGCTCGCCGCACCCGAGCGGGTGGGCCTGTCGATCGGGACGGGCCTCGGGTGCCTGCTGAGCGACGCCGAGTTCTACGCCAAGGTCGCGGCGCACGGCGCGCCGGCTGCGAGCCCGCGCGTGTTCGCCTACACGGTGTCGAGCGCGGCCGCGGGGGAGATCTCGATCGCGCTCGGCCTGCACGGTCCGAATACCGTCTCGCACATGGGTCTGGCGGCCGGCGCGGGCGCGATCGGCTACGCCGCCGCCTTGCTCCGCCTGGGCAAAGCGGACGTCGTGCTGGCGGGCGGTGCCGACGCGCATGGGCCCGCGCTCGCGGAGGCACTGCGCGGCATGGGGCTGCTCAAGCGCGCCGACGCGGCGCGGCCGTTTCGCGACGCCGTACCCGGCGTGTGGCCCTCCGAAGGCGCGCTGTTCGCCGTGCTGGAGCGAGGCGAATCCGCCGCGGCGCGCGGCGCCCGCGCGTACGCGAGGCTGGCGGGTTACGCCGCGGGATTTGCGCCGGACCTCGCCGGTGGCAGCGCGGATGCGGTGGGCATCGGCGCCGTGCTGCGGCGCGCGCTGGACGGCGCGGGGGCCGGCGCTCCGGGCCTCGTGTTGGCGAGCGCCCACGGCACGCCGGTCGATGCCGTGGAACGCGAAGCGCTGCGCGCCGCACTGGGCGACGGCGCGACGCCGATCACCGCGCCAAAAGCCGCGCTCGGCGAGACGTTTGGAGCGAGTGCTGCGCTCGCCTTGGGCTTCGCGGCCGGCCTGCTGAACGCGCCGCAGCCGTTCGCGGATGGTGTGGCCATCGACCTCGCGGGCGCCCCGGGCGCGCTGCGCGAAAACCCCGACTCGGCGCTGATCAGCGCGCTCTGTTATTCGGGCAGTGCCGCGGCACTGGTGATCAGCGCTTCAACGCAAAGGCGCGAAGACGCGAAGCTCTGAAACGCCTTCGCGACTCCGCGTGTTCGCGTTGAACGTCCGCCACCCTTTAACGCCGTGCTAGGGCAGTGATAGACGCCGGCCATGGCCGCCGCTGCAACTCCCCACTCGCTGCGGGTCCTGCTGATCTCGGCCAATACCGAACAGCTGCCCGATCCGGTGTTTCCGATCGGCGCGGCGTACATGGCCGCGGTGGCCGAACGGCACGGTCACGCGGTCCAGACCCTGGACTTGTGCTTTCTCGACGCGCCTAGACCCGCGCTCGTGCGGGTGTTGCGCGAGCAGCAGCCGGACGTGGTCGGCATTTCCCTGCGGAATCTGGATTCGTCCGCGTATCCGCAGAACACGTCGTATGTCGACGACTACCGGGCGCTCGTCGAAACCGTGCGCGCGCACACGGCGGCGCCGGTCGTCCTGGGCGGCGCTGGATTCACGGTCGCGGCGCAACCGCTGATGGAGTACCTCGGCGCGGACGTCGGGGTCGTGGGCGAAGGCGAGCGGGCGTTTCCGTGGGTCCTCGAGCGCCTGGCCGCGCGCGCGCCGCTGGCCTCGACCCCCGAGATGCGCTGTGAGCCGGCGGGCGCGGGCGTATGCGTCAGCGCCGCGGTGCGCATCAAGGAACTCGACCTGGCGGGCACGCCGCTGCGCGAGCGCTTCGATTGGCGCGCCTACTACGAGCGCGGGGGCGCGCTGAACATTCAGACCAAGCGCGGGTGCGTGTTCGAGTGCGTCTTCTGCAGCTACCCGCTGATCGAGGGCGCCACCGTGCGCATGCGCACCGCCGCGGCGGTCGTGGACGAGATCGAGGCCGCGCGCTGCGAGCACGGCGTGCGCCATTGGTTCTTCGTGGACAACATCTTCAACCTGCCGGCGCGCCACGCGAAGGAGATCTGCGCAACCATCGGCGACCGCGCGCTCGACATCGAGTGGTCGGCCTACCTGAATCCGAAGTTCGTCGACGCGGAGCTCTGCGCGCTCATGGCGCGCTCCGGCTGCCGCGCCATCGAGTTCGGCACGGACTCGGGCGCCCCGCTGACGATCGCGGCGATGCGCAAGGAGTTCGACATCGACGATTTGCGCCGCACCTCGCAGCTCTGCCATCAATACGGCTTGAAGTTCTGCCACAGCTTGATCTTCGGCGGGCCCGGCGAGACGGCGGAGACCGTGGAGCAGACGATAGCGCTGATGGACGAGGTCAAGCCGACGGCGGTCATCGCCATGACCGGCATTCGCGTGCTGCCCGGCACCGAGATGGTCGGCATCGCGCTGCGCGATGGCCAGATCGACCCGGGCGATCCCCTCCTCTACCCGAAGTTCTACGTCTCGCCCGGCTTGGAGGACGCGCTGGTCGACCGCATCGACGCATACGCGCGCAGGCAGCCGAACTGGATCGTCCCGGGCCTCGGCATCAAATCGAACGTCGCGGTGCTGCGCGCGCTACGCGCGCGCAAAATCAAAGGCCAGCTGTGGCGGCTGCTGCGGTGACCGACGAGCTGCGCCTGGATGGCAAGCGCGCGCTGGTCACCGGCGGCTCGCGCGGGATCGGTCGCGCCACCGCCGAGGCGCTTGCTGCCGCCGGCGCAGCGGTGGCGATCAATTGCTCGCGCTCGCCCGGCGAAGCGGACACGGTCGCGCGTGAGCTGCGCACCGCCGGCGCCGAAATCGAAGTGATCGTTGCCGACCTGCGCGATGGCGCGCAGGTGCAGGGCATGTTCGAGCAGCTGCGGGAGCGCTGGGAGGGTGTCGACATTCTCGTGAACAACGCGGCGGTGACGCGCGACGGGTTCGTCATGCTGATGCCGCTGGATGCGTGGGACGACGTGCTGGCGGTCGATCTGCGCGGCGCGTTTCTCTGTGCCCGCCACGCGCTGCGGCCGATGATCGCCCGGCGCTGGGGCCGGATCATCAACGTGATCTCGCCAGCGGCCTTGCGGGGCAAGGCCGGCGCCGCGAACTATGCCGCGGCGAAGGGTGGGCTGCTGAGCTTTACGAAGTCGCTCGCCCAGGAGGTCGGACGCTACGCGATCACCGTCAATGCCGTGTGCCCGGGGCTGGTGGATACGGAGCTGATCGCCGGACTGCCGGCCGCCGACCGCGACCGGTACGCGGGCGAGATCGCCTTGGGTCGCTTCGGCAGACCGGCGGAAGTCGCGCAGGCGATCCGATTCCTCGCCTCGCCCGCGGCGTCGTACATCAGCGGCGCCATGCTCGCCGTGGACGGCGGGCTGGCATGAGAACTGCCAACGCCGCCGCAAGATATCGGCTGTTGCACTGTTAGGCCGTTACGCTGTTATGCCCTAACCCACCTGGGTGGCCAGAAACGCCAGCGCTTGCCATATTGAAGCGTTATCTCGGACGCGAATGGTCTGCGCCAGCTACTGCTCGCACGCGTGTATTCCTCCGCTATTGCCGGTGAGACGAACTAGGGCTCAATCGCCACGGCGCGCGCGCCCGTTTTCTCGCGTGTGCCCCGTGCTGCCATGACCCGCGGCCGCATTGCGATTACCGGCCTTGGCAGCGTCAACGCTCTCGGGGTCGGTGTCGCGGCATTCGACGCCGGCTTGCGCGGGGGGCGCTGCGGCATCGGCATGCTGACGCGTTTCTCGACCGCGGGCTATCGCTCGGCGTGCGCCGCCGAGGCCCCCGAGCTCGCCGGGATGGACACTCCGCTGCGGTCCCGGCGGTCGCGCACCACCATGCTGGCGCTTGCGGCGGCGGACGAAGCATGGCGCATGGCCGCTCCCGTGGACGGCACGCGCGCCGGTGTGGTGCTGGGCACCAGCACGGGCGGCATGGCCAGTTTCGAACACAGCTACCGCGCCGAGGTCACGGGAGCGCGGGAGCGCAGCCCGCTGGCCGACCGCTACGAGGCACCGGTTGCGGTGGCGGGAGATGCCGTTGCCGAGCTGATCGGCAGCCGCGGACCGCGACTCACGGTATCGACCGCCTGCTCGTCCGGCGCGAACGCGCTCGGTATTGCCGCCGCATGGATTCGCGCCGGTCGCGCCACCGCCGTGCTGTGTGGAGGCGCGGAATCGCTGTGCATTACCACCTACGCCGGATTCAACGCCCTGCAGGCGATGGATCCGGAGCCGTGCCGGCCGTTCGACCGGCGGCGCGCGGGCCTCTCGCTCGGCGAGGGCGCAGCGATGTTCGTGCTCGAGCAGTGGGACGTGGCCGCCGCACGCGGCGCGCACATTCTCGCCGAGTTGCTCGGTTTCGGCGTCAGCGCCGATGCCCATCACCTCACCCAACCGCGTGCCGACGCCGCCGGGGCGGTGCTGGCGATGCGGCGCAGCTTCGCCGATGCGGGCATCGCGGCCGACGAGATCGACTACATCAACGCGCACGGAACCGGCACGCTGTTGAACGACGCGATGGAGACCCGCGCGATCAAGGACGTGCTCGGCGCGCGCGCGTATCGCATCCCGGTGTCGTCGACGAAATCACAGGTCGGCCACTGCCTGGCGGCCGCCGGCGCCATCGAGGCACTCGCGACGGTGTTGGCGCTGCGCGGGGACTTTGCGCCGCCGACCGCGACGCTGGTGGAGCCGGACGCCGAGTGCGACCTCGATTACGTGCCGGGCCGCGCGCGCCCTGCCGTGCTCCGCATCGCGCTCACGAACGCGTACGGGTTCGGCGGCAACAACACGAGCCTCGTGTTGCGCCGCGTGGAGGCCTCGTGAACCGGACGGCCGGATCGGCGGCGCCGATCGCGGTCACGGGCATCGGGGTGGTGAGCCCGATCGGGGTCGGCGCGGCGCAGTTTTGGGGTGCGCTGTGTGCCGGGCGCTCTGGCGTGACCGCGGTGGATGACGCCATGCGCGCAGAAACGCTGCCGCGCCTATCCGCCGCGGTGCGCGGCTTCGCGTCGCGCGAGTTCATCAGCTCGCCGCATCACCGGCGCATGGATGGGCTGTCGCGCTTCATCGTGGCGGCGTGCCGGATGGCGCTGGACGATGCCGCCGTGCCGCGCGATACCGCTTCCGAGCGCATGGGCATCGTCGTCGGCTCGGCGTTGGGTGACGTGCGCGACTCGACGCAGCACCTCAACCGCGTCTTTCTGCACGGACCCGCCGCGGTGAGCCCGATGCTCTTTCCTAACCTGGTGCTGAACGCGCCGGCGAGCTACGCCGCGATGGTCTTGGGCGCCACGGGCGTGAATCTCACCGTCGCCCAAAGCGAAGTATCGGGCGAGGCCGCGATCGCGCTCGGGTGCGACCTCGTGCGCTCCGGGCAGGCGGACGTGGTCCTCGCGGGTGGCGGCGATCAGATCGCGCCGATCGTCGTGGACGCCGCGCGGCGCGCCGGCGCGCTGGCCGGCCAGCGCGGCGGCCGCGAATGGAGCAGCCCGTACGACGCGGAGCGCTCCGGCGTCGTATTCGGCGAAGGCGCGGCGATACTGGTGCTGGAGCCGCTCGCGCGCGCGCGCGAGCGCGGCGCGGCAATTTACGCCTGCATCGAGGAGATCGCATTCTTCGCCGTTCCCGCGCCGCGCTATGGCTGGCCGCGCTGCGCGGGGGATGGTCTGCCCGCGTTGGCGGCGCTGTGCGACGGCGCGGCGGTCGACCTCGTGTGCGGCGGGGCGAATTCGACCCGCCGGCTCGACGCCTGCGAGCTCGAGCTGTTCGCGAGTCTCGCGCCGGCGCGCGATGCAGTGCTGACGTCCATCAAGGGGGCGGTCGGCGAGTTCGGCGCCGCGGGCGCGCTCAGCGCGGCGGCCGCGTGTCTGGCGCTGCGCGATCAGGTCGCGCCGCCGCTCTGCAACCTGCGCACCCCCGCAGCGGGCGCCATCCGCCTCGCCCCTGTGCGCGCGGAACCGCTTCATGGCGAGCGCGCGTTGGTCTGCGGCATCGCGCGCGGTGGCGCCGGCGCCGCGCTGCTGTTGCGCCGCGCGAGCGATGTCGCCACCTGAGACAGGACGCGGGGCTTGCGCCATCTGCCGGCGCCCGAGCGCGCCGCGCCGGGGTGTGGCCACGGCGCTGGATACGCGGGAGCGGAAGGTTTCACCGCGCCAGGCCTCCGCGTCGGATTGCGGCGGCGGTGCGCCCGGAGCTCCTCGTCGCACCGATCAGCAAGAGCGCTCCGATGAGGACGATCAGCGTCACGGCATCGAACACAGGCGCCGGCCGTACGAACCGGAATTCGTCTGGCGCGAGGACCAGGACGGTGCCGGTGAAGTCCGGCAGCGCGGCGACGAACGCCGGGTCCGAGAGTTCTCGCGCGGCCTGAGCCAAGTCGCCGGATACGACCCCGGTGCCATCCTTGAACATGATGGTCGGGGTCTCGGTGACCGCGCCGTTCACCACGCCCACGGTCTGCCCTTCCGCAAACGACACGCCTTCAGCGAGGAACGCGTTGACCTCGATGACGGTGATCAACCGCCGATCCGGCGGATTGAGCGGTCCGAACGTCGGCAGATCGAACGGCTCGATGGTGGGGAGCGGGGCAATGACGCATTGATAGGTGTGCGTCACGCAGACTTGATCGCCGTTTACCACCTTGCACGCCACGGTCTTACACACGTTGCCTTGATTCGCGATCGTTACGGTCACATTGCCGTCGCCGTTGGTGTCGGTGACCGTCGTCGTCGTGGTGCCGCTAGCGGTCGTCACCGCGACTGAGGCTGTCGATCCTTTGTCCACCTTGGTCGTGAACGTGCCTCCGAGGGCGAGGGACGGCGACATCAAGAACAGCCCCAACAGGGTAAGTGCCGAAGCGCCCTTGATGGGCAGCTTCTCGCCCCGGATCAGGGGGCGGCCCAGGCGACGATCGAGCGCGCGGATGGGGAACGGCCATTGCGCATGCATGACGTCCTCCTTTGCGCTGTGCAGTACTCGGCGGGGCCGCTCGGTTCCGGGCTACTCCGACGTCCAGTCCACGACCCATCGCCGGCGCACGTCCATGTCGTCCGTGTGAATCGCCGTGGCGGTGGTTGTTAGCGGCCTGCGACGGGGCACCCGGGGCCGCGCGGTGCGATCGCTAGGTGGAGGAAACCAACGCCATCGGCACGAGTACATCTCCGATTGGCGATCTGCGCATTGCTAGCCCGACGCGATGGACGACGTCAACTGAAGCCA
>JBFXHX010000038.1:32050-33214 GCA_050176585.1 Binatia bacterium
TCGGCGCCGCGCTGGTTGGCGCTGCCGGCGATCTGCCGCAGCCGCGGCGTGGAGACGTACACTTCCATGCCGCGCGCGAGCAGATGGCGGACGTGCAAAGCGAGCGCGATCAACTCGAAACCGAGATCCGGATCGAGGCCGACCAGGATGCCGGGATTTGCGACCCGCATGCCCGCGGCGTGCGCGCGGTCGAAGTTCGCGAGCCGGCGGTCGTAATCCGCGCGCGGGTTGTCGGCCTTGTCGCCCATGAACTTGCGATAGCTCGTGCGCGCATAGGTCTCCTGGAACGTGCACATGGTCAGCTTCGGCGCCACCGCACCGTCGGCGCGACGCGGGATGCCGGCGAGCAACGCGGCGAACTCGTCGGCTTCGATCGACCCCACGTTGATCAGCACGTGGCGGAAACCGTGCACCTGCGTGCGGCGCAGTGCCCGGTTCACGTAGTCGAGCGCCCAGCCGCGTTTGCCGGCCCGATATTCGCCGGTGAGCAGTGCGACGCCGTACATGCCCCGGCGGCGCAGCAGGGCCAGTTGGCTGTCGACCGTCGCGAGATCCACGGTTTCGCGCGCGAGCGCGGAATTGTCGCTGCGCATGCCGCACATGCGGCATTCGGCGTCGCAGGTGTTGGTCAAATACAGCGGTGAGAAGGTCTCCAGATGCGCGGGCCGGCGGGCGCGCGCCGCGCACGCGGCCGCGTACAGCCGCGGGCCGTCCTCGGCGGGTGCGCTCCAGAGCAGCGCCATGTCGTCGACGTCGAGCGGTTCGCCCGCGGCAGCGCGCGCGATGGCCGCGCCGACCGCGGCGGCTGACGCGCGCTCGCGCGCGCGCATCAAGACCTGGTGTACCGCGTCGCTGTCCAGCGAAAACTCGTTCGCCAGGGCCCCCACACGGCGTCGGTAGCGCGCCTGACGCGATCGGTCAACGAGCGCGGTTGCCAAGTCCTGTCCTCATTTCGCGCACAGCACGGGTGGGCGAGTGGGTTGAACGGTCCGCGGGGCGGCCCGTATGCTACGGGCGTGCAGCCGCCAGCGGGGATCTGCCACGCCCTGAGCGTCGACGTGGAGGACTGGTTTCACGACGGCCGATTGCACGTGTCGGACCCCGCCCAGCACCGCGTCGAGCGCAACACGGATCGGTTGCTGGAGTACTTCGCCGCGGCTGGCG
>JBFXHX010000039.1:0-16561 GCA_050176585.1 Binatia bacterium
AGACGCCGACCAAGACCCCGACCAAGACGCCGACTAAAACACCGACGGTCACCAAAACCCCGACTAAGACACCCACCAAGACGCCGACCTTGACCGCCACGCCAGTCCCGGCCGAGGCGACCCGCACCGCCACCGTGACCAAGACACCGACCAAGACCCCGACCAAAACGCCGACGGTGACTAAGACCCCGACGAAGACGGCCACACCGGTTCCAGCGGAGGCGACGGACACTCCGACGGACACACCAACCGACACGCCGACGGCGACGGACACTCCGACGGACACACCAACTGACACGCCGACGGCGACGGACACACCGACGAACACACCGAGCCCGACGCCAACCGCGACCCCGGGCGAAGAGATCTGTCGGACCGCGGGGTTCTGGGCCACGCATGGCGGGACCGAGCACGACTCGGTCAATCAGACTGGGAGAGTTCTGTCCGAGTGCGGCGGCTGTATCGCCGTGTGCGGGGAGAAGATCGACACGACGAGGCCCAGCAGCGCCAATTCCGCTCTGGAAGCCCTCTGCATCAACGAAGTTGGTGCATCGGTGAAGCAGCTGGCGCGACAGCTGACGGCGGCGGCCCTGAACTGCGGCGTCAGCGGCGGCTCATGCGACTGTGCGGATTCCAGTATCGCCGCGATCTACAACGCCTGTGATGCCGCATGCATCGCGGGCCAGCAGACCGCCATGGTAAATGGCGACAATGTGGACTGCACGAACGCGATCGACTGTTTCAATAACGGCGGCGTCTTCGACAGCGCTACGAACACGTGCAAGATCGGGGAGTGCATCGATAGCCAAGGCACAGACGTGGGGGACTGCCTCCTGGAGGATGGCGAAGGCGTTTGCGACGACCAAAGCGGCGCCCAGGTCGCCTCGGTCGTAGTCACGTGTGTGCGGACTCCGGGTTGCCACGACCGCGACCACCCCGACAACCTGTGCGATACCGAGGTCGAACACTGTTCGGCCAGCAGCTCGGACGCGTGTCATACCGCGAGGGAAAACAATTGCGAGATCATCCCGCCGGCCGAGGCGCAGTGCACCGTGTGCGAGGGTGGTGGCGACGTCGGCGCCGAGTGCGAGTCGAGTGACGACTGCGACGGCGGCACGTGTCAGGCGGACGGTCTGGTGTGCGCCGGGCCCGAAACGTGCCCTGACACGAGTTGCAATTGAGCGGAAAAGCGGATGCGCCGCTACCAAGTGGCCCGTCCACGCTCCGCGTTGGCCGGGTCAGCAGGTAGAAACATGGAGCTCGTCGCTCTAGCGCGACCTGGACCGCCAGTAGGCCAGCTCAGCGCGCAGACCCGATCGAGCAGGTGCCCGGTCGAGCCGTCGTCGCCCTATAAGTGCCGGTCGCTGCTTCTTCAGAAGGGACGGCGCCGGCCTTTCGGCCGGCGCCGCATGCCGCCGCGACGGCGACGCGCGTCATTGGGGGGATGTCGTATCACCGCGCGGCGACATGATCTTCTCTCTGAGGGCAGCCACCCGAATTCGCAGTTGCTCTTGGACTTCGGGCGGCAGAATGACTGCGGCGAGCAGGCACGCGAGCTCTTTTTCGAGATCGGCGACCTCGGACTGCAGGTAAGCTTCGAGCTTCGAAAAACTCACTGACATAACCCCCCCGGGTTCGATGTTGCAGGACTGGCGATATTCCTTACGGGCACCACTTACAAGCGAAATATTTTCATGTAACCGCTGCTAGAGATCGATAATCCGTGATGGACATGGACGCTTGAGCGGACCGTATCGAAGTGCGACGCGGGTTCACGATCGACGCTGGCGCGCAACCGTCGGACAACGCTCGAACCGACAGTCCAATCCCACCTCGATGCGCGCTTCTAGCGGACCAGTTTCACCCAATAGAGCGCAAAGTACCTTCGCTGGCCTATTCAGCATCCATTAGCGATCTAGACTTTAGCTGCGTGCCCTCGTGCGAGGTGGCGAACAATCGGAAGCGCGCGGGCTGCTCGCAGCGGCGAGCGACGGTAGGCAGCGCGGCGAGGTGTGCTGCGCGCAATCGGCGGCGGTGTGTGTGAACACGGCTCGCTGCGCTGATCACAGCCTCGTTCCCGACTGATGATCCTACCGGGCGGCAAGTGCCGCCCAAGTTACACCTGCCGATTGTAAGCGACACACGGAAGCAGGGCTGGTGACCACGGAACCAACCGGTCGCCACGCCGCCGTATCAATGGCACCCCTTTCGCTCGCCGCCCGGCTGAGGCCGACACAATGGTGGAGCAGGGACAACAGGGCACACAGGGCGACCAGAAGGGCAGGCAGCAGAAATGCGGCCAACAGGACCGTCGCGGCAACATAGGAAGCCGGGCACGGCCACGCTGCGATCGCCGGAAGCTGACCACACGCGACCAGCCGATGCGTCGACCTGGTCGGGTGACACGGGAATCGCCGGCTCCGGGCTCGCGCCGGAGCCGGCGATTACCCGTAGAGGATCACCACGCAGGGGCGCTTCGTATCGGACGGCTGCGGAACATTGGAAAAGAGCCTCCGGAAAGGCTCGCGAAGCGGTGTCGATGAGGAGCTATCTCGAAGGGCGTTGCGTGCGGTGCGGCCGACGGGTGACCGTCGAACGCGGCGCGCGTCACCACCAGCGCGAAGACGGTCAGCGCTGCGGGCCGGTGTACACGGAGCATCCCGCTGGAGCAACGGATTCGCCGACCGGCGACGTATGGGTCAGTCGCTCGCCGCCGGTGGCGCTGCCTCAGTGAACGTCGTGCTAGCCGCGCTCCTGTGGCGCCGGGCGATCGGTGGACCGACCCTCCGCCCGCGGTCACGGCGTATCGGTGCCTATACGGCCATGGACCGCCAGGGCCGCCGCTTGAAACGCGCGGTTCCGGCGCGCTCCGCGACCCCGTCCGCCGCCGTCTGCGCCAGGCGCAGCACGCGCTCCTCGGCGACGGTCTGCATCACCCGATCCCGCATCACCACCTGCCCATCCACCATGACGAGCTCCGGCTCGTTCCCCAGCGCCGAGTAGACCAGCGCCGACACAGGATTGTGCATCGGCATGGCAAAGAAGTTGTCGAATCGCAGGACGGCGAGGTCGGCGCGCTTTCCCGCTTCCAACGAGCCGATCTCATTTTCCAGGCCGACCGCGCGCGCCCCGTCGATCGTCGCCATCTCCAGCATCTTCTCCGCCGTGATGATCGTCGCGTCGCGATGGTAGCCCTTGTGGATCAATGCGCCGAATTTCAATCCGTGAATCAGGTTGTGATTGTTGCTGCTCGCCGGCCCGTCCGTCGCGAGACCGACCGTGATGCCTGCGAGGAGCATCTGCGGAATTGGCGCGAAGCCGGACGCCAGGTACATGTTGCTGCACGGATTGTGTGACACCTTCACGTCCCGCAGCTTCAGAATGCGGATGTCGCGGTCGTCGCAGCACACGCAGTGCACCGCCAACACGTCGGGGCCGAGCACGCCCAGGTGTTCGAGCAGCGGGAGATCCCGCATGCCGAAGCGCTGTAGGGAATTCTCGATGTAATAGGGCGTCTCCGATACGTGAATCGTGATCAGCGCCCCCTCCTCGTCCGCGACCTCGCGGGTGCGCCGCAGCGCGGTCTCGTCCAGGCCCCAGATCATGCAGGGCGCCAATCCAACCCGAACGCGCGCCCCCGGCTGGTTGTAACGCCGCATGAGTTGCCGGGCGTCCGCGAGCGCCGCTTCGGTGTCCTCGACGAGCGCAGCAGGGATGCCGACATCCACGCCGGCGGTGAGATAGCCCCGTCCGACGACCCCGCGTATCCCGCTTTCCTGAAACGCCTTCACGACGGCTGCCGTGAGACCGGCGCGCGGATGCACGTACATGAAATCCACGAGTGTGGTGACGCCGGATTTGATCGACTCCACGCACCCGTGCAGCGCCGCGGCATAGCAGTCGTCCGGCGTGAGCTCGACGGCGCTCGGGCCGGTCATTTGCCGGAACCAGTCCTCAAGGACGCGGTCGTCACCCAAGCCCTTCAGCAGAGTCTGAAAGAGATGCGTGTGGGTGTTCACCATTCCCGGGATGATCACGCGTTCGGTGCAGTCGACCATCTCGGCGCGGGGATATTTGGCCTGCAGCTCCGCCGAGTGGCCAACTTCGCGAATCCGCTCGCCGCTGATCAGCAGCGCGCCGTCGTGGATGACGTCCCGATCGGAATTCATCGTCACTACCGTCGCATGGCAGAGTAGCTGGTCCATCGCACACTCCTCCGGTGCTCGCCGCGCGTACCGGCGTCACCACTTCGCGCCCAGCCTTCGGCTTGGTCATCTCGACGTAGCCTGCGCCGCGATCAATGCCGGCCAGCAGCCCGAGTGAAGGCAAGAGCACGAACGAACGGGCGTTCGCCGGCGCGGGCCACATCGGGGTGATCAGCGTGCCCGTGGACGGAAAGATGACGTCGAACACCTCGCGCACACCCTCGTTCACGTCGATTTCGGCCGCGCGCTCCGGCGTGTCTGCGAGGTTGCGCAGGATCGGCGCGATCGACTTCACCAGAAAGGCGCCGTCGGCGTAGTCCGCCGGCCAATTGATCGGACCGGGTGATTGGGGATGGGTGCCAGTGAAGTCGAGCGTAATCCGGCCGCCACGCTTGATCATCCGGAGCGCGAGCTTGTGGAGCTTCGGAGCGGTGACGCCGTCGTGCTCGACGAAATCCCCCCAGGGCGTCTCGCCGTCCGGGATCTTCGGCAGGAGCTCGTCGCGGTACGTATCGCGGCACTCGTCGAGAATGGCCTGGAAGCAGGCTTCCACCGTCTCCCATCCGAACCGCACGAACAGCTCGGCCACCCGCAGCGCGCCCATCCGGATCGCCTCGATCTCGCTGTCCAGGTACTCGATCTCCGCCTCGACCGAGTTGAGCGTCCCCTGCACGATCTGCAGTTCGATGGGATCGATCTCGCGGGCTGCCGGCTGCGCCTGTGGCATCGCGTACGTCGCTCGCTCACTTCGCGGTCGCGCACGTACGCCGAGCGCCGACCGACCGCGCCCCGTACTGTCCTCGAACTGGCACCGAGAACGAGCGGTCGGCCGTACGCTGCACCGCGGTCACCGCGGCGGGCCCTTCCGCAATCATCGCCGCGTCACGATCATGATGCCGCGCGGATCCAGTCTCAGGGTCTGCCCAGGAGAGAGGCCGGTCGTCGAGCCGAACTCCTCCAGCACCCAGAAATACGAATTGCCGTAGCCTTGCGGTACGGATTGCCGCCCGATCTCGAGGAGATGGCGGAAGCCCTCGGTCACCACCAGCCCGAGCGAGTCGATCTCGCCCTGCAACAACGCGTTGGCCGCAATCGCAGTCCCGTGGACGAGGCTGGCGAGGTCCGCGTGGGCGTGCCCGCTATCCGACGGGATCTGCTCGACTCCGCGGACGAGACCGGCGGCCGGGTTCGCGGGCGTGCTGGGCACCTTCGTGCTGTGGATCGGTCCGGTTGCGGCATCCGGCGCGACGATGTCGGTGAACGTGCCGCCGGTGTCGATGCCGATGCGGAGCCGGGCTGTGGACATGCGGGGTCGTTCGACTCGTGCGCTGCCTACGTCAGGCGCCTTTACGAGCGCCGAAAATACCCGCGCCCCGACAGGACGGTCAAACAGCGCTGCGCGTGCCGTCGGAGGCATCGCACCTATCCGTCACATCGCGGGTGCTGTATCCGGATCCGGGCGGCGAGAGCGCAATCCGAGGCGCGGACCTGAGTGGCGGAGACCTCGCGCAGGTCCGAGTGGACACCGCGCTGCGCAGCACGTGATCAAGACGGACACCGCCCTCGAGTAGGCCCTACGGCAGGAGCTCCCTGTCGCCGTTCACCCCAGCTCGAGATCGCGGAGCGCCCGCCGCGCGGCATCGACGAACGCATCCAGCTCGCCACTACCCATCGGCGTGGAGAGGCAGCCCATGCCCCGGCCGGTGAACGCGACGCCATGGTTCAGCATTGCGACGTAGAGCTCGTTCAACAGGGTTCGGTCGCCGGCGCTCGCGGCGGCGTAGCTCGTCACTGGCTGGTCGGTCAGGTGAACGTTGAACAGCGATGCGACCTGATTCACCTGTGCGGCGAGGCCGATCGAAGCGAACAGCGCGGCGAGCTTGTCGCGCAACTCGCTGCCGAGGCGCTCGAGGTGCGCGTAGCGCTCCGGCGTCATCTCATCGAGCGTCGCCAGACCCGCGGCCATGGTCAGCGGATTCGCATTGAACGTGCCGCCGTGCCCGAGATAGCCGGGCCGGCGGGGGTCGAAGAGCGACATGATCTCCTCGCGACCGCCGAACGCGCCGGCCGGTAGCCCTCCGCCAATGATCTTGCCGAGCGCGGTGAGATCCGGGATCACGCCGTAGCGCCCCTGCGCGCCGTGGTACCCGGTGCGAAAGGAGATCACCTCGTCGAAGATCAGCACACTACCCCACTCGTGGGTGAGGTCGCGAAGAAAGACGAGGAACTCAGGGTCGGCGGGAATGACGCCGGCCGCGCCCATGATCGGCTCGACTATCACGGCGGCGAGCTCGCCGCGGTGCGGCGCGAGCATCGCCTCAGTGCGCGCGCGATCGTTGTAAGGGGCGATCACCACCGTGTCGGCGACGGCCGCGGGCAGGCCGCCGGTGCCGCTCTGCGATCCGGCACCGGTTGCCCCGGCGGTGGCGACGCCGACGGCGGCGTAATCATGCGTGCCGTGATACCCCCCGTCGAACTTCGCGATCTTCGCCCGGCCGGTGAAGGCGCGCGCGGCGCGGATGGCCATCATCGTGGCCTCGGTACCCGAGTTGGTGAAGCGGATCAGATCGATGCTCGGCAACCGCGTTTTGAGCCGGCCCGCCACTTCGATCTCGAGCTCGGACGGGGCCGCCGCGCTCATCATGCACCCTGCCATGTCGCGTACGGCGGCGACCACGCGCGGATGGCAGTGGCCGAGGATCAGCGATGTGTAGTTATTGATGAAGTCGACGCGCGCCACGCCGTCGACATCGTAGATGAGGCACCCTTCGCCCCGCTCGACGTAGATCGGGTGCGGCTGGTGGTAGATCGTGGTGCGCGTATTGCCGCCGGGCAGTGATTCGACAGCGCGGGCGTACAGCTCTGCGGATCGACCTGTCAGCTCACCATAGCGTTTGCGCACGCCCGCCGCCGTACTCTCGCGCGCGACACCTGCTGCCGCGTGCGGTGACCGGATCACCATGCCCCGCCCCCGCGACTGGCGATCGCGATCACCGGACTGCTCGTCGTCGGTGCCATGCTCCGCGTACCTCCTCGAAGGGCCAGCATTCGAAGCCAGCGCAGCGGAATGCCGCGCCCGGACGCTACTCTCACCGGCACCGTCTGGCAACGCGTGAGCAGACGCTGGTGAGCCGGCGGCTGGGAATGGGGTCAGCGCCCTGCCGGGCGATGCTGGCCGGTCAAGACGCCGTACTGATCGGGTCTCCGATCCTGGAAGAACGTCCACAGCTGGCGCTGCCGCTCGAGGAGCTCGAGGTCGAGATCGGCGCACACGACGTCTTCGCCGGCATCGTTCCCGCGCGCGACGATCTCCCCGCGCGGGTCCACGATCAGGCTCATGCCGATGTAGCTGGCTTCCGGTGCACCACCGCGGTCCGCGCCAACGCGGCTCGGCGCTGCGACATAGAAGACGTTCTCGACCGCGCGCGCGCGCAGCAGGAGCTCCCACCACGGCAGCACCTTAGTGGTCGTCGTCACCGGGACGAACAGCAGGTCCGTTCCGTTCAGCGCGGCGCACCGCGCCGGCTCCGGCAGGTTGCGGTCGTAACAGATGATCAATCCCACTCGCACGCCGAACGGCGTCTGCACCACCGGAAACCCCAGATCGCCCGGCGCGAAGAAAAACCGCTCGTTGGCGCCCGGCAGCAGGCGTGACGTCGGCACGCTCGTCTTGCGATATTTGCCGAGCGTCTCGCCGGCGGTGCCGAAGACGATGGCCGTGTTGAAGTAGCGCTCCCCGTCGCGCTCGAAGAACGGATAGACGAGGACGATGCCATGGCGTCGCGCGAGGCCACGGGCCGCCCTGACCGTCCATCCATCTTCGCTTTCCGCGAGTGAGAAGAGCTCGCGATCCTCCGCGAACGGCAGGTAGACGGTGTTCGCCAGCTCGTGGAAGCAGAGGAGCTGCGCGCCGTCGCCGACCGCGCGCGCCGTCAATCGCTCCACCGCCGCGGCGTTTTCCTCGTGGTTCCGGCTTCCGCTGAACTGCGCTACTGCGACACGTGGCACGTCGTATCCTCACCGCGCGCCGGGCTCGGGCGCCGCGCCGTCGAGCGGCCAGCCGCGGATATCATCGTATAGCGGCGGATCGGTGGCGAGCACCACCTCCGTGTCGAGGCACGTGGCGCACTCCGGACAGTAGAAGTGCCGCAATACCAGTCCGTCGGCGCCCTCGTGAAAGCGGCCCGCAGTCGACACCGTTACCTCTCGGCGCACGGCTCGGTCTTTCCAGTGGGCACCGGTCTCTGCGATGTGTGCCCCGCACCACGTGCATTGCACCTGCTGGTCGCGACCCACACCGACCTGCTGCAGGTATTCGCCAAGTGGGCGCCTACTCGCCGGAACCTCGCGTCGTTGCAGCAGGCCAACTACCCGGCCCAGGCGCTCGCTTCGGATCGCCTTTCGGCGCGCGAGCGTGGCTTCCCCGTCGATCCCGCGGCCGCTCGCGTCGAGCACGACGCCGTAGAGCTCCCGCGCGGCTTCGACGCTGACGGTCTCGAGTAGCACATCCTCGCCCACGCCGTCGGGATCCCGGTCGATCGGATCGCCATAGCCGCCGCCGCCCTGGAAACGCCCGTAGAGCACATCGCCGACGGCCAGCTCGTAGTCTCCCCACTGAGCGGGCTGCACCTCCCGGCCCTCTGTCTCCTCGAGGCTGCCGGGAAAGCTGCCACAGTTCGCGCCGCGGTAGATCACCTGCCCGACCGTGCAGCCCGGCAGTCCGCCGAAGATCCCGAGGCTCATCGGCACCCGCAGCCCCTTGCTCGTCAGGCCGAGCTGGATATGGCCGATCCCTGGGTGATGCGGGGTCAGCGCAAACTCGTGGTTCACACCGCCGCGGTACTTTCCCGCACCGCCGGAGTCGGGCACCGGTCGACGGTACAGATAGCGCATCGGGCGATGGAGCTCCTCGGTTTCGACGTTCGCCCAGCGGGACACGACGTTCGGGATCTCGCCGCCGTTGTCGACGCCGTCCGCAAAGGACCGTGCCCCGCCGGCGCCGGCGAACGTGTCGGTGAGGAGGCTGACGAAGTACTGTCGATCGGCGTCCAGTCCGCTGACCATGATCGCGAGATGGCTCCCGTGCCACACGCCGGTGGCGCGATCCCGATAGCGCGGGCTCGCGCCGAGCATCCGGGCGATCACGTTCACGGACAGGTTGTTCACGATCTGGATCACGCCCGTCGTGGCCACCGAAATCGGCGCGGGGCGGGTGCAGTTCACCAGCGTGCCCTCGGGCGCGATGATGCGCACGGGACGCGTCAGCCCCTCGTTCCAGGTCGTGTCCCACGCCAGGAGCGGAAAGATCGGCGCGAAGATCGCCCCCCAACTGGCCCAGAAGCACGCGTTGATCCCCTTGGAGATCTGCGGGTCGGTACCGGTGAAGTCGTAGGTCAGGGTATCGCCGTCCTTGGTCGCCGCGAGCTCCACGCGAAAGAGACCTTCCGGCATGTCGACGTACTGCCGCGCGCGCCACACGCCGTCGGGAAGCTCGCGCAGGCGCTGCCGGAGCAGCGCTTCGGACTGCAGGATGAGCCGCTCCGAGACCGCGTCGACGGTTTCCACGCCGTAGTCCGCGTAGAGCTTCTGCATGCGCTCGCGTGCCACGTAGTTCGCGGCGAGCTGCGACTTGAGATCGAGGGCCGTCATCTTCGGATCTCGCACGTTGCGCAGCAGCGTCTCGATCACGTCGCGCCGCTGCTTGCCGCGTTCAACGATCTTCAGGCCCTGAGTGACAAAGCCCTCTTGAAAGGACTCGCGGGCATTCGGCGAGAACCCGCCGGGGTCCACGGCGCCGATGTCGGTCACGTGGACGAAGTTGGACACGAAGCCGGTCAGCCGGCCGGCGTAATGGATCGGCGAGATGATGTAGACGTCAGGCGGATGGAGCGCCGCCGTGTACGAATCGTTCAGCATGTACACGTCGCCCTCGTAGATTCCGGGGTCGTCAGCGTAGGTCGCCACGATGTGCTTCACCGCCTGGGCCGCGCTCGTCAGGTGGTGGAGGAACCCGACGCCGCCGACCATCAGTCCGCCATCCGCGCGGTAAAGGGACACCATCATGTCGTGGCCCTCGTTCGTGATCGGCGAGCCCGATACGTTCTCGAGGGCGATGATCGATTCCTCGATCACCTGGTTCAACCGGTGGCGAATGATCTCGAAGGTCACCGGATCGATCGCCGGCTGCGGTCTCCCCTCATCCGGGCGGGACGAGCTCATAGGGACATCTCACGCGTCACGATCAGGTTCATCAATCCATCGCAGAGCGCGACTTGCCGGCTGCCCAGGACCACGGTGGTCACCGGCGTCCAGATGATCGCCGGGCCGGGAATGCGGTGACCCGGACGCAACCGCTCGAAGTCGTATCCGAGCACGTCGGCCAACTCTCCCACATCCGGCACATAGGCGCGCCGCATCTCCAGCACCGCACGGCTCGGATCGGCGTCGCCGAGCTCCGCGACCCGCGGCGTGGCCTTCCGCACCCGGCCCGTTCCGCGTACGCGAAAGGTCACGAGCTCGATGCCGGCTTCGGGGAACGTCGATTCGGCCCCGTAGCGTTCCTTGTACAGTCCTTCGAAGCGCTCCGCCGTGCGTTCGAGCACCTCAGCGGTAATCGCGCCGGCGGCCGGTTCACCCGCCAGCGGTACGGTGAATAAGCCGCTCTGCGGCACCGTGATGATGTGCACTTGCCGGCGGTAGCGCATGTCGATGAAACACTCGAGCGCGATCTCCTCGCGCGCGAAACCTTCACTTGCGAGACGGCGCGCTACGCTGCTCAGCGCGCCCGCGAAGATGCCGTTCACCGCGTGCGGATCGCCGGGATGATGCATCGGCCGCGTCGTCACTTCCTCGTGCACGACGTCGGAGGTGACGAGGCCGAAGGCGCCTTGTACGGAGGCGGAATGCGGCACCACGACCTGGGCAACACCGAGCGCGTGCCCGACGATGGGCAAATGCATGCCCGCTGTCCCTCCGGTCGAAAATAACGCGAACCGGCGCGGGTCGAGACCGCGCTGCACCGTGGTCTTGTGCACGAGGTCGTGGATCATGCTGTTCGCGAGCGTATAGATGGCCGTGGCGGCTTCGGACGCTGACAAGCCGAGCGGACGCCCGATCCGCTCCTCGAATCCGCGCCGCGCCTTGTCCACGTCGAGGCGCGCGCGTCCGCCGAGGAAGAAGCGCGAATTGAGATAGCCCAGAATCGCATCGACGTCCGTGAGCGTCGGCTGTTGCCCCCCGTGGGCATAGCAGATCGGCCCCGGATAGGAGCCAGCACTACGCGGACCCACGCGCGGCAGCCCAGTCCGCTCGTCGACCGAGACGACGCTGCCACCGGCCAGTCCGAGGCTCACGACGTCCATCTTCGGCAAAGCGTAGTGGTAACGCAGCACTGTCGGCTCGCGCTGGTACTCGATCAGGCCGCGGCGCACCGTCCCGATCTTGAAGGTCGTACCACCCATGTCCGCGGAGATCAGGTTCTCGAATCCAAGCGCGGCGCCGAGCCGCTTGCACCCCATCAGACCGCTGACCGGTCCGGACTCGACCATCGCCACCGGACGCGACGCGGCTTCTTCGATGGGCACGAGGCCCCCGTGCGCTTGCATGAGCAGCAACTCGCCGCGGAAACCGCGCTCGCGCAGCCCGTCGACCAAGCCCCGCAGATAGCGACCGACGACCGGCCCGAGGGATGCATTGAGGGCCACCGTCGACGTGCGCTCGTACTCACCGAGAAACGGGGCGAGCTCACTCGACATCGTGACGAACAGATCGGGTCGCTCCTCCTGGACGATCTGGCGCACCTTGCGCTCGTTCTCCCCGTTCACGAACGACCAGAGCAGGGCGATGCCGACGGACTCGACGCCCTGCCCGCTCAGGTAACGGATCGCCTCGCGAACCTCCTCCGCGCGCACTGGAGCGAGCACCGCTCCGGCGCGGTCGGTCCGTTCGCGGACCGCGGCGATGCGGGAGATCGGCACCAGTGGCGACGGCTTGCTGGTCGCGATCGGGTCGCGCTTCTCGTCTTCGGTGAGGCCAGACCATCGACCGTACCCACCGCGCGTGAGGAACAGCGTCTGCGCAAAGCCGTGGGTCGTAATGAGCCCGGCACGCGCGACAGTGCCATCGACCAGCGCGTTTTCCGCCACGGTCGCGCTGTGCAGGAATACGCGCGTCTGGCTCAGGATGTCCTGCGACGAGCGGCCGATCGACTCAGCGGCAACGTCGATTGCATCCAGAATGCCGCGCGAAAAATCCGGCGGCGTCGAGAATGCCTTGCCGACGGTGGTCGCGCCGTCCTCCTCCAGGAGGACGCAGTCCGTACACGTGCCACCGATGTCGACTCCGACCAGATACTGCACGGATGAATCACTCCGTCACGTGCTCAGCGCCCCTATATCCGCTTTCACCCGGATTGCCCGGCCGCGTTGCGGCGCGTGTTGCTGACGCGCAGACGATTCGCGTACAGGCTCGCTGCGGCAGTTTCCTTACGCTGGACGGTATCGCATGCACAAGGGTTGCCGCAGCGGAACGCCTCACCGCCTTCGCGCCGCCCCCCTCCACCGGTCACCGAATCCCCCGACGGTCCCCTGCGATCACTCCAGCCCCGTGCGGGCGGCCAGCGGGCGCCCCAACACGGCGCGGGCGGCGCGTATGTCATGCGCCAGGATCGCTCGGCGGGTTGCCACTCGGCGCGACTTCCCGAGGCTCTCCGTGGCCGCGTCCGGGGCGGCTCTGTCGGGGTGGCTGGAGTCCGCGACGTACGACGTGAACTCTACCCACCCGCACGAGGGTACCTGGAGAAGATCCATACCCTATACGACGCCGTCCGCCGCGACCGCATCATGTGGGCGACGAATGGCCCTGGACAGAGCCGTTGAGCCATTACCTCCAGCTCGTGCAACCAATCGTGGAGACGCGCATCTTGTTCTCGCCGACCGAGAAGCAGTTGTTCTTCGGCGGCAACGCCGCGACGTTCTTGGGCCTGATATAGTCGGCATAGCGCGACAGACGCTTTCTCACTCGTCGTCGGTGGCTTTCTTCTTGGGCGCGACGGCCAACCGCGTCGGATCTTCGCGCAAGGCACTGGTAAGCAGGTCGCCGTCGAGCTCGGTCACATCGCCGAGCACGCCCGCGGAGGCGTACGCGCGGAACTGACGCTTCGTCATGTGCAGTGTCCAGGGCGCTTTGACGCTCAACCGCCGGGTCCAGTCCTCCACTGCCGCGTCGAGCTCCTCGTCGGGGACCACGCGATTGACCAACGCATAGCGTTCGGCGGTCGCCGCATCGAACGCGTCGCAAAGGAGGATGAGCTCCCTCGCCCGCGCAGCGCCGACCTCGCGGGCCAAGCGCGGCACCCCGCCCCAGGTGAGCGGCACGCCCAGGTCTACCTCGGGGATCCGAAAGCGCGTGCTCCGAGCAGCAATCCGGAGATCGCACGCCAGCGCGATCAACACGGCTCCCCCGATCACATGCCCATGCAGTTGCGCGATCGTGATCGCTTCGGCGCGCTCGATCGCCTGGACCGCCCGCCGGCCAAGCTGGGCCGTATAGCCTCGCTGCGGCGCACTCGCATCCGCCGCTCGCGGTAGCCCGGGCCAATCGTTGCGATCGGCGCCGGCGCTGAACGATGGTCCGCGCCCCCCGAGGACAGCGACCGCGATCTCGGGGTGTCGCTGCAACTCGTCGAAGGCGCTGATGAGCTCGTCGAGCGCCAGCGCGTTGATCGGGTTGTGCTGTTCCGGCCGGTTCAGCCAGATCCGCGCGACCTGATCCTGCAGCGGGTGAACGGCATCGAGTGCCGAGGAGCGAGCATGGCGACAGATGCCCTGTTGGCCGAAATGCGGCAGAACCGGCGAGCGCCGACGAGGAGATCCCGGTCCCCGATGTGGGCGCCTCCGCACCCGTGCGTGAAACGATGGCACTCGGGGGGATCATGAACTCTGCCGCTCTCGCGACCATTGGGCTCGGCATCGCGATCGCCGGCTTCACACCTACCGCCTATCCACCGATCGATCCCGGTCGGGTCGAGTGCGCGGCATTTCGCCCTACGAACTATGCGCTGTGCTACCAGACGGCCAACGAGCTGCATCAGCTGTTCGCGCTCGTCCTCGATCAGCTCGAAACCGGCGACACCGCCACGGCGCTCCAGGAGACGCTGCCCACCACGCCCCAGATGTTTCCGGACGGGACGGTCGTGTACGGGCACGCCGGCTTCGAGTCGATCGCGGCGCGCTGGGTCGGATCGACCGATTTCACCTTCGGCCCGGTGGAGGCCAGCTTCCGGTACCGGCCGCTCGACGCGACACCGTCGTCGCGTACGGCCCGATCGCTTCACGGTCCACGATCGCGAGCACGGAAACACCCGGGTGATGTCCAGCGTGCAAACGGAGCTCTTTTGCCGCAATCCCGAAATGCCGCGGGGATGGGAACAAGTGTACGAGCAGCTCGCGTACACGCAGCCGCTGCTCGGTACGCGCCAGCCACAGAGCCGTTCAGCGGCGACGCCGGCGAAGCGCTGCGATCGCGATGCTCAACCGGGCGGGCCACTGGGCGGCGTCATCTCAGATTTTCCGCCACGACCCATGCTTCGGTCTTCCGCAGCCCAGCCGCGAGCCGCTCGAGTATTACGTCCACCTCTTCCGGAGAGATGATGAGCGGCGGCGACATACAGATGGCGTCCCCGACGGGGCGGATGAGCAGACCCTCTGCGCGGCACGCATCGCGAAAGTAGCGGCCGACACCGGCGGAGACGGGAAAGGGATCCTTGGTCGCGCGATCGCGGACCAGCTCCATAGCCGCCATGAGTCCGATACCGCGCACGTCGCCGACGATCGGCGAGTCGAGAAAGCGGCGTAGCCCGGCATGCAAACGCTCGCCCATGCGCGCCGCGTGCTCGACGATACCGTCGCGTTCGAGGATCTCGACCGTCTTCAGGGCGGCGGCACAGCACGCAGGATGTCCGGAGTTGGTGAACCCGTGCCACATCGCCGCGCCCGGCGGCATGGACTCCAGCGTCTGGTAAATTCGCTCGTGCACGAGCACGCTGCCCAACGGCAGGTAACCGCTGCTCAAGCCCTTGGCGCACGAGATGATGTCCGGCCGCACGTCCCAATGCTCCACGCCGAACATCTTCCCGGTCCGGCCGAAGCCGGTGATGACCTCGTCCGCGACCAGCAGCACGTCGTAGCGGTCGCAGATCTCGCGGATGCGCGTCCAGTACTCCCGCGGAGCCGGGATCACGCCACCGGCACCGATCACCGGCTCGGCAATGAAGAAGGCGACCGTGTCCGGGCCTTCTTCGCGTATTGCGTCTTCCAGCTGGTCAGCGCAGGCAACCGCGCACTCTGGATAGGTCTTCCCCAGCGGACAGCGGTAACAGTACGGCGGGTCGATGTGGCGCACCTTCTCCAGCATCGGCCCGAAGTATTCATGAAAATGGTCCATGCCGGTCAGGCTCGCGGCGCCCATCGAAGACCCGTGGTACCCGCGCCGGCGCGCGATCGCCTTCGTCTTGTTCGCGTACCCTCTGAGCTTGAAGTACAGGCGACACAGGCGAATCACCGTCTCGTTCGACTCGGATCCGCCGCTGGTGAAGAACACGCGACTCAAGCCTGGCGGCGCGAGCTCGACGAGCTTGGCCGCCAGCTCGATCGCGGGCGGCGTCGAGAAGTTCAGCAGGCTGAGATGAAAGGAGAGCGTTTCGAGCTGCTTGCGGACGGCCTCGACGATCTCGGCCTGGCCGAACCCGAGATTGACGTTCCAGATCGCCGAGCAGCCATCGAGGTACTGGCGTCCGGCCGCATCCCAACACCACACCCCCTTGCCGCGTACGATGATCAGGGAGCCGGCCGCGGCGTACTGATCGAGCGGCGCAAAGCCGGGCAGCTTGTGCTTGCGGTCGAGCTGGCTGAGGCGCGTGCCCTCCGGCTCCGTCGCCGCGGTGGGGGGGGCGCTCGTCGCCCTGCTCGATCCGTCATCTCCGGTCGTCATCGCCTTCCCCCCTTGGCTTTGCTCGCGCGCCGTCACCGGCGCGAGATTAAGCTTTTCGGGGGAGCTGCGCTACGTGCCGGCGTTCGCCCGGCGCAGGTCGCGCGCTCGCGCCGTCGCTATCGCATCCACGCGAAGCGCTTCGGAATCGATGACGACGCCGTAATCGCCTCGGCGCCCTCGATCGACACGTACTCGTTCCGCACGTCGGCGAGCACGAGCTCCGGATCGCGCTCGAGCGATCGCCCCAGCCACCGCCGCCGCAGCTGTGCAACAGGAGGATGTCGCCCGGCGGGGACTGGACGTCCGCATAGCCTTCGACGCGGCGCTCATGGGCCGTGTCGCAGTGCACCGGCGCGTAATTGCCGACC
>JBFXHX010000039.1:16661-32572 GCA_050176585.1 Binatia bacterium
CGCTCCGCAGCGCGCGCTCGCTGTAGTCGAGCGTGTATTCGCCCCCCTCGCACACGGTCTCCACGCCGTAGCGGTCGACGAGCGCGCGGATGCGTTGCACGCCGACCTTGCACGCGCCGATCATCGCCTCGAGGTCGGCGACCGTGATCTCCGGAATCCGGTTGTTGCCCCGCAGCAGGTCCCACACATCGCGGCGCAGCTCGCTCTTTTCAAACACTTTGATCGGCGGGAAGCGGAAGCAACTCCTGCCACACTTCCCTGGCGTCGATGCTGATGCCCCCGCCGACGGCCGGCCCGCCGACGTCCAGCATGTGCGCACGCACCGAGGGAAACGACACCGGCCTTGTTGTTGCAGAACACCGGCTTGATGATCGTGTAGTCGCCGATGTGCGTGCCGCCGAAGTACGGGTCGCACGCCAGGATGATGTGGCAGACCGTGGCGGACCTGGACCTGCAATTCGAACAGCTCTATGACCTGGGGGTTTGACATCGGACCGCGCATCGGCCGCGCTGGTGGCCACCGGACCGGTTTGTGGATACAAGCCGACCAGCGATGCCGGCCGACGCGCCGGCGTCCGGAAAGGCAAATGCCCATGCACGCGATGTTCGTGATGATGCGCGTCGATCCCGGCCACCTCTACGAGGTGACCGATCAGATCGCGATGCTCGAGGTCGCCTCGGAAATGTACTCGATCGTCGGCGAATACGATCTGCTGCTCAAGATCTACGTCGCGGACCTCGCCGAGTTGGGCGAGGTCGTGACGAAGCGCTTGCACGGCATCGCACACGTGCGCGAGACGAAGACCATCGTCACGTTTGCGACCTTCTCGCTGCCACCCAACGCCACCCGGCGCTGACGCGGCTCGAGCCCGCTTCCGCCGCCCGCGCGCGCTGCACGCTTGCCAGTGAGTCGGCGCGCGGGCTATCCACCCCGCAGGTGAGTAAGCGCTTACCCATAAGCGCTTACTCGATAGACGAGGTGGGGGAATCGCGATGGCGAAGGCCCTCAAATCCAGCGCGCGCGCGACCGGTGCGCGCAAACCGCTGACGGTGAGCACGTCGTTCGGAGTCAAACGGGTGCTCGACCCGACGCTCTGGCGCGACGGCCGCGAGCGAATTGCAGACTCTGCGCTGCCGTTATTTCGCGCAGTACGGGTACCACGGCACGCCGGTGCGGGCGATCGCCGATGCGGCCGGCCTGAGCGTCGGATCGATCTTCAACTACTTTCCGGAGAAGGAGGACATTCTGCAGTTCATCCTCGACCGCAGCCAGGCGCGCGCTGAGCAGGCCGTGGTCGATGTGCAAGCGGCGATCGACCGCGCCGATCAGAGCGGCGACCCGGTCGAGGTCTTTCTGGACGTGTACCGCGTGTACGTCACCGCGACCGACACCATCCACCGGTTCACCCTGCTGGCATATCAAGAGACGAAATCGCTCCGGCCGGAAATGCGCGAGCCGCTGCTCGACCGCGAGCGGCCCTTCGCCGAGGCGCTGAAACGCGCCGCCCAGCCGGCCATCGACGCCGGGGTGTTTTCCAGCGCCGCGCTCGATCTCAAGGTGCAGTCGCTGATCGCGCTGTGCCATGCCTGGACGGTCCGCCACTGGGCCTACCGCCAGTATCCCTCCGTCCAGGAATACCTCGCCGACCCGGGGCCGCTGGCAGTGGCGGTGATGGCGGCCGGCCGGCGCGCAGCGCTTGCGCATGTCGCTTCGCGGATGCCCGGCACTGCGGGCGACGCCCCGCTTGCAGGAGCGCGAGCCGCAGTCGAGGCGGACGGGCCGACACGCGCTCGCACTGCCCGCGCGCGCAGATCCAATCGCGAAGACGAGAAGGGCGGACCATGAGATCACCACTGCTCGCTGAGGCCATCGCGATGTTCGCGGTGGCGGTTGGATGCGCTGCCGCCGCAGTCGACGGCGACGTCCCCTGGACTAAGTCCGTGCCTACCATCGAGGAGATCACGAGCGGCAAGATCAAGACCGGCGACCAAATCACGGCGGCGAACCTCGATGCCGTGCGCGCGCTGCTCCCCGAATCGTGGATTCGGAACATCGAAGACGGCGCCGTGCTCACCATCAACCCCACGACGCCGACCAACAACTTGCTCCCGCCGCCGCAGATCCAGGCCACCCTCGACAACAACGGGAAGGCGTCAGTGGGCCCCGACGGCACCGTGACCACCAAGGACGGGTCAGCGTGGGTCGGCGGCTTTCCCATCCTGCAGCCGCAAACCGCGCTGGAGGTGATGGCGAACCGCACCTATTTCATCCCCGACGAGGTCATCGACGAGTACGACAACTATTGGGTGAATCCGGCCGGCGAGACCTACAAGACGATCGTCGGACAGGTGAGCCAGTTCTACATCGACGGCCGCGTCTGCCTCGAGCCGAAACCCGTCGTCCCCGGCTTTCCCGGCGAGCTGATGCGCAGCCTGATTCACGACCTCGACCCCTACGATGTCAGGGGCCTGTCGGTGTTGAGCGTGCTGTACGTCGATCAGAGCAAATATCCGGACGCGTGGGGGTACATCCCCGTGCTGCGCCGGGTGCAGCGGTTCTCCTCCGCGCAGCGCTACGATTCCGTCGACGGCTCCGACCTCCGCTCCGGCGACCTCGGCGGGTTCTCCGATCCACTCGGCCTCTGGGACTTCACCCTAATCGACCGCAAACCGATGCTGGTGAACCTCACCAGCACGAACCCGATTCCGGAAAAGGGCAAGGACATCCCGCTGATCAAAGGAAAGTATCCCCGCGACGCGAAAGCGGAGCTGCGCGACACGTGGATCATTGATGCGAAGCCTAAGGACCCGGCGCACATCTACTCGCGCAAGAAACTCTACGTGGACGCGGGCACATACCTATCCGTCGGGGATTTCTTCGATCGCCAGGACAACCTCTGGCTCGGCTGGCACACGCACTTCATCCGCGAGGATTCCCACTGCGGGAACCATGCGCGTTCCACCCTGTTCCGCCTGTACAACTACCAGACCAATAGCGGCAGCTTCTACAACCTGTATCGCTGGGACTTCAACAAACCCAACGTCCTGTCGATTCAAGACTTCACCCTGAAGAGGATCACCAGTCGGGGTCGATAGCTCAAGGAGGTGTAGGAGGCGCGCGATGTCCAACCCCGCCGCCGCGGGATGCGACCACCATCCGATGACGGCGACCGTTTCAAAGGGGGCACACGATGAAACGAGCGATCGCGACGCTAGGGAGCATCACCGCGCTGGCCTTCCTTGCGCAGCGCGCGCCGGGGACGATCACGCTATACGAGGGAGAATACGGCGCCGTGGAGATGGCGGGTATTGCGCGCGTGCAGGCCGACATCCACACCGGCGACGGCAACCCCAACAATCCGGGACTCAATCGCGCGATGTTGCAGCTGCTTCGGCAACGGCTACTCACCGACACCACCTGGAACACGCAGGTCAAGACTTGCGCCTGTTCGCGCGCACCCCGGTCTGGTTCGACACGACCCAGGATGCCGACGTGAACAATGTGGATTACGACGCCTTTCCCACCCGCTATGCGGGCGACGGCTGGTTCATGCGCGCGGCGGGCGATGAGGCCGCCGCCGCGATCTGGGAGCTGTTCGCCCACTACAACCCCGGCGACTTCTGGATCCGGATCGGGCGCCCGACCATTGTGTGGGGCGACGTCGCCCCCACCCGGCTGCTCGACGACATCAACCCGCTCGATCTCAGCTGGCACGTGGTCCTGGAGCCGCTGGGCAAGGAGGCCTTCGACAACCTGCGCATTCCGCTCTGGGCGGCGCGCGGGGCGTACAGCCTGCCGTTTGCCCCAGATTTTCAGCTCGAGGTGTACCTGAGTCCCGATGCAGTGGCCTTCATCTCCACGCAGCTGCCGGCCCGCAACCCGACTAAGGGCATCACCGGTGCGCAGGCGTCCTCGCCGCTCAACCTGATCAACCTGCCGCCGTTCATCACCTTGCGCGACGACATCGAAAACGGACAGCGCGGCGTGAGGTGGGTTGCGCTGGCTCGGCCGCTTGGTGGGCGTGGACTTCACCCTCAACTGGTTGCAGCGCCACATCGGCGACGGGATCACCATATTCGACTCCTTCGTCCCCGATCCGGCCTCGCCGATCGGGGGCATCCCGCACCTCAAGCAGATCCATCCGCGCTTCAACACGGTGGGGTTTTCGCTGAACTACTTCGAGGCGCTCACCAAGATCGTCGGCCAGGTGGAGGCGATCTGGGACATCGACCGGCCGTGGGAGAACATCGGCGGGATGAGCAACGGCATCATCCGCCGGGCGCAGTACGGCTACGCGGTGGCCTTCGACCGGCTGACTTTCCTGATCCGCGAGGATCGCACGGCCAGCATCACGGTGCAGTTCGAGCAGCGCATCCGCGAGGGCGGCATCCGGCCGATCGGCGCGGCGGGCGCCAAAGTGGATCAGACGAACGAGCAGTTCACTATCCTGTTCAGCCAGCCGTTCCGCGGCTTCGGGGACGTCAAGCTTCCGTCTCGTACAATTATTGACGAGAGAGACGGGATCGGGGCGATGAGCGCAATCACGCATCGAGGGCGGGCGCTGTTGGCCCTCGGCGCCCTCAGCGCGGCGCCGCTCATGGCCGCCGCGCTCGCAGATTGGGACAAACCGGCCGACACCGCTGCGCTCGTGCTGCAGCGAGCGATGGACGGCGCCGCCGAGGCGCCGCGCCGCGCCGCGTTCGACGCGCTGCTCGAGTACCGCTGCGGGCGCGCGCGCGTAGACGATCGATGCTTGGCGCTGCTGGCGGTGGCGGCGCGGCATGCGGACTGGGCGATTCGGTTGAAGGCCTTGCCGTACGCGGTGCGGTCGGATGCGCTGTCGGCGCGGTGCCGCCCGGCGGTGTACCGGGCGGTACTGCGCGACGACAGCGAGCTGGTCCGGCGAACGGGCGCCAAGCTCCTTTCCGATCAGGCGGTGCGTGAAGATCGGCCGGTGCTCGCGGCGATGCTCGAAGCCCCCGACCCGCTCGTACGCGAGTTCGCGGCTGGCGGACTCGTGCGCCTCGGAGACAGCCGACACGTGGCCGCGCTGAACGACGCGCTGCGCGGTGAGAATCAAGAGCTGGCCCTGGAGGCCGCCCGCCTACTCGCCGCCCTGCAGCCCGACCGCGCAGGGAATGCCGCGGCAGTGCTGAACCGGGCCCTGATCGACCCCGACGAGGTGCTCCGCACCAACGCGATCTACGCGTTGTCCGAGCTGCCCGGAGCGGAATGGTCGGAGTCGGATATCGTGCGAGCGCTCAACGACACCTCCCCGCTCGTCCGTTCGGCGGCACTCGAGATCCTGCCCACTATGCGCGCCGCGGCCCTTTCCGCGGATTGGCCGCTGGGGGCGCTCGCCCGGCGCTGGGATGCCGAACCCGTGGCGGGTTTGCGTTTCGAAATCCTTCACGCGCTCGGCGAGATCAGCCACCGGCGCGCCGCTCCCCCATCCGAGGTGGTACGGTTCGCCACGCTCGTGAAGCGCCACGAGACCGACGAACGCCTGCGCATCGCCGCGGAGGGCGTGCTCGCCGAGCACGACGGCGAGGCCGTGGCGCGGCTGGGCGCGCTGGCGGACGACGTCCGCCGTGACGTGACCGAGCGGCTCCTCGCGGTATCGTCGCTCGGGCGCAGCTGCCGGCGGGATGCGCTCGCGACACTCGCGCGACTGCTCGGCCGACCCGGCGGTACGGCGACCGACGCAGACGCGCTTCGGATCGGCGCCGCGGCGGCGTGGGTGCGGCTGTCCGCCGCGATCGAGGATCGGCATTGCAGCGCACGCGCGGACCGCACATGACGGGAGCAGCCGCGCGCATGCGCCACGCCGCCCTGCTGATACCGCTGGCGGCCTGCCTCACCGCGGGGTTGGCGGCCGCCGGTTGTCATCGCGAGCGCGGAGGCACCCACCCCGCATCCGAGATGTCGCGCAGCACGGATGAGGGGGTGAGCTGGCAGCCGCTCGCGTCCGGCGAGACTCGCCCGTTGTTCAGCGTCGCATTCGCCCCTGCGCGCCGCGGTGTCGCGGTGGGCAGCCACCGTCTCGTCCTCGAGACGGCTGACGGTGGCTTCACCTGGACGCGGCGCGACCTCGGCACCGATCGGCAGCTATTCCTGGTGCGCTTCGCGAAAGGCGGCGGCCGGTTCATTCTCGGCGAGTTCGGTATACTCTGGCGTACCGACGACGGCGGTGCCAACTGGATGCCGGTCGAGCTGCCGTGGGACGAGTTGCTGCCCGCGCTGACCGCGCAATTCGGGCTGGTCGAGCCGCATTTGTACGACATCGCCTTTTCCAGTGCCCGCGGCTGGCAGGTCCGTGAGTGCGGGCTGATTCTGTCCACGACCGATGGCGGGCGAACATGGATCAGCAGCGAGGCGGTGGAATCTTCGACCCGCACCTCTTCGCCGTCGCGTGTAAAGGCGAAGATGCGGTGGTCGGCGGCGGCCAGCGCGGCGAGCTGCTGTTCAGCGCCGATGGCGGCGCGACGTGGGCTGAGCAGCGCGGCGACGGGCGGGACGTGTACGACCTCATCGCGTTCGATCTCGACAGCGAAGTGCTCGCGATTGGCGACCGCGGGAGCCTCATGATGTCTAGGCGGTCCGGCGCACCGGGTAGTTGGCAGACCGTACCCAACGCGGGCGCGCACACTGGCCAACCCTGGTTCGGGCGGGGGCGCTCGATCGGCTCGGAAGTGCTGTTGGTGGGCCAGTTGCGGGTGGAGCGATTGTCACTGGATGTCATTGCATCGGTCGCCGCCACATGGCGGCGGGAGTGAGCGCACGAGGCGGAAATGGAGTCGTTCGCGCGCAACGTCATCCGCTTCCGCTGGCCGATCCTGCTCCTCATCCTGGCGCTGACCGGATTCTTTGCCTGGCAGTGCATGTACGTGCGCTTTCGGATCACGCTCTCCGATTTGTGGCCGGTGGCGCATCCGTTCCTGGCTGTACACCGCACTTACGGCGACCAGTATGGCAGCCCGTTGACCGTCTTCATCATGGTGCGGGCGCGCACCGGCACGATCTACGACCGGCCCAGCCTGGAGAAGATCGCCCGCATCACCGCGGCGCTCGATGCGATTCCGGGCGTCAATCACGACCAAGTGGTGTCGCTCACCTCTCGCAAGGTGAAGACGATCACGCTGCGCGGCAGCAGCGTGGCAGTCGAAAATCTCGTGCCCAGAGCCTTGCCCTCGTCCACCGCCGAATGGGAGCGTTTCCGCCGCGACACAGCGGCCGCGGGCGTGGTCGGCACGCTGGTGTCCTTCGACGGCACGTCCAGCTTGATTCGCGGCGACTTCATCGAGGCGCGCACCGCGCTAGCCGACGTCTTCGCACGGCTGCAGGCGATTCAAGCCGCGGAGACCGGCGAGCGCCACGAAGTCCTGCTCTTCGGCGAGCCGGTGTTGATGGGCTGGGTATGGACCTATCAGCGCGAGATTCTCGGCATCCTGGCGGCCAGCCTGCTGGTCACGTTCGCGATGCTCTACTTCTACATCCGCAACGTACACCTCACGCTGCTGCCGATCCTGGCGACTGCGGTGAGCACCATCTGGGGTCTCGGGTTCGTCGGCTGGCTGCGCTACACGCTCGACCCCCTGATCATCCTGATCCCGGCGCTGCTGATGGCGCGCGGCCTCAGCCACGGGATTCAGAAGATCGTGCGCATCTTCGAGCTCGTCGACGACGACCTCGACGCCACCGCCAAAGCGCGAATGCTCATCCTGGCGCTGTTCGCGTCGGGCGGGCTCGGCATCATGACCGACGTGCTCGGGCTGCTGGTGATCGCCGTCTCCTCGATCCCGGTGATGCAGCACCTCGCGGTGTTCTGCGGCTTTTGGGCCGCGACCTTCCTGCTGACGGTGCTCATCTTGATCCCGGTGGTGATCGCGATCTTCGGGCTGCCGCCGAGCTGGCGGCTGCGGGAGCGCGCCGAGAGCCGGCTGACCACCGCGCCCATCGAGGCAATCGCCCACCTGGTCACGGGCCCGCGCGCGCGCTGGGTCGTGCTCGGCGCGGCGGTGGTGACACTCGGCGCCTTTGCGCTCTCCACGCGGGTCAGCATCGGCGACCGCACCGCCGGCACGGTCCTGCTCGGGCCCGACTCGCCGTACAACCGGGCCAGCGCGGCGATCAATGCGAACTTCGTCGGCACCGACGAGCTCTACGTCATCGCACGGCTGCGCACCCCAGAGGCCGCCGCGGCTGGCGACGGCGACCGCAGCGCCGCCGTGCTCGGCGTGCGCCAGGTGCCCATCCTCGCCCGCATCGACGACTTCCAGCGCTATGTCGAACGCCATCCGCGGGTGCGCCGCACCTTCTCGTACGCCGACTTCTTCCCGGTGCTCAACCGGCGCATGCACGGCAATGAGGTGAAGTGGGAGCAGCTGCCGGATACCAACGAAGCCGCCGCGCAGCTCTCCAACGTGCTGCTGCGGGGGACCGCTCCCGGCGATTTCCGCCGCTTCGTGGACGACCGCTACCGCCACACCAACGTCATCGTATGGCTGGAAGACCACCGCGGTGAGACCCTGGCCGACGTGGTGGGGTGGATCCAACGCTACGCGCTGGCCGCCCCGGACAGCCCCGTGGTATTCGAGCTGGCCAGCGGACCGGCCGGCGTGCGCGCGGCTACTAACGCTGAGGTGCAGCAAAAACAGGTGCTGGTCTTCCTGTTGGCCACCGCGATCATCGGCACCGCCTGCTTCGCGGCGTTTCGCTCGCTCTGGGCAGCGGCAATTTTGACCATCCCCTGCGTCGCCACGAACTTCGTGGTGTCGGCGATCATGGTGCTGATGAACGTAGGCCTCGATGTCAACACACTGCCGATCATCTCGGTGGGCATCGGGGTGGGTATCGATTACGGGATTTACACTCTGACGCGCATCCTGCAGGAGATCCGCCGACTCGGCGATTTCGACCGCGCCATCGAGGTGGCGATCCGCACCACCGGGCGGGCGGTATTCTTCACCGCGACCGTGATGATCGCCTGCGTCGGGATGTGGTACTTCGTCTCCTCGTTCCGTTTCATGGCCGAGATGGGCGCGCTGCTGGCGCTGGTGCTGGCGGTCAACCTGCTCGGCGCGCTGCTCGTCATTCCGGCGCTGGTGTCGGTCTTCCGGCCGCGCTTCGCCCTGACGGCTCGCTTGCTGGTGTGGGACTGAGCCCGCCCGGTGCGCGGCGCCTCCCGAAGGAGAGCCATGGCACAACAATTCCAAGTCGGCATCGACGTCGGCGGCACCTTCACCGACTTCGTCGCGTGCGACGAGTCCAGCGCGATCTTCAGCGGTAAGGTGTTCACCACCGCGCGCGAGGAAGCCACTGGCATCCTCGACGCCATCGGCGCCATGGCCGCACATTACCAGCTCGGCGTCCGCGACTTCCTCGGCGGCGTGGACACTTTGGTCCTGGGCACGACCGTGGTCACGAACACGATGGTGGCGTACTCCGCGCCGCATCGTCAACAACGCGATGAACAACGCCATCCGCTACGTGTGGGTCGCCCGCGGCCGCGACCCCCGCGATTACGCGCTGATGGCGTTCGGCGGTGCCGGCCCCGTGCACATGGGGATCCAGGCGAAGGACCTGGGCATCAAGACGATCCTGGTGCCGAAGAACGCCGGCGTCTTCTGCGCGCTCGACGCGCTCATCTCGAATTTCAAGATCTCCAAGGTGCGCAGCTTCATCACCCGCACGGACCGGGTCGATCTCGACCAGCTCAACGACGTGTTCGCGGGCATGGAGAGCGAAGCATACCGGCTGCTCGGCGACCGCGCGCGCGTGCTGGAGACCGTCGTGCACCGCGCGATGGACATGCGCTACGTTGGCCAGACACAGGTGACGGTCCCGATTCGCTCGCGTACGAAGCGGGTCACCGAGCTCAACCTGGCCACGACCATTCAGGACTTCCACGACCTGCACGAGAAGCTCTACTCGTTCAAACGGCCGGGGCAGCGTGTGGAGATCCTCAGCCTCCGCTCCGACCTGATCGGCATGCGCGAGGCCGTGAAGCCGCAAGCCATCCGTTCGAAGCGAGGATGCGGCGCACGCCCGCATGGGCACGCGCCCGGTCCAGTTCGACGGTCAGGGCTTCGTCTACACGCGCATCTACGACGGCCCGAGCGTTCGCGCCGGCAACCTGATCAGCGGGCCGGCAATCATCGAGGACCCGGCGACGACGATCGTCATCTATCCCGGGCAGGAAGCGATGCTCGATCACTACGAGACGTAGGTGATCGAAAACCTCTGATGCGGACGGGGCGGGGCCATGGAGCAGTTGGACCCAAATCGAAGCGGAAATCCTGCGCGAAAAGTTCGGCGCGGTCGTCGCCGACATGCGCGCCACGCTGGTGAAGCCGATGGTGGCATTCCTCCTGGGGCTTCCGTGCTACTACGAAACGTTGCTCACGGAGGGCGGCCTGGATGCGAGCATTCTGCTGCCACTGCGCCAGGCCCTGAAAGTGGAAGAGATCATCGCCGCGGGGCGAGAGCCGTATCAGCAGATGATGACGGTGGGAGACCTCCGCGCGGCGGTTCGCCTCACGCCGACGACATGATCCGCGCGATGTGCGTGCTCGGAACCGAAGCGGAATGCCGCCGCCGGCTGAAGGAGTACCAGGAAGCGGAGCTGACGCATTTGGTGCTCAATCACGGCCTGACCTATGGGATGCCGATCGCGCAGGACCTCGACACCAGCGTCCGCTATCTGGAGCGCCTGCAGGACTGGCGGGCGAGCTGATGCGCCGGGCGCGTATCGCTTCAGCCGCCGACATGCCGCGCGGCGCGCGGCGGTCAGGAGAACGCCGACAAGCCGAGCAGGTTCCGGCCGATGATCAGCTTCTGGATCTCGGTGGTGCCGTCCGGAATCGTCATGATGCGCGCGTTCCGGAAGTGCCGCTCCACCCGGTACTCGCGCGTAATCCCGAACCCGCCGTGAATCTGCACGGCTTTCGAGGCGGCGCGCACGGCCATCTCGGTCGCATACCACTTGGCCATGGATGTCTCGGTATCGCAGCGCACACCGCGCTCGAGCAGTGCGAGCGCGCGGTGGCAGAGCGCGCGAGCGGCATCGATCTCGGTGGCCATCTCGGCCACGTATGCTTGGATGAGCTGGTGCGCTCCGATCGGCTTGCCGTGTTGTTGCCGCGCGCGCGCGTATGCGATCGCCTCTTCCAAGGCGGCGCGCGCGATGCCGACCGACGTGAGCCCCACCATGACGCGCGCCCGCTCGAAGAGCTGGAGTGTCTGCCGCAGTCCGGCGCGCGGATCGCCGAGCACGCCCTCGCGGGCGACCGGCACGTTGTCGAAGAACAGCTCCGCCGTCGATGCGGCGTGGAGCCCCATTTTGTCGATTTCGCGGCTCGTGTAGCCCGCGTCGCGGTCGGCCACGAGCATCATCAGGCCGTCGCTGCCGCGGCACACGACGATCGCGAAGTCGGACCACGAGCCGTTGGAAATCCAGAGCTTCTGGCCTTCGATGAGCCATCCATCGGCGCCCGGGACGGCGCGCGTGCGCACCTCCGCGACGCTGGAGCCCACCGCGGGCTCGGAGACGCAGATGCAGCCGATGCGCTCTCCGCGGAGCACCGGTTCCAGGTACCGCCGCTTCTGCTCGGCGGTGCCGAGCCGGCTCAGGCACGAAGCGACGCCGGCCTGCAGCAGCGTCGCCAGCGCGAGATCGGCCCACGATCGGGCCAGCTCCTCGAACAGCACCCCGTACACCTGCAGCGGGAGCTCTGCGCCGGCGTCGCTCGCCGGCACGAGCCCGCCGATCAGCCCGAACCGCTCGAGGCGGGAGAAGAGATCGCGAACCAGCTCCACCGCGAGGATCGGGCCTTCGGCGTGCTCGTCCGCCAATGGCCGGAGCTCGTTCTCAGCGAAGCGCGTGAAAGTCTCGATCAAGAGCCGGTGCTCCTCGCCCGATTCCGTCCACGTATGGTTCATGAAGGTGCCCTCCCCCACATCCGCAGCCGGCTGATCACCCGATCCACACAGCGCAACACAGCGACGCCCGTACGCGCGGCAGCCGCCCGAGCGAGACGTGGTGAGCCATTGTTCAGCAAGCCCGCGGCATGTCAACGCGGCACGGCCGGCCGCACGAGGCGCTCCGCCGGCGCGGCAATGGCGCGTTTTGGAATGAGCTTGGGCTCCGGCAAGCCCTGCACGGGAACTGGGTGTCGCTCGACAGCGCGCAGCGCGACTACGCGGCGGTGATCGATCCGGCGAGCATGACCGTCGATACGCAGCGCACGCTCGCCCTGCGCGATGCGCGGCGGCGATCGGCGACAAGCAGTGCGGGGCCGCAACGAGTCGAACGGCGGCCCTTCTCCGAATCGCCGCTCGCGCCGTCCATCGATTCTCTGACGGCGAAGTGAGCGGAGGCACGCGTCCGAGTCGACGGTGACGATACGGCCGCGCTCGCGCAGGGATACCCGAGTGTAGCCGCGGGCTCCTGTGGCCGCTCGGCGTCGCGCAGGCATGCCCGGGGGCGAGGCGCGGCACGTATGGCGCGCCCAATCACGTCATCCCGCCACACCGGGTTCGCCGGCCACGCGATGAATGCGCGCACGCCGGGGCTGCACATGCTGGCGACACTGGCGGCCGCCGCTCTGTCGGCGCCCGTTGGAGAGCGGTCCGGCCCCAATCCAAACGGCGCCGACGAGCGGCGCCCGCCAGGCGCGGGCGCTAAGCGGTGCGGCGAGTGCACTTCGCGACGCGCGGGCGCGGCACCGGCTCGTCGTCCACGCCAAGGACCCGACATCGGTTGCAGGGGGCGCGGCGCGGCAATCATCGCCCGCCCCGACGGTGGGTCACTCCACCAGCGCGGCGAGCGACTGTTCCCAGTCGGCCAGGACCTCGCGCGTCCGCCTGCTCGGCGCGTACGTGATGCCGCTGGTCAGGTGCCGGCCATCGGGGCGGTCCTCGGTCACGCCGGTCACGCGCATGATGAAACGCGCTTGGCTGACCGCGCTGCTGGCCGGCAACGGCTCCACGTCACCCTGCACGCCATACGCGACCGGTCCGTACACCACGCTGAGCAGCGCGCGCGGTGTCCGCCGCAGGTGCTCCGCGCTGATGCCGTCGTGCGGCAGACCCAGGCGGATCGTGCGCGCGTCGGTCGCGATCACCTCTCCGAACGACAGCAGCGCCGCGTGCGGTGATCCGCTCTGGTCGATCGTGATCAGCTGCCCGCAGCGGCCGATCATCAACTGCAGGTCCTGACCGCCGAGGACGCGCTGCAAAACCGGCGGGAGCTCCGGGTGCCGCACTGGCGTCGTCACGGGGTCAGAATGCGCTTGCGCCGGGGATACGCACCGGCGTTCCAGACCAGCGCGCCCGGTGCCGGACACCAGCGCACGCATGGCGCGCGCTCGGGCCCGCCGCAGCCCGTGCAGCGCTGCTCCCACACCTCGTACTTCACATTGGTGTGGAGCGCGATCACGATCGCCTCGGGCGGGCACACCTCGCGGCAGTTGCCGCAATCCGTGCACAGGTGCCAGTCGATGTAGGGCTTGTCGACGACGTTCGCGGTGCCCTGCCCCGCGGTTTCCTCGAGCGCCACGGCTTGGCCCTCACAGCTCGACGACCGGCATCTCGATCTCCGGCGCGTCGATTTTCTTGTCGTAGAGGAATTCGATGAGCCCCAGAGCCCAGTGACGGATGCTCTCGAGGCCGCGCAGTCCCCACCAGAGGCAGAGCTCCTGCACCTCCGGCGAGTCGGCATACTTCCAGATGATGTACTTGCCAATGTCCGAGTGATGCTTCTCCTCGATCGTCTGCACCTCGTACGGACGCGCCAGATCGGGATCCTTCAGGTTGTCGGCGATGTACATGATCATGTCGCCGGCGAAATCCTCACCGGGGTAGTGCTGCCCGGCGGCGAGCACCGCGGGGTTGTAGTGGAGCCCGGGGAAATCGATCATCGCCGCGTACATGTTGTGGGTCCAGATGTTCGGCCGGCAGACCTCGAGCTCGTACATATCGTAGCGGGAGCGCACCCAGCCCTTCTTGAGAAACGTGTCCTCCCACACCTTCATGTGGCGGTGCTCCTCGTACATCTGGCGCACGAGCATGCGCTGAACATCGAGAAACTCGCCGTGCGGCCCCTTCGTGAGGGTCATCAGCCACACGGCCATCGTCTTGGTGACGTGATTCTCGATCGCCCAGAGCTGGCCGGCTTGCTTCATCCACTGCTCTTCGGTCCACGTCGTCGGATCCGCCTCCGTCAAATACGGCTGTGAGGCGTACTTCTGTTTCAGTGGCTCGAAGACGGACTCGTAGAGCGCAAAGAATCGCCGCGCGCTGAGGCGCTTCTTTTTCAAATCGTCGCGGGTGATGCCGAACGGCGCTGCCTTCTGCCGGAACACGATGTCGCTGCCCAGCGTGCGATCGGTCGTGTTCCAATTCGCGCTCTCGTCCTCGGTCTCCAACGCCTCCAGCATGGCTGGCCTCCTGGTGTGACGCTGCCCTGTCCGACGGCGTACGCCCCCGCGCCGGACGCGTCAAGTGTGCAGAGCACCGCGCGCTGGACTGCCTCCGCTCGCGACCGATTTGACCGCGGCGACCCGACTGCGTTACGCCGCCGGCATGAATCGAACGGTTACGGCAACGCCCAAGCTCATCGGTGCCAGCGTCACCCGCGTGGAGGACCCCCGGTTCCTGCGCGGGCGCGCCACCTACGTGGACGACCTGCGCCTGCCCGGCACGCTGCACATCGCCTTCGCCCGTAGCGCGCACGCGCACGCGCGCATCAAGCGGATCGATGCCAGTGCAGCGCTCGCAATGTCCGGCGTCCATCGCGTGTTGACCGGTGCGGATGTGGCGGGCCGTATCAAGCCGCTCGGCTATCCGTTCCGGCCGGAGATCTTTCCGCCCTCGATCTTCAAGCAGAGCGAGTGGCCATGCCTGGCGCTCGGCAAGGTGCGGCACGTGGGCGAGCCGGTCGCCCTGGTGGTGGCGGACTCGCGCTACATCGCCGAAGACGCGGCCGAGCGCATCGAGGTCGAGTACGAGCCGCTGCCGGCAGTCGTCGATCCGGAACAGGCGCTCGCGGCCGGCGCGCCGCTGGTGCACGAAGAGTTCGGCGACAACGTCGTGCTGCGCGCGGCCGGCGAGCACGGCAATGTGGACGCGGCGTTCGCGAAGGCCGCCGTGGTGCTGCGCGAGCGCTTCCGCACCACGCGGCATTGTGCGCTGCCGCTTGAGGGTCGGGCGACGCTGGCCAATCTGGAGGGCGACGGCACCCTCACGCTCTGGACCTCCAGCCAGACGCCGCATCAGGTGCGGACCCGCATCGCGGACCTCATGGGCTTTCCCGAGCACAAGCTGCGTGTGATCGCGCCCGACGTCGGCGGCGGGTTCGGTCTCAAGACCGAGATCTTTCCCGAGGAGATCCTCACCTGCCTGCTCGCCCTCGAGCTCGGCGTGCCGGTGAAATGGACCGAGGACCGGCGCGAGAATTTCGTCGGCTCCTTCCACGCCAAGGACGACATCGTGGACTGCGAGATGGGCTTCACGGCGGACGGCACCCTGCTCGGGTTGCGCGTGCGCATCCTCGGCGATCTCGGCGCGTATTCCGCCGACCCGTGGCACTCCGCCTTCGAGGCGCTGCAGATCAGCGGGATCATCCCCGGCCCGTACCGGCTCGAGAACTACGCGTTCGATGTGTGCACCGTGTGCACGAACAAGACCACGCTGAGCGTCTACCGCGGCGTCGGCGTGCCCGCTGCAGTGTGGGTGCACGAGCACATGATGGAGCTCGCCGCCCGCCGGCTGAAACTCGATCCGGCCGAGCTGCGGAAGCGGAACATGGTGCGGCCGGATGAATTCCCGTACCGCTCGCCCAGCGGCATGCTCTACGACAGCGGCAGCTCGACCGACGCGTTCGCGCAGGCGCTGGAGATGATCGACTATG
>JBFXHX010000040.1:0-1541 GCA_050176585.1 Binatia bacterium
CGAATAGGACAGATCGGCCTCGGGTACTGGGGTCCTAATCTGCTGCGCGCCATGCGCGAGGTGCCGCGCGCCCAGGTCGTCGCGCTGGCAGACTCGGACGGCGGCCGACTGCCTCCGCAGTCCGCGCACGGCCAGGAGCTCTTCGTCACCCGCGACTACCGCGAGCTGCTCGGGCGGCCGGATGTCGACGCGGTGATCATCGCCGTACCGGCCGCGCTGCACGCCCGCATGGTCGGTGAAGCACTGGAGGCGGGGAAACACGTGCTGGTCGAAAAACCGCTGGCAATGACGGTCGCGGACGGCGCGGCCTTGGTCGCGCTCGCCGAACGGAACCGCCGCGTGCTGATGGTGGGCCACATCTTTCTCTACAATGCGGCCGTGCGCCGTCTGAAGGAGTACATAGCGAGCGGCGAGCTCGGCGACGTGCTGTACCTGTACGCGCAGCGGTTGAATCTCGGGCGGGTCCGGCAAGACGTCAATGCGCTGTGGAATTTCGGCCCGCACGACGTCTCGATTCTGCTGTACCTGCTCGGCGCGGCGCCGCAAAACGTCAGCGCCCGGGGATTCGCCTATTTGCAACCCGACCTCGAGGATGTCGTGTTCCTGACCGCGACCTTCCCCGGCGGCGTCTGCGCGCACGTGCACATCAGCTGGCTCGATCCGCACAAGGTCCGGCGCATGACCGTCGTGGGCAGCCGGAAGATGGTGGTGTACGACGACGCGAGCGTCGACGCGCGCATCGTACTGCACGACCGCGGCGTGGATCGCGTGCCGACAGCCGATTCCCCCAGCGACTTCGGGAGCTTCGCGGAGTTTCAATTGGCGCTGCGGCACGGCGATATCACGATCCCGGCGCTGAAGTTTCCCGAGCCGTTGCAGCTCGAGTGCCAGCACTTCGTGGATTGCGTGACGGAGGGCCGGACGCCGTTGACCGATGGGCGACACGCGCTGGAGGTCGTCCGGGTGCTCGAGGCGGCCCAGCGCTCGCTCCGCGAGGACGGGCGCACCATTGCGCTCGAAGGTGAACGGTGATGGCGGGTGAGCTCGTGCAGCGGCATCCGTCCGTCGCCATCGACGAGGCGACGGCGACCCTGGGGGAGTTCGTCGTCCTCGGCGCGCCGCCGCGCGGTTGCGCGCCGGGAGCGCTGGAGACCGCGATCGGCCGGCGCGCCGTCATCCGCAGCCATACGGTGATATACGCCGGCAACGTCATTGGAGACGATTTCGAGACCGGCCATGGCGTGCTGATCCGCGAGCTGAACCGGATCGGTCGCGGCGTGAGCATCGGCAGCCACACGATCGTGGAGCACCACGTGGAGATCGGCGACCGGGTGCGCATTCATTCGAACGCCTTCGTCCCTGAGTTCAGCGTGCTCGAGGCCGACGTCTGGATCGGCCCCGGAACGGTGCTGACCAATGCGCGCTATCCGCGTAGCGCGCGCGCCAAGGACGAGCTGCGCGGACCGCACCTCGAGACGGGCGCGATCATCGGCGCGCACGTCACGCTCTTGCCCGGGGTTCGCATCGGCGCCGGTGCCGTG
>JBFXHX010000040.1:1641-10987 GCA_050176585.1 Binatia bacterium
GGGCCCGGTGACGAGGTGATCACGACGCCACTGACATTCATGGCGACCGTCGAAGCGATCGTGCACGCGGGCGCGCGGCCTGTCTTCGCCGACATCGACCCGGCGACGTACAACCTGGACCCGAACCGCGTGGCGGCCGCCGTGACGCCGCGGACCCGGGCGATCCTGCCGGTGCACCTGTACGGCCGCCCGGCGGACCTCGACGCACTCGGCGAGCTCGCCGATCTCCATCACGTGGTACTGATCGAGGACGCGTGCCAGGCGCACGGCGCCCGCTGGCGCGGACGGCGCGTGGGTGGGTGCGGGGCGGCGGGCTGTTTCAGCTTCTATCCCGGCAAAAATCTGGGCGGCCTCGGCGACGGCGGGATGGTGGTCACCAACGACGCGGACATCGCGCGACACGTCCGCGCGCTGCGCGATCACGGCCGCATGGCGAACAGCAAGTACCAGCACGCGCTGCTCGGCTTCGGCGAGCGGCTCGACGCGCTGCAAGCCGCGGTGCTGGCGGTGAAACTGCCCTATGTGGACGCATGGAATGCGCGCCGGCGCGAGATCGCGGCGCGCTATCGCACGCTGCTGGACGGCGCGCCGCTCACGCTGCCCGCTGCGGATGAGGAGACGGAGCCCGTGTACCATCAGTTCGTCGTACGGGTGGACCGCCGCGATGTAGTGCGCGCCCAGCTCAGCGAGCGCGGCGTGGCGACCGGAGTGCACTATCCGATCCCGGCGCACCGGCAACCCGCCTGCGGGAGCTTCGGCTTGCCGCCCGGCAGTCTGCCGGCGGCGGAACGCGCGGCGGATGAGATCGTCTCGCTGCCGATGTATCCCGAGCTGTCGGACGAGAACGTCGAGGCGGTCGCGCGCGCGCTGCGGGCTGCGCTGGCGAGCTGAGTCCGCCGTGTACCGCGACAAGCGCATCGCCCTGGTCATCCCGGCCTTCAACGAGTCGCGCCTCATCGGGCCGACCCTCACCGCAGTACCGGAGGCCATCGATCGGATCATCGTGGTCGACGACGCGAGCACGGACGGCATGGGCCAGATCGTCCGCGAGCTCATGACGCGCGATCCGCGGATCGAGTTGCTCCGACACGAGACCAATCGCGGATGTGGCGCCGCCATCGTCACGGGCTATCAGCACGTGCTGCGGAGCGATGCCGACATTGCCGTGGTCTGCGGCGGCGACAACCAGATGCCGTTGGAGCAGGTAGCGAACCTGCTCGATCCGATCATCGACGACGAGGCGGACTACGTGAAAGGGAACCGCTTCATGCGCCGCATCGGCTCGTTGGCCGAGATCCCGGGCAACATGCCGCTGGCGCGAGTGGTCGGGAACATGATGATCACGATGCTGACCAAGATCGCATCCGGCTACTACAAGGTCGCCGATGTGGTGGAGGGCTTCACCGCCATCAATCGCGAAGGCCTCGAGCGCGTGGACTGGGAGCGCGCCTGGCCGGGCTACGGCTATCCAATGGATTTCCTGATCCGCCTGAATGCCCACCGCCTGCGCGTATTGGATGTCCCGCGCCGGGCGATCTACTTGCCGGGGGAACGCCAGTCGCAGATCAAAGGGCTCCGCTACGCCCTGCGCGTCTCGCCGATGCTCTTGCGCGGGTTCTTCTGGAGGCTGTGGACCAAGTACATCTTGTGGGATTTTCATCCGCTGGTGTTTTTCTTTTTTCTCGGCCTCACGCTGCTGCCGCTGGGCCTCCTCTTCGGGCTCTTTCTCGTGTGGCAGCAGCTGGCCGGCTACGGCGTGTCCGGGCCGCGGGCGATCCTCGCCGCCCTCCTCGTCATCACCGGCCTGCAATCGCTGCTGTTCGCGATGCTGTTCGATATGGAGGAATCGCGATAGCCGTGGCCGGACGCCTGAGCGTGCCCGCAGGATTGACGCTCAGCGCCTTGCGCTGCTCGGGAGCACCCGCAGGGACTGAGCGACGTACAGCACGTGCCACGCTTGCCATACGGCGGCCGTAGCCAATTCAGGGCTCCCGTAGCATTTCTCTCCGCGCGGCTGCAGCAGCGACATGGACATTCACCCGCTCTTCGGTCCGGTAGTGCTCGAACGGAACTGGGTTCCCGCCCCCAGCTATCTGCTCAGACGCGACCGCATCTTCCAACTCTTGGCCGGCAGCCAGCCCGGCCGACTGCTCGAAATCGGCTGCGGAGCGGGGGCGCTTCTGTTCGAGCTCGCCAGCCGGGGCTTTGATTGCGAAGCCTATGAAACGTCGCCAGAAGCGCTGGCGCTCGCGCGCTATGTCAACGAGCGCGTAGCCGGAGCGCGGCCTACGCTCTACAGCACCAAGCAACCGCACTGGCCGGCGCGTTTCGATTATCTATGCGCCTTCGAGGTTCTCGAGCACATCGACGACCATGCAGCGGCTTTGCGGGAGTGGCGCAGTTGGCTCACTCCCGGCGGGCGGCTGCTGCTGTCTGTCCCTGCCCACCAACACCGCTGGGGCATCGACGACGTATGCGCCGGCCACCTTCGTCGCTATGAGCGGAGCAATCTCGTCGCGTTGCTGGGCGGAGCGGGCTTCGCTGTGGAGCAACTCGACTGTTACGGGTTTCCACTGGCAAATTTGATCCGGCCGCTCCGTCGGCTCAAATTTCGACGGCGCATGAGAGCCGCTGCCGCTTCGGGATCAGCAGTGGACAGCGCACATCGCTATGGCCGCGATCACGCCGCCGATACGGAACAAAGCGGCATCGATCGCGCCACCGAGTCCAGGCTCTTCGGCATCTATCGCGGGGTGCCAGGTCGACTGGCCCTGCGGACCGCATTCGCGTTGCAACACCTATTCGTGAGCACGGAGCTCGGTACCGGCTATCTGGTATCGGCCCGTGCAAGCTGAACGAGGCGCAACCAGCGCGCCGCTCAGGGCGTTGATCCCCTTGTCGATCAGCACGCGTGATGATGCGGTAAGCAACGCATCGGCTTCAGCCGCCGTGCGGCGCGGGCACGTGCGGTCGAATCCGGTTTTCCAATTCCCGGACCAACGGCGCGACGGTGCGCGCGGGATGCCACGCCTGGGCAGCGCGGCGGGCCGCGTCCCGGTACCGGGCCAGCAACGCCCGATCGGCCGCAAGCGCTTTCATCGCGCCGGCGAGAGCCGCGGCGTCGCCCGCCGGAACGAAAATGGCAGAATGCCGCAGGACGGCTCGCTGTGCCGGAGAGTCGAGCGTGATGATCGCGCACCCAGCAGCCGCCCCCTGGAATACCTTGTGCGGTACGACGCGCAACGCCTTCGGCGTGGCGCCGAAGATGCCGAGGCAGACATCGTGATTCGCTACGACTTGGGGCAGCCGATCCGCCGGTATCCAGTCGTACCAGGTGACGTCGACGTCGGGCCCCGCCAACTCCTCCGTGCGCGCGCGATCCTGTCCGGTTCCGATCATCGTGAACCGTATGGGCAACAGCGCAAGCGTTCTCATGGCCTCGCCGATGATCGGCGCGCCGTGCAACGGGGTGAACAAGCCGAAAAACACAACGCCCATGGGCCGATCGGCAGATCGCGCTTCCGCGTGCGGTGAGCGCTGCTCGCCGACCGCATGCCAGTCCTTCGCCGCTCCGACGGGGACCACACAGGCGCGCGTCGCTGCGGCTGCTGCGAGTTGAGCGTTCTCCTGCGTGTCGAACAAGACGAGATCCGCTGCCGATTCGGCTATGCGATCTGCCGCCGAAAGCACCGCGCTAGCAGCGCGCCCGAGCCCGCGATCCTCCGCGACCGCTTTGAGCGGAGCCATGTGATCGAGAATGATCGTTGCGCGGGGCCAGCGGATGCGAGCCAGCACCACATCCAGCACGCCGAGATATCCCACGAGCACGGCACCGGGCGGCTCGATCGCCAGCGACCGCCAGAGCAGCCCGCACCACGCCGCGAGCATGCGACCCGCCCACCTGATGGCCGCGAGCGGCCGGTACGTGGCCTCGATCCGCTCGGCTGTCGAATCCGCCAGCGGTCGGTTCACGAGCTGAACTGTCAGCCCGCATGCGGTCAAGCCCTCGCGCAGGACGGCTATCCTCGGGTAACGGCGCTCGTCGTACGTGCCAAACAGGACGATCCTCACGCCCGCATCCTCGTTACCGCGATCAACACCAGCTCCGTCAGCATGGTCATGATGCGGGCCATCACGCTCACCATGACCAGCATCGCCGGGCCCCCTGGAAGGAGGGCCACCAGCATCGCTTCGCGCACGCCGAGACCCGCCGGGACCGGTACGGCCAGAAAGCCGATCGTCCACGCCGCCGCGTAGCCCGCCACGATGTGGAGCAACTCCGGCGCCGACATCGACGCGAGCAGGCCGAAAGCCGCGCCTTGTAATGCCAAATTCACCAGCAAAACCACCCAGGTGACGAGCGCATGGCGCGGCGTGCCGATCGCCAGGCGGAGCGGCGTGAACATCGGCCAGCGCCGCAGGAGCCGGATGACGCACAGCAGCATGAGCGGCGCAAGCACCCCGAGCGCCGCCGCTGCGCGGACGATCCGGGGCAGCTCCGGACGGAAAGCCAACGGGACGGCCAACACGGCGCCCGCGCACACCTGCAGCCCCGCTTGTGCGACGAAAGCGGCGGAGGATCGCAAAGCCGACACACCGCGCTCGTTCGCCAGGCCCACCTGTCCGATCGGCTGCCATATGCCCCCCGGCAGGTACTTTCCGAGTTGGGAAGAGAAATAATCCGCGCGGTGACGGCGAACGCGATCGTTCTCACCGAGCACTCGCAGCCACGCGGTCGACGAGAGCCAGAGACCCACCGCGATCAGGAGACCGGCGGCAGCGACGGCCCACGGGGCGGGCCACGCGATCACCACGCCACTCCTCATGTCCCGCGCGAGCACGGCGACCATACAACCGAGTGCCACAACGCCCAGGCCTCGCCATATCCAAGCTCGGAGACGAGCGCTCATGCTATCGGCCCATCCCGCGCAGGCGTCAAAGCCGGCCCGAGCGGCGCGCGCAAGCCTTCCGCTGGCATCGAGAGCCGCCGGACGGCTGCAGCACGGGGAGAGTGCCCGCCGGACGCTGGCGCACACGCCGAAGGCCGCGTTTCCGGATTGCCGATGGTGCGGAGACGAGTCACAGGATAGACAGCGATCGCTTCACGCGCATCGCCGAACAACCGCTGCCATGCACAGCCCTCCCCCCATCCGCTGTCCGCCGCGTGCGACGCACGCTCGGGCCCTATACCCACGCCGTTCGCGGGAGTCGAGATGCGCGGCTGCGCGATCTCATTCGGACGAGGTCCGAGCGGCGGACGCGAGAACACCGCTCTCGGCGGCGTCGCGCGCGCTCGGCCTTTGACGCGCTTTCCGCATCAGACGGCGTGCGCGTGCACTCGCAGATACTGAGCGAGCCCTGCGCTCGGACGAGTACGCCGTTGTTGCTCGCCCCTTGAGAATCTGCTCTATCGCGCGTGCGCCGCACCGAGACACAAACGGCCCGCCATACCCGCTCAGCACCGCCCATGCGCGACGCGTAATTTGCACGACCGGCGGTTACCCGAGAGAAGAGCGGACAGCTGTGGCGCACATCCACGGGAATTCGAGGCACGGGCGCCGCTGTTTCCACGTCCGTCAGTCCACGCCCCGTTGGCGTCACCGGCGTGTGGTCCGATCGACGCGGCCCGGCATGCCGGACGCTCGCGCGCTGCGTGCTCGACCCCGCGAGTTCGGATCGGTGTCGCACACCGGCTGCAGCAGATGAACATCTGTCTCGTCACGAGCAGCTTTCCGTTGGATTCCGCGGATGTGAATCACGCGCCCTTCTTGGGCCCGGTCGTGAGGGTGCTCCAACAGGCCGGCCATCGGGTGACGGTGCTGACCCAAATGCGCACAGGCACGGGTCCAGAGGCGCCAGCAGCGGCCGATGTCGAATGCTTCCAGTGGCGGGGAGCGGCCAGCGACCGAGTGGCCGAGTTGAGTCTTGCTTCGCCGCGTGCCCTGATGTCGGCGGCCTCGCTCGTCTACGGCGGCATGCGCTCCGTCGGGCGCATGCGTACGACACATCGGGTCGACCTCTTCTTGTGTGCGTGGGTCATCCCATCCGGCGGCTATGCGCTTCTCGATCGGCTGCTCAGCGGCGCACGGACGCCGTACGTGGTCTGGGCCTTGGGCTCGGACGTGAACAAATACCGATCGAACCCGGTAGTCCGATTTCTGCTGAGGCAGATCGTCCGGCGTGCCGGTCACGCCTACGCGCATGGATTTCGCCTGCGCGATGATGTCCAGGCGATTACCGGCTGCGAATGTGAGTTCCTGCCCGTGTTCAGCCCCAGCAGGCTCGCCGACACCTGGTGCGAGCGCAAACGCACCGCCACGCCCGCGCGGTTCTTGTACGTCGGTCGACACGCACCGGTGAAAGGAACCGATGTCCTCGTGGACGCTGTGATCGCGTTGAAGCGCCTCGGCAATACCAATTACGCTCTCGATATCGTCGGGGAGGGCGCTCTGCGCTCGGAGCTCGAGCGCAGGATCGCGGCCGCCGACCTGACCGAGCAAGTCAGGTTCCGCGGCAAACTGTCGGACGAGGCCTTGCGCGACGCCTACTCCAGAGCCGACTGTCTGGTCATCCCGTCCCGTTCGGAGAGCCTGCCGCTCGTATTGACCGAAGGGGTACAATACGGCCTGCCTGTGATCGTGACGGACGTCGGAGACATGGGGCATGTCGCAACACGCTACCGGCTCGGAGCTGTGGTACCTGCGGAGGCGCCGCTGCGCTTGGCCGACAGCATGAACCGCTTCATTGCCCATCCGTGGCGTTTGGACCCGCACTCCCGTGCTCAGCTGCTCGACGACTTGAGCTTCGAGCGCGCCGCCCCGAGGTTCCTGGAGCGGCTGCAAATGGTCTGTGACACAGCGAAGCAGCGCGCGCTGCACGCCGGATCACCAAAATCGGCCGCGCAACCACCGGCATGAGCAGTCCTGTACGTAGCGGAGATCATCTGAGCACCCGTGTTCTCAGCATGTGCTGAGATTTCGGTGCTATGCACTCAGCAACTCCTGCGCCGCGGTGCAGGAGCATGGAAGCACTATGGACCACCCCCATTTTCAGCTGGGGTTTTCGGCGCAGCATCGGGCGGCGATGTACGACGCTGGCGCCCGCACCATGAAAGCCTCGAAGGTACTGGCCATCCTCGAGGACTACCTCGGCTCCCTCGCCGGACTTGATCACCTCGACATCGGCTGCTCGACAGGGTTCCTGACGCTCCAGTACGGCGCTCGCTTTGCCAGCAGCACGGGAATCGACATCGATGAGGCCGCGGTCGACTATGCACGCCGTCACCACTGCCGCGACAACATTCAGTTCATGGTCGGCGATGGCGCACGGACCGGACTCCCGGAAGCGAGCTTTGACGTCGTCACGTGCACGCACATCTACGAGCACGTCCCGGACGCGCGCCAGCTGATGGCCGAGATCCATCGGGTGCTGAAGCCGGGGGGCATCTGCTTTTTCGCGGCTGGGAACCGCTTCAACTGGATCGAAGGGCACTATCATTTACCCCTGTTGGCGGCAGTCCCGAAGCCACTCGGCCACGCGTACCTTCGGCTCGCCGGTAAGGGCAACTATTACTACGAGACCCATCTCAGTTATTGGGGCTTGCGGCGTTTGGTGCGCGCATTCGACGTGATCGACTACACCCTGAAGGTCATCCAGGACCCCATCCGCTTCTCGGCCACCGACTCCGTGGCACCGGGCTCGGTGAAGCAGAGGCTCGGATTGAGAGTTCTGAGACTCGCGTATTGGCTGTCTCCGACGTATCTCTGGCTTCTCCGCAAGACACGTGAGAGTGCGCGGGTTCACGCATAAGCGGCGATCACTGCATGCGGGTCCATGTGCGACGGCAGTCGCAGCACCTCGTGCGCGTCGAGCCGGAGGAGCTCGCCGCGCTGCGCAAGCATGCGACTGGGCTGGACGACCAGGCCTGGGCGCAGCTGATCTATCCGTATGTCACCCCGCTCATCGCGCCGCTTGAATACCGGCGATTGAGCCTGCTCCTCCGCGCGCTTCCCGAGACCCACCGCGGTCATGTGCTCGAGGCGGGCACGGGGTTCGGCGTGCTGCTCCCGGCGCTCGCAGGGTCGGTCCGCGCCGTCGAGGCGATCGATATCCGAGTCGGCCTCGCCGCCGCGGCCAACCACCTCGTCAGAGCCCGGGGACTAGAGAACACGCACGTCTCGGCTCAGGATCTTACGGCTCTGGCGTTCGCTGACGAGAGCTTCGATGCGGTGCTCACCGCCAGCGTGCTCGAGCACCTCGCCGACGAGCCGCTGGAGCGCGCGCTCGCCGAGATCCGGCGCGTTCTGCGCCCGGGCGGCGTGCTGTGCTGCTGCTCGCCGTCGGAAAACTCGCTGTACCGGGCGCTGCGCGTCGTGTTCGGCAAGACGAAGCCGGCTGACCATCACCAGACCGCGCGTACGATAGCCGCCGCGGTTACGCGCCACTTCACATCGGTTGCGGTGCGGAACATCCCGCGCTTCGGAAACGAGCTGGCGCTGTTCCAAATCGCGGTGGCGCGAGCATGAGCAGCGTTTCGGTGTGACGGCGGCACGGAGGCCGCCCGATGCTGATCGTAGCGCCGCCGATGACCACTGCCGCGATGCCATCGGCACACTCGCCGAGGAAACGACCGAAAGGGGCTCCCACCGCGCGCTGCCCGAGAGCCAAGGCTACGCGACCGTCGGCCCGGCGCACTCGCGCGCGCACGAACTGTCGAGCGTCCTGTAAGGGTGTTGTTTTACGGGCCTTGTCAGCCGTTGCGGTTGGTATGGGTTCTCTCTCGGTCGGGCACGCGGTGCCGTTCGGGGCTAGTCGGCGCTGCCAACAGGTCAGAGCTGAACCTCGGGCCTAGCTCGCACGCGCGCACAACGCCGCCGGCGCATCCTCATCACGGCGTCACCGACACCGCCACGTTCGTCGATGCGGTGCCGAACCACGCCACCATCTCCTGCAGCATGCGCCACTGGAAGTTATACGTGCCCGGCGCGCTGGGCGCCTTGACTGTCCAGGTGAACGTCTTCTGCTGCCCCGGTGCGATGCTGTCGCCGGCCGCCAGGTACACCCGGGTGCCGCCCCAGTGCCCGAACAGCGCACCCAACCGGTAGCTCTCACCCGCCGTCCAGGTCGTGCCGCCGATGTTCTGCATCGTCACGGACGCCGTGTAGGTGTGACCGGCGGTCATGGTCGCGGGCACCGTTTGCGATACCATCGCGGCATTCCGCCCGGTTCCACTGACCACCACCGCCACGGGCGTGGTCGACGCGCCGAACCATGCGACGCCCTCCTGCACCATGCGCCATTGAAAGTTGTAGGTGCCCGGCACCGTCGGGGCCTTCACGCTGAAGGC
>JBFXHX010000040.1:11087-29069 GCA_050176585.1 Binatia bacterium
TCCTGCACCATGCGCCATTGAAAGTTGTAGGTGCCCGGCACCGTCGGGGCCTTCACGCTGAAGGCGAACGTCTTCTGTTGTCCCGGCGCGATGCTGTCACCCGCGGCGAGGTTGATGCGGGTCGTACCCCAATTGCCGTACAGCGCTCCGAGCCGGTAATTGCCGGCCGCCGTCCACGTCGTCCCGCCGGTGTTCTGCATCGTCACCGAGACGGTGTACGTCTGGCCGGCGGTCATCGCGCTCGGCACACTCTGCGATACCTGCACCGCGTTCTGTCCGGTGCCCGCGCTCACGGCCACGGCGACACTCGCGCTCGACGCGCCGAACCACGCCACGCCTTCCTGGAGCATGCGCCATTGGAAGTTGTACGTACCCGCCGCGGTCGGCGCGCGCACGCTCCAGGTGAACGTCTTCTGCTGCCCCGGCGCGATGCTCTCGCCCGCGGCGAGATATACCCGGGTGGCGCCCCAGCTCCCGGTCAGCGCTCCGAGCCGATGGCTCGTGGCCGCCGTCCACGTCGCACTGCCGGTATTCCGCATCGTGAGCGAGACCGTATACGCCTGCCCCGCCGTCATGCTGCTCGGCACGGTCTGACTCACGAACACGGAGGCGAGCGGCGGCACGGGCGTGGCCGTGCGGGTCGCCGTGGAGGTCCGCGTAGCGGTGCGCGTGAACGTGCTGGTCGCAGTCGAGGTGGCGATCGGCGTGTTCGTCGGTTGCGCCGTTGCCGTGCTGGTGGGCACGGCCGTGCTCGTCGGCACGGCCGTATTCGTCGGCACGGCCGTATCCGTGGGCACGGCCGTATTGGTCGGCGCGATCGTAGTAGTCGGCACGGCCGTATTGGTGGGAACGGCGGTATGCGTGACCGTGCGGGTCCGGGTGGCGGTCGCAGTCGCGGGAGGCGTCGCCGAAGCCGTGCTGGTCGCAGTCGGTACGACCACCGAGAACGAGCCGTCCACCGGAAGACAGCTGACTGCCCCTTCGTTCAGCGAGCAACCGGTCAGTCGCAGTGGGACACTTCCAAGCGCGATCGCCTTGAGCGGCAGACTGAGCAGCGTGCCGCTGTCACCGATCGGACCTGGGCACGCGATGCTGAGCCGCACGGAACCGGTGACCGCGTTGGAGCTCGCCATGCACCCGGTTCCCAAGCTCCCGAGCGCGGCGGCATCCGTCACCTCGGCGATGGAGCTGTCGAGCTCGATCTCGAAGTCGGCAGCCTCGATGCCCGCACCACCGGTGATCGACAGAGCGACGTCCGCTTGCTGCCCCACCCCGGAAACCACAACCTTCGAAACCGCCACCGTTGCGGCGCGGGCGGCCGAGGCCGCACTGATCATAAAGAAGACCGCAATGGCCGCTGCGACCTGCGCAGCCGCGGTCAACGCGCAGTCCGGACGTCGTAACCCGTAGGACCCACTGCTCCCTACTTGCATCACTTCCGTGTCCTTCCCGGCCTGGCGAGGCCGGTCTTCCGCAGCCCGCAGCTCCCCCGAACTGCGGGCGCTCGAGCGATCCTTCGTGGAACTTAGACTCGACGGTAGACCCGGCTTATCAGTCGTCGCCCTGACAACGCGAATGTGTGAATCGGCCTCGACGCGCGAGTCTAGGTGGAGCGTATCCCGCGCTTCGGTGCGCTGCCTCGCCGCGGTATGCGGCAATCGGCGAGTGCCGGACGGGCGGTGGGCAGTGCGCCGGCAGCGCGGGAATGCCGCGCCGCTCGCCGGGGTCGAGTCGCAGGATGCGTCATTTGACGCATCAGAAACTGCCGATGCGTCAAGAACCCACCACAGCACGACGCGGTTTTCCATTGCACTGCCTAGGCCGCCGCGGCCTGCTCAGCGAAAGTGCAATCGGGGTGCCACTTCCGTGCTAGTGGCGGTGATACACATCGTCCGCGGCGGGTGTTTCACCGCGGGCGGGCGCCGGGATGGCGCGCGCGGTCTACGAGCCCGGTACGATCTTGACCAGCGCGCCGTTACCGCGGACGAGGTACTGTTCCCCGTCTACGTCTTCGCCGAACGCATAGAGGCTGCTGGCGACGGGAGTGAATTGCGCAGCGGTCCACGTCAGCCCATTTTGCTGGGCCCACCACAACCGCCCCGAGCACAGATCGCCGTACAGGTACTTGCCGTACAGGTACGGGATCCGGGTGCCGCGGTACACGTACCCGCCGGTCACCGCGCACCCCGACGCGTGCGTATAGTCGACGACCGGCAGCGTATAGGACGCATCGTTGCAGACCGGCGGCGCGACCGGGCAGTTGCTCACGTCGCAGGTATCGCACGCGAACCCTTCCATGCGCTTCCAGCCGTAGTTCTCGCCGCCCGCGGAGTCGTGCGGGCGATAGTTGATCTCCTCGCGGGCCCCCTGGCCGACGTCGCCGATGAACAAGCTGCCGGTGAGCCGGTCGAACGAAAAGCGCCACGGGTTCCGCAACCCTTTGGACCAGATCTCGTCGAGCGGGGGGCCAGCCCCGGCGAAGGGGTTCGAAGAGGGAATGCCGTAGTACGGCGGGGCGTTGACATTCTGGCTCACGTCGATGCGCACGAGCTTGCCGAGCAGCGTATCGTCGCGCTGGGCATTGCAACCCGGGCTCACGCTGTCGCATCCGCCGCCGCCGTCGCCGATGCCGGCGTACAAGTACCCGTCCGAGCCGAACTGCAGCTGGCCGCCATTGTGGTTCGTCGCTCCGGGGTGCGGGATGCCCAGCAACGTCACGCGGCTGTTCGCATCGGCGATGTTGGGGTCGGCGGATACCTTGTACCGCGCGATCGTCGGGTTGCCGGACGGGTCGGTGTGGTACACGTAGAAGAGCCCGTTCTGCGCGTAGCCGGGATGACAAGCCATGCTGAGCAGACCGCGCTCCCCGCCCGAGGAGAGCGGTGTGACGGTGAGGAACGGGGTGGACAGCAACTGCGTGCCATCCCAGATGCGTATCGCCCCGGCCTGTTCGGTGATGAACAGGCGGTGGTCGCCGCAGTTGGTGACCGAGGTGGGCGCGGAGAGCGCACTCGTCAGCGTCAGCAAGCCGATGGAGGGCGTAGCGCTCGCGAACGGCGTGTCCGTAGTCCAGTGCGGCCCTTGTGATGCTCCGCCCGCGCGGCGCTGGCCGTGGCTCGGTCCGCCGGCGGCACCCGATGCATCGGTGACGCGGTTCCCGTTGCCCTCGTCGAAGTGGTAGAGCGCGACCGTCGAGCCGTCCGGACTGAACGGCGCGCTGGGCCGGGTGAACGCGCCGCCGTAGCGCACGGTATTCGACAACCGCACCTCGTCGATCCAGCCGTGGTACGACGGAAACTGCGCACCCGCGTCGTGTTTTTCGGCGCCGATGACCAGGAACGGATCGCTGTCGGGACGCGCTGTCGAGCGGCCGTTGCGATAGCTGATGTCACCGGTCGGCCCGGTGCCCGAGCCATCGAGCTGGCCATCCACGAAGATCCGCAGCTGGCCATTGGCGGTGCTGCGCGTGACTGCGACGTGGTGCCACGCCCCATCCGCCACGTCGGTCGTGCCGCAGATCGTGGTGCCCGTACCCAGGCGATCGACACCGAACGCCAGCCGGCCGTCGCCGCCGAAGAGCGAGACGCCGTAATCGCCGCTGTCGCCGCTGCCGAACACGTCGCGGTCGAAGAGGATGTTGCCGCCGATCCAGTTGTCCCCGCCCGCCGCGCAGGTCCCGCTGGCGTTGCCGCTGCCGGTGCGCATCCAGAACTCCAGCGTGAAGTCGCCGCCCATATCGACGGGCCGCGGCGGAGCGTCGAGCGGGATCTTGACCCGATCGGTATCCGCGCTGCCGGTCCCGAAGAAGCGCAAAGAGAATCCGCCCACCGGGGCGGGCTGGGTCACAGTCACGGCGACGGTCGTGGTCGGTGCTCCGAACCACGCGACCATTTCCTGAAGCATGCGCCACTGGAAGTTGTACGTGCCGGTTGCGCTCGGCGCGCGGACGGACCAGGTGAACGTCTTCTGCTGCCCCGGCGCGATGCTCTCCCCCGATGCCATCGGGATGCGGGTGGTGCCCCAGTGCCCATACAGCGCTCCGAGCCGATAATTCTCCGCCGCCGTCCAGGTGGAACCGCCCGTGTTCCGCATCGTGACCGACACCGTGTAGGTCCGGCCCGCCGTCATGCTGCTCGGGACGCTCTGTGAAACGAAAGTGGCGTTGCGTCCGGCGCCGACCACGACGGCCACGTTCGCGCTCGGCGCGCCAAACCACGCCACTCCTTCCTGCAGCATGCGCCATTGAAAGTTGTACGTGCCGGCGGTACTGGGCGCCCGTACGGTCCATGTGAAGGTCTTCTGCTGCCCCGGCGCGATGCTGTCGCCGGCGCCGAGTAAGACGCGGGTCACGCCCCAGTTCCCGTACAGCGCTCCCAGCCGGTAGTTGCTGGCGGCGGTCCACGTGATCCCGCCGGTGTTCTGCATCGTGACCGATACCGTATACGTCTGGCCCGCGGTCATGGTGGTGGGCACGGTCTCCGACACCATGGCGGCGTTGCGACCGGCGCCAGTGACCGCCACCGCCACGTTGGTGCTCGAAGCACCAAACCACGCCACGCCTTCTTGCACCATGCGCCACTGGAAGTTGTGCGTCCCCGCCGTGTCGGGCGCTCTCACATTCCAAGTGAACGTCTTCTGCTGTCCTGGCCCGATGCTCTCGCCAGCGCCGAGCGAGACGCGGGTCGCGCCCCAGCCACCGTGCAGTGCTCCCAACCGGTAGTGGCTGGCCGCCGTCCAGGTAGCCGATCCGGTATTCTGCATCGTCACGGATACCGCATACGTCTGGCCCGCCGTCATGGCGCTCGGCACGTTTTGGCCGATGAAGGCAGCCGCCCGCACGGGAACAGTCGGTGTGGCCGCACGGGTTGCGGTGGCGGCCGGAATCGGCGTGCGCGTGGGCGACGCAGTGGGTTGGGCTAGCGCGGTAGCCTGCGCGAGCCACCACAGCACGACAGCTGCTGCAAGCACTCGCCCCATGACCGACGGGCCGTCGGGGTCAAGTGCGCGCAGCGCGCCCGAGCTGCTCATTTACGGACGTGGCCGGCTACTCGCGGGAGGCGTGTCCAGCGCGGGTCAGGTGGGGAACCGCAGGCGCCCCGGACCCCGTTTGAACATCGCAACGCGGTCCAGGGCGCCACTCATTCGCTTCATCACGCGCGCGAACAGACGGTCAGCTCACTGTCCTCAGCAGCGCGCCGGCGATCATGCGCGGTTACTGCGCCACTGCCACAGCGACCTTGGGGGTAACCGCGCCAAACCATGCGACCATTTCTTGCACCATCTGCCACTGAAAGTCGTATGTGCTCGGTGCACTCGGTGCCGTGACCGTCCACGTGAACGTCTTCTGCTGGCCGGGCGCGACGCTCTCCCCGGGCTGCATCAGCACCCGGTTAGTGCCCCAGCCTCCATACCTGGCCCCGAGGCGATAATTGTCTGCCGCAGTCCAGGTGGTACTCCCGGTATTCTGCATCGTTACGGACACGGTATAGCTCTCGCCCGCCGTCATGCTGCTCGGCACGTCCTGCGATACCAGGGCCGCGTTGCGCGTGGCGCCACCCACGGTTACAGCCACCCTCGTGCTCGACGCCCCAAACCAGGCCACACCTTCCTGCACCATCCGCCATTGAAAGTTGTACGTGCCCGGCGTACTCGGCGCTCGCACCGTCCATGTGAAAGTCTTCTGCTGTCCCGGCGCGATGCTGTCCTGGGCCCCGAGGTACACGCGGGTCGGCCCCCACCCGCCGTACTGGGCTCCCAACCGGTAATAGCTCGCCGCCGTCCAGGTCGTACCGCCGGTGTTCTGCATCGTTACCGACACGCTATACAACTGCCCCGCGATCATGCTGCTCGGGACGCTCTGCGATACGAACGCGGCGTTGCGGCCGGTGCCGGTTCCATTGACGACTACGGCCACGTTGTTGCTCGAGGCGCCGAACCACGCGACGCCCTCCTGCACCATGCGCCACCGAAAGTTGTAGGTGCCCGCCGAGCTCGGAGCTCTGACGGTGAACGTGAATGTCTTTTGCTGCCCCGGGGCCACGCTCTCCCCGCTGCCGAGATAGACGCGACTCACGCCCCAGTTGCCGTACAGCGCTCCCAAGCGATAGTTGGAGGCCGCCGTCCAGGTCGTCCCACCGGTGTTCTGCATCACCACCGACACCGTGTACGTCTGGCCCGCGATCATCGGGTTCGGCACATTGTGCCCGATGAATGCCGCGTTCTGCGGCTGAGGAGTGGGTGTACGCGTAGGCGTGCGCGTAAAGGTCGGCGTCGCCGGGACCGTGTTGGTCGGGGGCGGCGTGGGACCTGTGGTGACGGTGTCGATACACGCGGATGAGTCCACGTGGGGAAGGATCTTGCTCTTGCTGCAGTCGGAGAACTTCTGTTGCAGCGAGGAGCCCAGCGACGGGTTCATGATGTAGCCGCTCGGCGTGGTCGCGCATGCCGAGCCGCTCTGGTTGTCGTGTGGGGCGCCGAAATTATGCCCCATCTCATGGGCGACGAGCAGGGTCTTTTCGTACAAGCCGCTCGAGAAGCCGACCTGCGACAAGCCGGTGCCATGCGCGGGCGAGCACAGCGCTTGCAGCCAGGCAATGCCAATGACACTGCCGTCCAGGTCGCGCCCGGTGAAGAGGTGGCCGAGGTCGGCGCCGAAGAACGCCTGGCCGCTGGCCCTGTTCGTGCCGTAGTAATTGGTCAGCTCGTTCAGCAGCGTGCCGGGAGTGCTGGAGGTGAAGGGGTCGTTCGCGCTCGTGTGCACGACCGTGGTCAGGATCCGTACCGTGACGCCGAGCTCGCTCTGATAAATGCCGTCCACCGCGTTGACGATCTGGGCGATGGCGCTCGCGGTGCCGGTGCCGTGGGCACTGTAATATTCGTAGTCGGCGATCACGGCGATTTCCGCGCGATCGAAGGTCCCCGCGGCGGCGTTAGCGACCGCGTGCTCGAGTATCTCGTGCAGCGGCTTGGCACCCTCGCGCCGCTTCGCGATCCGCTCGTGGAAGCTCATCTTTTCATCGCCTGTGGTCGCGCACGAGCCCGGCTCCCAGCTCGAATCGACATCGGAGAGCCGATACGCCACCGTGGCGCCGGCCGCCGCCGCGCCCAGGAAGCGCTCGGCGGGCTCGAGAAAATACAACTCGCTATCCGTCGCCACGACGCCGGCGAGATCGCCGCTCGGCCCCACTTGTACGCGGACCCAGGAATCCGGGTCGCCATCGACGCGCCCGCGGTAGAACTCGCCGCTATCCTTCGCCTCTTCCTCCACCTGCCCGGCTTCGTCCACCCATACGATGGTAGCGCCTTGGGCATACACTTCGTTCGGCTCGAGCTTCAGATTGAAATCGCGGCCGAGCGTGTGGAAGCCCAGCTCCAGGGCGCCGCCGCTTTTCGCCTGCTGCGTAGCGGCATCCGCCGGAGAGAGCAGTCCGACCGTGTCGTAATGCAGAATCCCGGCCGGAGGACCTGCTGGCGCCGTCGGTCGAGCCTCGACCGGTGCTACTGCCAGCATGCACAGCATCAAGGCTGTAGACAGGCTGGCTTGGCCATGGGTGATGAGTCTCGGTTTCGTCACGTCCGCTCCTTGCTAATGGGAACCGCGTCCCGGTTGTTCGGTTCCCCGAGGTGCTGATAGGCGGCTAGGATTCGATCTATGGTTGGCCGAGAGCTAATGCCGTGCCACGCGACGAAACCTTCGCTCTTTGCTGCGCAATTCGGGGTCCAAGCCCCTCGCGCTTGCCGCGCGGCGTCATTCCAATGACCGTCGGCGATCGAACGACCTAAACGTGCCGCTACGACCGATCCAGACACCGCGCCGTGGCATCCCCCCACTGAACAGATCCCCCCGCTGTTACAGCCTCGCCTGATCCACCAAGGCGATCCCCCCGAGGCCTTAGTCGCTGGGATGTTCCCGCCGAACGCTTTCTGGCACAAAAATGTGCGACGGTCGAATCACATGACCACGCATATGGCCAATCGCCTCGCTGGGCGCGCAGCGCTCTGGCTGGTCGCATGCGCCCTGGTCGTCGGCAATTTGTTACTGCACAAGCCCATATCCGACGTCTGCGACGCCGCGGCCGCCACGCTCGGGCGGCGGAACTATGAACGGATTAGCTTTGTCGCGCTCGGCGCCGTATCGATCGCCGGAGGGGCACTGTTGCTGCGGCGCGCCCGCCGGGGGCGGATCGCCCCGCGCTCGCTCGTGGCCTTGACCGCGCTGGCGTCGACCACGGCGATCGGTTTGCGCTGGTTCCTGGTGAGCAACATCGAGATCATCCACCTGCCGCAGTTTGGGCTGTTGGCGGCGCTGATGGCGGCCGCCGGTCTCTCACCGGCGTCCGCCTGGGCAGCGGCGACCGCCGCGGGCGTGCTCGACGAGTCCTATCAGCGCCTGGTCATCTACCCGCTGATTCCGAACCCGCGCTTCGATTGGAACGACGTCGTGCTGAACGCCATCGGGGCGGCGTGGGCCGTGCTCCTACTCGCCTGTGCGGCCCCCGCGGCCAGCAAAGCGCGCCCCCCACACTGGCGTGTGCCATTAATGGCGTTGGCGATCGGGGCGCTCGCCGTCGCGCTCTGGACTGCACCGCCGCGGGTGCGCGCGATGGACGGGTTCCCGTATTGGCTGCCCTCCATCGACCGCGCGCCGACCGGACGTCCCTACCACGTCGTGCCGGCTTCCGAGGGAATCGCGGCACTGCTCGCGCTATGGGTCATCGTGGCCATCGGCGCCGGCGCGAAACCGCGGGATCGGGCGGGAGAGCGGCTGATCAGCGGCAGCAAACGGTGAGGCGGACATGACGAGCCGGAGGTCGCGTTGCACAGGTGGCGGTGCGCCGGACGGCCACGGCCGGGCACGAAGCACATCGGCGGCTCGCACGGTTGTGGCGTACATATTCCAACTGTCGTGCGGCCGCGCCGAGGGCCCTATCGCCAATCGGTTGGCGAACGCGCCTGCTCGGCATGGCCGAAGTGTTCGCTCGCGCCCTGCGCCGCTGACTTACTGTACCGCCACGGCGACCTTCGCACTCGACGCGCCGAACCACGCCACCAGCTCCTGCACCATTTGCCACTGGAAGTTGTAGGTACCCCGTGTGCTCGGCGCCTTGACGGTCCAGGTGAACGTCTTCTGCTCACCCGGCGGGACGGTGTCGCCTGGTGCCAGGTACACGCGGGTCGACCCCCATTGCCCGTACAGCGCGCCCAAGCGGTAGTTGTCCGCCGCCGTCCACGTGGTGCCGCCCGTGTTCTGCATGGTCACGGACACAGCGTAGGTCTGACCCGCCTGCATCGTGGTCGGCACAGACTGCGAGACGAACGCGGCGTTCCGCCCGGTTCCGCCGACCACCACGGTCGTCTTCGGACTGGACGCTCCGAACCACGCCACCAGCTCCTGCACCATTTGCCACTGGAAGTTGTAAGTACCCGGCGTGCTCGGCGCCCGCACCGTCCAGGTGAACGTCTTCTGCTGGCCGGGCGCGATGCTCTCCCCCGCTGCCAGGTAGACTCGGGTCGCCCCCCAGCTGCCGAAGAGCGCTCCCAGGCGGTAATTGCTGGCCGCCGTCCACGTCGTCCCGCCCGTGTTCTGCATGGTCACCGACACCGTGTACGCCTGCCCGGGGACCATGCTGGTCGGCACGGACTGCGAGACGAAGGTGGCGCCCCGCACTGCAGAGGCGTTGACGCTCACCGCGGTGTTGGCGCTGGCGGCGCCGAACCAGCTGACGCCGTCACGCACCATGCGCCACTGGAAGTTGTAGGTGCCCGGGGTGGACGGCGCGGTGACCGCCCAGGTGAACGCCTTCTCCTGCCCGGGCAGGATCTGCTCGTCCGAGGTCATGGGAACCCGATTCATTCGCCACGCCGTGTTGTCGGCGGGGTTCCAGGCGCCGAGGCGGTAGAGATCGGAGTACCGCCAGGTAGTCGTCCCCGTGTTCCGCATGCGGATCGTCACCGTGTACTGCTGCCCGGCGGTCATCGCGCTCGGCACCGCCTGCGACACGAACGCGGCGTTGGCAACGGCCGCCGTCGGGGTGGGCGTTGCGACCGGCACTGCGCTGGTCGGCGTGGCGACCGACGAGGCGTCGGTGGTATCCAGGCAGGCCGCCGCTTCGAGGGCGGGCGCGATCTGGCTCTTGCTGCAAGGGGAGAACTGCTGCAGCTGCGAGCCGCTGATCGACGGGTTCATGATGAACGTGTAGGGCTCGGCGCTGCACACCGATCCGCTCTGGTTGTCGTGCGGGGCGCCGAAGTTGTGGCCCATCTCGTGGGCCACGATCATGGTCTTCGAATATAAGGTCCCGCGGAAATCGACCTGAGAGAGCGCCGACCCGAGGTAGCTGTGGCAGAGCTGGTTCAACCAGGCGACGCCGATCGTGCTGCCGTTCAGGTCGCGCCCGGTGAACAGATGCGCGAGGTCCGCACCGTAGAGCGGCTCACCCGGCGCGTTGTCGTTGCCGTCATGATACGCCGCGAACTCCTTCAGCAGCGTGTTCGGATCGGTCGTGTTCGAAAACGGATCATTCGATGACGTGTGCACGACCGTGGTGAGGAGCTGCACGGTGACGCCGAGCTCGGCTTGGTAGATGCCGTCGACCAGGTTGACGATCTGCGCGATGTCCGCCGCCGTGTTCGCGCCGTGCGCGGTGAAGTACTCGTAGTCGGCGACGACGGCGATCTCGGCGCGGAGGAGGGACCCCGGCTGCACGGCCGCGTTGGCCGTCGCGTGCGCGAGCACCTCGTGCAAGGGCTTGCCGCCCGCGCGCCGATCGGCGATCCGCGCCCGCTTGTTGGGCGTGTCGTGCGCACCTTCGGTCGCACACGTGCTGTGATCCGAAGCCGAATCCGTGTCCGACAGGCGATACGCCACCGTCTGGCCCGCCGCCTTGGCGCCGAAGAAGTTCTCCGCCGGCTCGAGGAAGTACATCTCGTCGGCGGTGGTGACGACGCCGGCCAGATCGCCGCCCGGGCGGACCTGCAAGCGCACCCACGACCCCGTCTCGCCCTTGATCCGGCCGCGATAGAACTGGCCGGCGACCTCGCCCGCCTCCACGACGCGGCCCGCGTCGTCGAGCCACACGACCGTGGCGCCCTGCGCGTAGACGTCGCTCGGCTCGAGCTCGAGCTCGAATTCGCGGCCGAGCGTGCTGAAGGCCATCGTCGCCGCACCGCCCTTGTCGGCGCGCGCGGCGGTTCCCGCCCCAGACGCCATGGCAACCGGCTCGTAATAGAGCACGCTCTCCGGCACACCGGGCGCCGCCTGGGCATTCTCTCGTGCGTGTACGGCGCCGCTAGCGAAGAGTGCTATGGCAGTGCTCAAGGCGATTCGTATGCAGGTCGTGGTCGTCATGTCGCCCCCTCTCCAGTTGGCGACGCGGTAAAGCGAAGCGCGTGCCAGGCGGCAGGCGAGGAGAGCGCACGTCGAACGTCGGACAGAGGTCGTGCGCGGGGTGACGCGTGTTTGATGGACTCCGCTGAAGCGACCGAAAACTAACGCTGCGACCTGCGACGAGGACGCTCAGCGGATCCCGCAGGCGTCTGATGAGCGCCAAGAAAGTGCGTAGAGAGGCCTGAAACGACCGAAAAGCGCCACTTGGGCCGAGTACATGCCGCCTCGCACATCAGTCGGAGCCGTGTGCTCCGTGCGGTTGCGCGCGACCGGAGATTGCGCGACCACTGCGACATGCCGATCGACCGGCACTCCACCGCCACTCACGAGCTCTCCGCCTATGACGCCGCTATCCCCGTGTCGGTGGTGGTGGTGAACTGGAACGGGCGTGCGGATCTCGAGACGTGCCTCGGCTCGCTGCTTCGTCAGACGCTAGCCGGCGTCGAGATCGTCTTGGTCGACAACGCCTCCACGGACGGATCGTTGGACCTGGTCCGCGAGCGCTTCGGGTCCGCCGTCCGCACGGTACAGCTGTCCGAGAACCGCGGGTACGCCGGTGGGCTGAACGCCGGCCTGCGCGCCGCGCGCGGGCGCCTGCTGATGGCGCTGAACGCCGACACCGAGGTCGCACCGGAGTGCTGCGCGCGCTTGCTCGCGGCAGCGGACGCCCACCCGACCACCGGCCTTTTTGCGCCGAAGATCCTCCTGTTCGACCACCGCTCGACCATCGACAACGTCGGCCACCTGCTCTACGCGGACGGGCTCAGCCGCGGCCGCGGTCGGCTCGAGATCGACCGCGGCCAGTACGACCGCGCCGAGGAGATCGCGCTGCCGAGCGGCTGCGCCGTGCTGCTGCGCCGCGCGCTGCTCGAGGACATCGGCCTCTTCGACGAGGATCTCTTCGCCTACTGCGACGATACCGATCTCGGGCTGCGCGCCCGCCTCGCCGGTTGGCGCTGCCGCGCGGTGCCGGATGCGGTGGTCTACCATAAGTACTCGGCGTCGACGGCCGCGTACTCGCCGCTGAAGGCGTTCCTCGTCGAGCGGAACCGCGCCTGGGTGGCGCTGAAGTGCCTGCCGGGTCCGCTGCTGCTCGTGAGCCCCCTCTTCACCGGGCTGCGCTTGACCGCACAGGCCTGGGGCGCGGTCACGCGGCGCGGCGCCGCGGGCCGCTTCACCGCGGCGCATTCGCGGGGCGCGCTCGTCGCCGTGTTGGTCCGCGCCTATGCCGCCGCGCTCGCCGGCGCGCCGGCCTTTCTCCGCAAGCGCCGCGCCGTGCAGGCGGCTCGGCGCGTCTCCTGGTGGGATGCCGTTGGCTGGCTGCGCCGCTACGGTATGGGGCTGCGCGAGGTCGCGCTGAAGGACTGAGCGGCGACCACGGCACAGAGAGCGGCGGTTGCCGCGCGCCGCGGCCACTCTGGTTCGCCGCTGCGGGCGAGTGATAACAGACCCCGGTCATGCGCGCGTTGCTGATCATTCCCGCCTACAATGAAGCGGCGGCCATCGCCGGCGTGGTGGCGTCCACGCGCAGTCACTTCGACGGCGACATCGTGGTGATCGACGACGGCTCCCAGGACGATACCGCCGAGCTGGCGCGCACGGCGGGAGCCGTGGTGCTCGTCCACGCGTGCAACCTGGGCATCGGCGCCGCCGTCCAGACCGGGTTCATCTATGGTCTCACCCGCGGCTACGACGTAGTGGTGCGCCAGGATGGCGACGGCCAGCACGATCCGGCGCAGATCGCGCGGCTGTTGACGGTGCTGCGCAACGATGCGGCCGATATCGTCGTCGGATCCCGCTTTCTCGCCCGGGAGGGCTATCAGTCGACGATCGTGCGCCGCATCGGGATCTTCGTGCTCGGCATCGTCAGCGCGCTGGTCGGCGCGCGGGTGACGGACCCCACGTCCGGTTACTGGGCGGTCAACCGGCGCGCGCTGCGCGTGCTCGCCAAGCAGCACCCGGACGACTACCCCGAGACCGAGGCGCTCGCCATGGCCGCCCGCGCCGGCTGCCGGATTGCGGAAGTGCCCGTGATCATGCAGGCGCGCCTCGGCGGGCGCTCCTCGATCGGCACCGCGTATGCCGGGCTCTACATGCTGAAGGTCGTGCTGGCGCTCCTGGTCGGGCGCCTGCGGCCGCGCTGAAGATAGGAGGTGTTGTCGGTCATGCACACCCTCGACCTGCTGGCGATCACGGCCAGCGTGATCATCGCGCTGTTCGTGGTGGAAGCGATTCGGCGCACCCGGCTGAACGCGCGCTATGCCATCGTGTGGCTCGGCGCCAGCGCCGTGCTGCTGATCTTCTCGCTCTACCGCCCGCTGTTGCACTGGGCAGCTCATGCGCTCGGCATCGCGTACCCGCCGTCGCTGTTGTTCGGCCTCGCGTTTTTGTTCTCGCTGATCATCCTGCTGCACTATTCGCTGGTCATCTCCTCGCATCGCGACTCGATCCGCCGCCTCGCCCAGACCGTCGCGCTGCTCGAGCGCGCGCTCGAAGAGGAGCGCGCGCACGCGCGCCGGGCCTCCTCTTGACGCCGGGCACACGTTCGGGGCTGGACCGCCCCGCTCATCCGAGCCGGAGCCGACCACACCCCGGCCAGCGCCGCGGGCGCGGTGAAGCGGCAAAGCGGGTGCGGTGAGCCGGGCGCAGACTCGGTCGCGATGAGCCGCCGTTCCGCCCAACCGGCCCGCAACACCGAACGCACAGCGCGCGCCGCGCCCGCCGCCAGCGCAACGGCCGCCCACGGCTGGTCGCATCTCGCGCCGCTCGTCACCCTGCCGGCGCTCGCGATCGCCCTGTACCTGCCCTGTGTGTACGGGGAGTTCGTCTACGACGATCTCAACTCCGTGGCGCAGAACGGGTTGATCCGCAGCCTGACCCCGCTCACGAGCTTTCTGGTCAGCACGCGGCCGCTCACCGACTTCTCGCTCGCACTGAACTATGCGGCCGGCGGCCTTTCCCCGAGGCCGTACCACGCCACCCATCTGCTGCTGCACGCGCTGAACGCGCTGTGCGTATACGCGCTGGCCTGGATCGCGCTCGGCCGGCCAGCGCTGGCGGGGCGCTACGGCATGGCGCGACGCGCCATCGCGTGGGCGGCGGGCGCGCTCTTCGCGGCACATCCGCTCGCCAGCGAGACGGTCGCCTACGTATCCAGCCGGAGCGAGGTGCTCGCGGCTGCCTGGTATCTGCTGGGCGTGCTCGGGTACGCGGCGGGCGCGACCAGTGACTCACCGCGCGCGCGCCGCGCGGGAGCGCTGCTCGTGCCGGTCGCGGGTGCTGCCGGGCTGGCGAGCAAGGAAATCGTCGTCACCCTGCCGGCCGCGCTCCTGCTGTTCGATTGGGCGCTTCTCGCCGGCGGGGACTGGCGGCGTACGCGCCCGCGCTGGCGGCTGATCGGGCTGGCGACCGCGCCGATCGCCATCGTGGGCATGGCGCTGCTGGTGCGCGCGTATCTCGGCAGCTCGCCGCTCAACGCATACGGCGCCACCGCCGGGCCCAGCTTCGATCGGTTCACCGGCATCGAGTACGCGCTCACGCAGTTCGGCGCCATCCTGCACTACTTGCGCTTGGCCGTCCTGCCGATCGGTCTCACGTTCGATTACGAGTGGCCGCTCGCGCGCTCGCCCTGGAGTCCCGGCGTGCTCGTCCCCGCCGTGCTGCTCAGCGCACTGGTGGTCGCCGCCTGGCGCGCGCGGCGCGCTCAGCCGCTGTTCACATTTGGCGTGTTGTGGACGTTCCTCACCCTGGCGCCAACGTCTTCCGTCGTGCCGATCGCCGACCTGGTCGTCGAGCGGCGCATGTACCTCCCGCTCGCGGGGTTGATGCTGTGCGCAGCCGCCTGGCTGTACGACTTGACCGGGCAGCTGCCGGGCGGGTGGCGGCGCCATCCCGCCGCCTATGCCGGCGTCGTCGCCCTGCCGCTGCTACTGTTCGCGGTCCTCACCTGGCAGCGCGCCGCGCTCTGGGGCGACGCGATCGCATTGCACGAAGATGGCGTGCGCCGCGCGCCGGAGAACCCCCGCGTGCGGCTGAACCTGGGCGTCACGTATCTGAACCACGGCCGGCTCGAACCCGCCCTTGCCGCGCTGATCGAGGCCAAACGCCTCTACGACCGCGGCGAATCGGTGCACGCGTTTCCGCGCATCGGGGCGTTCATCCATTACAACTTGGGCGCCACGCTGATCGGCCTCAAGCGCTATGACCAGGCGGAGCCCCACCTCACCCGCAGCGTCGAGCTGGGCGGCCAGTACGTGGCGCTGCGACCGGTCGCCTACCTGCTGCTGAGCCGCGTCGCCGCCCAGCGCGGCGACTGGGATACCGCGGCGGCGCACATCGGCGAGGCGCTGCGGTACCGCGACGATCCGAACTGGCGGGTCGAGTTCGCCGAGATCACCTGGCGGTCGGGAAACCCCATCGGCGCGCGTATGATCGTCGACGCCGCCCTCGAGCGCTACCCGGGCTTCCGGCGCGCCGAGGCGCTGCGGCGCCGCCTGGACACGCAGCGCTAGCGCACGGACCGCGCCCTCACACGCGCGCTTGCGACAGCCGTCTTTCCCGCTACACTGCGCGTCTTGTGCGCCCCAATTTCACGCTCTCGGTCATTATCCCGGTCTTCAACGAACGGCTGACCCTCCGCGCCCTCATCGAGCGGGTGCGCGCCGTCCCGATCCGCAAACAGATCATCGTCATCGACGACTGCTCCACGGATGGCACGACCGACGTCGTGCGCGAGCTCGCGGCGGAACCGCCGGATGACAACAACACCATTCTGACGCTGTATCACGCGGTAAACAGCGGCAAGGGCGCCGCCATCCGCACCGGCATCGGCGCCGTGACTGGCGACATCGCCCTCATTCAAGACGCCGACCTCGAGTACGACCCCAACGAATACCCCCAGCTCGTGCAGCCGATCCTCGACGGGCACGCGGACGTGGTGTTCGGCTCGCGGTTTCTGGGCGGGGCGCACCGCGTGTTGTTCTTCCGCCACTCGGTCGGCAATCGCCTGCTCACCCTGCTCTCGAACATCTGCACCGATCTGAACCTCACGGACATGGAGACCTGCTACAAGGTGTTCCGCACCGACGTGCTGAAGCGCATGAACCTGGTCTCGAATCGCTTCGGCATCGAGCCCGAGATCACCGCCAAGGTCGCGCGCCAGGGCTGCCGCGTCTACGAGGTGCCGATCAGCTATCACGGCCGCGAATACTGGGAGGGCAAGAAGATCGGGTGGAAGGACGGCGTGGCGGCCGTATGGACGATTGTGCGCCATGCGATCGGCGACGATTCGAACGCGGATGCCGGCCACACGAGCCTGCGCCGCCTGCGCCGCGCCGGCCGTTACAACGAGTGGATCTGGGGGTGCCTGCGGCCGTATGCCGGCGAGCGCGTGCTCGAAGTGGGATGCGGCATCGGCACCTACACGCATTTCCTGCGCAACCACCCGCTGGTGATCGCCACCGACAACAACGAGACCTATCTCAGCCTGCTGCGCCAGCGCTTTCAGCACCACGGCAACGTGCGCATCGAGCGCATCGACTGGGAGCGCCCGGACCTCGATAGCCTCCGCGCGCAGCAGATCGACACCGTCGTGTGCCTCAACGTGCTCGAGCACGTCGAGCGCGACGACGACGCGCTCGCGACGTTCAATAGCGTGCTGCCGATCGGCGGCCGGCTGCTCCTGCAGGTGCCCGCGCTGCCCGCGCTGTACGGGGAGATCGACCGCGCGATCGGACACTACCGCCGCTATCACCGCGAGCCGCTCGCCGAGCAGCTGACCCGCCATGGCTTCGCCCTCGAGATGGCGCGCTATTTCAACCTGCCCGGCGTGCTCGGCTGGTATGTCAACGCCCGCCTGCTCCGCCGCCGCACCGTGCCGGGGCTTCAGGCGCGCATCGCCAGCGCGCTCGTGCCGTGGCTCCGCCTGGAACAAAAGCTCGATCCGCCGGCCGGGATGGCCCTGCTCGTCGTGGCCCGCAAAGAGCGGGATACCGGAGCCGCCGCCCCGTTCACCGTCCCCGCGATCGAGCCGGAGGGCTAGCCGTAGCCGCCGCACCTGTGCCGGCTAATCTCCACGCCTCGGCGCCGCTGCGGTGAAATTCTTACGCGGGGCGGAGTGGCCGGACGGCGCCGGTGGGGCGGTTCACTCCCCACAGTGCGCCGTTGGCGTGGAGGAGCCCTTCCGCCCCCTCGAATAGCGTGAGCCAGCGGTTGTTGTAGTGCCGCGGGTGCTCGAGCTCGGCGGGGCTGAGAGCGCTCAGCTGCTCCTGCTCGGCCAGCGCGGTCTGCACGCGCAACGCGAGCTCGGAGATGCGCGCGAGCTCGGAGATGCGCAGGTTGCGAAAGATGGCGTTGAAGATCTGCCCGCGGACCTTGTCGGCATCGGCATCCAGGCAGGCGATGTAGGCGCGCGCCGCGTCGCGCGCCGCGATCAGCGGGCAACTCACCGCCGTAGTGGATCGTGATCCGCCCGCGCGTCATTGCATCCTTCAGAAACGTGTTCACCACCGGGTCGAACCGCATCCGCGGCGACCAGCCGTAGACCGTGCCCTTGCGCAAGACGATCGGGCAGAAATCCCGGTCCGCGAGGGGCCACA
>JBFXHX010000040.1:29169-31847 GCA_050176585.1 Binatia bacterium
GCGGTGACGGCGCGACGCCGCATGCTCGCGCCCCGCACAGACGGCTGCTAGACAGCCCCGCATGCGTCACGTCGTGATCGTCGGTGCGGGCGGCCAATTGGCGACCGACCTCGCGCCGGCGCTGGCGGCCGACGCGCGCGTGACCGCGCTGCCGCATGCCCGTCTGGACGTCGGCGACGCGGAACAAGCGGCGGAGGCGCTCGGCGCGCTCGCGCCCGACGTCGTCGTGAACACCAGCGCTTTCCACAAGGTGGACGTCTGCGAGACCGAGCCCGGCGATGCCTTTCGCGTCAACGCCGTCGGCGCCTATCACCTCGCGCGGCTCGCCGGCCGACTCGGCTACACGCTGGTCCACTTCAGCACCGACTACGTGTTCGACGGCCGCCGCAGCGTGCCGTATCGCGAAACGGATCCCGCGAACCCGCTCAACGTATACGGCGCCTCCAAGCTCGCGGGTGAGCAACTCGTCCGCGCCTTCGCGCCGCGCCACTTCCTCGTGCGCACCACCGGTCTCTACGGCACCGCGGGCGCGAGCGCTAAGGGGGGCAACTTCGTCGAGACGATGATCCGCCTCGGTGCCGCCGGGCCCGTGCGCGTGGTCGATGATCAGGTGGTCACGCCCACTGCGACCGCGGATCTCGCCGGCGCCGTCGCCGCGTTGCTGCGCCGGGCGGGCGACCCCGCAGTGCCCTACGGGCTCTATCACATCACGAGCGCCGGGCAGTGCTCCTGGTACGCGTTCGCGCAAGCGATCTTCGCGCGCTGCGGCATGGCGGTCGACCTGGCGCCGATCTCCAGCGCCGAATCGAGCGCCACGGCCCGCCGCCCGGCCTTCTCGGTCCTCGATCACGGAAAGTGGCGCGCCGCCGGCTTCGCGGAGCTGCGCCCCTGGCGCGACGCGCTCGACGACTACCTGCGCGCCAAAGGCCATGCCTGAGGCCGACCGCGGAGCCCCGTCGCCCACCCTCCGCGCGAGGCACGTGAGATGCCCGTCGACCGCGGTGCGGAGCCGGCGGTGGCGATCGTCCTCATCAATTGGCGGAAGCGCGCCGCCACGCTCGAAGTGCATCGGCGCCCTGAATCGCCTCGCGTAGGCGCGCTGAATGCTGGTGCTGGTCGACTACGGCTGTGCGGACTTCAGCGCCGCCGAGGTGGATCAGCTGGCGCCGGGCGGTCTCTACGTGCGGAGCGAGGACAACGCCGGTTCGCCGGGGGAGCGAATCTCGGCATGCGCGAGGCGCCGGCGCGCGGCGCCGACTGGCTGTGGTTCGTCAACAATGACGCCCTCCCCGCGCCGGACGCGCTCGGCCTCGCACCCGCGGCCGCCCAGGCCCGCCGGCGCGGCGCCGGTGGCCGCGCAAAGATTCTGCGGCGCTACGCGCCGGACCGCCTCGACTCGGTGGGGCTCGAAGTGGACCTCGGCAGCGGCCGCGTGCAGCTGATCGGCCGCGGTGAGCCGGACCGCGGCCAGTATGATCTTCTCACCGATCCGGTCGGTGACCGCTTGCGCCATGCTCGTCAGCCGCGGCGCGGCGGCGCGCCTGCACGGCTTCGACGAAGCGTGCTTCGCGTATCTAGAGGACGCCGACTTCTGTCTGCGCGCCCGCGCCGCGGGGCTGCGCTTCTGCTTCGCCGCGCAGGCGCGCGTGCTGCACGATCGCGCTCCCGCCATGCGCGGCCCCCAGACGTCCGAGAGCCTGTACTAGGCGACCCGCAACCACCTGCGCCTGCTGCAGCGCCACAGCCCGGCGCCCCATGGCGCCACAAGCTGCAAGAGCTGGAGGTCGGCGCGCGCGCTATGCGGCTTTTGCCACCCGCGGCGTGCGACGTCGCTCGCCGCTCTCGGGGCGGTGCGGCGCGGAGTCGCCGATTACCGCCGCGGCGACTGCGCAGCGCCGGGTTCCGCACATCACGCATAGCGAAAGTGCCGGGAGCGCGGGTCGTCGAGCCACGCGGCCAGCGTGGGGGCGCGCTGATCCTTCTCTGAAACGATCGGCGAGCGCTCCGGCCAGGCGATGCCGAGCGCCGGGTCATTCCAGCGGATGCCGCCCTCACCGGCCACGCCGTGCTCCTCGGTGCATTCGTAGAGCACGATCGTATCCTCCGCGAGCGCCAGCGTCCCGTGTGCGAACCCCGGCGGCACCCAGATGACCTGGTAATTGGAGCCCGTCAGCTCGACGGCGGTGTGGTCGCCCTGCGTCGGCGACCCGTGCCGCACGTCCACCACCACGTCGAGGATCGCGCCGTGTAGACAGCGGACCAGCTTCCCCATCGGCGGCGCCCACTGGAAGTGCATCCCGCGCAGCACGCGCCGCCGCGAGTGTGTCTGGATGGCCTGCGCAAATGCGCCGGGAATGCCGCGCGCCTCGAGATCGCTCCGCACCCACGACTGCAGCAGGAACCCGCGTTCGTCGGGAAACTGCGGCGCGGCAAATACGCGGATGCCGGCCAGCTCGTGTGGCTCGCGGTACACGCCTCTCGCTCCGAACGCTGCCGGCGTTATCGCTGCGCACAATCGTGCGGTCAACCGGGGCGCGCTCCTGGCGCCGGGCTCGTTTCGACGCGGCAGGCGTGAGCTGAAGACTGAACGCGGAGAGGCCAAGGCGCGCGGAGGTGGCGCACTCGCGATGCGCCCTTCGCGCGTGTGGACGTCGCGATCGCCTTTTCAGAGCATCATG
>JBFXHX010000041.1:0-8466 GCA_050176585.1 Binatia bacterium
TTGCAGACGTCTCAGGGCCAAGCCTCGAGCCATTGCACGCCAGCGCGCCGGCCGGACGGGGCGAGTTTCCTAACTGGGGGAGGATTCCGTGGCGGTAGAAGAGTTCTCTGTGCTGTTTCAGCCGATCAACATCGGGCGTCTGAAGCTCAAGAATCGCATCGTCATGGCGCCGATGTGCTCGCGGTTGCCGACCGCCGACGGCGAGGTCACACAGGCGATGATCGACCATTACCGCGAGCGGTCGAAAGGCGGCGCCGCGATGTTGATCATCGAGTTTGCGCGCGTCGACGACAAGCTCTCTTCGGCGGAATGGGGGATGTTGAGCGCGAGCAGCGACAAATTCGCGGTGGGGCTCGGGCATTTGGCCGAGACCATCACGCTGAACGGCGCTCGGGCATGTCTGCAACTGGCGCACGCCGGTCGCCAGAGCTCGTACGCCGACCCGTGCCTGTCGCCATCGGCCATTCCGGACAAGATGTATGAAGCGGCTCTCGGGGACCGGTACCGGGTCCGAGAGATCACCGTTCCCGAGATCGAAGAGGTCACAGAAGCGTTTGGGCACGCAGCTTTGCGCGCCAAGACGGCGGGCTTCGAGGCGGTCGAGATCCACGGGGCGCACGGTTACCTGCCGGGGACGTTTCTCTCGCCGTATGGCAACCACCGCGGCGATGCGTATGGCGGATCGCTGGAGAACCGCGCGCGATTTCCCCTCGCGATCGTGCGCCGCATGCGGGAGTTGGTGGGCCCGGACTTTCCGATCATCTTCAGATACAACGGCGACGATTTCGTGCCCGGCGGCTTCGCGATCGAGGAGGCGCGGGAGTTCGCGCGCATGCTCGAGGCGGTGGGCGTCGACGCCCACCACGTCGCGGGGGGAATCGGCGAGAGCTGGGAGGAGACCGAGCCGCCGATCTACGTGCGGCGCGGCAGCATGGCGCACCTGGCGGCCGCGATCAAAGAAGTGGCTCAGGTGCCGGTGATTGCCGTAGGCGCGCTCGACATGCCGCTGGCGGCGGAGCTCGTCCGCCAGGGTCGCGCCGACATCATCGCCATCGGCCGCGGCTTTTTGGCCGATCCGGAGATTCCGAAGAAGGCCGCGCGCGGCGAGCTGAACGCGATCCGACCCTGCATCCGGTGCAACGAGAGCTGCCTGAACGGCGAGATGACGGCGAAGCCACAGGCGTGCGACGTCAACTTCCGCTGCGGCCGCGAAGGCTCCTATCCGCTCCGCTTCGCCGATACGCGCCGGCGAGTGGTGGTCATCGGCGGCGGCGCCGCCGGTATGGAGGTGGCGCGGGTCGCGCGGCTGCGCGGGCACGAGGTCACGCTATTCGAGAAGACCGACCGACTGGGCGGCCAGTTGCAGATCGCCTCGCTGCTCGGATTCAAGGATGACCTGCGCGCGCTGATGGACCATCTGGCGTACGAGGTGCGCCGGCTGGACGTGGACATCCGGATGGAATGCGCCGCCACGCCCGAGCTGGTGCGCTCGTTGCAACCAGACGTGCTCGTGGTCGCCTGCGGCGTCCAATCAAAATTCCGCGACGTCCGCGGCGTCGATCTCGCACACGTGTCGTTTCCTGTCGACTTGCTCGAGCAGAAAGCCACCGCCGGCGACCGGGTGATCGTCGTCGGCGGCGGTTGGCTTGGGTGCGACGTCGCCGTCTATCTTGCGCGGCAGGGCAAGCGGGTCGCGCTGACCACCGTCAAGGAGCACAGCGACGACCTCATCCCGGACCTGGAGCCCTTCAGCCGCAAGGTTTTTATGAACATGATGACCGGTAATGGGGTCGAGATAAGAGGGCGCCACCGCATCGCTGAAATCACCGCAAATGGGGCGGCGTTCACCGTCAACGGCGACCGCACGGTAGAGCTCGAAGCCGATACGATCGTACCTGCGTGGGGCTTCCGGCCGAACCGAGAGTTCCATGCGGAGGCGGAGCAGTTGGCGCCCGTGACCCACTTCATCGGCGACTGCGTGCAGCTCGGGAATCTACGCAAGTGCTTGTGGCCGGGGTTCATGGCCGCGTACGACTGCTGAGGCGAGGAGCGGAGGGAGGAGACATGGCGGCAAGGCAGTACAGTTGGCCAGCGGGACACTGGTCGTGGCCGATTCCCGTGACGCACAAGCACGGTGTCAGGTGTCGCGACATGATCTTCATCGGCGGGCAGGTGGATGTGGACGCGGCGGGTAACGTGCGCAATCCGGACGACCTCGCGGTGCAGGCGCGCGCCGCGATGCAGTACATTCGGGCGGTGCTGGAAGATCTCGGCGCGGACACCGCCGACCTGGTGAAGCTCATCTGCTTCTACGTCCAGCGCGACGAGCGCGACACGGAGCGCCTGCTGGCGGCGGTCGCCGGCGCGCTGGACGCCCAGCCCGGGCCGGTGATCTCGCTGCTGCCGCTGCCGGCGCTCGCGTACGAGCACATGGTCGTGGAGATCGAGGCAGTCGCGATGCGCCGGCCGGACGGCGCCCGGATGGCCCGGACCGTGTCGACCGCGGGCACGCCGGGCACTCTGCCGGCGCCGTTCAGCCACGCGCTCTCCTGCGGGCGCATGCGATTCATCGGCGGCCAGACGGCGCTCGATGCGAACGGCGCCGTGTTGGCGGGCGGCGATCTGATCGGCCAGTGCGGGCTGCTGATGGAACGGATCGGTGCGCTGCTGGGCGACCTGGGCGCCGACTACCAGGACGTCGTGAAGATCAATCGCTACTACGTGGCCGGCGGCACGGCGGACCAGTGGGAAGGCGCGGCGCTCGCCTGCGCCCGATACTTTGAAGAGCCGGGCCCGGCGGCGACCGGGATTCCGGTGCCGGCTCTCTTCCGACCCGGCTTGATGATCTCGCTGGAAGTGACCGCGATGCGCGACGAGCACGGCGGCAAGATGCCGCGCGCGCACGTGTGGCCCGAGGGCCACTGGGACTGGCCCGTCCACCTGCCGTACAAGCACGGCATCAAATGCGGCAACATGATCTACATCGGCGGTCAGGTCTCGATGGATGCCGGCGGCCGCATCCTCGATCCAGGCGAGATCGTGCTGCAGACCCGCACCAGCATGGCGAACATCGCCCGCGTGCTGGCCGGATTCGGCGCGCGCTTGGATGATGTCGTCAAGGTCACGACGTTCTACGCCGGCACGGCGTCCGCCGAGGCGCTGCACCAGAACCTGAGGATCCGGTCGGCGAGCTTCACCGAGCCCGGACCCGCGACCACCGGCGTGCCGCTGCCCTGTCTCGCCTATGAGCGCATGGAGATCGAGATCGAGGTCGTCGCCATGCTCGACTGAGTGCTCCTTGACCGGGCGGCCGCGCCGTGTTCACGGGGCGAGACCGCCCGGTCGGCGCGCACTCGATATTCCGGCCGCTCAGACATACCCGCCCGGCGGCCGCGGCCACACCCGATCCGTATCGGCGCCCGGCGTCAGCGTCGTTGCGTGCGCGGCCATATCCGGCACTTGGTCAGCCCATACCGCTGCGGCTTCCGAGGTCCGGTTGACTCCTCACCTAAGTCGCAGGTGTATCCCCGCATCACTACCGCGGTTCGGGCAGGAACTGCGGGTGAACGACGGATGCAGGTTGACGGAGAACGGCCCGACCGCACGAGTAGTGAACAGTGGGCACAAGGTCCGGGGGTGAGCAAATGCGAGAAGCGGAAACGAGAGCATATACGGTTCGCAGGATTGCAGAGCGCGCGAACGTGTCCCCGCACACGATCCTCTATTACGAACGTCGGGGTCTCCTGCCGACGGCTCGCCGTTCGTCGAAAGGCTACCGCCTCTTCTCGAACGACAGCCTTCGCCAGATCCGGTTCATCAAGAGAGCGCAAGCGCTCGGGTTCTCTCTGCGCGAGGTGAAAGCCCTGCGCGCGCTGGGCGAGCAGGAGCGGGCCACCTGTCCCGACATCCAGGAAATCGTGCAGGCGAAGGTGGCCGAGATCGATGCCAAAATGCGCGCGCTGCACGAGGCGCGGACGCAGCTGACCCACCTCGCCGAGCAGTGCAGCGCCAACATTCCGGTATGCCACTGCCCGGTGCTGCAGCAGCTAGCGGAGTGCGGCGACTAGCAGCGGCGCGCGCGCGGCGCTGCGGACGTCCGCCAGCTGCCTGGTGCCACGCCGACGGCGCTACGCGTAGCGGCGCGCCGTCAGTGCTTCTGTAGCATTGCGCACAGGTCCGCGAGTGTCAGATTCCGGCTGGCCGAAGACGCGGGCGCGTGCTCGGCGTCTGCGGAATGGTCGGACAGAGAGTCGCGCAGCTCGAGGTATTCCTGCCGCAACGCGGCGATGCGCAGGCGCAGCATCTGCGGCATCGCCTCGTGCTCCAGCGCATCCAGTTGCGCCAGCTCTGCATCGATAGTCGCGCGCGTGCTGACGATATACGCTCGGAGCTCAGCGTCGGTCATGACCGGCGTTCCGCACAACGAGAGATCCTCGCCTCTGCGCGATCTGGCTTCCCCCGCATGTTCAGCCCTCCTACGACTCGCGAAGTTGCCGATTCGCGGCGTTGGAATCGGCTCTCGTAGCGTCCCAGCGAGGTCAACGCAAGTATGTTTCGCGGCCTCCAGCGCGCGCCGCAATCCCCGACGGCCTCGATGATGGGCCGACGCGTTTCACAGCCGCGACGGACGGCGAGCTTCGGCAGCGCTGACATGCCCGTACCCGGGCCACGCCGGAGCCGCGTCCGGGCCGCGGAGCACAGGTCGAATCGGGACCGCGCATTGACGGCCCAGCGCCCACCTCCCAATACCGCATGACCGAATCCGGACGAATGGCTGCTGCCAGGAATACGCGTGCAACCGTTGGCAAATGACGCTTTCGGGATCGCATCACGCAGTTCTGCCTACGTCGCAACTCGGAATCGCGATGGGGGTCCGCATCTGCCCAGGGCACTAGGCGCTGTCAACGCTGTCAGCGATCCACAGCGGCTATATCCGTGGCGCCGCTCGCACCGGGAGATCGGATGGAGGCCCGCACAAGACCCGCGGGTAACCCGGCCATCTCGGCATTCGACGCAACCATAATTCCGCGGTTCGTCGGCAACCCGGGTACGCACCCCTCTCGGCCTCGCAGCACCTAGCCTGCGACGTCCAACGGTACTGTAGCGCGCTGAATGCGGCGCGCGTCCTGCAATACGTCGCTGGAGATGTCCAGCGCTACGCGATGGCAATCGCTTCCGAGCGGGTCTTCAACCCCGGTCCAGCTTCAGGGCGCCTCATCGGACCGCTCCGCCGGCCGTGCAGAGCAACGGAACGTGTCGATAGGGCCGACGATCCACTGGTCGCGCGGCGATCACGCCGCAGACAGGGCTTCGAGCCATCGTGCTCGGCGATGACGCGACGCGGAGCAGCACGCAGCATTCCGAGGCTACAGCACGTCATAGTAGAGCGACCCCGAGTACGTACGCGCCTCCCACGGCGCGCCTGAGTTCACCGCATCTCGGAGGCGCTTCAGCGGCGTCTTGCACCGGCGCCGCTTGAAGACAGCGGCCAGCCTCGCCCGACCTCACGAGCGGCCGGTGTCACCCGCCATGTGAAATTGATCTCGGCTGACGCAAATGCCGAAAATTCTGCTTCATGGATTGTAAGTACCGTAGCCGATGCTGCGCATGAATATAACCTGCGATCCCCAATTTGTACGGCCGGCAGGTGGCGTGTGTCTTGCACCGATCGCCAGCACCGCAGCAGGCAGTGCTCTGCGCGCAAGCGCCGTCCTTAAACGTGCGAGAGAAAGGAAAGAGCACGATGAAGTTTCGTTCGCTGATAACGGCGACCGCATTGGTGCTGTCGGTCGGTGTAGCGACAATCGTACGTACGTCGATGGCGCAACCAGCCGCCGCGCAAACAAGCTCGGACCGCGCCGATGATGGGAATGGCTTCAACCCCGGATGGCTCGGCTTGTTAGGCCTGGTCGGATTGCTCGGCCTCCGCCGGCGCGCGTCCGGACCCGACCAGGGGAAAAAAATCGTTGTGCCGCTTCGGCGTCCTCCGCCGGTGCGCATACAGACCCGACACGACGCGAACCGTCACCCGGTGATGAGCAGCGAGACAGCTGCAGTTGTCGAATGATCGTCGCGGGTCGTCGATCCGGTCGATGACCAGCGACGTGCGCGCGGGCGCGGGCGAACGAGCAGGGCTCGCCGGGTCGGCCCCGGCCCCTGTCGCATGTTCGATCGAGCGCGGCCCCTATCATTGCGCATTCTGCGACGGCTACACGGCTCGCATTCGCACGTTGCGGCGCTGGGGTCAGTGGATCGGAGGAGCGCAGCTCGCGCGCACGACGTGGACCCGAAACATGTACTGCGCGATCGGCACGGGTCGGCCTGCGACGATGTCACGACTCGCGGAGTTTGGCATCCAGGTCGAGAGTTCACGTGTGATCGGCATCGAGGGACACGCGCAGGCGCTGGTGCTCACGCGCAGGCGCCGCATCCGCTGCAAAGGCCCGTGCATCACGGAGGGCGAACCGGCCGCAGTCGGACCTCGCCGGGCGCCTCGGCTGCGCCTCCGCACGCCGCGGTGCGGTGGCGATACGGAAAGGTCCAAGACATCCGTATCGTCGCTGTTCGTCGCCGGCGATGCGCGCGCCGAGGTCGCGCCGTCGTTGTCGCGGCCGCCAGCGGCGCCGGCCACTTTCGCGATCGACTAACAGCTGCGGGAAGAACACCGCCGCACCCTGGGCTGAAAGGAAGAGGTGCAGTTTGATGACCGATCCCAGCAACCGACGGCTTCGAAGCATACTCCTCAGGCTCTCCGGAATCGCGTTGGTGCTCGCGGCGCCATACATGCTCCTCGCCGGCCCAGCCCCTGAGCCGCCGGTGCTCTCGTTGACCGGTGGCACCGGAGTTCCGGGCGGGACGGTGCTCGTTACGCTCGCGCTGCAAGGCGATCTGGGAGAGGAAGCGACCAGCGCGGACGCCGACATTTCCTTTCCGGCGGATGTTCTGCAGATCGCGATGCCGGTGACGACCGGGTGCGAAATCGCCGGACGCACCGCGCAGAGCCATGCCGTGGGTGGCACGGTCGTGTCGCCTGGGCTGCTGCGACTGTCCATCTACGTACAAGACACGCCAATGGAATTTCCGCCGCTCGGCAATGGCGATCTGGTCATCTGTCGCTTCGGCATTGCCGCCGGCGCTCCGCTGGGTACCGCGCCGCTCGAGTTCAAGGAGGCCCTGCTGTTCGCAGGGCTGGACGAGATCGCCGTACGCGCGCAAGGCGGATTCGTGACCATCGCCGGTCAGTTGGCGACGCCTACACCGACGGCCACGGCGGGTGGCGCCGCAAGCGCGACGAGCAGCGCCACGGCTACGAGCGGCGCGCCAGGTGGGACGGCAACCGCGACGGCCACGGAGGGTGTCACAGCGACGGCTACACTCAGTGTATTCGGCACCGCGACTGCGACCAGCAGCGGCGCGACCGCGACCGCGACGGGCGGGGTGCCGGGCGGGACGCGCACGCCGACGGGGACAGGCGCGACGCCAACGCTGACGAGCGGGGGCCAGGTCGGAACGGCGACTCCGACGGGCACCGGTGCATCCGCGACCGCCACTGGCTCTGCGCTCGGCACGCCTACGGTGACTGGTACGTTGCCGACGGCGACGGCGACCATATCAGGCTTCGGCACGCCCACGGTGACCGGTACGTTGCCGACGGCGACGGCGACCGTATCAGGCTTCGGCACGCCCACGGTGACCGGTGCGATCGCCACACCGACGGCGACCAGCCCGTCACTCGGAACGCCGACCAGAACGCCTCTGTTCGCCGGTACGCCGACCGCCACGGGCGGCACCGGCGCGACCGTTACCGCGACCGCGGCCGGGCCGACGCGGACCGCAACACGCGCCACCACGCCGGCCGCGACGTCAACCGCCACTGCGAGCCGCGCCCGTCGAGGCGGCGGTGGCTGTGCCATCGTTCCCGGCGGAGACGGCGGCGCGTATGCGTATGCCGCGCTGTTGTTGCCGGCGTTGATACTGTGGTTGCGGCGGTGGCGGTAGGAGCTTTGCTCGGTGCAGCCGGACCGACAACCTTCAGCGCGGAGGCGCGCAGAAGGAAAAAGCTGCAGAACAGTATATACGCGTGCTCCGGCAGACGTAGACCCATGCGCCCACTGTGCCGGGGCATCAGTGGCCGCACTGAGCTTGACCCGCCGCGCCGGCCATAGTTTTCTGTCCCTGGGTTTTTCAATCGCGGCGCAGCACAATGGCCGAGAGCCACGGAATTCTATTGGTCGAAGACGACCGCTTCCAAAGAGAACCGCTGGAATTTCTGTTCCAGCTGCGCGGTTACGAGGTCATTGCCGTCGGGGGCGCGGCGGAAGCATTGGAGAAGCTGCGCGCCGGTTTCACACCGTGCGTGATCGTGCTCGATCTGATGATGCCGGACATGAGCGTCGAAGACTTTCGCCGCGAACAACTGAATGATGTCGGGCTCGCCAAGGTGCCGATCATCTTGTACTCCGCAGC
>JBFXHX010000041.1:8566-31148 GCA_050176585.1 Binatia bacterium
GGGCCACCACCAGGCAGCACCGATCCGGCGGGATTGCTCATCCCCGTCACCGGGCCCCCTCCGGGGACGACCTGGACTGGCGGGATTTGCGGCACTGCCGCGGGCGGAACGTCCACCACCTCAGGGGGCGGAGGAGCGACGGCATCGAACGGGGTTACGCCGGCGGGATTTGCCGGCAAGCCACCCGCGCCAATCGCCGGCGGTCCGGCCGGATTGACCAGCGCTGGCGGAACGGCCGCACCTAAGCCGGCTTGTGGGACTGAGGCCCCCACGCCCGATGGCCCGGCGGGATTGATTGGCGCCGCACCGGCGGCGCCGACCGGGGCTCGTGCTGCTGGCACGAGCCCCGGTCGTGCTCCGGACTGAGCGTACGCGTCTGTGTCCAGCGACGCGGCCCCGCACAGCACGACAGTAGCTATTACGAACCGCTTTGCGGACATCCGCGTGTTGCTCCCGCGTGTTGCTATCAACTGGCGGCTCGGTGCTGCTTTTGCGCCTTCATTTCGGTCATCTCGCGACCGGCGGTCGCGAGCTTGGACTGGTCCCACACCTGCTGAATGCGTGGAAAAATCTCGCCCTCTTCCTGCTGGATGTGATTTTCGAGCGCCGTGTGAATCTGGTGGATCGTCGTGATCCAGAGCTCGGCTCGCGGATCGAGGCGCTCGATGTCCTTCATCAGCCCCTCGACCTTGTGCACCTCCTCCTCGTGCCGAGTCGACGTCCACTCGGAGAGCTTCGCGTCCGACGGACCTTCCTTCTCGATCGGGTCATACAGGCAAGCTTCCTCCACCTCCTCATGCGCCTTCAGCTCCGGTTGCAGCTCCTTCCACAGCACCGCCCGTTGGGCAGGTGGAGCCTCCATCAGCTTGCTGAACGCCGCTTTGGCCTTCTGATGTTCTTGTTTCAGGAATTGAATCGCATCCATATGAATTCCTCCTATCCCGGGGTCCAGGCAGCAAGCTCCGTGCAAGGAGGGCCAGTACGTTGGACCGCGGTCCGCAGGTCGCGATCCGGCGGTGCGTGGAAACCGGCGCGGTAAGCCTTACAGGAACGCAGCCCCGATCCGGTCAGCGCCGGCGCAGGCCTGCCGGCGACGTGGTTCCGTAGGCAACCGAGGTTTCCGGAGGAGAACCTGAAAAGAGGAGCGCCAGCAACCTCGCTGCGAAGTCTGTGTGCCTTGCGCCGTGGCCATGCGATCCACGCGCGCTGCGCGTGGCGGCGGCGCCGGTGGCGAAAGAGAGCAGCGCCGGGGAAGTCCGTGCCTGGAGGGCACCGACAGAGGGCCTCAGATGTCAACGGACGCGCGATATCCTTGGCCGTACTGCGGGCTGCCGCAGCGGCTGAAGAGCGCGTCAGGCCGGCGCCAGACGCTCCGTCGTAATCGGGATGAAGTCCTGCATCAGAAGTCGCCCGAGCGCGAGCACGTTCGCGTCGTCGTGCCGGCGGCCGATCAACTGCACGCCGACCGGCAGCCCACGTGGACCGACGCCTACCGGAAGGTTGAGACAGGGTACGCCCAGCAGAGTCCAGGTGACCTGGAAGATCGGGCTGCCGGTCGCCATACCGACCGGCGCTTCGCCCGGCGCGCTGGGGCAGATGATCGCATCGAAAGCGCCGAAGGTGTCGTTCACCGACCGTCGGCATGCGTCGGCGTAGCGGTGTGCTTCGGCGTATTGCTCCGGGGTGGTGGCGTTGCCCTCCGCGATGACCTCACGCAGGCCCGGGCTCATCAGCTCGGGCGAGCGCTCGTGATCCGCCGCGAGCGAGCGCGCGACTCCGGCGTACAACACGCGCCGATGGATCGCGACCAGATCGCAGTATGCGTCCGGGAGAGCGAAATCCGCGATCTCGCATCCGCGAGCGGCAAATCGCTCGGCCGCTTCCACCAGCATGAAGCGCGATTCCGGTTCGGCGAATTCCCACTGAAACGTCTTGCACACGCCGATGCGGGGCCGGTGGTGGTCGGGCCACGCGCTGGTCTGGTTGCGCTCCGACACGATGCCGTAGAAGCGCTGAAGGTCCTCCACCGCGCGCGCCATGTAGCCGAGCGTATCGAAATAGGGCTGGAGCGGGAGAATGCCCGAGTCGTCGGTCGTGCCATGCGTCGGCTTGAGGCCGTATACGCCGCAGAATGCCGCGGGCCGGATGAGCGAACCCGCGGTTTGGTTTCCGAACGCGATCGGCACCATGTGATCGGCAACCGCGGCCGCCGTGCCGCTGGAGGAACCGCCGGGGGTGTGGGCCGGATTGCGCGGATGCCGCGTCTCGTTGGGGGTGAAAAACGCGTACTCGGTGGTCACGACCTTGCCCAGCAAGACCGCGCCCGCTTCGCGCATCAGGGCCACGCAGCGCGCATCGCGCCGCGGTCGGCGGCCGCGGTGGATGACGGTGCCGTACTCGGTCGGGAAGTCCGCCGTATCGATCACGTCCTTCACCGCGAAGGGCACGCCGTGCAGCGGCGATTTCGGCGTCTGGCGGTCGGCCCGCGCTGCCTCGGCGAGCGAGAATTCCGGATTCAGATGCCGGAACGCGCGCACCGCGTCGTTGCGACGCGCGATGTGGTCGAGACATGCCCGGGTCAATTCGACGGCCGTGATCTCCTTGCGCACGATCAGGTCGGCGGCCGCTGAGGCGGTCAGCTGCGAGAGATCCATGGCGTCCTTTCTACCGCGCCAAGAGCTCCAGCAATTGGCGATCGATGAACGCGGTGTCTTCGGGATTGCGCCCGGAACCCGCCCAATGCCCCCACTGGGAATCGATGGGTCGCAGCTCCGCGTGGCGCATGTGCGACACCTCGAAGCGGCTGTCCTCGGGCGGAAAATACGCGTCGTTTACGCACGGCATCACGAAGCTGCGCGCTTCGATGGCGCGCAGCGCGCGGACGAAGTCGCCATCGTACGTCGGGTTGTCGCTGATGTCCGCGCTCCGCCACGTGGCGATCTGGCACAGCACGTCGTTCGCATCCATGGCGAGAAACGTCGCTTCCCAGTAGCGCTCGAGAAAGTCGTCGAGCGTATCGTATCCAAGCCGGTGGTAGAGCTGATGGCGGTAGAAATGCGCGGACGGCGGCCACGCCGCCCACGCCCGCGCCATGGTGCGCAAGCCGAGCACTGGCTCCGCCGTATACTGGCCGCCGTTCCAGGCGGGATCGGCCATCAAAATGCGGCGCATGCCTCGGACGAACACATCGTTGTGTCGCGATATGCGGGCCGCGCCGCAGATCGGCGCCAGCCGCGCGACGAACGCGGGATACAAAGCGGCCAGATGGTACACCTGTATGGCGCCCATCGAGAAACCGACCGCCAGCGCCAGCCGTCTCACGCCCAGCGCCTCGGTGAGCAGGCGATGCTGCAAGCGCACGTTGTCGGCGATCGTCACCCGCGGGAACGCCGAGCCCTGTGTGTTGCTCGGCGACACGGACTGGCCATTGCCGATCAGGTTCACGATAGTGATGAAGTACTTGGTGGGGTCGAGCGCCCGGCCTTCGCCGAGCAGATACAGGCTGTTGAGGTGCGTGCCGCCGAAATGCGTCGGCATCACGATTGCGTTGTCGCCGGCGCGATTCAGCGTCCCGAAAGTCTGGTAGGCGAGAAACGCCTCCGGCAGCGTCTCGCGCGAATCGAGCGCGACATCGCCGGCGCGAAAAATCCGCGCGGCTTCACGCGGCATATCGGCGGTCGTGGGGGCCAATCCGATCCGTCGCCATTCGCAGCCCCGAGGAAATCACCGGTAGACGGGCTGCAGCTCGCGCGCCGCCTGAGCGAGATCCTCCGGCGCGATGATCACGCCGTCGTCGAGGATCTGTTGGTCGCCGATCCAGAAGGACTGTTGCTTCATGACGCAGTCCGGATGGTTCTCGCCTCCGCCCTCGACCCATTGCGGCAGCCCGAGACCCACGGCGTTGCAGCCGATCGCCCGCTGATCCTCGATGAAAGAGGTGCCGGTGAACCGCGCGGTCGGGTGATAGCCGCAGGTGAAATGTACGATGTTCCCATATGCCCCGTTGCCGGCGCGGCGCAGGGCGCGCTCGATGTTCTTCAACTCGGTCCCGCCGCCGGTGACGGATTTGATCTTGCCGTCGACTTCGAAGCGGTAGGGCTCGGCGAGCATCGTGTAATACTCGTGAAAGGTGGTCTCGCACACGACGGTGCCCTTGACCGTCTCAAGCTCCGGCAGCAGCACCACGGTGCCGGGGACGAAAAAGCCGCCCGGCTTGGTTGCGCGCTCGATCGTGAGCCCTTCCGGATCGGCGAGAGCGAAGCTGACATCCGTGCCGAGCGGCGTGGTGAAGCGGCAGGTCTTGCCGGTTGATTTCACCAGCAGCGCGTTGAAGAGATCCGAAACCGCGAACACCTGGTTCAGATCGGCTTTGCCGAAGATCCGGACGATGCCCTCGGCGCCGATGTCGGCGGCGAGGAAGTACCGCGTCCGGCCGTTCTTCATCGCCTGGTGGTACACCGCCGCGCCCGCGATGTACGGCATGCAGAGGTCGATCCAGGCGTCGCAGTTCTGCGCCGCCGCCGTCACCGGGTCGGGCATGAACCTGTCCGCCAGCCCGCCTTGGAACGGCAGCGGCGGCGCCACCGTGAGGGTGGCGACGCGCGCGCCCAGCCCGTAGGCCGCGTTCTGCAAGGCCTCGGCGGCGCGCCGGTCGGTGTTCGTATCGGTGGTGATCAACACGTGCTCGCGCTCGACCACGCACATCATGTCTCGCATGAGGATCATCGCCGCACGCGTGAGTTCCGGACCCAGCTCAGTCACGGCGTACGCCATATCGATCTCCCCTGAATTCGATCTGGTTGTACTCGGGGCGCCGTCGCTGCAGGCGCGACCTGCCGGACCCTGCTCGACGCCGTCCTAAGAGCATGAGGCACAACGCCGCGTTCGATACCACCGCCGGCGAATACCTGGAAGCCCCGACAGCGCGCCCACGCTGGCCGATCCTAGAAGACGGGCTCGCCGGCCAGGGTGCCGATCGCGTGGGTCGATCGCATCCGCGCGAAAGAATTGCGGCCCTGGAGGGCCCGCGATGGCGGATCAGTGGGGTTCTGGCCGTCGGCAGATCTGCTTGACGTCACCACTGGCGCGCGAAGCGGGCGACCAGTGCGCGGCTGAAAAACGGAGCGACTCGAGAGCGCGTCGCCTACATCGCTACTGCACGCAGCTGAATCGGTTGGCCAGCAGCAGGTCCAACCCGGGTTCAGAGACGCACCCATCGCTGTCGCGGTCGCGCCGTGCGCCGCGCAAGGTCTGACCGCGCTTTGGATGTCACGGCGCGATTCATTTCGCTTGAGACCGACGCATCGCCGACGTTTTGCACCTGACCTCTCACTGCGCTCACCGCACGCAATTGCGCGTGGCACGTCGCTGGCTGTGGTCTGCGCGATGCGTGCCGCGCACGGCACGTAACCACAAACCAGAAGGAGGAGCAGTCATGAATCGAAAGGTCACGCATTACCTCGCCGCGGGCGCGCTGTCGCTCGTCGCCTCGGTCGCCTCGGCGGATTCGCAATCCGCGAACCTCGGGGTGAGTGCTTCGGTCAGCAACAACTGTACGATCTCGACCGTGGCGGTCGCATTCGGCCCATACGATCCGATCGTCACCAACAAGACCACGCCGCTCGACGATTCGACCGGCACCGTCACGATTACGTGCACGCAAGGGACCACGGCAACCATTGCGCTCGACGAAGGCGCCAACAACGCGAGCGCGACGGGCACGACGCGCGCGCTGACCGACGGATCCTCGAACTACCTCAACTACGAGCTCTACCAGGACTCCTCGCACACGACCGTCTGGAACGACACGACCAATCTGCTCGAGCCGCCCGCGGCGCCGTCGAGCGCGGCCCGGAACTTCACCGTCTATGGGCGAATTCCCGCCGGGCAGGACGTCCCGGAAGGAACGTACAACGACACCGTCGTCGCCACCGTGAACTTCTGAGCGCGAATGCGGTCGCGTCACATTCTCCTGGCCGCCGGGGCAGTCCTCGGCGCGTGGTTCGGTCCGCGCGCCGAGGCTCTCGGCTCATCCTTCCAAGTCACGCCCATCAGCATTGCCTTGAGCGCCCGCGAGCCGAGCGCGGTGCTCACGATCCACAACGAGAGCGCCGACAGCCTGCGATTTCAGGCGAGCGTGTTCTCCTGGCGACACGACGGTGCCGGGGAGCCCGTCCTCAGTGAAACCCAGGATGTAGTCTGCTTTCCCTCCTTGCTCGCGGTCGCCCCGGGCGCGCGCGCCCACTTGCGGGTGGGCACCGTCATCGCAGCCGAAGCGGTGGAGAAGGCGTACCGCGTTTTTATCGAAGAGCTGCCGCGCGCGAACGATGGCACGTCCGCGCGTCCGCGAGAGCATGCGATCACCATCCTGACGCGGATGGGCATCCCCGTGTTTCTCGCCCCGGCTGGGGGAAGTGCACTAGCCCAAGCGTCGATCGCCGACATGGCCTTCGAGCGCGGAGTGCTCTCGTTCGCCCTCCGCAATCCCGGAGCCGTCCACTTCCGAGCGCTCTCGGTGCAGGTGCGTGGCGTCGGCGCATCCGGTGCGCCGACGTTCCAACGCGAGAGCGCCGGTGGATATATCCTGGCGGGCGAATCACGCCCCTACAGGCTCGAGATTCCGCCAGCGGAGCGCTGTGCAACGGCCGCGGTCGTGATCCGGATTTCAACCGCTGGTGCGCCCGTCGAGCGCCGGGTGGAGCTGCCGCACCAACCGTGCACGTGATCTTCACGGCCATGGTCACGACGGCGGGGGGGAGGGGGTGTGGAAGCGCGGGCCCAGGCACGGCTGCTGGGAATACTGGGCGTGGTGCTCGCATCCCTTCTGTCGCTTGCACCGCGCGTGGTGCGCGCGGCGGTGGCGAACGATCCGCGCGCGATTCTGCCGCTGATCGTCAACGGCGTGGAGAAGGGCGAACGCCTGGTCATCATCCGGGATGGTGACGTGCTCGTGCGGGTCGTCGATCTCGAGCAGGCCGGCATCCAACCGATTGCCGGCCGTCGCGAGTTGATTCGCGACGAATGGTATGTCGCGCTTTCATCGCTCAGGCCCGACGTGAGCGGCGCGCTCGACGATCGCGCGCTGACACTCCGCATCACCGTGGACCCGCGGTTGCTCAATACGACGGTGATCGACGTCCTCCCGCCGCGGCCGTCCGGCATCAGCTACGACTGGAATCCCGCCGTCTTTCTGAATTATGCATTGAACTGGCAAGACCTCGACCGCCCGGATCCGTTTGGCTTCGCCGAGACGGGCGTGAGCCTGGGCCGCGGGTTCTTGTACAGCAGCGCGTCGCGCACCTTTGACGGTACGCTCGCGCGTGGGTTGACGAACGTGACTTTCGACGACCCCGACGAGCTCCGCCGCTGGACCTTTGGCGACACCCTTGCGGCGAGCAGCACCCTCGGCGGAGGGCTTTTCCTCGGCGGCTTCAGCCTGTGGCGTAATTTCGCGCTGGATCCCTACTTCATCCGATATCCGACGCCCGGATTGTCGGGTGCGGCGTTGACGCCCTCGACGGTGGACGTGTTCGTCAACGGCGTGTTCATGGGGCGCAAGGATGTGCCGCCGGGGCCGTTCGAGATCCGCGACGTCCCGGCCACCGTGGGGAGTGGCACGACGACGTTCGTGGTCCGCGACGCGTTCGGCCGTGAGCAGGCAGTAGTGTCCCCGTATTATTTCGGCAGCGGTGCGCTGGCCCCGGGCCTGCACGAGTACAGCTACAACGTCGGCTTCGAGCGCACGGGCCTGACGAGCGGGATCGGCGAGTACGGCGACGCCGTATTCCTGGGCCGCCACCGGTACGGGCTCACCGACTGGTGCACGATTGGCGGCCGCCTGGAGGCCAGCCATGCGCTCGCCAGCGGAGGTCCGAGCGTCACGTTCCAGACACCGCTCGGTGAGCTCAACTTCGAAGGTGCGTCGAGTCGCGACGCGTCGCACTGGGGCGGTGCGGGTCTCGCGTCGTATCGGTACATCGCCCGCCGGTTCGGCGTGGGCCTCTTCGCCCGGGCGCTGTCCCCGCATTATGCGCATCTCACGTTGGAGGAACGCGTCGACCGCCCGCGGCTCGAGGTCAGTGCCTCCATCGGGTCTCAGCTCTCCACGCGGCTCAGCGCGAACCTCATCTATACGGCCGCGGAGTGGCGGGACCGCGGCTTCGTCAATCGCCTCGGCGTCCTCGCGAACTTGCGCATTTCCGATCGCATCAGCGGGTTCTTGTCCGTGACACCGCAAATTCCCGGCAGCGCCGCGGCGCCGGTGACCAGTGAGCCGGAAACGGTGGTGTTCATGGGCATCAACTTCTTTTTCAACGGGTCGGGCACGGCGACCGTGTTCCATGAGCAGAAGGGCGCTCGCGGTGTGACCGGGCTCGAGGTGCAGAAACCGCTGCCGGTGGGCACGGGCTTCGGCTACCGCGCTCGCGGCCAGGTCGGCGACGACGCGGCAGAGCGGCTGGGCGGCGTGCTCCAGTACCAGGGGCCCTGGGGCCTATATGAGGTCGGATATGAACATGCCGACGGTGGCGATTCCGCGCGCGCTCTGGTGGCCGGCGGCATCACGGCGGTGGGCGGCCGCGTGTACGCTACGCGGCCGGTAAACGACAGCTTCGCGATCATCCGCGTGCCGGGGGTCGAGGGCGTCCGGGGATACGTCGAAAACCAGGAGGTCGGCCGCACGGACTCATCCGGCGACCTCTTCGTGCCGAGCTTGTTGCCATACTACGGCAACAAGCTGCGCATCGAAGATAAGGATTTGCCATTGGACTACAGCGTGGGTGCGCGCGAGCGCGTCGTGGCTCCGCCCGTGCGCGGCGGTGCGGTCGTCTCGTTCCCGGTGCAGCGCGTGCAGGCGTTTACCGGCACGGTAGCCGTGGATACCCCGCGCGGCGCGGTCATCCCGGCCTTTGGCGATCTCACGGTCACCGCCGGAGATGTGACCGTGACCTCGCCGATCGGCAAGGGTGGCGAGTTCTATCTCCAGAACCTGCCACCTGGCCGGCACCGCGCGGTGATCGCGCACGGCGACGTCGGTTGCGAGTTTTTCCTGAACGTGCCCGACGTACCGGAGCCGTTCGTTTCACTGGGCGCCCAGCGTTGCGCGGGTGACGCCCGATGACGGCACGGCGGCTGCGCTGCGTGTCGATCGCGGTGTGGATGGTGCTTGCAGTGCCCGGAACGGTCGTCGCCATGGAGTGCACGATCGTGGGGGTCAGCGGTGTCGCCTTCGGTGGTTACGACGTATTCGACGCATCGCCGCGCGACTCGGTCGGGTCGCTCACGTATAGATGTACCAATGTGCAGCCGGGCGATGCGGTGCGCATCGAGCTGATGTCCGGGGTCAGCGGCACCGTCGGTTCGCGCGAGATGCGCCAGGTGAGCTCGTCGATGGGCTACAATTTATATGTGGACGCGACGCGCACGGCCGTGTGGGGTGACGGCACCGGCGGGAGCTCCGTGTACGGTCCGGTAACTCCGCCAAATGATGCGAACGTGACCGTACCCGTGTACGGCCGTATCGCACCTCGGCAGGATGTCCACGTCGGGATGTACGACGACCTGGTGACGGTGACGTTGATCTACTGACCCGCGAACGGTGGCCGCGCGGCGGCCTCGCGTCATGGGCTTCGACCCGTGCGCTTCAAGCGCGCGCCCGCGCCAAACCGCTGACCTGCAACCCTATCGGGCGAGCAATTCGCTGTGGTGGGCTGTACATCCGGACCGCTTCGGCGCCCGGAACAGGTAAACCAAGCGAGATCATCGGCCCGCGCCGACCGGCGATTCATCCGCTGCGGCGGCAATCGCGGTTCACGGGGCGCCGTCGTCCCGCTGCATGCAACGCTGACAGGCGACTGAGGGCACCACATGGCCGCGGGTGGATGGATCTGTGCGACCGGTTCGTCGACAATCGCGGCATGAACTCTGACCGACTGCACGCATTCTTCGCACCGATGGTGCGTCGAGCGTTTGGGCAGCTCGGGTTCCGCGATCCGGAAGTCGCCGCGCATATCACTTCGATCCTGGCGGCCTTCGCGCGCGCCGACCGCCTGTACGCGGTCCGTGCCGCCGACGGGCGCCCGCTCGAGCACGTCGCCGAAATGCTCGAGGCCGGCATGCCGGCTGCAGAGCGCGTCGAAGCGCGGCGCGACTTTCGCAAGTATGTGGGCGATTACACGCTGTTCATGAGCGGCATTTTCCGCGCCCACGTGAGCCGTGGCGGCTATCTCGACTTCTACGTCCGCGAAGGTACGCGCTCGTATCGCGACGTCGCCGATCTCGATGCGCGCATGTACCGAGCCGGCCATCGGCTTTTCGCCGAGCTCTCACAGCACTTCGAGCTCTACTCGGGCGCGCTCGATTTTCTGCGCCATGCCTACTTCGCCAACGCGCCAGGCGCCAATCCGTTTGCCGACTTCCTCCGCCGCATCGAGCACTGGCCGTCGCTGAACTGAGGCGCCATCTGACGGCAGAACATGCAACGCGGCAGACGCGAAGCGGCGTCGCGCCAATGGCCTTCGCGCTCTTCGCGCCTCCGCGCTGGCCATGGCGCACCATTGCAATGGCCTCAAAAGACGAGAGTTCATTCCCTTCCGCCTGTTGCCGGACGACACGGCGGGAGAGGGAAAGCACCAATGGGCAGGAGCGACTCTAGATTGGCGCCCTCCCGTGTCGAGCATGTGCAACTCCCCAGCGTGTGCCGATCCTTTGCCTGAGCGGCGAAGCCGTGAGGGGGCGCAGACGCATCGCCCGACCACAACCTCCCTTTTTACCGCAGTCGCGTTTCGTGATGTTCAGAAGATGTTCAAAAGGGGTACGGCTCCGGTCGTCATGTCCCCAGTGCGCCCGTCGTCACGGCGCATATGGTAACTTCGCGTCGTGAGATGATCGCTCCCGCTTACGACGGGTACTTCGCCGATCCGTTCGTCTGGCGCCACGGCGATCGGTGGTTCGCGGTCGGCACGGGTCCCGCCGAGGCCGCAGGGAACGTGCGCACGGACGGCGTGTTTCCGCTGCTCCAGTCGACGGACTTCCGCAGCTGGCACCGCATCGGCGAGGCGCTCGAGCGACCGGACCCGGCATTCGGCGACAGCTATTGGGCGCCGGAGATCGCCGCGCAGGACGGCATTTTCTATCTTTACTATTCGGTGGGCTTCGGCGATTCGCGACACCACCTTCGGGTCGCCGTCGCGACGCGGCCGGAAGGCCCGTACGGCGATGCCGGTGCCCTGACCGACCCGGCGCTATGCCCGTTCGCAATCGATCCTCATCCGTTTCGCGACATCGACGGCACGTGGTGGCTGTTTCACGCGCGCGATTTCCTCGATGCCGGTGGCGATATCCGCGCCGGCACGGCGCTCGTCGTGCAACGGCTCGGGACCATGACGCAGCTCGCCGGCGATCCGTCGGTGGTTCTGCGCGCGCGCCACGACTGGCAGCGCTTTCTCGCCGATCGGCTGATGTACGGGCGGCGCTTCGATTGGCACACGCTGGAGGGTCCGTGCGTCCGCCGTCACGGTGGTGTGTATTGGTGCTTCTACAGCGGAGGGCGCTGGGAGACCGACAGCTATGGCGTCGACTACGCGGTGGCCAACAGGGTCCTCGGCCCCTGGTCGGACCACGGTGGCGAAGCTGCGCCGCGACTGCTGCGCACGATCCCCGGTCAATTGATCGGCCCGGGACACAACTCGATCGTCACCGGCGCTGACGGACGCGAGTACGTCGCATATCATGCCTGGGACGCGCATATGCGCATGCGCCGCATGTATGTCTCGCCACTTACTTGGGACGCCGCCGGCCCGCGGCTGCTGAGCCGATGATTCGCCATCGCCAAGCGCATACATACTGGTTGCCGATGCTGGAGGTCGCCCGTGCCGAACGAAGCGCCGCTCGTCGAAGTAGATATCGCCCGGCTTTCCCGAGCCGAGTGGGTGAGGCTCACCTGGCGCGTCCTGGTCGGAGCGTCCCGTTACAACCTTCCGCCTTTGCTGGTCATCGTGGTGATCGTGGCGGTCTTCGGCGCGATCGTCGCCTTCATCGCGTACACGGCGGGTTTGTCGGCTGAGACCATCGAAGAATACGAGCTCGTGTTCGACGTCACCGGCGACCTGCTGAGTGCTGCGATGGGCGTGTACGTATTCGCGCGCAGCGTGCGGACGCTGCCGAACCTGGCGTTGGGCCCGTATCGATTTGCATTGGTCAAACGTGATGAGCCAGCGCCCGACCCGACATCTGGCCGCAAGCGCGAACACCGCGGCTCGCGCACCGGCGAGAGCGTGTCCGACGCGCCCCGGTCCACCACCGGCGGAGCCGCGGATCGGCCGGATGGATACGATCGCTAGCGGCGCCGAAATCGAGCCTATCCAGCTGGCTCTCGAGCAGGACCAGATAGGCGTCGGATGCTCGTCGATGAGCCGTGCCACCGCATCGGTGGTTCCGTATGACCCGCGCCGAAGCGCGCCCGCTATACCGATCAGGTTGACATTGTTATGTGGTGGCGTGGGTGAGCGCGAGCGTTTACTGAGCAGTCCAGTCCAAGCGGATGGTGATGCTACCCGATCAGTCCCGCTGCGAAAGTTGTGCAGGGCCGTTGACGTGCCGTCGCGCTCCGGTTTACGAGCGCAGCTCGCGCCGTACGTATCCGCTCATGTCAGCAGCGCGATGATGACCGCTGGTCGAGCGCGCTGGAGCGGCGCCGAAGCGGCGTGCGCTTGACCGCGGCGCAGCTGCGAAGCGACGGCTGAGAAGACAGCAGATGCGAAGCGACGGCTGGGAGGGCAATCGTGCAATGGCGCCGCGCCCGCGTTTGCGCGATCCGTGGTTAGGGTACAGCTTTGCCGTCGCCGGCGTGGCTGCGGCGGCCATCATCACGCATTTGGTCCCCGTTCTCCACGAACGGTTCACGTTTTTTCTGTACTGGCCGCACCTGATTGCCACCTCGTGGTTTTTGGGCGCCGGCCCCGCATTGGTTGCCACGGTGCTCTCGGCAGCGGCGGTCCTGGTACAAACAGAGCTGATCGGGACGTCGACTCGCGTCTGGAGCGTGCCGATGATTGTCGCGGGCTTCACGGTGGTGGGAGCCACCACCGCGCTGCTCGCACGCTGGCGAGCACAAGCCGAGGCGGCGCTGCTCGAGGCGCACCGCCGGTTCGTCACCGTGGCCAACGCCGCACCGGTGATGATCTGGATGTCCGGGCCAGACAAGCAGGTTACGTACTTCAACGAGCCATGGTTCCAGTTCACTGGTCGTGCGCGCGAACGGGAGCTTGGCGACGGTTGGCTGGACGGCGTTCATCCAGAGGACCGCGCGGCATGCCTCGAGACGTACGCCCGAGCATTCGACGAACGGCTCCCGTTTCGCATGGAGTACCGGCTGCGGCGCGCGGACGGCGAGTATCGATATGTGCTGGACCGCGGGGTTCCACTGACCGGAGAAGACGGAACCTTCTCCAGCTACATAGGCTCTTGCATCGATGTCACGGACGCACGCGAAGCGCTGCAAAGTGCCGAAGCGGCCAAGGATGCGGCAGAGCAGGCCAGCCGCGCAAAGGATGCGTTCCTGGCTACCGTGTCACACGAGCTGCGAGCCCCTCTCTCCCCCATCCTGACCTGGGTGCGGATGTTGCGCGGTAAGCAGCTGACGGAAGAGCAAGTCGACAAAGCGCTCGCGGTGATCGACCGCAACGCTCGGATGCAAGCTCAGCTCATCGAGGACTTGCTCGACGTCGCGAGAATAGTGGAAGGCAAACTGCGCCTTCAGGTGCGACCGGTCGCGCTCGTCCCAGTGATCCAGAACGCTCTCGAAACAGTGCGCCCCGCTGCTGATGCGAAAGACATCCGCCTCCAAGTCGTGCTGGATAGCACGATCGCCGACATCCCCGGGGATCCTGACCGTCTGCAGCAGGTCGTGTGGAATCTGCTGTCCAACGCGGTGAAATTCACCCCGAAGGGCGGGCGCATCCATATCGTGCTCGAGCGCGTGAACTCTCATGTCGAGCTCACGGTAAGCGATAGTGGCCAGGGCATCCCGGCCGAGCAGCTTGCGCGGCTGTTCGATCGGTTTTGGCAAGCCGACTCTTCGACGACCCGCTCCCATGCAGGCCTCGGCCTGGGGCTCGCGATCGTGCGCCACATCGTCGAGCTCCATGGAGGGACCGTAACCGCCGATAGCCCTGGCCCCGGCAAGGGCAGCACCTTTACGGTCAGCATTCCGGTGGCTCCGGTTACCCGCACCACCGAGGAGTTGCGCCGGCATCCGCTCTTTTCGGATGCATCCTCGGTGCCGCCCACACGGCTGGACGGCATTCGCGTGCTCGTCGTGGACGACGAGCCCGATACGAACGAATCGCTGCGCGTCCTACTCGACGCGTGCGGTTCGGAGGTGCGGGTAGCCGGGTCCGCCGCGCATGCGCTGGAGATCCTGTCCCGGTGGACGCCGGACGTGCTCGTGTCCGACATCGGCATGCCGGTCGAGGACGGCTATGCGCTTCTCGCCAAGATTCGCGCGCGGCCGGACGGCGTCGGCCGTATTCCAGCGATTGCGCTGACCGCATTTGCTTCCGTCGAGGATCGGGCTCGGCTCTTGTCGGCCGGCTTCAAGCTCCATGTGGCCAAGCCAGCAGATCCCGGGGAGTTGACAGCTGCGATCGCGGCGGTGCTCGCCAGCTAGCGCGCTACCGCGAACTGTGCCGAGCACGACGAGCGCCGGCGCGTGGGCCGCGCGCTTATCGTGGCGCGGCCTGGTCGCCATGCAGCAACCTGCCGCGGTGGAGCACCTCTATGTACGTACTGCGTGTTCGGGCAGAGTACTCGGCCATTGCTCTGGGTGGCCCCCGCGGGGGAACGATGCGCGCGATGTCGCTAGCGCTGACGAGAAAAGTTTCGATGACGCTGGTGGAAGAGGGCGGTTGCTGGCGGTTTGGTTCGTGGTACCGACATGACGGCTCCGCCATGGTGGCGCCATGTGAATCGGCGCGGGACCGACGGTTTTCGTCGGCTGCCGCCGCCGCGGTGTTTTTCCGCGCGCTCTGCTCTGACGGCCGCGCTGAGCCGCGGGATGACCGCTGCCCGGCCCGCCACGCGTGGGGTTGAACGCTCATGCGTTCGAGGATCTGAGGGCTTCCCGGGGGCGCCGCTTCCCGTCGGTTGTAGTGCTCGCCGGGTTGGCGATGGCTCGGCCCGGGAAGCGCCCAGGAAGGACACGCCGATGACCGACGCGCTCGCGCAATATTTGGAGGAACATGCGGAGCGCATCGTCGAGCGGTGGTGCGCCGAGGTTCGGCGCGACCCCATGCAGCCCGCGAACCGCCTGAAGCTCCAGGGTGCAGCCCTGTATGACCATCTGCCGTCGCTCCTGCGGATGCTGGCCACCTGCCTGCGAGGTGGGTCGTCAGAAAATGTCGAGAAGGAGGGCGCCGAGCATGGCCATCAGCGGCGCCAGCACGGCTACACCGTCGCCGAGCTGCTCTGGGAGATGACCCTGTTTCGCCGCGTGCTGATGGCGGTGATCGAGCGCGAGTTTCAGAAGACCGCGCATCCGCTCAGCGCTGATGATCTCGCCGCGGCCCGGCTCTGTGTCCTCGACCTCCTGGACCGGAGCGTTCACGCTTCAGTCAGCCAGTTCATGCGCGAAGCGGAGGGCGAACGGGACGAAGCTCGCACCCGCGCCGCGGATGCCACGGCACGTCTTCAACAAGTGAACGCACGCCTCGAGGAGGCACACGTCCAGAAGGACCGATTCCTCTCGATCCTCTCTCACGAGTTGAGAAACCCGCTCGCGCCCATCTTGAACACCGTGCACGTGTTGCAGCGGCTCGACCACGGGAGGGCCGATGTGTCGACCCATTACGCGCTCATCGAACGCCAGGCGCGGCACATGTCTCGCCTGGTGGACGATCTGCTCGACCTCAATCGCATCGCATACGGAAAGCTGGAGCTGCGATCGCAGGTGGTCTCCGTGCAAGCCGCAATTGCGTTCGCGGTCGAAGGCAGCCGCGCTGCGTTCGACGAGAAAGGCGTCGAGCTGCGCGTCGACATCGCCGAGCAGCCGCTCGCCGTATTCGCGGACAGCACCCGCTTGTCGCAGATCGCCATGAATCTCCTCAACAATGCGGTGAAATACACGCCTCGGAGCGGTTCCACGGTGCTGTCGGTTCGTGCGCAGGGCAGCGAGGTGGTGATTTCCATTCGCGACACTGGCGCCGGTATTGCACCCGGGATGCTGAAGCGGATCTTCGAGCCATTCGAGCAGGCCGACACCACACTCGCTCATTCCCGCGGAGGCCTTGGGCTCGGCCTCATGATTGCGCGCGGCCTGGTGAAAGCACAGGGCGGCGAGATCGAGGCACACAGCGCCGGCCCCGGTCGAGGCTCGGAGTTCATCGTGCGTCTCCCGATATCGCTCAGCGAACCGGCCGACGCCGTCAGCGGCGTCGGGCCGAAAACCGACTCGGTGACGCCGCGGCGCATCGCCGTTGTCGAAGACAACGAGGATGCGCGCGAAGCGCTGGCAACGGCCCTCCGGCTGGCGGGGCATGAGGTCTTTCTCGCCGGCAATGCTGCGCAAGCTCGCGAGATAGCCCGCACGGAGGCGCCGGACACGTTCATTCTGGACATCGGGCTGCCGGACACGGACGGCTATGCTCTCGCCGAGGAGTTGCGCGAGAACCGGGCTGGGAAGGGGGCGCGGCTCATCGCAATCACGGGATACGGCAGCCAAATGGACCGCGAGCGCGCGCGCGCGGCGGGCTTCGACCACCACCTCACAAAGCCGGTGGAGGTGGCGCAGTTGACGGCGCTACTCTCGGATTAGTCTCGTCAGCGCCACTCGACGGGAAGCGCTCCGCCGACCACCTGATCGACGCTCGATAGTGCTTCCGTGGCGTCGTGACCTTCAACCTCTTCCCTGCGCAGGAAGCGGGCGCCTGACCGAGACAGTCCTGCGTCTCGAGCCCGACATCGTCGCGCTACGGGAGCTCAGCGCATCCGGCACCGAACAGATCGAGGATGCCCTGCCCTGCGATATTGCCGTTTCGCTGCTTTCCCCCGTCCGTCGCAGGGCGGTGCTACGCAGATTCTGCCGAACCGCAACAACTCGCGCCCGATTGTTCGAGCTGCGGAGCAGGTGTTTGGACGCTTGCCGGCGCATCCGCGAGGACGGCGTACACTTCCCACTCGCAATTGTCGGGGCCCGTTACCCAGACTTTGTCCTGCACGGCATAGCAGCACGTCACTCCGTCCTCGTGGCGGAGCGCGAAGCCTTCGCGCTTCAGTCGCGCTCCTTCGGTAACTACCTCACCAGTGGAGCCGACCTCTACGCCGAGGTGGTTCAGTGTTCCGGGTTCACCGCCGCCTTCGATGAGCACCAGCTTGAGCGGCGGGTCGGCAATCGCGAAGTTCGCATACCCTGCCCGGCGCTTAGCTGGCTCCGCGTCAAATAGCCGCCGATAAAATTCCACCGCCTCGTCGAGGTTGCTGACGTTGAGCGCCAGCTGCACTCGTGCCATACGCTCTCTCCTTTATCGATATGTTTCGATATTGATTCCTGCATCGAAAGTTGTCAATGTTCCGTGAAATGCGGAATTCAACGGTTGTCCCGTGCTGCCCTCCCGTTCTCGAGGGACGCCTCACCAAGGCGAACGCTGAGCAGTTGGCCAACGCCTTCAAGGCAATTGCCGACCCGGCGCGGCTACGCGTCCTCAGCTTCATCGCCGCGCAACCTTCGGGCGAGACGTGCGTTTGCTATCTCACGAAGCCGCTCGGCGTGACGCAGCCTACGGTCAGTCACCATCTCAGAATTCTCTTGGACGCGGGCCTCGTAGAACGCGAGCGCCGCGGAACGTGGATGTTCTACCGCATCGTGCCGGCCCGTTTGGCAGCGCTTCGCGAGGTGCTGGCCGTCCCCACAGAAGCGCTGCGCCGCAAGGCGTCGGCAACCGCATGAAGCTCACGCGTTGTCTTACCGCCGAGGCACTGGGCACCGGGTTGTTGCTCGCCGCGGTTGTTGGCTCAGGCATCATGGGGGACCGTCTTGCTGGTGGGAACGTCGCGGTTGCCCTACTTGCGAACACGGTGGCCACCGGGGCCGCACTTGTCGCGTTAATTCTCATGCTCGGCAGCGTATCGGCACAGTTCAATCCCGCGGTAACGTTGGTGGAGCTGATTGGGCGCAGGATGGCGCCGCGTCAGGCGCTGGCGTATGTCGCCGTGCAGATGGCGGCGGCGTTTGGCGGCGTCGCGGTCGCCCACGTCATGTTTGGCGCCCCACTGTTCTCGGCCTCTGCACACACCCGTAACGGCTTCGCGCAGCTCATCAGCGAGTTTGTGGCGACCTTCGGTCTCATCGGCGTGATTCTCGGCTGCATGCGTACGCAAGCTGCAGCGGTCCCGTTTGCGGTCGGCGCATACATTACCGCTGCGTACTGGTTCACCGCCTCGACCTCGTTCGCCAACCCTGCGGTGACGTTGGCGCGGGCTGCGACGGATACGTTCGCCGGCATTCGGCCGGTGGATGCCCCGGCATTCATCGGTGCGCAGCTCCTCGGAGCCGGCGTGGCTGCGGCGGTGTTCGGGTGGCTCTTGCGTGATGAGCACCAGCACGCGGCGATGGTGGATATGGTCGAGCAGCGCGAGCGGATCGCGCGGCCATGAAAACCGTGCTGTTCGCGTGCATACACAACGCCGGCCGGTCACAAATGGCCGCCGCATTCTTCAATGCTGCGGCGGATGCCGCGATAGCACAGGCCATCTCCGCAGGAACGGAACCGGCGATGCACGTTCATCCCGAGGTACAAGCGGTCATGCACGAGGTCGGCATCGACCTGAGCGGGGCGGTTCCCACGCTGCTCACCGACTGCGTCGCCGCAGGTGCCGACGTGCTGGTGACGATGGGGTGTGGTGAAATGTGCCCGTTCGTAGCCGGCGCCGAGCTGATCGACTGGGATATTCTTGACCCGAAAGGCCGACGGCCCGAAGACGTCCGTCACATTCGGGATGAGGTACGTCGCCGGGTGGACGAGTTGGTCGCCAGTCACGGGTGGAACCGAGTGCGGAATGGCGCGGCCGAATAGGATCAACCGCGAAAGGCCACGGCGTGACTGTGTAGCAAGCGCACGCGCGCGCAGCCGCGGGCACTGGCTATGAAGGACGCCTGAACGGTGTCAGGGGCTGCACACGCGGCAAATGACGCAGACCGTCGCGATGCGAAACGCGTGGCGGGGATCCTAGAACGCGTCCTACACCGGGATGCGCCTGCCGTCCCGCGCTCAAAGCCGGAGTGGGCCGCTTCGGCCCATCTAGTGCCGGCGCGACGGAGTCAGGCGGTGCACGGCTGCGATCATTTACGCCGCGGATCGGATCGCGAGCGGTGATCGGGGCGGGAAGTGTTGTGCCACGAGATGTCCCGAGACGCCGTATTCGCCTCCATTTAATCCGTGTCGGATAAATCCGCGGGTCACCGAACTGACGCCGCGATCATCCTCATGCGCGGAGCAGGGTGGGTGGGCTCGCTGCCGCCATCAGCAAATACGCGGCTGGGGTAGCCATGCAGGCACTCTCCATGGCACTCGCGGAACGCCGACCTTGACTTGCCGGTGTAGTATTGCCCTCAAGGCGCGCGCGCCGTGATGGACGCCTGACGGTGCGAGAGCCCCGAAGGCGCCGGCAGGAAAGCTGCCGGCGCCGACTCGTCGGCCGTGGGCGCGGTGGGGACCATTCTTCGGACGAGCCGGTTCGGTCTTCCCTTTCTGGTACGGGTGTATGTATAGCTGGCTCCGGAGCTGATGGGTGGCCACGTCCGGTCCTGAGTTGCGAGCTTAGCGAAGCCAACAATATGTGGGTCCTCACTGTGCCCTTAACGGTGTACGTTTCGCTGCTGCTCGTGTACGACGGGAGTGCGTGGCAATTCGGTTCCTGGCAGGACAGGGACGGCACCGTGTTCCCGGGACCACCCAACAAGGATTGCGCGAAGCGCTTCGTCTCCCCCGGCCAGGCCATCGAGCATTTTCGCGACCTCGCCTGGAGTTTGCCCGCGCTGTGAGACAGCGCTCGCCGCTTGGGTGGCGCGCAGCGGTCATTCCTCTCAGCCTCACATCCGGCACCGGTTCACGCGCGGGATGCCCGTGAGAGCGGGGTAGGGCGACATGTCGCGCCCATTGCGGGGTGCCGCACCCAGATACTCGCGTGCACGGCGATTTTTTGCATTTTGGGTCGCCGGTGTGATCCGGAACACGTCGCCGTATGCTCGGGGTCCCACGCTCTGGTATCGGAAGCGTCCGCGGCTGATTGCCGAACAGCCGGGACGTTGATTTGGGCGCCGACACTCGTGCTCGCAGGCTAGTAATCTGTATCCGCCTGGTGGTAGCCTCTGTCGTGACTGCCTAAAGCGAGAAGCTGTCCTGGTTGACCTCGACCACGCCTCGCCCTCGCATACCGGCAGCCACGGCAACCATCGAGTGGCCGTGCGCACGAGGCGCCACCAACGCGGTCACACGGGGATCGGCAGACCCCCGGGTCAATCTAGGATACGGCCGCTGCCGCGGCCACGCGCAAGGAGCTAATTGTCATGGCAAGGAAACTTTACGTTGGGAACCTCGCTTTTGATGTGACGGATCGGGACTTAGAAGCCGTGTTCGCGCAAGCGGGCGTTTGTGAGTCCGCTTCCGTCGTCACGGACAAGTTCAGTGGCCGGTCGCGGGGCTTCGGCTTCGTCGAAATGAGTTCCAATGCCGAGGCCGAGCGGGCGATTCAACAGTTCAACGGGCACGATTTCAGGGGCCGCACGCTGAAGGTCAATGAGGCCAAACCGCGTACGAGCAGCGACGCACATGGTCGCGGTGGCTGGGACCGGCGCTAGCGGCTGGAGGTCCTTACAGCAACCTCTCGCCCGACTTTCCAATTGCCGCGGCGTAGTCGTGCGCCGCACGGCGGCCGAGCGGCTTATTCGAACCGCTCGAAGAGGAGGTTTATGGCCCTTCAGCACTCGATTCTTCCGCGGCGCAATAAGGGTGAATTAATCGTCGGTGCGGGCTGGCGTGTGTTCGTAAACTGGGTGCCTCCTGCAGCTACGCCGGGGTTGCCCGTTCCGCTATTCGACGCTCTCGGCCAGCCGCTCGGAAACGACCTCTCCGATGGGCAGGAGGTAGAGATCATGTCGTGGCGCCCGCGCTCGCGGCATGGACTGGCATACCAGATCCGACGGCTCAGTGATGGCAGCGAATGGTGGATCGACGCGACGTACCTGCGCCGACTAGAAACTGCTACGGGAGCAGCGTCGGCCCGGCAAGCCGCGCGCCAAGAGGATTGATGAGGGTCCCCGTTGCTCAGATGACCCGCACGGCCATTCTCGCGGCTATGCGCGATGAAGGGTTCGATGTTCCGGCTTCGTCGAATGCGCGCGCCGTGGCGGCGAGCATTCAGCTCGCCGCGCGCGCCGGGTGCCTATTGTGGAACAGCGAACGCATCGTAAGCACCTTGGAGGATCATCAGCTGGATTTGCGGCGTGCGCGTCCGTCTCGCTGGTGAGCGCCGCGCGCGCGGTGGGATTGCTAGCGGGCATCGCACCGCGAGGCGGGGTGGAAGCATGCTCGCCGCGCACACCATCATGTAAGCGCCGTGTGCACGGCGAAGAGCGCGCCAAAGGCGTGTCTGAATGCGGCGCAGGTGGCTGCACGGAGACCGGCCCGGTGATCTCTTGAGCGCGCCACGGTGCGCTGCCGAAGCGGACATCGGCAGGCCGGCGTGACCTGCCCCCCGTCTTCCTCTCACTTTCAGCTTAGCGATACTGCGATCCGAGACCCCTCGTTTGTTGGTGAATGCCCGAGCGAACGCTTCGGGCGATTGCCCAAGAGCGCTGTGCGGGCGAACGGTATTGTAGTCGTTGCGCCACTGCTCGATCCGTTTGTCGCGCGTGCGCCATGCTGAGAAACCAGTGCGCGTTCATCGCGGAACTTCCCGTTGCAGCGCCGCGCGCGAAGATGTGGCTGAACGACGCGGTCGGAGGGTGGCGACACCGCGAAGTCGATCCTTCGCGACGCGCGCTATCCGGAGATCTACGGCCACGTGCACCGGATCGAGTTGATCCACAAGACCGTACATCCCCGGTACGGCGCGGTGAGCTACCTCGCGCACTGTCCTGGAACCCTGGCGAGGATAGACGACCGCGCGCCAGCCGCGGCGTTAGCGCGTGAACTCGCAGCAGGGGTTTACGAAGCTCCATTACGAGCCCGGCAACGGACGGTTCTGGATCCAGAGCATCCCGATCCACGATGTACGAGGGCCGGCCAAACGGCTCATCGCTCGCGCATGTCCCGGGCGGCCAACGCCCGGCGCGCCGCAGTCTTCACAGTGCAGCGGCACGCGCGGCAGCTTTACGACGCCGCACTCGATCGCGTCCATCAGCGAGAAGTCGCACATCCCCCAGGGGAACAATGTCCCTTCGGCATAGCCCGAGCCTCGCACGAAGAACGGGGTCGCCGACAGGTCGATGACGCGCGGGATGCCCACCTTGCTTCACCGCTTTGAGGCCCGAGATCCACAAGCGCTGCCCGCTCACCAGCTCCCTGCCGGCGCGGGCAGTCGTACGGGGAGT
>JBFXHX010000042.1:0-30546 GCA_050176585.1 Binatia bacterium
CCCGCGTAACAGCGCTCGACGCCCGCGGGGACGACGAGCTGCGCCGGCGTGCCCACGAACCAGATCGAGTGCCGCATGCTCACGTCGTAGGTGCCCGGCCGTAGCGTCGCGGCGAACCAACCGCCGGGATCTGCAATCGAGATCTCGAAGCGCTCGTCGGTCGCGAGATCGCGCAAAAGGAGCTCCGTGCGCTCCGCGCGGCCGAGCACGCGGCCGAGATCCGCATCCGCCAGACTGACCTTTGTACCGGCGCGAAAGATCTCCAGGCGTCCGACGACGTGCGTGCGATCGGGTCCGGGGCGCGGATTGATCGGGAGCCGCGCCCCCGCGCAGCTCTGGATGGAAGCGACGAGGGCGCAGACTGCGCTCAACGGCGCGAATATCGTCCGCCACTGCTTCATGCCGCGCGGTATCATCACTCTACCGCGGAGCTCGCAATGACTACCGCGTTTGCATGTGTGACATCTCGCGCGCGTGGGCGCTTGCCCGGGTGAACGGCGCGCCGGGAGCGCGGAGCTCGCGTGCGCTCAGAGGAGCGCCAGCAGCTCTGGGATGTGGCGGATCACGTGGGTCGGTCTGACGTCGCCGGCCGGAGGGGGCCGGTCGTCGCGGTGCCAAAGCAGCGCCGAGCGCATCCCGGCGCGGTTCGCCCCGGCGATGTCCTGTGCCAGCGTGTCGCCCACGAACAACACCTCGTCGGCCCGGCAGCCGGCGCGGCACAGTGCCGCAGCGAAAATCGCCGGATCGGGCTTGCAGGCCCCGGCGGTCTCGCTCGACAGCACCGCGTCGAAGTGCGGGGCGAGCCCCGCGGCGTCGATCAGGTGCAGGAGCTGGTCCTGGTCGATGTTGCTGACCATGCCGACGTGAAGACCACGCCCGCGCAGGGCGGCGAGGGTGGCGAGGACGCCTTCGCGCAGCTGGAAATCGCGTCGGTGCAGCTCCCACTGGAACCGGCGGTGTCGCTCCAGGAGATCGGCGTCGGCGGACCGGCCGAAGCCTTCGAGGGTGCGGGCCAGCGCATCGCCAAAGAGGTCGCGATGCAAGTAGAACCGCCGCGGCAGGTAGGCGTGGTACACCTCGCGAAGCGCCGCGCGGTGGGCTTGCCGCAGCGTATCCATATCCGCGTCGATGCCCGTCCATGCGGCCAGCGCCGCGAGGCTCTCCTCTTCCGCGGCGGCGAGGCTGCGATAGTCGTACAAGGTGCCGCCGAAGTCGAAGAGCACGGCCTGCGTCAGCCCGGACATCCGTCTCCTCTACGCCATGGATCCGAAAAGTCGATGCTCTCACCGGTGCAGAGGCATCCAGTCGCGGCTTCACCGCGCGGGGGCGGCGCGTCCGGGGCGGCGGATTTCTCTCCGGGAACGGCTTGACCCCGATGGCGCAGGGTCTGTATTAACCGCGCGAACTGATTCTCCGAGTGGGGCGGCGATGGGCGGGAGGATTCCGAGTGCCTGGTCGCGTACACGGTGAGGATAATGTTTCGTTCGACCCGGTGGTGGGGCGCGCGCCCCTCATCCTCGGGGGTCACGACTTCCACTCCATCACGGAAGCCGTCGCGGCGCCGGTCGAACGCAAGCCCAGCCTCGGGTGGTGGTTCGCGTTCGCGTGCTCGGCCTCGCTGCTCGGGCTGCTGCTGTTCTCGATCGCGTGGCTCTTCTGGCAAGGCATCGGCGTGTGGGGCCTGAACGTCCCGGTCGGGTGGGCGTTCGACATCACGAACTTCGTGTTTTGGATCGGTATCGGACACGCCGGTACGCTCATCTCAGCCATCCTGTTTCTGTTCCGGCAGAAGTGGCGCACGTCCATCAACCGCTCCGCCGAGGCGATGACAATCTTCGCCGTGATGTGCGCCCTGATCTTCCCGGGAATCCATGTCGGGCGGCCCTGGGTCATCTACTGGATGGCGCCACTGCCGAATCAGATGGAAATCTGGCCGGGATTCCGCAGCCCGCTGCTGTGGGATTTCTTCGCGGTGTCGACCTACGGAACGGTATCGCTGCTGTTCTGGTACGTCGGGCTCATTCCCGATCTCGCCACCCTGCGGGATCGGGCGAAGAGTCGCATCCGGAAGCTCGTGTACGGCCTCTTTGCCCTTGGCTGGCGCGGCTCGCAGCGCCACTGGCGCCATTACGAGATCGCGTATCTGCTGCTCGCCGGGCTCGCCACGCCGCTCGTGCTCTCCGTGCACTCGATCGTGTCGATGGATTTTGCGGTATCGCAGCTCCCCGGCTGGCACTCGACGATCTTTCCTCCCTACTTCGTCGCGGGCGCGATCTTCTCGGGATTCGCCATGGTGGTCACCCTGATGGTGATCACGCGGAAGGGCTTCGGGCTCGAGAACGTGGTCACGCTGCTCCACTTCGACCACATGGCGAAGATCATGATCGTGACGGGTGGCATCGTGGGGTATGCCTACGCGATGGAGTTCTTCATCGCCTGGTGGAGCCAGAACCCGTACGAGCAATTCGCGTTCATCAATCGCGCCTTCGGTCCGTATGCCTGGGCGTACTGGACGATGGTAGCGTGCAACGTCCTTTCACCGCAGATCTTTTGGATCAAAGCGGCGCGGACGAGCATGCTGGTGCAATTCATCGTCTCGATCTTCATCAACATCGGCATGTGGTTCGAACGCTTCGTCATCATCGTGACGTCCCTGCACCGCGACTTCCTGCCGTCCTCGTGGGGCATGTACACGCCGACGTTCTGGGAATTCGCGACCCTGGCCGGGAGCTTCGGTCTGTTCTTCACCATGTTCTGTCTCTTCGCGCGTTTCCTGCCGGTGGTGGCGACGGCGGAGGTGAAGACCGTGCTGCCGCAGGCCGATCCGCATGCGGCCGAAGATGCGGACGCGGCCGCGCGCTGGGCGGAACGGGCGACGGCGGGAGGGTTGGTGGGCTGATGAAGACGCTGGTGCCGGCGTTGCCGCCGGGGGACACGTTCGGGCTGCTCGCCGCCTTCGCATCGCCGCGCGAGCTGTATCACGCGTGCGAGCGGGTGCGTGATGCCGGGTACACGAGGTGGGACGCGCACTCTCCATTTCCGATCCACGGCCTGGACAAGGCAATGGGGCTCCGACGCTCGCGCCTTCCCTATGTGACGCTGTTGTTCGGGCTCACCGGAGCGATCAGTGGGTTTGCGCTGCAAATGTGGGCGAACGGCATCGCGTATCCGCTACTGGTGAGCGGCAAGCCGCTGTTCAATTGGCAACCGTACGTGCCGATCACGTTCGAGCTCGGCGTCTTGCTCGCGGCGATCTCGACCGTGGTCGGCATGCTGGCGTTCAACCAGCTCCCGATGTTGTTCCATCCGTTGTTCAACTCGCGGGCGTTCGAGCGCGCGAGCGACGACGGGTTCTTCATCTCCATCGAGGCTTGGGATCCGCGATTCGACGCCAGCGAGACGGCGCGCCTTCTCCGGCAGGTCGGCGCGACACACGTCGAGCTCGTGAAACGCACCGCCAGTGAGCTCCAGCCGCGGGAGGTCGAGGTCCGGTGAACCGCGGTCCGACGTCGGGCACCGACGTGCTCGACCAACAGGGTGGGGGGGCGCTGTCTCGGGCGGCGTGGGTGGGCGCCGTGCTCGGCATCGCCGGGCTCGGCGCCGCTCTCGCGCTGTCGGCTGAGGCAATGCGCCACTTCTACTTCGCCTGGCTCGTCGCATACCTCTACTTCTTGAGCATCGCGCTCGGCAGTCTGTTCTTCGTCCTCTGCACCTTCGTCTGCCGCGCGGGTTGGAGTGTGGCCGTGCGGCGGCTGCTCGAGAACGCGATGGCGACCATGCCCATGTTCGCCCTGCTGTTCGTGCCGATCTATATCGGGCGCCACGAGATCTTCGTCTGGACCGACGCTGCCGAGGTGGCCAAGCATCCCGTGTTGCAGGGCAAGAGCGCCTATCTGAACGAGGGGTTCTTCCTCGCGCGCGCTCTGTTCTACCTCGTGTCCTGGTGCGCGCTGGCGGTGTACTTCTCGCGCCAATCGCAACTGCAGGACGAGACCGGCGACGAACGCATCACTCGACGCTTGCAGGCCGTCGCCGCTCCGGGGCTCATCCTGTTCGCCCTGACCGTCACGTTCGCCGCAATCGACTGGATCATGTCGCTAGAGCCGGAGTGGTACTCGACGATCTTCGGCGTGTACTATTTCACCGGGTCGGTGCTGGCCAGCTTCGCGTTCTTGGTCCTCGCCATCGCGTGGATCCGGGCGCGCGGGCGCCTGGGCGGCATCGTTACGATCGAGCACATTCACGATCTCGGCAAGCTCCTCTTCGGCTTCACCGTCTTCTGGGCCTACATCGCCTTCTCCCAGTACTTCCTGATCTGGTACGGCAACATTCCGGAGGAGACCGCCTATTACATGCACCGCTCGCACGGCTCGTGGGCGGCGATGGGAAAGGTGCTGATCTTCGGCCACTTCGTGGTTCCATTCTTTTTCCTGATGCCGCGCGCGGTGAAACGATCCGTGCCCCTGCTGGTCAGCGCAGCCGTGTGGCTCCTGATCATGCACTTCGCCGACGTCTACTGGTGCGTGATGCCCGTCTACTCCGCAGACGGGGCGCGTGTCGGCGCTGTCGATGTGGCCGCGTTATTGGCCGTCGGGGGCTTCTTCATGGCGGCGTTTGGCTGGATTTCGAGCCGGCGGGCCCTGGTGCCGGTGGGTGATCCGCGGCTGGAGGAGTCGTTGTCGTTCGAAAACGTTTGAGCACGATCAGGAGGGACGCATGCTTCGTTCTTGTCTGAAGAGGGATGTTGTCGGGATGGCTGTTGGTACCGTCGTCATCTGCTGCACGGCGGCGTCAGCGGCTACGGTGACCGGAACGGTCACCTACGACGGTAAGGTGCCGAACCTGAAACCCCTGAGTATGGACGCCGACCCCGTCTGCGCGTCCAAGCACAAGGCACCGGTCCCGAGCGAGATGTTGAAGCTCGGCTCGAGCGGGAACACCATGGGCAACATCTTGGTGCGCGTCACCGGCGGCCTCCCCGAAGGGAAGAGCTATCCTCCGCCCAAGGACCCCATGGTGATGGATCAAGACGGTTGCATCTACAAGCCGCACGTGTTCGTGCTTCAGGCCGGCCAGCCGTTGAAGATCCTCAATTCCGACAACCTGCTCCACAACGTGCACGCACTGCCGAAGGTGAATCCACAATTCAACATCGCCATGCCGCCGAACCGCAAGGAGGCGGAGCATGTATTCGAGAAACCCGAAGAGCCGTTCATGATCAAGTGCGACGTGCATCCATGGATGACCGCGTATGCAATGGTTGTCACCAATCCGTTCTATGCCGTCACGAGCGAGGACGGGAAGTTCACGATCAAAGACCTGCCAGCCGGCACCTATGACATCGAGGCCTGGCACGAGCGGCTGGGCAAGCAAACACAGAAGGTCACGGTCGGCGATGCCGATACGAAGACCGTCGATTTCAAGTTCAGCGCGCCAGCCGGCGCGAAGTGATCAGTTTGCGCCGCCGAGGAGGATTGATGGACGGCAGACAGCAGGAACGCCGGGCAGAACGGGAAACCGAATTCCCGGCCCGCGCCGAGCATCACGAGGCGCTCGGCTTCCTCCGCACGTACGTTTTCGCCACCGATCACAAGATCATCGGCATTCAGTACACCGTCACGGGTTTGTTCTTCCTGTTCTTCGGCTTCAGCCTGATGATGATCCTGCGCTGGCAGCTCGCCTATCCGGGCGAGCCGATTCCGCTGATCGGCAGCCTGCTCGGCAACTCGCGGGCGCCGGGCGGCGTCATGCTGCCCGAGTTCTACAACGAGCTCGGAGCCATGCACGGCACGATCATGGTGTTCCTCGGAGTGGTGCCGATCGGGGTGGGCGGGTTCGGCAATTACGTGCTGCCGCTGCAGATCGGCGCCAAAGACATGGCGTTCCCGCGCATCAACATGCTGAGCTATCAGTTCTTCCTCGTCGGCGGGCTCGTCATGTTAGCGAGCTTCTTCCTGCCGGGCGGCGCCGCCCAGTCCGGCTGGACCTCGTATGCGCCGCTCTCGGACATCAACCCGGGCCAGACCGCGTGGGGCGTGGGCATGATCCTGATCATCACGTCCTCGCTGCTCGGCGCGCTCAATTTCATCACCACCACCATTCAGCTGCGCGCGAAGGGCTTGAGCTTCTGGCGCTTTCCGTTCTTCGTGTGGGCGCAGTTCGTGACCGCGTTCCTGCTCCTGCTGGCGTTCCCGCCCCTCGAAGCCGCCACCGTCATGCAACTCGCCGACCGCCTGCTCGGCACGAGCTTTTTCCTGCCGGCCGGACTGGTTGTGAGCGGGCAGCCGCTCCAGGTGTCCGGCGGCGGCAATCCACTGCTCTGGCAGCACCTCTTTTGGTTCCTCGCACATCCAGAAGTGTACGTGCTGATCCTGCCCGCCATGGGCATCATCGCCGAGGTGCTCACCAACAATACCCGCAAGCCCATCTGGGGCTACCGCCCGATGGTCTACTCGCTGCTGTTCCTCGGTTTCATGTCGTTTATAGTCTGGGCGCACCACATGTTCATCACCGGCATGGGCAACGCCATGGCGACGTTCTTCCAGACCACTACGATGATCATCTCGATACCGTCGGTGGTCATTCTCGCCTGCTTCTTCCTGTCGCTGTGGGGCGGGTCGATTCGGTTCAACACGCCGATGCTCTTCGCGCTCGCCTTTCTGGTGATGTTTGGCATCGGCGGGCTCACCGGGCTGCCGCTCGGTCTGGCCACGCCCGACATTCATCTGCACGACACGTACTATGTGATCGGCCATTTCCATTACGTGGTTGCGCCGGGAACGCTCTTCGCGTTCTTTGCCGGCCTCTACTACTGGTACCCGAAGGTCACCGGCCGGAAGATGAGCGAGTCGCTCGGCAAAGTGCACTTTTGGCTGTCCTTGATCTTCATGAACGGGGTGTTTCTACCGATGTTGTGGATCGGCCTCGCGGGCGTGTCTCGTCGGCTGTACGACGGCGGCTTGACCTACGCCTATGCGCAAGACCAGCTCTGGTATCACGTGGTGAGCTCCTGGTCAGCGTGGCTTCTCGGCCTCGCTCAGGTGCCGTTCATCTTCAATTTCTTCTGGAGCCTGCGCCGCGGCGAAGCCGTGGACCACAATCCCTGGCATGCGACGACGCTCGAATGGCAGGCGCCGTCGCCGCCGCCGCACGGCAACTTCGATCACACGCCGGTGGTGTACCGCGGTCCGTATGACTACAGTCCGCCCGGGTACGCGCAGGATTTCGTCCCGCAGAGCCAGGAGGCGTGAGCGATGCAAGGCGAGGCCCTGATCCCGTACATCACCGAACCGCGCGAAGACACCGGTCTCACGAACAGCAAGATCGCGATCTGGCTGTTCCTCGCCTCGGAAGTCATGCTGTTCGGCGCCTTTTTCGCCTCCTACATCGTGCTGCGCATGACATCGACGACCTGGCCGCACGGCTGGGAGCTGCAGAACGTCCCGCTCGGCGCCCTGAACACCGTCGTGCTCATCACGTCGAGCGTGACAATGGTGATGGCGTGGGCTTCGCTGGAGCGCAACGATTTCCCCAGGTATGCGCGCTTCATCGGCGCCACCGTGCTGCTCGGCGGCGTGTTCCTGGTGATCAAGTACTTCGAGTACTCGGCGAAGTTCGAGCACCACTTGCTGCCGAGCACGAGCACGTATCTAGCGATCTACTTCACGATGACCGCCCTGCACGGGCTGCACGTGATCTTCGGCATGGGCGTGAATGGGTATTTTTGGATGGCCGGCCGCGGCTACTGGGAAGCCGGCGACCGGCAGCTGCTGATCAACCGCGTCGAGAACGCGGGGCTCTTCTGGCACTTCGTCGACATCGTCTGGATCTTTTTGTTTCCGATCATGTACCTGATCTGAGCGCTCGGGAGTGGAGATGGAAAGCAATCACGCAATCGACATCGACAGGCAGGTCCGCGGCTACATGGTCGTGTTCATCACGCTCTTGGGGCTGACCATCGTCTCCGTGGGTGTGTCGTACTTGCACCTCGAGGTGCACGAGGCGATCACGGTCGCGCTCATCATCGCCACGTTCAAGGCGACGCTCGTGGCGCTGTTTTTCATGCACCTCATCTCCGAGAAGAAAGTCATCTTCATCGTGCTCGCCTTTACCGCGTTGTTCTCTCTGGTACTGTTGTTCTTGCCGGTGCTTACGAACTTGGATCACGTCTCCGGTTGACCGCAGCGCGGGAGGCCGATGGGGCTCAAGAACATCCACCTGGTTTTCATCTCACTGGCGATTGCCCTCTGCGTGGGGTTCGGCAGCTGGTGCGTGTGGCGATACGGCGACCAGGGCACTTGGCCTTACCTGGCAGTGGCGCTGGTCTCGTTCGGCGCGGCCGGCGGTCTGATGGCGTACGGCAGTTGGTTCATCAACAAGATGAAAGGGACGATGCACGACTCATGAAGCACCCGAGCCGCTCGGTGTTCGCGCTCGCGACCAGTATCGCGGCGCTGCTCGGCGGGGCCGTTCCGGTCGCCGCGTGTCAGGTCTGTTTTGGGGATCCGAATTCGCCGATCACCCAGAGCGTGGAAATGGGCGTGTGGTTCCTGCTCGGCGTCATCCTGCTCGTGCAAGCCGCGTTCGGCATCTTCTTTTTCGTGTATCTGCGCCGGCGCGCGCGGAGCGTGCGCGATCCGCTGCCGCGCCCCGTGCTGCGTTTGGTCAAGAAGGAGGTGTGATGATCGAGAAGATCCTCAATCTGCCAGCGCTCGCCTCCGCGCACGGGGGCGCGATGGACCGCCTGACGCTCTACGTCCATATATTAATGGCGGTGCTCTTCATCGGCTGGAGCATCTACTTCGTCGTCGCCCTGGTAAAGTTTCGTGCCTCGCGCAATCCGCACGCCAATCCCCGGGGCGTCCGCAATCACGCATCGAGTTACGTCGAAGTGGGCGTGATCGTCGCGGAAGCGATTTTGCTCCTCGGGTTTTCGGTGCCGTTGTGGGCGGAGCGCGTGAACGACTTTCCCAAGGAGGAAGACTCCACGGTGGTCCGCGTGATCGGACAGCAGTTCGCGTGGAACATCCACTACCCCGGTTCGGACGGCAAGTTCGGGTCCACCAAGGCGACGCTCGTCGACGGCCAGAACAATCCGATCGGCCTCGACCGCAGCGATGCCGCCGCCACGGACGACGTCGTGACCGTCAATCAGCTCCACCTGCCGGTCAACAAACCGGCCATCGTCTACGTCTCCAGCCTCGACGTGATCCACAGCTTCGGCATTCAGGAGATGCGCGTAAAACAGGATGCAATCCCCGGCATGCTCACCCCGCTCTGGTTCGTACCCACGATCACCACGGACGAGATGCGCGCCATCAAGAACGATCCGCAATGGAACTACGAGATCTCGTGCGCGCAGCTCTGTGGGCGGGGCCACTACCGCATGCGCGGTTTCGACACCGTCGACACCCCCGAGAAATTCAAAGCGTGGATGGATGCCGCGGGCGAAAAGCTCACGGGCGGCGGGGACGTGTGGGGGTTGGGTCGGGCCGGGCGCCCGGCGCGAACGACCGAGGCGGCGCCGCGATTAGGCGTAGGGGTCGATCCTCCGCGCGACGCGGTTTAGCGTTCGTCGAGCACCCACACCTCCACGGGCGTGTGCTTGCCCTCGAGGGTGAGCGCGCGGCGCTGCGCGCCGGGAGATGGCGCGACTCCGGACGCATGGACCCCTTCGCTGATCAGGAACTCGGCCGTCCGCCGCTTCGCTCTGCATGCCGCGAATTCGTGGTCACCGTGTCACCGAGGGCGGTGAAGTCCACGATGTCCTCGCCGCCCACGTTGCCGACATAGGCACGCCCCGCGTTAGACCGCGCCGCGAACGCGCAGCCAGGGCGTGGGTCCGGCGGCGTAGCCCATCGCGCTCAAGAGATCGCTTGCCGCTTCCACCGCGCGTTCACGGTAGCCGTGGTCTGCAGCAGCCGGGGATGAGCAGGGCCATGACTTCATCGCCGATCAACTTGTCGATGATCGCGTCGGCGCGCACCAACACCTCGGTCGCGCTGCGGTAAAAGCGATGCATGACGCTGCGTACTCGCGCAGTGGGTCTTCTCGGCCAGTGCCGTGAACCCCCTCACGTCCGCGGACAGCACCGCGATGTCGACTTCGGCGCCACCGGGCGGCAAGAGGTCGCAGCAGCGGCCGCACAGGTTCGGGTTCTTCCGCGAGCGTCCGAATCCGATGCGCCGGCAGATCCACCGCCGGCGCCGGCAAAGGGGGTCGTGGCAGGGCTTGCATCGCGGAGATCGGGGCATCAGCCGAAAAATGCGATGGGCGATCCGCAGCTTCGGGTGCCGCGGGTCAGGCGGTCGCGCCGCGACGGCGGCGCCGATGTCCGCGTGGTGCGGGTGGCCGTGATCAGTTGTCGCGATTGCGCCTCCCCGTGAACGCCGCGCAGCTCAGCCGCGGCCGAACAGCTTGGGCGTCGGCATTTTCGCGCGGATCTCGGCGAGCACCTCCGCGGTGACGCGCGGCAGGCCGTTCTCCCGGCAGTACGCTTCGACGCGGCGCGCGACCATGGCGCGCACGAAGGCGGGGATCTGCTTCATGCGCTCCTCGGCCGCAGCTTCCCACATCAGGGTGGGTATGGCTGCGCCGCCGTATTCCACCGCCGGGGTGGGCGCGCGCAGCGAGCCCGGTACGTGGGTGCACAGCGGGTCCTCGGCCATGACATCGCCAGTCATGCCAAAGGCGCGTGCGCGGCAACCGCCGCACGTGGGGTTGAGCTCACACGCGCCGCAGCGGCCGCCGAGCGCCGTGCGCTGCCGGATGCGCGTGAACAGGTCGGAGCTCGACCAGATGTCGCGCAGGCTGGTTTCGCGCAGGTTGCCGCCGTACAGCGGCAAGTACGGGCAGGGCGTCACGTCGCCGTTCGGCCGGATGCCCATGTAGTGCGTGCCCGCCGGGCAGCCGCCGGCGCCGCCGGCATAACGCTTCAGGAACGGCGACCCCGGTTCCCTCTCGGCGAGGATCCGGGCGTAGTGCGGTGCACACTTGGCGTTGACCAGCATCCGTCCGGCGAACTGACGCTGCAGTCGGTAGAGCTCGGCGAGCACGCCGTCGTAGTCGGCGGCGCCGAGATCCGAGACGTGCGCGCCGCGACCGGTGGGGACCAGAAAATAGAGGTTCCACACTTTTGCGCCGAGCACGTCCGCGGCGAACTCGGCGATTGCACCGAGCGCGCTCGCGTTATGGCGCGCGACCGTGGTCTGCACGATGAACGGCAGGCCGACGCGCCCGAGAATCTTCGCGCCCTCGACCGTGTTGTGCCACGCGCCCCGCACCCGGCGGAATTCGTCGTGCCGCTCGGGGTCGAGCGCGTCGAGGGACAGCGACAGCCCGCGCGCGCCTTCGCGCCGCAGGATGTCGGCGAGGTTCTCGGTGATCTTGACCCCGTTGGTGCCGACGACGATCCAGAGGCCCTTCGCGGCGCCGTACCGGATGATATCGAGGATGTCCCGGCGCAGGAGAGGCTCACCGCCGGTCAGAATCAGCAAGCACTCGGGGGCGAAGCTCGCCAGGTCGTCGATGATTCGCAGGCACTCCTCCGTCGGCAGCTCGCTGCGGTCGGCGAATGCCTCGGTGTGCACGGCCGGACGCGGGCCAGCATCCAGATAACAATGCTCACAGGCCAGGTTGCAGCGGTACGTCAGGTTCCAGGAGACGACGTACGGATGATCGAAGGCCGCGGCGGTCACGTCTACATCCCGAAGAATTCTCTCGCGCGCTCCAATATGTGCTCGTCGATCTCGCTCAGGCCGCGGTCGCGGGCATAGCGCTCGATACCGGCGCGCGCCATCGGGCGGACGAACTCCGGCACTTTTTCGAGGCGTTCGAGCGCCGCGCCCGTCCATGTCAGCTCCGGACCTCCGGCAGCCCTTTCGGAGGGGGAGACCATCGCCGAGAACGGGCACTTCGACGCGGGCTTCTCGTCGCTGGGGCCGATCTGAACGCCCATCGATTGGACGACCTGTGTCTCGAACGGGTTGGTCAACAGCGCGATCCGATGCGCGCATTCGGGGCACTCGTACAGCACGCTCAGCGCGCCCCGATCGGGCGGGCCCACCTGGATGAGCTTCATCGGTTGATCGCAGAGAACGCAGAGGAACTTCATGGCACCTCCAGGGCGGTGCGGATCGCGTCCGCGGCGCGCCGGACGGCGCGCCAGGTGGCGCTGGTCTCGTCCGCGCCGAACAGCTCGCCGCGGTCGCAAGCGGCGGCGAGCGCGGGATCGAACGGCACGGCGCCCAGGCGTGGGATGCCGAGCGCGAAGCCGTCGGACTGCGCGAACAGGGGCTGCACGGAGCGACAGCCGCCGCACACGTAACCGCTCATGTTTTCGAGGTAGCCGAGCACGCGGTTCGGCGCGCCGCGCAGCGCCGCGACCGATCGCGCCACGACGCCGCGCGCAACCTCCGACGGAATGCTCACCAGCACGATGGCGGTCTCTGCCCCAAGAAATTCGGCGTACTGCGCGGTGCGCTCGACGCCCGGCGGCAGGTCGATCAGGAGCACATCCAGCTCGCCCCAGGCGACGCAGGCGAGCAAGTCGCCGAGCAGCGCGAACTCGCGGGTGGCGCGCCACACGTACGAGTCACCCCGGGCGACGCTGTCGAACTCGAGAGGCCGCAGCTCGGGGAGCGCGTACCCCATCGATACGACGCCGATGCCAGCAGCGGTCCGCGGCATCAACAGGCCGTCGCTCCCCGGGATGAGCAGCGCATCGGCGAGCCCGCCCATGCGCGCCTGGCTCGGGCCGTTCAGATCGGCGTCCAAGATCGCCACCGACGCCCCGTCCGTGCGCAGCGCGGCCGCGAGCTGCATTGTCAGCGTGCTTTTGCCGACGCCGCCCTTGCCGGAGCCAATGGCCAGCCGCCGGCGCACGCCCGCGAGCGCCCCCGTGATGCGCGCCTGCTTGGCTTCGACTTGCTCGCCGATGCGCGAGCCGCCGTCCCCGTGAATATCGAAATACCCCTTCACGGTGCCTCGGTCACAAATCCGAAAAGTCGGCCGCGTAGCCGATGTATTCGCGTTCGGCGCGGAAGCCGAGCGCCGTCAGCGTGGCGAAGTCAATCTCGTCCTCGCCGACTCTGGGTACGCGCAGCGCGCCAGCGACGTCCGCGGCGCGCGCCGCGACCAGCAGCGGCAATAACTCGCGGCGCGCGCCGCCGAGGGCCACGATCTCGCGGTCGGGCGGGCGCGCGTGATCGAGCAGATAGGCTTCCACCTGCGCATCCGAAGCGATCGCCAGGCCGGTGATCCGATCCCCGCGGTTCTTCAACGTCTGCGGCGACCGCTCCCAGGACCGCCGCGACGCAGTCGCGAGCCCGACGGTGTCGGCGAGCTCGGCGAAGGTTGCCCGCCCGATGAGATCGGTCGACGGTTCGGGAGCGGCGCGCGGCGCGTCCATGATGAAATCCGCATATCGCGCCTCCGCGGCGAAGCCGCAGCGCTCGAAAAAGCCGCGCGCGGCGGCCCACTCGGCGGGGATCTCCACCAGCAAACGCGGCGGGCCTAGGATCGCGATCTTTCTGCGCAACGAGTCGATCAAATGCCCGCTATGGCCGCGCCGTTCATGACCGGGCTTCACGGCGATGCGATGGATGAAGTTGCCGTCTTCGCGCTTGGCGGCCAACAGCACCCCGACGGGCTCGCCGTCGGCCATCGCGACCATGCAGCTCGAGGGCCAGAGGTTCAGCTCGCGTACGTCGCGTTTGAACGCGTCGATGCTGAGCGCGTGATCGGCGCCGAAATGCGGCATCCAACACGCGTTGTACGCGTCGACCAGGAGCGGGACGTCATCCGTACGGCAGAAGCGATATGCGGGCACGGTAACTGGCCTTACGCTGTGTGTTCTTCCGCGGCAGGCGTGTTGTCGGAGAAGCGGTGCGGAGCTCCGCGCCGCTCTCCGCGGCGATTGTGCGCCTTTCTAATGACCTGTGCTGGATGGGCCAGGATTGCGCCGGATCGAGTCCATCACCGCCATGACGCCCACCTCGTTGAGCGCCAGATCGCTGGGCGGCTGCGGTCGCGCATCCGCAGGGCTGTCATTCCCCACCGTCTCGCGGGCGGGCGCGGGGTCCTGCTTGTAGGTCTGGATCATCTCCTCCATCTGCCGCCGACCGTATTCGATGCCTTCCTCGACCAAGGCGATGTCGATGGCGTCGAGGCCGCGTTCGCGCGCCAGGTGCTCAATGCGCTGTTGGGTGCGATTGCGCATGAAGCCGGCCGGAACGCGCAGGACGCGCACGGCCGCTTCACCGGTCCACGCGAATGCGGACAGCAGCGGATTGTTCTTCTCGTCGCGGGCGATGAGCTTTTTGCCATCCGCCGCCTCGTTGGTCTCGGCCGGCGCCGCGGCCTCGGGTTCGCCGGGCGGGAGCACGAGCGGTGTGCCGGTTTCCTCTTCGACGAGTGCGGCGGCGAACTCGCGGGTCACCGTGGCGAGCCGCCGAATGCGCGCGGCCTTTTCGATCCGCGCCTTGGTCCGTCGCCGCTTGTAGCTGTCCTGGATAGTCCACAGAGCGAGCTTTGCGTCGCGGGTCCACACCAGCTTGCGGCCGTCATAGGTGGCCTCCGCCGTGCCCCCGCCCTCGCTCTGGATGATCTGCTCGACCATGTCCGGCGAGATCACCTGGAACGCCGCGCTGCCGCACACGGCGCAGACCACCGGTTTGGCCTCCACCGCGGTGACGCCGCACCGTTTGCAGATGGCGACCGTACGGTCCTTGGCGTGCTCGAGGACGAGTTCTCCGGCGAGCGCAGTGGCCGCCCGTGCGCCCTTGGGCATATAGCGGTCCATCGCCTCATCCAGCAGATCGCTGGTGATCACGCTGTGGCCCTTCTCGAGGGCGAGCCGGTAGATGGCCGTCCGCGCGATCCCGCGCACCATCTCCGGGACGCGCTTCATGCGCTCTTCGGACTCCGGCGTCCACCGAATCGACTCCTCCGCGCGCACGTCGAGCTCCGGCACCGCGACCCGCGTGGTGAGCAGGACGTCGCAGGGCGCGCTGCGGAACAGGTTGGCCGCGTTGCTGCCGAGATCGGGTTCATCCTTGCCGCTGTGCACGCCGGTGCGGCCGATGATCAGGAGCCACGGCGGACTCTTGCGGATGTGATTCAGGATTTTCTGGAAAGCCTTGCCATCGAGCAGGGTCTTTTGGATCTCGAAACCCGCCTCGGCGGCCATCTTCCCAGCCACCTCGAGGTGCGAGAGATAGATCTGCGCCAAGCCGGTATCGATGACCTCCTCGTGCAGCTGGTTCTGCTCCTCGAAGCGGAAGACCTTGGCGGCCTTTTCCGTCAGGACGTTCACGATGCCGTGGAACACGGTGTAGTGCAGATACGGGTCGTACACGGCAATCGCTTCGACCTTTTTGTCGAACCGCTTCGCGAGATCGATGGCGGTCATCAACGCGCCGAAGGACTGCGGGCTGCCGTCGATGCCGACCAGGATCGTGTCGAGCGCGGTGCTGTCGCCCTGATCGGGCAGCCGTTTGATCACCAGCACGTCCTGGTGCGCGCGCTGGGCCACCCGCTCACACACGGAACCGACTTGGCTGTCTCGCACCCTCCCGAGGCCCAGGACGCCGAGCACGACGAGATCGTAATCGGCGGTCGTGAGGTCTTTGACGATCTCGGTCGAGTGCTTGCCGTCGATCATCCGCGGCTCGAAGTCGAGCCCTGCGGTCGCGCATTGCTCGGCCATCGGCGTGAGATAACTGTCGGAGATGAGCTTGAGACCCATCGTGATCAGGCTGTCGTGGATTTTGCGCTGCCGATCGAGCTCGGTCTCCTCCAGGTATTCCGAGGGCAGCGTGTACTCCATCTGCTTGAAGCGGTAGTCGTGCATCTGCGCCGCGTATACGTGGCAGCCGACCATCTTGGCGCCGAAGCTCCGGCCGAGCTGTACCGCGCGCCGGATCGCCTGATTCGAGAACTCCGAATTGTCTACGGGCACGTATATCGTCTGGTACATCAGACCTCCGAAATCAGTGCACCTGGGCATTGCGCTTGCGCCGCTTGGCCCAACCGATGAAGGCGAGCTCGAGACCGAGCGCCAGGCCCGCCCAGCGCGCGATCTCACCCGCTGGCGGCGGCGCTTCGCCTGGCGATAGATAAACGGTCCACCAGCCGCTCAGCGCGCGTTTGTTGCCGCGCTCGCGGTTCGCGCCATCCCACAACGAGAACGCGATCGGCAGAAACCCGTTCTCCTCGAATGTCGTTTCGCCGCGGGCGCGCAGCCGGCGCTTGAAGACCACCGTCCACTGGCCCTTGTCGTACGCGCTGGTCACGATCAGGTCGCGGGCGCCGAGCCCTTCGAGCGCGTCGCTGCCGCGGCCCACGTAGAGCTCTGGCGTGTTCTTGGCCAGATCGGTGAACCAGAGATTGACCGGATGCTCCTTGTCGCCGAACACGAAGTAGGGTTTGCGAATCGTCGTCGGCCGCTCGAGCGGAAACTGAATCGCGACCGCATCGGAAAACTCATTGGCGGCGGCGGGCGCGGCGGCGGCCTCCTGGTCCCAGATGTCATCCTCGCCTTCTGCCGGTGCGGGCGCCGCGTCGGTGGGAGCGACCTCCGCGTCACCCCACCCCTCGTCGGCGCCTTCGGCGGGCGGCTCGGGAGCCGGGTGGCCCTGGTCTTCCTCGGGAGGCACGGCGATGTCGGGCGCGTTGCTGCCCGTCGTGTCCGCGCGCATGTCGTTCCAGCGCAGCTCGAAGGCGATCTCGCTGTCGTTGTACACCGCGCGCACGCCAATACCGTTGAACGGCGGGTGGAACTCGCGACCGGGCTGGATCACCTGCCCGAACACAGGGATGAACGCCTCCTCGGCGCCTTCGAACAGCTCTGCGCCGCGCTCGATCTCGAGTGGGCGGTTTACCTTCTCGGCGACGACGATGGTCGAATAGTCCGGCGTATCGCGCGGCGACAGGGAATAGACGTAGTTCGCCAGATCCCAGCGCTGCTCGGCGGACAGGGCATCGACGTACGACGGCATCGGCGTGCCGTTCAGCCCGGTCGAGAAGGCGCGAAAGATGTCCTCGCGCTTCGGCCCGCCGCGGAAGGTCCACCGCTGGGTGAGGTCGGCGGCGCGGATCGGATGCCCCCAGTCGTCCTTGAGCGTCGGTGCGGAATTGCCGTCCCCGCGCCCGAGCTCCCCGTGACAGCGGGCACAGCCGAGGTCCGCATAGAGCTGCTTGCCCTTCTCGATCGATTCGTCGGTCAACGCGGGCGGCGACGGAATGTCGATCGGCTCGGGCTGTCGCTCGGGGTTCGCGAAGTCCGGAGAAAACGTCTTCACGTAATACGCGAGATTGGCCAGCTGCTCGTCATCGAGCTGCGGCCATGCGGGCATGCCGGTGTACGGCATGCCGGCGCGGATGATGTGGGTGAGGTCCTTCGTGGTCGGGAGCGACCCGCTCGGGGTCGTGCGGACCTTGAACTTCCCCGCCGTGAAATCGCGCGGTCTCGGCAGCAGGAACGGCGTGGCGATCCCTTCGCCATCTCCGGTGTCGCCATGGCACTGCGAGCAGTGGATCCCGTAGAGCTGCTTACCGGCTTCGCGCTGCGCGTCCGTGCCGAGATCCGGCGGAGGCGCGGACGCGGCGGTGCCGGCGACCAGCGTGGTGGCGGCGGTGAGCCAGAGCGTCGTTCGGCGGAGCATCATCTCTCTGACCGCGCCTCTAGTGCTTCGATTCCAGCGCCGCTTCATCGACAGCGCGCGGATGGTATCCGGTCGTGTCGTACAGGAAGAGCAGCACCTCCCACATCTGCTCATTGGTGAGGAACCGCTCCCATTCCGGCATCGCGGAATCCCCCGGCGCGCCCTCGTCGGGCATCCCGGGGCCGCCCTTGGCAATACGCCAGAAGAAGAACGTCTCCTGAAAATTCGGCAACACGCCGCCGTCCAGGAAATTGGCGGGCACGGGATTCAAGGCGTATGTAAACAAGCCGTCGCCGCCGAGCGAGTCACCGTGGCAGAAGACGCAGTTTTGGTAATATACGCGGCGGCCGTTCGCCACATGCGCGGCGTACCGGTCGGGGTCCGATTGCGCATAGGCGCGCAGCGGATTGTGGCCGGTTATCAGGTCGATGTTTTCCTCGTGCACGGTGATGCCCGTCGGCGGCGCTGGATGCACGGTGCGCGCGAAGAACGGTGGTTCGATCGGCTGGTGCAGTCGCCGGTATGTGCTCCAGGCGACGAGGGCGGGAATCAGCAGCGCGACGATCGCGAGCGGCACGTGGTACCGCGGCTCGCTGGTAAACGCCAGGACGGGCTCGATGACCTGCCGCATCCGCTCGCGGCTCGAGGTGGCGTACACGAACAGCGCGAGCGTGGTGATCGCCATGTAGATCTGCACCGCCGACGCGGGAATCGGCGTGGTCGCGCCGTATTGCAACGCGACGTAGATCGCGACCCACCAGGCGATCAGCCACACGAGCAGCCCGGCGCGGAGCAGCCGCAGCAGCACCAGGACGGCGACGATCGGCGCGATGACGGACAGCTTCACGGCGCGGCTCCGTTCAGGTCGTCTTGCCGCAGAAGGGCAGTGGGTCGGCGAGCGTGATGGTCGGCTCTCCGCCCTGGCTCTGGAGCCACGCAATCACCGCGTGGATCTCTTGATCGGACAGCCCGATCGGCGGTTGATGAACGCGCGGCATGCCGGGCGCAAACCCCGGGACGACGAACGCGTCCGGCTCGCACAGTGACTGGGCGAAGTACTCGACCTGTCCGAGACCCGCGACCCGCGATTTGGCGCGATCCGCCACGCCGGCGAGATCGGGGTAGCGATGCGGACCCGCGCTGCCGACCGTGTGGCACGTGAGGCACAGCCCCTTGTCGTGCGCGAGCTTGTCGCCGATCTTGGCGAGCTCGGCCGGCGGCATCTCCGCGCTGATCTCGATCTTCGGCGGCGGCTTGAGCTGCTTTTGCGGCACGAGCTGGCCGACATAGGTGTAGAAGAGGGTCGCTCCCAGGACCACCGCGACCACGTTCAACCCGACCGGCGTCTTCATCACGCGGCCCGCGCCTTCTCATGGGCGTTCGCCAGCACGCTCTCTTCGGCCGACTCGGCGGCCCAGTCCTGCTTGTCGTGTAGGCTGGCGAGCCAGAAGACGAACGCGATCAGGCCGAAGAACAGCAGTACGCAGACCGAGATCACCTGGGTGGCAAACCCCAGTGTGGGTGTGAACGCGTCCATGGAGGTGTCCTGCATCACGCCGTACACGTGCCAGTGCTGCCGCAGCCCGGAGCGCACGTAGCCCATCAGCCCCATGAGCCACGTGAACGTGACCGCGATGAAGATCAGGCAGTACTGCGAGATCGGCGGAACGCGACCCCAATGCGTCTCGCCCGTCGCCTCCGCACCGCGCATCAGAAAGATGTCGATCGCGGTCATCAGCACCATCGCGACCAGCACCGTCAATACCTGTGGCACCGAGAAGCCGATGCGCACGGCGGCTTCCACGAAGTAGCCGTATACGCCGTAGAAGATGACGATGCCGGTCGCCGCGGCGAAGATCAGGAACTGCGCCAGGTTGCCGAGCGCCGCCCACGATACCGTCGCGCGTTTGCCGGTGCGGCGATAGAACAAGAAGCTCACGTACGTCGTGAGGATCAGCACGTTCACCGCCGTGTTCTTGGCCGACATCACGCCGAGGTACCCGAGCATCGGATGCATGGTGCCCGCCATGCTGCGAATCTCCGACGCGGTGGCGACCAGCGAGCGCGGCGTGGCCCAGACCGCGAAACAGATCGCGATCGCCGCGAGCAGGTACTTGACGTATCGCTGGTACGCCTGCGTGCCCTCCACCCGCCCCATGCCGAGCCACAGGTAGTAGTTCGCGGCGAGGAAGAGGTTGCCGATCAGGACGGCTTGGATGATGAACAGCCAGGAGAACGCGCCGCCCATCATCATGATGCCGAGCGCCTGGTTGTACGCGTAGATCTCCTTGGCGAGGTAGTACCCGGCGAACGGCAGCGGCAGGAACGCCGCGATGGCGACGAAGTTCCCCATGTAGCCCATCCAGTCGAAGTGGGCGCGCTCCTCGTCGGTCTTGGCGTGCAGGAATTTCCAGGCGGCGTACGCGGCGGCGATCGAGCCGCCGAAGGCGACATTGCCGATGAACCGGTGGATGTTGATCGGCATCCACGAGTAGTTGTCGAACGCCGCGTAGAGGTCGATGAGCGCGCCGCTGTTCGACACGCCCTGGGGGGTCATCATGAACGACGCCCAGGCGTTCGCGATCGCCATGATCACCGTGCCGACGACGTTGATGCCGAGGCCGAGCCCGAGGTGCACCAGCGGCGGAAACTTCCCCCACCCGTAATAGTAGCTGTACAGGAATCCCGCTTCGCAGAAGAACAATAGCGCGTACGGCAGGAACGTCGGCGAGAACACCTCCATGAGGTAGTTCATGAAAGCGGGGTAGAGCATGATGAGCAGGAACGTGAGCAGGCCGCCAAAGCTCGCCGTGAACGAGAACGACGTCGACAGCAGCTTGGTGAACTCGTACGCGAGGCGGTCGTACCGCTTGTCGCCGGTCAGGTACCCGATCAGCTCGATGATGAACGCGAACAGCGGCACCGCCAGCACGAACGCGGCGAACATGAGGTGCAGCTCGGCGACCACCCAGACCGCCACGCGGCTGCTCACGAACGGCAGCGTGCGGTACGCCGGCGGCTCGTACTTCTTCGCCTGTGCGGCGGCCTCCTCGGCTTTGCGGATCTCCTCCAGCCCGCGATCCCGCGGCACGGGTTCGGACTGGGCGGAGTAAATCGGCGGCCGATATTCGCGCGCGTTGAGCGCCATCCACACGCGGAGAATGGCGCCGAGCACGATGACCGCGGCGATCGCCGCGAACACGATGTGACGGCGGTTCACCGCGATGCCTCTCGCTGTGTTTCAGCCGCTTGCAGGCTGCGCACGTAAGCGATGATCGCCCAGCGGTCGGCGGCCGGGATGGGGTAGCGATAGGCGGGCATCAGCCCGCTGCCGTCCGTGATGGTGCTGAACAGCTTCTCGTCGGTCTGCTCTCGCACGGCCTTGTCGAGCAGGTTCTTGGTCGGGACTTTCGCGCGCTCGAACAGCACCCCGCGCCCTTCGCCGCGCTCGTCATGGCACGGCGCGCAGTAGATGGCGTAGCGCTCGCGGCCGCGCGCGAGCAACGCCTCGTCGACGGGCGGGCGATCGGGTGCGCTGCCGAGCCCCTCGGAGGGCAGCTGCCCGCGCGCGATGGTGCCGGCGACGGGTGCTCGCATCGCCTTCCCGTCGAAGAAGAAATCGCTGGCGGCGTAGGCGCGCGCCTTGGGCTGGTTGAACATGCTCGTGTTCACCAGAATCGGCGGCTTGGACGACTCGCACCCCCGCATGCAGCCGTGCAGGCCGAGGCCGGCGAACATGGCGCCGAGCAGCGCCACGAAGAACTGTCGGGGCCGGCTCACGTTTCCAACATCTCGGGATTGGGATTGCGCAGCCGCAGCAGATAGGTGGTGCGCGGCCGCGCATTCAGCTCGGGGAGCAGGTTGTAGTTGCGTTCCGAAGCCTTCAGCGCCACCACGGTGCTCTGCGGATCGCGCAGGTTGCCGAACTGTATCGCCTGCGTCGGACAGGTCTGCTGGCACGCGGTCTTCACGTCGCCGTCGGCGAGCTCGCGGCCGGCGAGCTTCGCGTCGATCTTGCCCCGATTGACGCGCTGCACGCAGTACGAGCACTTCTCCATGACCCCTCGCGACCGCACGGTGACGTCCGGGTTCTGCGCGAGCTCGAGCGTGCGCGGCATGTCCACGGTGAAGTTGTAGAAGTTGAAGCGGCGCACCTTGTACGGGCAGTTGTTCGAGCAGTACCGGGTACCGATGCACCGGTTGTAGACCATCACGTTCAGGCCCTCTTGGTCGTGAACCGTGGCGGCGACGGGGCACACCTGCTCGCACGGCGCGTTCTCGCACTGCTGGCAGGGGACGGGCTGGAAGATGATCGAGTCCGGCGCCTCCGGCCGACCGGCGAAGTAGCGGTCCACGCGGATCCACTGCATCTCGCGCCCGCGGGCGACCTGATCCTTGCCGACCACGGGGATGTTGTTCTCGCTCTGACAGGCGACGATGCAGGCGTTGCACCCGATGCAGGAGTTCAGGTCGATCGTCATGCCCCACTGCGGGCTGGTCGCGTAGCGGTGCTCTTCCCAGGGCGACTTCTGCGGGGGCAGATGCTCCTCGTGCTCCCGCGCCAGAGCGGGATGCCGGCGGTACTCGTCGAGGGGCGCTTGTTGCGCGATGACCCGACCCTCCATGCTCCAGTGCTGGCTGGTCACGGACAGCGGATAGGTGCCCCCGAGCCGCTGCAGTTGCAGGCCGAGATCGAAGCCGGGCGACTCCGACGTGCGCAGGCGATAGACATCGAACCCGGTGCCGTTTCCCACCCGGCCCGCCGCTTGCCGGCCGTACCCGAGCGCGAGCGTCACCGAGTGATCCGCGCTGCCGGGCAGGACCAGCGCGGCGGCATCCACCTGGCGATCGCGCAGGGTCAGGCGCACGAGGTCGCCGCTGTTCACGCCGAGCGCGCTGGCGGTCGCTTGCGACAACAGCGCGGCGTTGTCCCAGGTCAGCTTCGTCACCGGCTCGGGCAGTTCCTGCAGCCACGCATTGTTCGCGAAGCGCCCGTCGTAGACCGCGGCCGACGGCCGGAATACGAGCTCGAGCCGTTCGGCAGTCGGTGCGGGCGCCGTTACGAGCGCGCTCCCGACCAATGCGTCCAGCGCCGCCATATCGATCTGGATCGCAACCGGGGTCTGCTCGCTGTCCGCCAGCACGCCATCGTGCAGTGCGCGGCTCCACGCGCGCTCGAAATTCGCGCCCAGCAGCGGCTGCCAGGTCTCGCGCACCAGGTCGTAGCCGGGCCGCTCCTCTCCGGACTCGAGCAGCGCGAGCACTTCGATTGCGCTCTTGCCGCCGAACAACGGTGCGATGAGCGGTTGCACGACCGAGAGGGTGCCGCCGACCGCGCGCGCATCTCCCCACGCTTCGAGAAAATGCGCTTCGGGCAGGTGCCATTCACAAGCGGCGGAGGTCTCGTCCACGTACGCGCCGAGGCGAATGCGGTTGGGGACTTTGGCCAGGGCCGCGGCGAAGTCGAAATCCGCGGGGGCGTCATACGCGGGGTTTCCACCCATCACGACCAGGGTTTTCATCCGGCCCCCGTGCATGTCGGCGACCAACTGCCGGAGATCGTCGGTGCGGGAACGCGCCGAGTCGATGGCGTCGGTATAGGTGACGGTAGTGCCGATGCTGCCGAGCGCGTTGTTCAGACATGCGACCGCCGCGTGGACGGCCGCCGGCTGATGCGCGCCCGCGACGATCAAGCTCTGCCCCGCGTTCTGCTTGAGGTCGCGCGCGACCGCCGCCAGCCATTTGCCATCGATCTCGGTGGCCGCCGCGCCGGCTGGTGCCAAGCCGAGCTCTGCGGCGAGCGCCGCCGTGAACGCCGCGATGCGGCTGCTCGGGAGCCGCAGGCGGTGGTCGGCGGCGACGCCGGTGATCGTCAATGCGCTCTCCACCGCGTAGAGGCGGTTCATCGCATCGCCCGGCGCGGCCATGCGCCGGCCATCGGCAAAGCCGCGCGCGTGCCGTACCGCGTCGCGATCCGCGAGCAGGAAATCGGCGTCGAGCGACAGGATCACGCGCGCGCGGTCGAAGTGGTACGCGGGCTCGTAGGCCGCGCCTGCCGCGGCGGCGATGCCCGCGTACGCGTTTTCATCGCCGAGCGGGGCGAAGGCGACGATCCGAGCGGCGGGAAAGCGCTCTCGCAGTTTCGCCACCAGGCGCGCCGTCGTGGGCGAGTTGTACGGCTCGAGGAGCACCGCGAAGCCGGCCCCTTGGTCGGCGCCGAGCTCGGCGTGGATCTTCGTCCAGTGCTCGGCGAAGTCCTTCCACGTGGGCGCCGTCGTTGCGGCGCCGCCGCGTCGCACGAGCGCCCGCGCGCGGTCGGGATCATAGAGCCCGTAGATCGCGGCCTGTGCCCACGCGCTCGCCGCGCCGCGACTGGCCGGGTGCAGCTCGTTGCCTTCGATCTTCGTCGGCCGCCCCTCGTGGCTCTCGACCACGAGGCCGAGCGCGTTGGCGCCCACCGGCATCGCGGTCGCGTACCGGAGCGGCACTCCGGGCACGATCTGCTCCGGGGCGTTTACATACGGGACGATGCTCTCCACAGGGCGCCGGCACGACGCGAATCCCGCTAGGCAGAGGGAAGCCCCCGCCAACTGCAGCATCGTGCGGCGGGTGATGCCATCAGGCGCGTCCGCGGCGCCGGCGAGGAACTCGCGCTCGCGCCATTCCTGGAATTCGGCGCTGCCGTTTAGCTCGCCGGGACTCTTCCAGTAATGTCGCTCGCGCGCTCCGCTCATCGATGACACCCCGAGCAGTCGGTGGGTGGGTGGATGCTGCGCGCCTGGATCGCCGCGATCGCCCATTCCGCGTGATTCGGCGGCGGGATCCAGCGCATGTTCGTCACTTCGTCGGCCGGCCGAAGATGCGGGCCGGGATTGCGATGGCAGTCCAGGCACCAGCCCATGCTGAGCGGCGCGACCAGATGGACGACTTCCATCTGGTCTACGCGGCCATGGCAGCTGACGCAGCCGACGCCCGCGTGGACATGTGCGGCGTGATCGAAATACGCGTAATCAGGCAGCTCGTGCACCCGCACCCAGCGCACCGGAAATCCGCTCTCGGCGCTGGCGCGTATGGGCTGCAGCGCTGGACTGTCGCGGTTGGCGAGCTTGTGGCAGTTCATGCACGTCTGAGTCGGCGGAACGCCGGCCGCCGGCGAGATCTCGACCATCGCGTGGCAGTAGCGACAGTTGATCTCCATCTCCCCGGCATGCAGCCGATGGCTGTACGGCACGGGTTGGATCGGCTGATAGCCGACCTGGGTATACCAGGGGGAGAAGTAGTACCAGACGAAGGCGACAGCGGCGGCCAGACCCAGCGGGAGCCCCACGCCGAGGACTAAGGGCAAACGATTCCAATGCTCGGGAAAGATCTGCGCCACCAGCCTATCCCTGATCTCTGCATCTGCGAAACCGCACAGCAGGACCGCCAGCTCAGCGGTATCTCAACGTCAGCCCGTCTAACTCCTCCTCGTACCGAACCGGCGGGGAATTGAAGGACGAACAATTAAGTTGGCGCGTGCTTAGCGCAGCGCACCGCGCGAGGTCAAGTTGCGACGCGACCATTTCGACCCTATCTAGACACCGCGCCCGAAATCTGCCGTGCGAGTTCGACAGAGGGACGCCGATGAGCGATGCATGCCCGCAGTCGATGACCGAAGCCGAGTCGGCGTTCGCGGCGCGCGCGGTACGCCGCAAGGGCGTGTTTCGCACGTTGACCGGCGTGAACCTCGCCGCCGCAGCCGTGCTCGCGGTGTTCTACGCGTATCAGAGCTTTGCCGACCCGCGATTCGCACTCGCCCCGCACGCGGTGATAGTCCTCCTGATCTTGCTGAACGCGCGGCAGAACCTGCGGCAGTACCGCTACGCGACCATTCTGCAGAAGCTCATGCGCGGGGGATGAGATGGCTGCTGCGCCATCCGTACCTGTGCGCCCTGGTGTTGGGGTGCGCAGCGATGACGTCGATCCGCCCGCTCTTACGCCGCGATCCCGCGCCGCCTCCGGAGCTTCGCGCGGTGCCGCGGTTCGAGCTGGTGACCACCGACGGGCGGGCGTTCGGCAGCGACGACTTGCGCGGGCACGTCTACGTCGTGAACTTCTTCTTCACGCGCTGCGCAACGATCTGCCCGGCGCTCATGCGGGCCATGGCGGCGCTACAGGAACGGTTCCGCGAAGCGGGAATAGACTCGATCCGCCTCGTCAGCATCACCGCCGACCCGGTGTACGACACCCCCGAGCGCCTGCGCGTGGCGCAGGCGGCGTACGGCGTCGATCCCAGCCGTTGGGTCCTCCTGAGCGGCGCGCCGGCGGCGATCCATTCTGTTGCGGTGAACGGTTTCGAGGTTCCGCTCGGTGACCCCGCCGTAATCGCCGACGGCGCCTTCGACCTCCCCCATGCCGACCAGCTCATGCTGGTCGACGCGAAAGGCACCCTGCGCGGCTATTATCGCAGCGATGCGGACGGGTTGGATGAGATCTTCTGGCGCGCGCGCCACGTCCTGCGGGAAGCTGGCGGGCGCTAGCGCGGTGCTGGCCGACGGCGTGGCGCGCGCCGTTCTGCTCCGCACGTCGGCGCGCGCGTACCGCGTGGGCGAGCGGTGATGAGCATCCGGCTCAATCGCGCCGCGCAGTGCCTGCCTTGAGCGCGTGCCACGCGGTCGCGGCGATGATTACGGCCCCGCCCACTAGCGCCGGCCAACCCGGCCGTTCGCCGTGGATCATCCATGCCCAGATCGGGTTCAGGATCGGCTCGATCAGCATGAACAAGGCCCCTTCGAGTGCGGTGAGGCGCTGAAGGCCGACGGCGACGAAGAAATAGGGAATGGTGATCTGGCAGGTGCCGAGAAACGCGATGACCGCGGCGTCGGCCGGGCTGAAGCGGTCGACCGGCAGCGCCATCGGCAGCACGCAGGCGAAGACGAGCAGGTTTCCCGTGATGAGCACGGCGTGCTGGCTGCCGGCGTCGCGGCCGAGCCAGCGCAAGCCGATGACCGTCAAGGCCCACGCCAGCGCCGCCACGCAGGCAATAGCGTTCCCGCGCGCCGGATCCGGTGCGCTCGCCAGCGACGGCTGATCGGCGGCGAAGACGAGCACCAGCCCGAGCGCCATCGCGGCCATCACGCCCAGATCGCGTCGGGTGACGTGCTCGCGCAGGAGCCAGGGACTCAGCAAGAGGATGTAGAACGGCGCGGCGGACTGCAGAAAGATCGCGTTTGCCGCGGTGGTCAGCTTGGTGCTGAAGACGAACAGCACCATGGTCGCCGCCAGCGCCGCGCCCACCAGCCAAACGCGGCCATCCAACGCGCGCAACGGCGGACGCACCACCGCGCACAGGACGAGCGCTGCGATACCCGAGCGGAAGCTCGCCACCTGCCACGGCGTCAGCGCGGCGAGCTTCACCGCCGCGCCACCGGTCGAGAACAAGGCTGCCGCGGCGAGCATGGACAGGCGGGCGCGCACGAGCGGCGTCATGGCGGAATCGGCGGGAGCGCTAGAAGGTCAGGGCTAGGCGCGGTTTACCGGTGAGCGGCGGCGATCCGAAGTTCCTCCGGCACTAATCTGCATCGGCGACCGGCCGCTGGTCCGCACCGCTCGTCGCGCCTCAGCCGCGCCCGTCGATGCCGAAATGCCGGCGGGCCACGGAGGCGATCGCGCGGCCGATCGGCAGCGAGGCGGTGGCGGCCGGCGACGGCGCGTTCAGTACATGCACGACGCCGCCCAGGAACTCGATCGAGAAGTCGTCGACGAGAGCGCCGTGCGGATCAATGGCCTGGGCGCGCACGCCGGCGCCAGCGGGCCGCAGATCGTCCATGCGCAGATCGGGCAGCAGGCGCTGCAGCGCGCGCACGAAAGCCGCTTTGCTGAACGAGCGATAAAACTCCCCCACTCCCGTCCGCCAGTACTTGCGCGCCAGGCGCCAGAAGCCCCCGTAACCCAGCGTTTGCCAGGCTTCGCGCGCGTCGAAGTCGGTTTTCCCATAGCCCTCGCGCCTGAAGCTCAGTACCGCGTTCGGTCCCGCTTCGACGCCGCCGCGGATCATGCGGGTGAAATGCACGCCGAGAAATGGAAACGCGGGTTCCGGAACCGGATAGATCAGCGCTTTGACCAGGTGCGCCCGGCTCGGAGTGAGCTCGTAGTACTCGCCCCGGAACGGCACGATGCGCACCGGCGGCACGTGACCGGTCAGCCGCGCCACGAGGTCGGAATGCAGCCCCGCGCAGTTCACCACGTACGGCGTGCGCTCCACCCCGGCCGTGGTCTTGACGATCCACTCGGAGCCTTCGCGCAGCAGCCCGACCACCCGCGTACCGGTGCGCACCTCGCCACCGGCTTCGCGGACCAGGGCGGCGTAACGCTCGGCCACGGCCGTGTAGTCGATGATACCGGTCGAGGCGACCGCCAGCGCGCGCAGCCCCGCGGCGTGCGGCTCGATCTCGCGCAGTCGCTCCGGGCCGATCATCTCGAGCCCGGGCGTGCCGTTGGCCGTCCCCCGCCGGTGCAGCTCGTCGAGGCGCGCGAGCTCGTCGGCACGGGTCGCCACCACCACCTTTCCACAGATCTCGTGGGGGATGCCGTGCGCCTTCGCAAACGCCACCATCTCGCGCGCGCCCTCCACTGTGAATCGGGCTTTCAGTGAGCCGGGCTTATAGTAGATGCCGGAGTGGATGACGCCGCTGTTGTGGCCCGTCTGGTGTCCGGCCACCGCCGCTTCTTTCTCCAGGACGACCGGGCGCAGCGGCGCGCTGTGCTCGAGGAGGGCCTTGGCCGTTGCGAGCCCGACGATGCCGCCGCCGACGATCACCACCTTTCGCTCGGAGGGCATCGGCGGACCATACGCGAAGCGGACAGCCTCTCCAAACCGGTGCCGATCCGCGCCGTGATCAAAGGCGCGCGGTCACTCCCGCAGCGGCGGTCACTCCACCGTGATGCTGAAGCGTGCCGTGAATGCGCTGCCGGGGGGAACCAACCGCAGGCCCGCGCCGCTGATGAGCGCGTTCGTCGGCGCGGTCATCGGCTCGAAACAGATCAGCGCCTCCCCAGGCGGGGCGAAGATCTGGGCGCACGGGTACCCCTCTTCGAAGACGACGGTGATGCGGCGGCCACCGCCGGCCAGCGCGAACCGCGCGGGGCAATCCAGACCTGGAAACAGGTCGTCGAAGGTGCGCGCGCCCAGCGGACCGGCCTGGATGGAGAATGGCTCGGTCGCACCGGTCGGGATGCCGAATTCGTCCAGGCGCGCGCGCCGCCGCACGGGCGCTTCGATCCGCCATGCGGCGCGCTCCACACCCGGGAGCTGCAGGTAGGGGTGGAAGCCGAACGAGATCGGCACTGCGACATCGCCGCTCGGCGACAGCGTGCTGGAGAGGGTGAGCGTCGCAGCGCGCAGGGAGACCGCGAGCTCGAGCCGGTGTGGAAATGGGAAGGCGGCGAGGAGGTCGGCGTCGGCGCCGAAGTCCAGTCGAGCGACCAGGCGGGTCCCGTCCGCATCGGCGGCGCACGCGATTACCTCCCATCCGGGGTAGGCGGCGAGCAGCCCGTGCATCGGGTGCCCATGCGCATCGCGGTGCAGCCGCGGCGCGCTGGAAGAGAGCGCAACCCGTGTGCCCGCCGCCGTGTACTCGAAACCGCTCAGCCGATTGGCCCACGGATGCAGGAGCGGAATTCCCATCGTGGAGCCCGCCGCCGCATACTGCGCAAGGCCGCGGCGCTGCGCGAGCAGCTCGGCGCCGCGGTGCCGCAACGAACAGCCGATCATGCCGAGGGACGGCGCGAAGGCCGCGTGCAGATCGGCTGCGTGGCTCGAGAGCAGCACGGTGCCAAAGCCCTCCGCCGATCCAGCGGTAGCCGAGTACGACGGCATGGATTTCGAGCTGTGGCCGGACGGTGCGCGCGCCCCTTCAGCGCGTCTGGAAGACCTTGGGCTCGATCCAGAGCCGTCCGTCGCGCGCCAGCAATTGACCGGAGGCCTCGGGGCCCCAACTGCCGGCCGGGTAGATTGGGAGCGTCGCGCCCTGATGATCCCAGTACTCGATGATCGGCATCACGACCTTCCACGCTTCTTCGACCTGGTCGCCGCGCATGAAGAGCGTGGCATCGCCGACCATGACGTCCAGCAGCAGCGTCTCGTACGCCTCCGGGGTCGGCTCGTTGAACTCGCTGTACGAGAAGCGCGTTTCCACCGTCGCCAGGCGCATCGTCGGGCCCGGGTACTTGGCCTGAAAGCGCTCCACGATCGCCTGCTCGGGTTGGATCTGCAGGTACAACCGGTTCGGCTCGATGTCGCCCACTTGCTCGGGCGGGAAGGCGAGGTGCGGAACGGGGCGGAACTGGATGCAGATCTCCGATGCCTGTCCGGGCAGTCGCTTCCCCGTGCGCAGGTAGAAGGGCACGTCCTGCCAGCGCCAGTTGTCGATATACAGCTTGAGCGCGACGAAGGTCTCCGTGGCCGATTTCGGATCAACCCCGGACTCCTCGCGGTAGCCCGGCACGCGCTCGCCGGCGACGATGCCGCCGCCGTACTGGCCGCGCACGACCATCCTGGCTATCTCCTCACGCTCCATGCGGCGCACCGCCCGGAGCACGTCGACTTTCTTGTTGCGCAGCTCGTCGGCCGCGAACGACACCGGCGCCTCCATTGCGACCAGGCAGAGCAACTGCAGGAGGTGGTTCTGGATCATGTCCCGGAGGGCTCCGGAGTGCTCGTAATAGCCGCCGCGCTGCTCGACGCCGACCTCCTCGGCGACGGTAATCTGTACGGAATCGATGTAGCGGCGATTCCAGAGCGGTTCCTGGACGCCGTTGGCGAAACGGAACGCAAGCAGGTTCTGCACGGTTTCTTTTCCGTGGTAGTGGTCGTTGCGGTAGAGCTGGCGCTCGGCGAAGATCT
>JBFXHX010000043.1:0-29019 GCA_050176585.1 Binatia bacterium
GCGATGGCGAGGGTGTTTTTCATGCCACGGCCTCTTCGCCGTGTACGCGGCTGATGTAACGCATGAAGACTTCCTCGAGAGTGCCATGCTCGGTAAGGTGTTCGATGCGGTCTTCCACCGCCACGCGCCCCTCGTTGATGATCACGACCTTCTGACAGATCTGCGTGACCTCTTGCAGGATGTGCGTCGAGAGGATGACGGTGCGTTCCGCGGCGAGATCGCGCACCAGGCTGCGGATTTCCCGAATCTGCCGCGGATCGAGGCCGATGGTCGGCTCGTCGAGCACCAGCACGTGCGGTTCGTGAATGATCGCCTGCGCCAGCCCGACGCGTTGGCGGTAGCCTTTCGACAGGTGACCGAGCACGCGCCGCGCGACGTGGGTGAGGCCGCAGCGGTCCAGCGCGCGATCGGTGGCGCCGCTCAGCTCGGCGCGCGGAATGCCGCGGATGCGCCCCACGAACTCGAGGTAGGGGCGCACCGTCATGTCGTGATACAGGGGCGGGATCTCGGGCAGGTACCCGATGCGCTTGCGGACCTCGAGCGACTGCTGGAGGATGTCGAATCCCTCTACCTGCACCGTGCCGCTGGTCGGCGCCAGGAAGCCGGTGATGATCCGCATGGTGGTGGTCTTGCCGGCGCCATTCGGCCCCAGCAGGCCCAGCACTTCACCCCGCTGCGCGGTGAATGAGATGTTCTCGATGGCGACCAGGTCGCCGTAGCGTTTCGTCAGGTTACGGACTTCGATCATGCGGGTCGGTGCTCGCAACGACGGTTGACGTCGAACTCGCCGAGTTCATTCGAACATGCGTGCGCGCGGCGCGAGCGCATTTAGTTTGCGACCCCGACCTTGTCAAGCTGACTGGCCGGTTCGGGGCGGCGTCCGAACCGGCGCGCCGGGCGTCTGAGCCTGCTCGCATGCGAGCCGCTCGACCGGAGTGCCGCCGCCTGTCGCGGCACCGTGGCGCGGCGCGGAGCCCCGCGGCGGCGACGAATTGCTGATGCCACAGGCGTTTGGTAGGTGTGCGACACGCCCGCCATGTCCACCCCTCGTCCGCGTCTCGTCTTGGTGGACGGCAGCTCCTACGTCTACCGCGCGTTTCATGCCCTGCCGCCGTTGACCGGTCCGAGTGGACTGCCCACCCAAGCGGTGTACGGCTTCACGACCATGCTGCTCAAGCTCATGGCCGAAGCCAAGCCGGACTACTTGGCCGTGGTCTTCGACGCTACCCGCAAGACGTTCCGCGACGATATGTACGCCGAATACAAGGCGCATCGCGCCGAGATGCCGAACGAGCTGGCGGCGCAAATTCCGCACGTGCACCGGGTCGTATCGGCGCTGCGGCTGTACTCGCTGAGCGTGCCCGGCGTCGAGGCCGACGACGTGATCGGCAGCGTGCTGGCCGCGTTCGCGAGCCCGGAGCTCGATTGCGTGGTGGTGACCGGTGACAAGGACCTGATGCAGCTCGTCCGCCCGGGCGTGCGGCTGTGGGACACCATGCGCGACCGGTGGATCGATGCCGCCGCGGTCGAGGCCAAGTACGGCGTGGCGCCCGAGCACCTGGTCGACGTGTTCGCGCTGATGGGGGATGCCATCGACAACGTGCCCGGCGTCACCGGCGTCGGCGAGAAGACCGCGGTTGCACTGGTCCGGGCGCTCGGCAACGTCGAGAACGTGCTCGACCAGCTCGAAGCCGTGGCGGGGCTTCCCGTGCGCGGAGCGGCGAAGCTCGCCGAGCGCCTGCGCGCCGAGGCCGAGATGGCGCGTCTCAGCAAGCAGTTGGTGCGCGTGCGCTGTGACGTGCCGCTCGACTGCGGGCTCGAGGCATTGCGGGTGGTGCAACCGGATCGGGCAGCCGTGCGCGCGCTGTTCACCGAGCTGGGCTTCGAGAGCCTACTGCGCCAGCTCACCAGCGCGCCGCCCGCCCTGACCGTGGAGGCCGCGCTGCTCGAGCAGGCTGCCCAGGTGACGGCGCAATTCGCGCGCGCCCGACGCGCCGGGTGGCTGGCGCTCGCCGCGCTCACGGACGAGGGACCATCGGTGACCACCCCGGCGCGCGAGCTCGTGCTCGACACGGCCGGCGAGAGCCCGGTGCGCGTGCCGCTCGTCGACGGCGGGCTGGTGGAGATCGTCCGTGCCGGCGTCGCCGATGCGGAGCTCGAGGTGATCGGCCACGACCTCAAACGCGATCTGCTCGCGCTGCACGCGCGCGGCATTACCGTCGGCGGCCGCTCGTTCGACGTGGCCATCGCCGCAGCCCTGGTCGACGCGACCGCCCCGACCTTGCTGGAGCGGCTGATCCTGGAGCTTCTCGGGACCGAGCCGTTGCCTTACCGCAGCGGGCCCGGCGGCGCTGCCGCCGGGGTGAGTGTGCTGCATTCCCTGGCCGACCAGCTCCGCGAACGCCTGGCGTCGATGTCGTTGCAACGGCTGTTCGACGAAGTCGAAATGCCCCTGGTACGAGTGCTAGCCGCCGTCGAGCAGCGCGGCATCCTCGTCGACCTAGAGCACCTGCAGCGGCTGAGCGCCGAGTTCGGTGCCCGCATGGATGCGCTGATGAGCGAGATCCACGAGCTCGCCGGCGAGGCGTTCAACATCAACTCGCCGCCGCAGCTCCGCACGATCCTGTTCGAACGGCTGCAACTGCCGACGCGCGGGGTCAAACGCGGGAAGACCGGCCTGTCCACGGATGTGGACGTCCTGACCCGCCTCGCACAAGCCCATCCGCTGCCGGCCAAGATTCTCGACTACCGCGCGCTGTCGAAGCTGAAGTCGACCTACGTCGATGCGCTGCCGCTGGCGGTGAATCCGCAGACCGGGCGCTTGCACACGAGCTTAAATCAGACCGGCGCGGCGACCGGCCGCCTGAGCTCGAGCGAGCCGAACCTGCAGAATATTCCGATCCGCGGGGAGGAGGGCCGCCGGATCCGGGCGGCGTTCGTGGCGCCGCCCGGTGCGATCTTGATCGCGGCCGACTACTCGCAGATCGAGCTGCGCATCCTCGCGCATCTGTCCGCCGATCCCGCGCTGATCGACGCCTTCGCCAGGGGTCAGGACATCCATACGCGCACGGCGGCCGAGGTGTTCAACGTCATCCCGGCGCTCGTCAGCTCCGACCAGCGGCGCGCCGCCAAGGTCATCAACTTCGGCATTCTGTACGGCATGGGCCCGCAACGGCTGGCGGCGGAGCTCGGCATCGGCCTCGCCGAGGCGCAGGGCTACATCGCCAGTTACTTCGCCCGTTATGCGGGCGTCCGCAGCTTTTTAGAACGCGTCGTCGCCGAAGCGCGCGAGCGCGGCTTCGTGACCACGCTGCTCGGGCGGCGCCGCGCCGTGCCCGAGCTGCGCAGCCGCGAGCGGGGGGTGGCGCAAGCCGCCGAGCGGGTCGCTACCAATACCCCCATCCAGGGGTCGGCCGCCGACGTGATCAAGCTGGCGATGATCGCCGTGGAGCGGCGGCTGAACGCCGACGGTGTGCGGGGCGGCATGATCCTGCAGGTGCACGACGAGCTGCTCTTCGAAGTCGCGGAAGAGGACCGCGATCTGGCGTGCGCCGCGGTGCGGGAAGAAATGGAGGGGGTGCTGCAGTTGCGGGTGCCGCTGCAGGTGGATCTCGGCGTCGGCCAAAGTTGGGCGGAGGCGCACTGAGATGGCCGGCGGCCTGAATACCAGCGGCGACGCGCCGTCTATGGCGCTGGGATGTTTCCGTGGACCGTAGCGATCGCGAACTCGTTCGCGAAAGCCGCCGTGGAGACCGGGAAGCGTTTCGTCAGCTGGTCGAACGGTATCAGCGCAAAATCCTCGCCGTCGCCATTGGCATGGTCCACAACCGCGACGACGCTCTGGAACTGACGCAGGAAACCTTCGTCAAAGCGTACGAGAACTTAGAGCGTTTCAAAGGCGAGTCGAGCTTCTACACATGGCTATATCGGATTGCCGTCAACCTCGGCATCGACTTTCGCCGGCGCGACCGGCGCCACGGGACCGTGGCGTTGGCGGATCGGCCCGGCGGCGGCGAGGACCTCGAAGCGGCGGTGCCCGAGCAACGGTTGGCGGATCCGTATCAGCAGACGCGCTCTCGGCAAATCGGCGAACGCATGCAGCAGGCGATCAACGAGTTGACCCCCGATCACAAAGCCGTCATACTCCTGCGCGAAGTCGAAGGCCTCTCATACGACGACATCAGCCGAGTCATGCAGTGCTCGAAGGGCACCGTCATGAGCCGCCTGCACTACGCCCGGAAGAAGCTGCAGGACAAGCTGAAGGACCTGTTGTGAGGCGTGCTCGGCGGAACACTCCTGCGGCGGAGGCGGCATCATGACGTGCCGCGAGAGCCGTCCGCTCCTGCCGCTGTTCTTCGACGGCGAGCTGGAAGCGCGGCAGATGCGCGCAGTGGCATTGCACAGCACGCGCTGCCCCGAGTGCGAGGGCGAGTTGCGCGCGCTCGAGCACCTGCAGGAAGCGGTTGCGACGCACATCTCCTCTCTGATCGACGAGGTCGATCTGCGCCAGGTCTGGTCCGGAGTCGCGCCGCGGTTGGCGACCAGGGCGCCTTCGCTGCGCGAGCGCTGGCGCGCGTGGCGCGAGGAACGCCCATTCGGCTGGGGCGTGCGGGGGCCCGCATTTGCCGCGATGGCCGTGGGGGCGCTGCTCGCGGTAGTGATCCTGCGCGGCGATCCGCCGCAGACCCCGGTCGGCGCGAGGCCGGCACTCGCCAAGGTCGACAACTCCGCCAAGCTCGATTCGATGCAGAGCAGCGTCGATTCGGTTGCCGTGGTCACGGACGCGGAGACCAACACCACATTGCTGTGGATCATGGATGACGCGGCTGGAACCGTCGACCACGCCATCGAGGAATGGGAAGAAGCCGAGTAACCAGGCGGGCGGCGGTCACGGCGTTGGTCGTTGTGGCCTATCTCGCCACTGGCGCCGCCGCGGCGCGGGGCGATCAGCTCACGACGCCCACGGAGGGCGTCGAGGTGCGCATCGATACCGTGCTGGCTAGCAACTCGGGCACGGCGTTCGACTCGGCGCTCAGCCGGCTCAAGGGGCCGTTCGTGAGCTTGTTCCCGTACTCCTCGTACCGGCTCATACAAGGTGAGCGCCGCGTCGTGGCGTGGCGGCGGGAGGAGCAGTTCATGCTCCCCGGCGGTCGATACCTCGTGATCATGCCGCGCGGCGTGCAGGGCGACCGCGTATCGCTCAACGTCATGCTCATCCACGGGACGCGACCGCTGGTCAGCACCGTGTTGTCTTTGAAGAATCGCGGCACGTTTCTGGTCGGCGGACCCCCGCACGGCGAGGGTGTGCTGATCATCGCCATCGGCGCCGCGACTGCGCCGCAGCCGACGCCCGGGCTCGCGCTCCAGACCGGCACGGCCCCGCCCTGAAGCGGGCGCGCTCTGCGCGCAGCGATCGGCGGCCGGCTGATGTCAGCCGCACGCCGGGCAGTCGGCGGCGCGGCGTAGCTCGCGCGCCTGGAGCGCGGATGTGGTGGTCTCGAATTGCCACCATGTGCCGGGCTCGGGCGCTGCCAGGCCGAGCAGCAGGTTCAGCGCGAGAGCAGCCGCGAGCCCGCCGAGCACCGTGGCCAACGGCGCTTCCAGCGCCGGAGCGCACAGCGCGGCCGCTGCGCCGGCCGCACAGACTACGCATCCGCGCCCGCCGACCGCGACGTGTACCCAGCCGGCCGCGCCGCGGGCGCCGGTGCCGATGAGGGGAACCTCGGCGCGCCGCATGCTCCCCGCCATGGCTGCCAGAGATTCCGGCGCCAGTTCCGCAGCCGCAACCACGTCGGCGCCGGGCGGGACCGCGGAGTCCACGACCACGGCGCTATCGGGGTTCAGTGCCGTGAGCTCGAGCCGCAAGACCGCTGCGTCCGCGCCCAGGAGCGTGAGCCGCCCGACGCCGGCGCCGACGAGATAGCGCGCGATCATCGCCGCGAGCGGCCCGTCGCCGGCCACCGCCGCGGAGGCATTCAACAGCCGTTGCTGGCCGGTACCGCCGATCTGCGCGAGGATGATCTGGCGACTGTAGCGCTCGATCTGGTGGTCGCTGAGCGGCATCGCTTACTGAACCGGGCGGTCGGGTCGCGATCGGGCCGGCCGTGCCGTGCTCGATGCCGGCGCCCGATCCGCCGGCTCGCGGTTGTCTGCCGGCGAGCGTCCCTGTGCCTGGCATTCGTGCTGCGCGTTGGCGCCAACCGAAGAAGCATACGGAGCTGGCCCGATTGCGATGTCGATGAGCTGCGTGTGCATGCAGACGCCGACGGCGCCGCGCGCGTCAACCGGCGCGGCGGTGCTGCCAGTCGGCCCAACCGGCCCAGAGATTGGTGCTGAGATACCGGCTGCCGAAATCGGGAAAGATGGCGACCACCACGCCCTCCTCCAGCTCGCGGGCGACCGCACGCGCCGCGTACAAGGCCGCGCCGGAAGATTGTCCGACGATCAACCCGACGCGTGCGGCCAGCGCGTACACGAGCTCGTAGGCTTCATCGGTAGGCACAGGGACTTTCCCGTCCAGCTCCTCCTCATGGTAGATGCCCGGCACGATCGAGCTGGCCATGTGCTTGAGGCCTTCGAGACCGTGCAGCGCGTCATCGGGTTCGGCCGCGATCACGCGCACTGCGGGGTTGCAGTCCTTCAGATACCTGCCCGTGCCCATCACCGTGCCGCCTGTGCCGATGCCGGCCACCAGGTGCGTCACGGCGCCCTCGGTCGCCTCCCAGATCTCGGGTCCGGTGCTCTCGTAGTGGGCCTGCGGATTCATCCGGTTGAAGTACTGATCCGGCTTGAAGTAGCGGTCGGGGTCTTCCGCGATCACCTGGCGGCAGCGCACCATCGCGCCGTCCGATCCCTCCAACCCGCTGCTGAAGATGATCTCGGCGCCGAAGGCGCGGATGACGCGCTTGCGCTCGCGGCTGACGTTCTCCGGCAGGACCAGCCGCACGGGATAGCCCAGCGCCGCGCCGATCATCGCCAGCGCGATGCCCGTGTTGCCTGACGTCGAATCGATGATCGTCTTGCCGGGGCAGAGCGCACCGCTCGCGAGCCCCTCGCGGATCATCCACAGCGCGGCGCGGTCCTTTACGGACCCGCCCGGGTTGAAGCCCTCGAGCTTGGCGTAGATGCGCACGCGCGGCGACAGCCCGGGAACCATGGCCCCCACGTCGAGGAGGGGCGTGTGACCGACGAGGTCGACCACCGACCCGGCGCGCTCGAACGGCGCCAGCCCCGGCGACGCCGAGGCCACCGCTGTCGCGCTCGGAGCGATCGCCATTGGCGCTCAGCCCCCGGCGATCGCGGGCACGATGGACAGCTCGTCGCCGTCCTTCACGGCGGTCTCCAGGTTGCTGAGGAACCGGATGTCATCGCCGTTGAGATAGATGTTGACGAAGCGGCGTACGCGGCCTTCCTCGTCACAGAGCCGCTCCTTGATGCCGCCGAATTGCCGCTCGAGGTCGTTGACGACAGCGCCGACCGTAGCGCCGGCTGCGCCGACCTCTTCGGCGCCGCCGGTGAAGCGGCGCAGGGGGGTAGGAATGCGAACATGCACGGACATCGAATCCTCCTGAAAGATGTGCGGCTACTCGGCCGCGGCGCGCCGGGGCGGCGCCGCCAGCGAGCTGTACAGTTGATCGAACTCGTGCAGCCGCGTACCGATCACGAACGGCGCCGCAACGCTGTCGCTCACCGCTTCGAGCGTCTTGTAGCCGTTGCCGGTCACGCTGATCACGATCGATTCGTCACGCGGAATGCGCCCGAGCTCGATGAGCTTCCTGGTGACCGCGACGGTAGTGCCGCCGGCGGGCTCGGTGAAGATACCCTCGGTACGGGCCAGCAGATGGATGGCGTGCACGATCTCGTCGTCACTCACGGCCTCCGCCCAGCCGCCGGTCTCGCGCACCGTCTGCAGGACGTAGTAGCCGTCCCCGGGGTTGCCGATGGCGATCGACTTCGCGATCGTGTGGGGCTTGACCGGTTCGATCACGTCGCTGCCGCGGTGCACCGCAGACACCACCGGAGCGCAACCCGCCGCCTGGGCCGAGTACACCCGCGGCATCCGCCCGCTGACGAGCCCGATCTGCTCGAGCTCGCAGAAGGCTTTGTGGATCTTGGGCAGAATCGTCCCCCCGGCGGTGGGCACCACGATGTGCTGGGGCAGGCGCCAGCCGAGCTGTTCGGCGATTTCGAAGCCGTAGGTCTTCGCGCCCTCCGTATAGTAGGGGCGCAGGTTGATGTTGACGAACGCCCAGCGGTACTTGTCCGCGATCTCGCTGCACAGCCGGTTGACGTCGTCGTAGTTGCCGCGGACCGCCACGGTGTGCGGACCGTAGATCGCCGAGCCGAGGATCTTTCCCTGCTCGAGGTCGTCGGGAATGAAGATGTAGCAATCGAGACCGGCGCGCGCGGCATGTGCCGACACGCTGTTGGCCAGGTTGCCGGTCGAGGCGCACGACACCGTATCGAAGTCGAACTCCATCGCCTTCGAGATCGCTACGGAAACGACGCGGTCCTTATACGAGAACGTGGGGTGATTGACCGAGTCGTCCTTCACGTACAGCTCGGCGACGCCGAGCGCCGCCGCCAGCCGATCGGCCTTGACCAGCGGGGTGAAGCCGGAATGCGCACCGACAGTCGGCTCGCCCGCGACGGGCAGCAGCTCGCGGTAGCGCCAGAGGTTGTGCGGGCGGGACGCGATCACCTCCGGCGAGAGCGCGCGCGCGATCGCGGCGTAATCGTAGAGCACCTCGAGCGGGCCGAAGCATTGATCGCAGACGTGCAGCGGCTCGAGTCCGTAGTCGGCGCCGCACTCGCGGCACCGCAATCCCAGGGCGTAGGCGGCCATCGAAGTCACCCTTTAACCCGCCGCCGGCTCGGCATCCAGCCGCCGAACCGACGCGTCCGCGCATACCGGACAGCGGGGGTTGCGAGCGAGTCGAATCCGCCGCCAGCGGCCCGACAAGGCGTCGTAGGTGACGAGCCAATCCCTCAGGAGCTCGCCCTGACCGGTGAGGAATTTGATCGCCTCGCCGGCTTGCACCGCCCCGAGCACCCCGGCGACCGGGCCGACCACACCCGCAGTCTGGCAGCTGGCGACGTCCTCGGGCGGCGGGGGCTCCTGAAACAGGCAGCGGTAGCAGGCGCTCACACCGGGCAGGACGGTCAGGGCCTGTCCTAGAAAACCGAGGATGCCAGCATGCGCGTACGGCCGCCCGCAGCGCACGGCTCCGTCATTGATGAGAAACTTCGCGGCGACCCCGTCGGTTGCGTCGATGACGAAGTCTGCGCGACCAAACAGCTCGGGAAGGTTCTCGGCGTCGAGCGCTTGCGCATGTGCCTCGATCCGCAGGGCCGGAAAGGCGCGCTGCAGTCGAGCGGCCGCGGTCGGTGCTTTCGGCTCGCCGATCGTACGGTGGCCATAGAGCCATTGCCGGTGCAGGTTCGAGAGCGCGACTGTGTCCGGATCGATGAGCACCAAGGTGCCGACCCCGGCGGCCGCCAGCGCCCACGCTGCCGGGCATCCGAGCGCGCCGACCCCGACCACGAGCACCCGCGCTTCCGCCAATCGCGCGCGCCAGCCGTTCTGCGCATCGGGTGCGTTGGTCATGCTCGCGAAACCAAGCGCTGTCCCGCCGGGAAAGCGGCACCGACCTCAGCCGAGCTTTCGGTCATGGCGCTGTTATCCACCGGTTGCATGTAGCACGTGCATCCGGGACGCGCCGGGCCGTGGCGTGGCTGCGCGGGACCATTGCCCCGCCAAACGGCCCGGTCGGGTACCGACTCGTCGAGTTACGCGCGTGACCTGGCGGGCGTCAACCGCGCGAGTGGATCGGCTCAGTACCGGCCGCCCCCGAAACCTCCGCGACCGGGGCCGCCAAACGGAGACCGGCCGGGCAGCCCGATGCCCGATCCTCCACCGCCCAAACCGCCCAGGCCGCCGCCGGTCGGTTTCTTGCTCTGCGTCGACGCCGTGGGCGGCCGGCTCGGTACCTGGGCAATGGCGAGATTGCGCGTACGCCCAGTCTCGTTGCGCAGCGCCGCCAGTGGGTCGCCGGTGGGTGCCGTGGCGTCGTCGACGAGCAGCGCCTCCAGCCGTTGCGACGATTCCTGCGCCGCCTCGTGCTCGGGGTAATGATAGATCACCGCGGAATAGGCGAGGATCGCTTTGTGCGAGTCGCCCCCCCGTTCGTAGATGTTGCCCAGCCGCACGAGCGCGGTGCCGCCGACGTCGGTGTCTTCGAAGCGATTCAGCAGATCGATCAGCCGGTACTCCGCCGCTTTCTCATTGCCGTGCTGGTCGTAATAGAGGGCGACGTTCAGCTCGTGGCTGGCCAGCGTCTCGCGACAGTACTCCAACCGCTCACGCGCGAGATGCGCGTACGGGCTTTCGGGAAACTGTTGGATCACCGCCTGGTAATAGGCGTGGGCGTTCTGCGAGGCGCTCTGGTCGCGGTCGACCGTATCCATCTGTTGTTCGGCGCATTGCGCGAGTAGATAGCCGACCAGCGGCAGGTGCGGGCTGGTCGGGTGGCGCCGTTGGAAGTCGGTGAAGGTCGCCGTCGCCTCCGGGCAGTCGAGATTCTTGTACTGCGCGATGCCGATATTCAGCTCGGCTTCCTCGCTGTGTTCACTGAACGGATGCTCGTCGAGCATCGACTGGTAGGTTTCGACGGCGCTGCTGTACGAGCCCACCCGAAGGTGTTCCGCTGCGGTGTTGAAGTACTCATCTGGCGTGAGGGGTTTCCCCGGTCCGCATCCACTCACCGCCAACGCCACCGCGGCGAGCAACAAAAGAATCACGTACATGAGCGCATTCTGACGGTACCCCTCGCGATGGAGCTCGGATCGACGGCGTGCCTGCCGATCACGTTCCCGCCGCCGGCGGCTGGCCCGCGGCGGTAAAGGCCGTGACGCCGTATCCCGCGCTCTTCAGCGCCGCTTCGAACTGCTCGCGCGAGATCGCCTTTCCGGGTTTGGAAGTGACGGTCGCCGTCTTGTCTTCGAAATTGATCTGCACATCCGCAACGTCGGGCATGTTCATCAGGGTCGCACGGACCCTTTGCGTGCACGAGGACCTTCAAGTCATGCCGGAGACGCCCACGACGTACTGCGTCCCCGCCTGTGCTACCACCTGCGCTTGCGCCGAATGCCACTGCCCACTCAGCCCCACGGCTCCGAGTAGGGTAGCGGCGGCCAGTACGGCCGCGGTCAGCATTCGCATCGCTACCTCCTTGCCGACTCGATGTGATACTCGACAGTCCTACCCGCGGCGGTTGTGGTTGGCAACTCCCGCTGGCGCCGTATGCCGCCGGCTTTGGACAACGCGCGGTTGCGCGGCCATACGGCGACTGGCACCTCGGTCATCTGTAGCAGAGCGCCACATGCGACATCCGACACCCGCTGCACAATTCTCCTCGACCAGGCCGGCGCGGCTGTATGGGCCGGGCGCGTCGCATCGATGACTCGCGCCCAGCGACCCGATATCGGCGGCCTCGTGCCGATCTTTCTCCGCCTGCACCCGGTCGACATCGCGATGGTCAAGTTCGTGTTCGAATCCTATGAGGGGGTCGGCATCGTCCGCACGCTCGACCGGCGCGCGGCCACCATCGTCGCGCTGACCAGCCGGGACTTTCTGCGCGACGCCTGGGCTATCATCGCGGACCTCCAGCAGCGCATCGCCTGCGAGGTGATCGAAGCGCCGGCGGACGCCGGCGAGGACTGGCTGCTCCAATTGCTCGCGGACCCCGCTCCCGGCGTGGACGGTTGAGCGCGGGTGCGGCTTCAGCAGGCGCGTGCGTCGGGCGCTGGCGCGGAGACTCAGGTCTCGGCGACCGAACCCACCTCGGTGGTGGCGCGCGGTTTGGCGAACACATACGCTACCCCGATGCTGAGCACGTACAGCAGGAGCAGCGGACCGGCCATCAGCAGTTGGGAGGCGATGTCCGGACCCGGCGTCAGCACCGCGGCGAGGACGAAGATCGCCAGAATCGCGTAGCGCAGGTAGCGCAACATGGTCTGGTGGGTGACCAGGCCGATGCGCGCCAAAAAAAACGTGACGACGGGTAGCTCGAACGTCATGCCGAAGGCGAACAGCATGCGCGCCGAAAACGAGAGGTACTCGCTGATCCGGATGTTGGGCGTTACGCCGATGGCGGCGTACTCGGCGAGGAAGAACTGATAGCCGACCGGGAACACCACCTCGTAGCAGAAACCGGCGCCGAGCAAAAAAAACAGCGTGGCGAAGAAGACGAACGGTCGCGCGTAGCGCTTCTCCTGGTCGTAGAGCCCGGGCGCGACGAACATCCACGCCTGGTAGAACAGCACCGGGCTCGCGATGAACACCGCGGCGATGAACGAGACCTTCAGCTTGGTAAAGAACGCTTCCGTCACCCCGGTGCCGATGATTTCCACCGGCCCTTCGTGCAGCGCGAGCAGGGGCCGGGTGAGCACCTCGAAAAGGACGTCGGCGAAGTTGTAAAGGGCGGCGAACGCGACCGCGATGGCGAGCAGCGATTTTATCAGCCGCCAGCGCAGCTCTTCGAGGTGCGCGGTCAGCGGCATCTTCACGTCGGGCATGGGTGCCGCGGTGGGGAAAGGAGCAGTTGCGTCAGATGCGCGGAGGATCGCCCGTGTCGCTCGCCGCGGCGGGCGCTGCAGGCGCCGCGCTGGCCGGCTCGACGCGCTGTTCGACACCCGGAGGCAATGCCGTGATGGCCGCGCGTTGACGGGCTTCGCGTTCGGTGTCGCGGGCCTCGCGCTCGATCATCGCCTGCGCGCTGCGCAGCTCCTCGGTGACGTCGGCCGTGGCACGGCGAAACTCCGCCAGCCCCTTGCCGAGCGCCTTGGCGACCTCCGGGAGCCGTTTGGGTCCCAGCACGAGCAGGGCGACCACCAGGATGACGAGCAACTCGGGGATCCCGATGCCGAACATGATGCAGGGTGAGACTAAAGCCCACGAGGTGGGGTGTCAAACTTGCTCGCCTCTGGCAAGCTGACCCCAGGAGTTGCCCATGCCGACCGGCATTGTTCTCGACCAACGCTACATGGCGCACGACACCGGCCGCGGCCACCCCGAGCGCCCCGAACGCATCGGCGTGCTGCTCTCCGCGTTGGCCGGGCGGCCCGATCTCGAGCAGATCGAGCCCCGGCTCGCGACACCCGATGAGGTCACGCTCGTGCATGGCGAGGGACACTACGTCGCGGTCGAGCGCACGGCGATGCGCGAGCGCAGCGCGTTCGATGCCGATACACCGGTGTCGCGGCAGTCGTTCGAGATCGCGCGCCTCGCCACCGGTGGCGTCCTCGCGCTCATCGACGCGGTGATGGCGGGGCGCGTGCGCAACGGGTTCGCCCTCGTACGCCCACCCGGGCATCACGCGGAACGCGAACGCGCGATGGGTTTCTGCCTGTTCAACAACGTCGCAATCGGCGCCGCCTACCTCCGCGCCCAGCACGGTTTGGAGCGGGTGCTGGTCATGGATTGGGACGTCCACCACGGCAACGGCACGCAGCACGTGTTCGCGGGCGATCCCGGCGTGCTGTTCGTGTCTTCGCACCGCTGGCCGTTTTACCCCGGCACCGGCGCGCTGAACGAGGTCGGGACTGGCGAAGGACGGGGCTTCACTATCAACCTGCCGTTTCCGGGCGGCTTCGGCGACGCCGAATACCTCGAAGCGTTTCATGCCGTGGTCGAGCCGCTGGCGCTCGAATACCAGCCGCAGTTCATCCTCATCTCGGCGGGCTTCGATCCCCACCGGCGCGACCCGCTCGGCGGGATGGCGGTGACGGAGTACGGCTTTGCCAGCATGGCGCACACGCTCTGCGACGTCGCCGGACGGACGTGTGAAGGGCGCGTGGTCGCCGTGCTGGAGGGCGGCTACGATTTGGAAGCCATGCGCGATTCGGCGAGTCGCGTGCTCGACCAGTTGCGCGGCGAGCCCCTGCCGGCGTCTTCGGCGCTGCCGCCCAGCCGCGCCGGCGCCGTGCTCGAGGCGGTGAAACGCCTGCACGGCCCGCAATGGAAGTCGCTGTAAGGCAGCGGCGCGCGAAGCGCGCCTCGGGCCACGGACCGGCCGACACGATCTGCGCGTGGCGCTCCTCTTCCTAGTCGAGCCGCCGCCCCTGTCGCGACCAGGCGCACTTTGCGCGCCGGGCCGCCCACCGTGGCGGCGGCTGCACTGGGAACGGGCGCGACCGGTGCGTTCGACGGCAGCACGCGTGCCGGCATGCGGCCGTCGGGGCGGCGTCGCAGCCTGTGCAGAGCCTCAACTGCAACTCTGGGTGCGCGTCGTGCTGAACAGCGTACCGCAACCCGACGCGCGGTGCGTCGGTGGGGGCCGCGTGCGGTAGCCTCAGTCGATCAAAAGTCCTTGCGCATGAATTCCCGCGCCGACGGTTCGCGCGGGCGGCGTTGCTCGACCATCTGCACGGCGGGGATGGAGCCCGGTTGCGGCTCACTGCCGTCGCGGAAGCACTCGAGCAAGGGGGCGGTGCCGGGTGCGGCGCGCGTGCCGGTGTCGGGATCGATGTTCACGCAGCGCAGGCCATCGGGAACCGGAAACTTCGCTTCCGGGAGGTCCTTCAGCGCCTCGGCCATGAACGCCTTCCAGATCGGTGCAGCTACGCGGCCTCCGGTCGACTTTGGCCCGAGCGGGCGCTTGTTGTCGAAGCCGATCCACACCGTCGCCAGCAGCTGCGGCGTGTAGCCGATGAACCAGGCATCCTCCAGGTCATTGGTGGTGCCCGTCTTGCCCGCCGTCGGCTGCCCGAGGCCGCGCGCCGCCGTGCCGGTGCCGTGGTGCACGACGTCCTGCAGGATGCTCGTGATCTGATACGCGGTGGTTGGCGGCAGCACCTGTGCCAGGTGCGGCTCGTTGCGCTCCAGCACCTGCCCCTGCGCGTCGGTGATCTCCGTGATCACGATGGGCTCGGGCAGCCGCCCGTTGTTGGCGAACGGGGAGTAGGCGACCGTGAGCTCGAGCGGGGTGACCTCGAGCGTGCCGAGCGCGATGGAGAGGTTGCGCGGGATCGGGCCGGGCAGCCCAAAACGCGGCAGGTAGTCGGTGAGGAATTTCATGCCGACCCGCTCGGTGAGGCGCACGGTCACGACGTTGCGCGATTGGGTCAACGCCGTCCGCAGCGACGTCGGGCCGTAGTACTTCTTCTCGAAGTTCTGGGGCGACCAGACGCGGCCGTGGTCGCGGTAGTAGACGGGCTCGTCGATGATCACCGAAGCCGGTGTGAAGTTGCGGTCGAGCGCGGCGGCGTACACCAACGGCTTGAACGCGGATCCGGGCTGGCGCCTTCCCTGCACAGCGCGGTTGAAGTGGCTGCGGTCGAAGTCGTACCCGCCGACCAGGGCGCGCACGTACCCGGTCTCGGGCTCGATCGCGACCAGCGCGCCCTCGAGCAGGGGGCTCGGATCGTAGACGAAGCGCAACCGTCGCGCGCCGTCACCGCTTTCGTCATCTGGCTCGAGCGCGCGCACGCGGATGAGATCCATCAGCTCGAGGGCGACCGTTTTGCCGCCCGGCGTCTTCGGGAGAGCGATGTCGCCGGCGAACGGGCCGACCTGCACGCGTGCGCTGCTGCCGCGCACGCTGGTGACCAGCGCTTCGTAGCTGAAGCCGGGCTCCGGGCGCTCCAAGCCTTTGAATGTCTGCTTCTGCAGCTTTAGATAGTTCTCGCGCTCCTCCGGCGACATCTTGCGATAAGCGTCCCGATAGCCGCCGCGCTTGCGCGACAGCTGCTCGATACCCGCGCGCAGCACGCCCTCCGCTTCGCGCTGCAGGCGGAGGTCGACCGTCGTGCGCACCCGCAGGCCGAGATCGTACAAGACCGTTCGCCCGTACTTCTCCTCCAAGAGGCGGCGCACGTGCTCGACGAAGTAGGGCGCGGACTGAAAGCTGCCTTTGCGCCGGGTGAGCCCGATCGGCTCCGCGGCGGCGGCATCGCGGGTCGCGCGATCGATGTAGCCCTCCTCGTACATGCGGTTCAGCACGTAGCGTTGGCGCGCCTTCGCATCCGGCCAATGCGTATATGGCGAGAAGCGGCTGGGCGCCTGGGGCAGACCGGCGAGCAGCGCGGCCTCGGCGACCGTGACGTTCGAGATGTCCTTTCCAAAGTACTCGTTCGCGGCGGCGGCGACGCCGTAGGCGCCGCTGCCCAGATAGATGTGGTTGAGGTAGAGAGAGAGGATTTCGTCCTTCGAGAGCTCGCGCTCGAGCCGCATCGAGAGGACCATTTCCTTCAACTTGCGCTCGTAGCTCTTTTGCGGCGTCAGCAGCAGCGTTTTCACCACCTGTTGCGTGATCGTGCTGCCGCCCTGCACGCGGCCGCCCGCCATCGTGTTGTTGACCACCGCGCGCATGATGCCGTTCGCATCAATCCCCTGGTGGGCGTAGAAGTCGCCGTCCTCCGCGGCGATGAACGCCTGGCGCACGAACACCGGAATGTGATCGAGCGGCACGAGGTACCGCTTTTGGGAATAGAATTCGCCGATCAGCGTGCCGTCCGCGGCGAGCACCTGCGTGGTGACGGGCGGCCGGTAGTCGACTGCCGCCTGGATCGGCGGCAGGCTGGCCATGAACTCCCGATAGACGAACGCCGCGGCGGCTGCGACGAGCAGCAGCATCACGGCAAAGGCTGCGGCGAAAAGGCGGCGCGCGATCAGAAACGGGCTATGCCGCGTGCGCCGCTCGGCCATATTGCAGCGACGATACCGGCGCGCCGGGGGTTGTCAAGAAAGCATCGGCGATCTGGCCGCGCTGCGGCGCGCGCGCTAGGTTCCGCGATCGTGACCCGCACCGAGAAAGCGCGCCGCATCCAGGAGATCCTCGATGAGCTGTATCCCGAAACGCCGATTCCGCTCGACCACGCGGATCCGTTCACGCTGCTCGTGGCGGTCGTGCTTTCGGCGCAGTGCACGGATGCGCGGGTGAATCAGGTGACGCCGCAGCTGTTTGCCCGCGCGCCGAACGCGGCCGCTCTGGCCCGGCTGTCCGAGGGCGAGATCCTCGGCTTGATCCGCTCCTGTGGGCTGGCCCCATCCAAGGCCAAGAACCTGAAGGCGCTCGCGCGACGCCTGGTCGACGAACAGGAGGGCGCCGTCCCGGCGGACTTCGCCGCGCTCGAGGCGCTGCCGGGCGTGGGTCACAAGACCGCCAGCGTCGTGATGTCCCAGGCCTTCGGGCACGCGGCATTCCCCGTCGATACGCACATCCACCGGCTTGCCGCGCGGTGGGGGCTCTCGAACGGCAGCAGCGTCGAGCGCACGGAACGCGACCTGAAACGCGCTTTTCCGATGTGTGCGTGGAACCGGGTGCACCTGCAGATCATTTACTTCGGGCGCGAACACTGTCCGGCGCGCGGCCATGACATGCGGCGCTGCCAAATCTGCTCCTGGGCGGCGTCGCGAGCGCGCATGGCGCGGGAAACCCGCAGCCCGCGCCGCGCGGCGAAAGCGCGACCCGGGAAGGCCACCGGCGCCCGCCGCTCACACCGCCGGACTTGAGCCGGCTTCGAGCTCCTCGTCGAGGTGGCGCGTGCAGTTCAGCAGGCGCACGCGCCACGGTGGCGCGGCTTCGACGACGGTCAGCGAGGCGTTCCCCCAAATCGCGCGCACGCTGCCCTCGGGAACGGCGAGGTGGCGCTCCAGCAGCGCGTGGCACACCAGTCCGTGGGTGACAACGGCCAGAGAGCCGGCCGCGGCAGCCGCAGCAGCGGCGATCCGCTGCCACACCGCGTCGACGCGCGCGTAAAATTCCGCCCACGGCTCGCCGCCCGGCGGCTCGAAATCTGGCGCCAGGAGGTCGACGCCCAGGGCGGAGTACGGCTGCCCGCGCACCTCGCCGAAGTTGCGCTCCTGCAGACCGGGATCGAGCGCGATCGGCGCCCCGGTGGTATCGCGAAGGCACTCGGCGGTCATGCGCGCGCGCGGCAGATCGCTGGACAGGATCAGGCCGATCCCTTCGCCGGCCAGGCGTCGAGCGAGCCGCTCGGCCTGCGCCCGCCCGCGCGGGCTCAGCGGGGTGTCCGGCATCTGCACGATGCGCGCCGCGTTCAACACCGTCTCACCGTGTCGGATCAAGAAGATGGCCATGGCCGCCGACCCTACGGCGCGGTCGAGCGGGCGACAAGCACCACGCCGTCGCGCGTGCCGCGGCGGCGCCGGCACTCGGCAGCCAGCCGACCGTGTGTCGGGCTCACGCCGAGGCGACGGGGGAGAAGATCGCCGTTACGGCACCGGCGAGCGCCGGCGCACACAGCACGACTGCGTGATCGCCAGCCTCGAGCCGGGTCGCACCGCGGGGCGGGAGCAGCCGGTCGCCGCGGACGATGCCCATCACCACCACTTCCGAGGGCAGGTCGAGCTCGGCAAGTGTCTGCCCGCAGGCCGGCGAGCCCTGTCCGATTAACACGTTGAGCTGCGTCTCGCGCAGCGGATGGTCGGAGGTGATGTCGATAGCGACCGCGGGAACCGGCGGCGCGGGATCTTCGAGCCCCAAGAGCTTCGGGAGCCAACGCACGGTTGCGCCGGGAATGATCGCGCCGACCACGACGGCGAAGAACACGAGATCGAACTGATCGATGATGTTGCGCGCCGGGGCCAAGGCGGCCCCGATCATCAGCACCGGAATGGTGGCGAGCACGATCGGCACCGCTCCGCGCAGTCCGACCCATGCGATGCAGGCGATCTCGCGCCAGTTGAAGCGGAACGGCAACAAGCAAAGCGCCACCGCGACTGGGCGCGCTACCAGCGCCAGGTACAGCGCCAAGAACAATCCATGACCGGCGATGTGCGGCAGCTCACTGGGGAATATGAGCAGGCCGAGCATCAGGAACATGCCGATCTGCGCCAACCACGCTTGCGATTCATGGAAGCGCTTCAAGATCAGCCGATGCGGCAGCCCGCCCTGTCCGACGGTGATGCCGGCCAGATACACGGAAAGAAATCCGCTGCCGCCGAGCTGGGTCGCCACCCCATACGCGACAAAGGCGATCGACATCGTCACGGCTGGATAGAGGGCTGGCGTGGACGGCCGGATCCGCCGGAGGAGCCACCGCCCGGCTGCGCCCGTCCCCAAGCCGAGCCCAGCCCCGACCAGGAGCTGAACCACGATCTGGCCCGCCAGCGACCATCCGGGCTCTCCGCGGCCTGCCAGGTTGAGCGCGGCGGCAACGGTGAGAATGACCGCCACCGGGTCGTTGAGCCCGCTCTCCAGTTCGATGGTCATCGCCACGCGGCGCCGGAGCGGCACGCCATCGAGCACGGCGAACACCGCGGCGGCGTCGGTGGGTGACAGAATCGCACCGACCAGGAGTGCCTCCGGCCACGACAAGCCGAGCGCGCGCGCGCCGAGCGCGGTCAACCCGGCGACGCCCACGACGCCGATGGTGGCGAGAACCGATGCGGGCGCCAGCGCGCCCTTCATGTGGGACGTGTCCGTGCTGAGCCCGCCGGCGAACAGGATGACGACCAGCGCGACCGTTCCGCACGCATACGCGATCTCGAAGCTGTCGAACCAGATCCCGCCGGGGCCGTCCGATCCGGCGAGCATGCCGATCAGGAGGAAAAAGAGGCTGACCGGTACGCCGAGCCGTGCGCTCACGCGGCTGAATAGCGAGCTGATCAACAGCAATACTCCCGCCACGGTCAGTGCCGTCGCGGTGAACTCCACGACCTCGTCGCCCATCACCCGCGACCTCGCGGGAGACCGGCCGCACGGGCCCGACGGTCGGCGCGCACCGCGGGGGTCGTCAGCCGTGCGCGCTCGCGGTCAGCGCCCAGCCGGGGCGAACCGGGTGGCATCGGCCGCCGGCGCTCGTGGATCTCGGCGCATACGGCCGCCGTCGCGCACCACCGTCCCGGGGTTTGGCGTTCGCGCATGGCCCTCATGTGATCGCGTGTGCCTGCGCGCGAGCGATGGACGTGGCCGGAGCGCGAAGCGGCGCGATCGCGCGCATCCGCGGCGCGCCGGCTTGCCGCGGCCCCCATGCGGTCCGCTACTACGGTGCGCCGGTGGTGCGGTCAAGCACCAAACCCGCCAGCTCCGCCGGCTAGTGTCCTCTTGTCGTCGCCGGCCAGGCATGGCAGCGTCCGTCCATGGAGCGCTCCATCGTCATCGCCAGCCCGCGCGGGTTCTGCGCCGGCGTCTCACACGCCATCGAGATCGTCGAGCTCGTGCTCGAGCGCGAGGGCGCTCCCGTCTACGTACGCCACGAAATCGTCCACAACCGCTACGTGGTCGACGATCTGCGGGCCAAAGGGGCGGTGTTCGTGGACGAGCTCGCCGACGTACCGCCGGGGGCGGTCGTCATCTTCAGCGCCCATGGGGTCGCCCCGTCGGTGCGCGAAGAGGCGAAGGCGCGCGGGCTGCGGGTGATCGATGCCACCTGCCCGCTGGTGACGAAGGTGCACGTCGAGACGCTACGCTATGCGCGCGAGCAGTACGACATTCTCCTGGTCGGGCACCGCGGGCACGTCGAGGTCATCGGCACGCTCGGCCATGCGCCGGCGCAGATGCACCTGGTAGAGAGCGTCGAGGACGTCGCGCGGGTATCGGTGCGTGACCCCGAGCGCATCGCGGTCGTCACGCAGACGACCTTGTCGGTCGACGACACGCGCGACATCGTGGAGGCCATCCGCAGTCGGTTCCCCGCCGTCCGCCTGCCGGCCAAAGACGACATCTGCTACGCCACGCAGAACCGCCAGACCGCGGTGAAGGAGCTGGCGCGCGAGTGCGACCGCATCATGGTGCTGGGCTCGACGACGTCGAGTAACGCGAACCGATTGGTCGAGGTCGCGCGGAACACCGGCACGCCCGCGGTGCTGATCGAAGATGCGGACGCGATCGATCCCACCTGGCTGGCCGGCGTTGACACGGTCGGGGTCACCGCCGGCGCCTCGACGCCGGAGCAACTGGTCGAAGAGTCGATCGCGCGGCTGCGCGGGCTCGGATTCACCGCGACCCGCGAGTTGTCGACCGCGGTCGAGCACGTCGCCTTTCCGCTGCCGCGCGAGCTGCGCGCTCCCGCGCCGACACCCGGCATTCGCCCGGCCTGAGGCGGCGCTGCCGTCGAGCGGAGCACCCACGCAATTGCGACCGGTCGTCAGGTCAGGGACAACCGCGTGTGCGGCGGGACTCGCGGCACTGATGCTCACCGCGTCGGCGGTGCTCGCCGAGCCGTTGCCCGCCGCCACGGAGGAAGCGCTGCGCTCGGCGAGCGAGATCTACGTCGCCACGCGGCGCTCGAACGGCGTGCTCAGCTCGATCAAGCCGGTGTGGTTCTCGGTGGCGGACGGCAAGATCTTCTTCACCACCTCACCGACGAGTTGGAAGGCCAAGCGCATCGCCGCCGGCAGCCCGGTGTACATCTGGATCGGCGGTATGGATGGGCCGTTCGTCGAAGGCAAAGCAGAGCGCGTGACTGACGCGGCATTGATCGACCGCATGGGCGAAGCCTACGCGAAGAAATACTGGATCGCCTGGCTGGGGTTCTTCAAACCGCGCAGCGACCGCGTCCTATCCGGCAAGAGCTACGCGTACCTGGTCACGCCCACCCACACCCAGCCGCCGTCGAAGTAGCGCGCCGACATCAGCGGCGAAGACGCGCGCTGTAGTGTCGAGTAGCCGCTCCGCACGGGAGGCGCGAGCGCGACGGCGCAGGAGGTCGATATGCGCAGGTCGTCACTGATGGCCGCTGCGTTCCTGAGTGTGCTCGGCTGGCGAGCGAGCGGGGCCGAGAAAGCGAATCTCGATACAGCCAAGATTCAGCAGCTGACCGGCGCGAAGGGCCAGCTCGACGAGAGAGAGGGGAATTGTCGCTGCCCCGCACGGTCCTCTCGGTGAACGCCGCCGGGGTACGGCTCACACCACCGCCAATGGCCACGCCGTGGGCGGCGCTCAAGGGCGCGGGCTCACACGCGATGGTCATGGGTGATTCGTGCTCCGCGAGGACCAGGTGAACCCGGTGATGAGCGCAGCACTCGACAACGGGCTCGAGCTGACCGCGCTGCACAACCACTTCTGGTGGGAAAGGCCAACAGTGATGTTCATGCACATCGGCGGCATGGGCGACGAGGCCGCGCTGGCGACCGCCGTCGGCAAAGTCTCGCAGACGAACGGCAATAAGAGCGCGGTGGAAGGGATGATGCCGCGTGCCGTCGATCCCGCCAAGACCTCACTCGCTCCCGAGAAGATCGAAGCGGTCCTCGGCGCCAAGGGCGAGCTCAAGGAACGGCGTTAAGTGGTGATCCGCCGCAGCGCCGAGATGCACGGCGCGGAGATCGGCGACGCGATGGGCGCAATACGCGGGCGGCGTTTGCCGGCTCGGACGACAAAGCGGTTGCTACGGCGATTTGGCCATGCCCGCGTTGGACCTCCAGGGCGTGCTGAAGGCGCTCCGCGGGGCCGGAATCAACGTGGTCGTGATCCACCAGCACATGGTCGGCGAGACGCGCGGATCATGTTCCTCCATTATGGGGAACCGGCCCGGCCGCGGCGCTCGCGCAGGGTTTGAAGACAGCCCTGGATGCCGAAGCACTAGGTGCTGTAGCGGTCGCCCCTGTGCCGGCCCGGCGCGCAAACCGCGCCTCTTCGTCGAGGTCCATGGCTGCGAAGCAGCGGACCGAAACGAATGACTTCCTCACGTGGACTTGCGACCGCGCTGGTGGGCGCGGGCGAGCTGGAAAATCCGACGCGCTGCCCGGTGGAAGAGGCGCGCTTCACGCGTCGGGGCGGCACGCGTCCGGCGGCTACCGATACGGTACTGGCCCAGCTGGCGAATATGGTGAATAGGCATCTGTGTGGCAGCGCGGCAGACGAGAACGGGCGCAACGCCGATGAGCCAAACGACGTCCATTCTCGGTCTCGCCGCCAGGTCTGGACAAAGGTGACGGGCGTGGGGGATATCCGCCGGCCAAATGGCGCAACGAGGGATGCGATTCATGTGGTGTGAGAAACTGACATTCGGAGATCTGGTCGATCGCGCCGCCGCGCGCTGGCGCGACCGGGAAGCACTCTACTTCGAGGGCCGCCGATGGTCGTTCGCCCAGCTGCGCGAGGAGGTCGATCGCGCCGCGAAGGCGCTGATGGCCGGCGGGGTCGCGGCGGGTGATCACGTGTGCCTCTGGCTCGGCAACCGCCCCGAGTTCGTCTTCATATTCTTTGCCCTGGCCAAGATCGGCGCCGTCCTGGTGCCGATCAACACGCGTTTCCGCACCCGCGACATGGCGTACATCGCCACCCAGTCCGACGCGACCACGCTGATCGCCGCGGCCAGCTCGCACGGCGTGGACTACCTGGCGATGATCGAAGAGCTGCTCCCCGGTCTGCGCACGCACGTCGCGGGCTCGCTCCGCGCCGACGCAGCACCCGCGCTACGGCGCGTGATTCTCGTCGATCGCAACGACGTCCCCGGTACGCTCGCATGGTCCGAGCTGCTGAACGCCGGCGCATCGGTGACCGATGCCGCGCTCGGCGCGCGCAGCGCCGCGGTCGACCCAGCCGACACCGCGTACATCATGTACACCTCCGGCACGACCGGGTTCCCCAAAGGCGTGATGCAGGGCCACTACGCCGTGCTGCGGAACGTGTTCGACAGCTGCAGCCGGCACGGTCTCACGCCGAACGACGCCGTCCTCGACTACCTGCCGCTCTTCCACGCGTTCGCCGTCTACACGGCGCTGCTCGCCTCACCCGCGACCGGTGCTCGGCACATACTGATGCCGATCTTCGACGCCGGTGAGGCGCTGCGCTTGATCGAAGCCGAACGCGCGACGCTGATCCACGGCTTCGATACGCACTTCAAGGACCTTCTCGAGCATCCCTCGCGTCCGGAGCGGGATCTCTCCAGCCTGCGCACCGGCCTCTGCGCCGCCGGCATGCTGTCCACCGAACCCATCGCCCGGCGCGCCCAGGCGCTGACGCGAACCATGACCGGATACGGCATGACCGAGATCGGCGTCGGGATGACGACCTCATTCCTGGACAGCGACGAGGAATCGCGCGTCGCGATGAGCGGCTGGCCGCTGCCGGGCTACGAGGTCAAAATCATCGACCCCGCGACCGGTGCCGAGCTGCCCGCGGGCGAGATCGGCGAGATCTGCGTGCGCGGGTATCACGTCATGAAAGGCTACTACAAAAAGCCGGAGGAGACGGCGAAGACCATCGACGAAGCGGGTTGGCTTCACACCGGGGACTCCGGCTTCTTGCGCGAGGATGGCTGCCTGCGTTTCCTCGGGCGTTACAAGGACTTGCTGAAAGTGGGCGGAGAGAACGTGGACCCCACCGAAGTCGAAAGCCTGTTGCTCGTCGATGAGCGCGTCAACCACGTCGCCGTGGTGGGGGTGCCGCACGCGCGGCTCGTCGAAGTGCCGGTGGCGTTCGTCATCCGCCAGAGCGGTGCGCAACTCTCGGAAGAGGACATCATCGCGGTCTGCAAGGGGAACATCGCCAGCTTCAAGGTTCCGCGCCGGGTCTTCTTCGTGGACGCCTTCCCGATGACCGGAAGCGGCAAGATTCAGAAGTACCTCCTGCGTGAAGAGGCCGTCCGGCTCATGGCCTGAGGCGCCGAAGTCGCTCGGCGCGCGGTGACCGACATCCGCGCGTCCGCCTCTGCAACGAGTTGCCCGAAAGTGTCACTTCTTCATCCCCCAATGCGCGGCCCCACCGATGGTATCGGCCATCAGTGACGGCCTGCGCGATTGGCACGGTCAGTGCTCTAGCCCATAGCGCACGAACTAACATGCGGCGTGACCGATCTCGATCGGGAAGCGGCGCGCAAGGGGGATCGGCCATGCTGGGCAAACCACAAAGAGTCACTTTGTACGAGCTGGTGAAGACGGTGCAGGATTGCGCGCGGTCTGAGGAAGAAGTCGTGGCGGTGTTGACGCATCTGCTACGGCGCACGCGCCGACCTCGCATGCTTCCGGTTGCCGCGTAAACGCGCACTGGGTCGTTCTCTCCCCCCCGGGAGCTGCTGGTCCTGTTGCTTGGGGCCAGCGGCTCCCCCTCCCCACACCGCGCCGCTCGCGCATCGCCATTGACCGGCGCCGTGGGTCCGGTTAGTAGGCGCCGTCGCTATGGCGCTGCGATTTTTGCTGCTGACGCTTTCACTTCTGTTCGCTGGTTGGGCCGGCAGCGATGCGGCGCCAGCGGCGGACAATGGTCCACCCCCGGCTACCGACGGCGGACCACCCCCGCTGTCGTCGGTCATTCGGTGGCACGAGACTCCCTCCGGCATGAAGTACACCGACATCGTGGTCGGAAAGGGTCCGACGCCGCTCGAGGGGCAGATCGTGGTCGTGCACTTCACCGGTTGGCTCGAAGATGGGACGAAGTTCGACAGTACGTTCGACCGCAAACGCCCCTTCGGTTTCCCGGTCGGATCCGGGCAGGTGATCCGGGGCTGGGACGAAGGCGTGCGCACCATGCGCCCGGGCGGAAAGCGCCGCCTGCTCGTACCGCCCGAGCTCGCCTATGGAGAGAAGGGGTTCTCCCGGATCATCCCGGCAAACGCGAAGCTCACCTTCGACATCGAGCTCCTGCGGATCGTCGACAAGCCCGCCACAGGGCCTACGCCATCGCGCCGGCGGTGAACGCTCGCGCCGCATCGCTCTCCCCGCGCATGGCGCGCGCGGAATTGTGGTGCGCCGAGGTCTTGTAACTGGACGGGGAGGCCGGCGGTGATCTAAGCCGCCGGCTCTCCCTGGCCTACCCATCGCCCGGGGCGCGCGTCCGCAGCGCCGTCAGGCTGTCCACCTCCGCCCAGATGCAGCGATCTACCACTCGCGTCCACAAACACCGCCCGCCTCACGCAGCCCCTGCTCCCGCTCCATTCACCGCATCGTTCCATCGGCAGCGAGTCACCGTGCAGCGGCCGTGCCAGCATGGCCGGTGTCAGGGCACATCGTCAGCACTGCGTATGATGCCGTGCGGTGCATCATGTGAGGTGGCGCGTCAGCGCTGATAAGTTGCCACCAGGCGCCGAGTTTTGTCGGCGCTGACCCGGTCCGCGCGTTCCCGTGAGCGGGGCACGTCCTTAGAGCCGCACTTGGCGAAGTCGCAAAGCGTTCAGGATCACCGAGACCGAGGACATGGTCATGGCTGCGGCGGCGAGCATCGGGCTGAGCAGCAGGCCCCACACTGGGTACAGCACTCCCGCGGCAATTGGCACGCCGAGGGCGTTGTAGACGAACGCGAAAAAGAGATTCTGGCGGATGTTCCGCATTGTCGCGCGGCTCAAGCGGCGCGCCTTCACGATACCGCTCAGATCTCCGCGCAGCAGAGTAATGTCCGCGCTCTCGATCGCGACGTCGGCCCCGGTGCCCATCGCGATGCCGACGTCGGCGGCCGCGAGGGCGGGCGCGTCGTTGATGCCGTCGCCGGCCATTGCCACGCGGTGCCCGGCGGCGCGCAGGCGCTCGATCAACTGCGCTTTCCGCTCGGGCAACACTTCCGCCTCGACCGCGTCGATGCCGAGCGTTGCGGCGACGGCCTCGGCGGTCGGGCGTGCGTCGCCGGTCACCATCATCACCCGCATGCCCTCGGCGTGCAGCTGGCGGATCGCCTCCGGCGTCGAAGGTTTGATCGGATCGGCGACACAGATGAGGCCGACGACGCGACCGTCCACAGCCGCGAACATCACCGTCTGTCCGGCGGCGCGCCGTTGTTCCGCGCGCGCAGCGAGCGCTCCGGCGTCGAGCTGGAGTGCCGCGAGCAACCGCTCGTTCCCGAGCGCGACGCGCCGACCGCGCACGCGGCCTACTACGCCCTGGCCGGTGATCGAGTCGAACTGTTCGGGAGCCGCCACTCGCGCCCCGCGCTCGAGGGCGCCGGCGACGATCGCGCCGGCGAGTGGATGCTCGCTCGCGCGCTCCAGGCTGGCGACCAGCCCGAGGAGCTCGGTGGAATCGATGCCGTCCGCCTCGATCTCCACTAGGCGCGGCTTGCCTTCCGTCAATGTGCCGGTCTTGTCGACAACGAGGGTGTCGACGCGCGCCAGCACCTCCAGCGCCTCTGCGCGGCGGATCAGCACACCGGCTTGGGCACCGCGGCCGACCGCCACCATGATCGACATCGGCGTGGCGAGGCCGAGCGCGCACGGACAGGCGATGATCAGCACGGAGACAGCATTGATCAGCGCATAAGCCAGCCGCGGCTCGGGCCCGAGCCACGCCCAGGCGGCGAAGGTGAGCACCGCGACCGCCACGACGGCCGGGACGAAGTAGGAGGCGACCACGTCGGCGACGCGCTGAATCTGCGCGCGGCTGCGCTGGGCCTCGCCAACCATCTGGACGATCCGCGCCAGCAGCGTGTCGGCGCCCACGCGCTCGGCGCGCATGATGAACCCGCCCGTCCCATTGACGGTGCCGCCAGTGACGGGATCGCCGGGGGTCTTCTCCACCGGAATGGGCTCGCCGGTAACCATGGATTCGTCGATCGCGCTGCGCCCGTCCACGACTACGCCATCCACGGGCACCTTCTCTCCGGGGCGAACGCGCAAGCGATCGCCGACCAGTACCTGCTCGAGCGGCACGTCCGCCTCATGGCCGTCCGGCGCAATGCGGCGCGCCATCGCCGGGGCCAAGCCGAGCAGGGCGCGAATGGCATTGCCGGTCCGACTGCGCGCGCGCAGCTCGAGCACTTGTCCGAGCTGGACGAGCGCGGTGATCACCGCCGCCGCCTCGAAATACACAGGGACGCCGCCGCCGTGGAGGCGAAACACCGCGGGAAACCATCCCGGCACTGCGGTGGCGATGATGCTGTAAGCCCACGCGACTCCCGTGCCGATCGCGATCAGCGTGAACATGTTGAACCGCAGCGTGCGCAGAGAGATCCATCCGCGCTCGAAGAACGGTTTGCCGCCCCACAACACCACAGGCGTGGCCAGCACCGCCTGGATCCAGTTCATGGCCGGGCCGAGCCGACTGTGGAGCGGTTGTCCGGGCAGCATCTCCGACATCGACAAGGCGAACACCGCGGCCGCGAGCGGCGCGCACACCCGGAAGCGCCGCAGCATGTCGAGGAGCTCGGGATTCACCTCTTCCGCCGCGGTCACGGTGCGCGGCTCGAGTGCCATGCCGCAGATCGGGCACGCGCCGGGCGCATCGCGCACGATCTCCGGATGCATGGGGCACGTGTATTCGATTCGCGTCACCGGACGCGGAGGGGCCAGCGGCTCCAGCGCCATCCCGCAATCGGGACAGGCGCTCCCGGTCGAGGTGCGCACCTCCGGATGCATCGGACAAGTGTAGGCTGAGGCCGCGGCCGGCGGTTGCGCTTGCGGCGGTGCGGGCGCGGGAGGCTGCAGATACCGCTCGGGATCGGCCTCGAATTTCTCCCGGCAGCGGGTGCCGCAGAATCCATAGCGCCGGCCGCCGTAGGACGACATGCCGCCCTTTGGCGCAGCCGGGTCCACGGTCATCCCGCAGACCGGATCGCGGGTGGTGCTCGAATCGGATGCCGATGGGGGAGCGGCCGAGACCATACGGGTTCAACGGCGACGCCGCGCCGCCTTGCGGGAACGGCCGGCGTTGCAGTGTCGGCTCTAGCAGCTCGACCGCTCACGCGAAACGCGGCGGATGAGCGGGCGCTCGGCGCGCCAGACCTGTGCCCGCTCGGCGGCGCGGCGCGTTCGTTACGTCCATCGGCCGGGCGACGATTGTCGCACCGTGGCGCGGTTACGCGGAAGGGCCGGACTCAGCGACCGGCACCCGATGTACGCGTACGCAGACGCAGCACGGATCGCCGAGGCTCTCGCCTACTGTGCGCTCCAAGCGCTCGCCGGTGACCGCAAAGGTCACGGTCACTTCGTACTGCTGCGCCGCTTCGAGCGGTTCTCGCAGCGCATCGGGTGCTGTCATGGGCTCGATTTCCTTTCCGGGCCAAGCCGCCGCCAGCGTGGTGCTCGCCGATCGAGGAGCGGGTAACGACCGCGTGTGTGCCGACGGCCAGGGGCAGGACGCCGACGAACGCGGCACAGGAGATCGCGATGAGAGCACGCATGGGAGCGACC
>JBFXHX010000044.1:0-28227 GCA_050176585.1 Binatia bacterium
CACCGGCGCGTTCGGGATCTCGCCGAACATCTCCGGTGCGTACAGCGCCTCGACGCGCGTCGGCGGCTGCGCGAAGCTCCCGTTCTGATTCAGGCGGACCACATACTCGACCGCCGTCCGTCCCTTGGGCAGAAACTCGAAATAGGCCCGGTAGGCGTCGAAACGGCGCTCGACGAAGTCCGGCGCGGACGTGTTCGCGGAGCCGCCGCTGTCGATCTGGCTGTCGCTGGCGAGCCCGGTGCCGAGGTGCGAGGCCCCGGCCGGAATGGGATCGTCGAACACGACCCAGGTCATGTCGGTTTGCGCCTCGACCTCGAGCCGCACGCGCAGCCGATCGCCGCGGCTCAGCCGTCCCGGGACGCGCGGCTCCAGCGGTGTGACGGTCTTGCTGATCCGGTAACCGCTCGACAGCGGCGCGGTGAGCGGAATGGCGGCGCGCGAGGTCACCGCGACCCAGGGCGCGCCGGTGCCGCGATGCTCGATCGACAATCGCTCCTCCGCCGGCGGCCACGGCAAGCCAACGGGCGGCGGCGGCCCGGGGGTCCAGTCGAGCTGTCGCTCGTCGGGGCCGAGCGCGACCCGCGTCTGGCCGGTCACCGGCGCCGCTTCGTACGTGTGTGCGAACCGGCGCATCGCCACGGCGCCGTAGGCGTTGGCCGGTGTGGTGCGCCAATGCCCGCGGCTCTGGCGGCCGAGGGCGCCGCGCAGCACGCGGGCGAGGTCGTCGGGCCAGAGCTTGAACTCCAGGAGGTGCAACAGGAGGCGGACGGCGTTCAGGTCGGTGCTCACCATCAGCCACCAGAGCTCGTCGCTGCGCTCCGTGGAAAATCCGAGCACGGTGCCCTGCAGGGCGAGTCGCGCGCGCAGGATCTGTTCGACGGCGCCGAGGCGGGCGTCGCGGTCCGGCAGCGACGGCGTGCGCTGCAGGATGCCCCACCAGTCGAGCACGGCCGAGGTCGGCCACAGGTTGGGCTCGATCGCGATGGTGTCGAGCGATGCCGGATCGATCTGATCGGCGCGGGCGAGTGCCTCGAGCGCGGCGAGCTTGCGCAGCGCGAGGTCGGGTGCGCGGATGGGGCCGCTGTCGCGCGCCACGCGCCCGGCGACGAACCCGCGAAGCCCGTCCAGCAGCCGCTCGCGGGTCACGGCGGGTATCTCCCATCCGGCCGCGCTGGTGACCGAGACCACGTACGCGGTCAGCACGTCGCTCCCCTCGTCGGGACTGGGAAAGTACTTCAGCAGGCCGTCGGCATCGAGGTACGAGGGCAGGGCGGCGGCGATCGCGTTCCACCGGTCCGCATCGTTCAAGCCGACGGCGATCGACACCTGCTGCTCGAGGCACGTGTACGGATAGCGCCGCAGGTAGTCCTCGATTCCGCTCGTGGTGCCGCCGAGCGACGCGCTGACCGCGATGCCGATGCCGCCGCGCTCCGGCAAGGCGTCGGCCGGGCGCTCGACCGGCATCGCGAGCGGCTTGTCCGCGCGCAGCAGGGTGGCTTGCAGAGTGCGCGCGGGAACCGCCTCGCGCAGCTGTTGCGCGATCGCGAGCCGGTCGCTCACGCCATCCGCGCCCGTCGCCTCGATCGTGTAGCGCAGCGCATCACCCTCGGCGGGCGCCGTAATCGGCCATTCGATGACGCGCGCTTCGCCGGGTTGCAGCGCGATGGTTTGCGCCGCCAGCTCGGTCCCGGCCGGTGCGCCGTCGATGCCCGAATCGACTCGCCCGCGCGCGCTGACCTCGAGCGCGCGATCTGTGGTGTTGCGCAAGGTGAACTGCGCCGGGAAGCGGTCGCCCTGGCGAACCAACGGGGGGAGCCCCGAGATGAGCATCAGGTCCTGTGTCGACCGGATCTCCGTCGCGCCGGTGCCGAACTCGCCGATGCCGCCGGTGGCGACGGCGACGATGCGGAACGCGGTGAGCGAATCGTTGAGCGGCACCTTGAGGGTGACGCGGCCGTCGGCGTCGAGCGGCACGCGCCCCGCCCACAGCAGCAGCGTCTCGAAGAGCTCGCGGGTCGCCTGCCGGCCGCCGCCGCCGCCCTGCGGCAGCGCCTTGCGCCCGTAGTGGCGCTTGCCGATCACTTCCATCTCCGCCGCCGCCGTGCGCACGTCGTAGCCGCGCCGCCCCATCATCGCGTCGAGCAGGTTCCAGCTCGGGTTCGGTTGCAGCTCGAGGAGGCCTTCGTCCACGGCGGCGACGGCGACCTCGCTGCCCGCCGGCGGCGGCGCGCCGTCGGCGCGGCGCACCGCGATCTTCACCTCCGCGGTCTCGCGCACGCGGTAGGCGGGGCGGTCGGCTTCAAGGGTGACGTTCAAGCGGTGGTCGCGCCAGCCGACCCGCACCTCGGCAATGCCGAGCTTGAAGGCCGGCTTGCCGAGGTCGACCATCGCGGTCGGCTGCGTGCCGCCGACCCGCCCGCGCACCGCCAGCACGGAGACGAACGTGTTGGGCGAGTACGAGCCGTCGATCGGCACCTCCACCACCGGCATGCCGCCTTCCAGCCGCACCACGTTTGCCGCGCCGATGCCTTCGCGCTCGACCGTGACCAGCGCCGTCGCGCGCTCGAATGGCATGCGCACCTGAAAACGCGCGGTCTCGCCGGGCTCGTACTCGCGCTTCTCCGGCAGGACGTCCATCCGATCGCTCGCTTCGACCGGGAATCCCCACGGCTCCGCGTCGGCGACGTACGCCGACGTGTGCGCCGCGGCCTCGCGGCCGGCGGCGTCGCGCACGCGCGCCACCAGGATCACCTCACCGGTGGCGGGGGCTGCGGCGCGACAGCGCAGCACGCCTTGCGCATCGGTCTTGCCATTGCAGAAGCGCCCGAGCGCGCGCGTCTCCTGGACGTGCTCGTAGGCGTAGAAGCCGCCGACCAGCCGTTTCCGGTGCGAATAGTACTGGCGCCGAAAGGCGTCGACCTCGACGGGTGCGCCGGCCACCGGCCGCCCGCGAACGTCGATCACGGCGACGTCGGCCGCCAGCCCGTCCTTTCGCCCGACCCAGTACTCCGCCTCGATGCCGGGCAGCAGCGCCGCGGGCCACATCGGCACCGAGGCGGCGGCGGTCTGTACCGCTCCGCTCGGATCCCGGTACTCGAGCTCGGCGACCAGATCGCGCGGTGTCTCGACCCCCGGCAGCTCCGTGATCTCCGCGCGCGCGGTGCCGGCGCTATCGAGCGCGAGCTCGCGCTTCTGATGCACGGCGGGCGCGCGCCCGTCACCTTCATCGGGTTCCGACTGGCTCTCGCGCACGACGCCCGCCGTGACGGGGCCGCTGCCGAACGAAAAGCGCTCGAAGTCGATCGGCGCGCGCACGGCGCGATCGCGGATCTGCGCGCGCAGCACGACCGGCAGGTCGGCCGCGGCGCCGCCGGCGAGATAGCGGACCGCGACGTCGACCGGCACCGAAGCGGCGCCGGTCAGCGGCTCGGCAGGCATCTGCACGGTCGCCTTCATCAAGGGCACGCGAAACTGCTCGAGGCGGAAGCTGCCCGACTGATACTGGCCGAGGGCGACCTGATACTGGCCCAGCTTGGCGGTGGCCGGGATGGGCCACTCCTGCAGTGCGAAGCCGTTGTCATCCCACGTGAGCGGCAGCTCGTATTTGTCGCCGCTGCCGAGATGGGTGATGACCGCCCTGGGCGGCCGCCGCTGGGGCACGGTGAAGCCGCTCATCGTCTGGTCGCGGAGCACGTGTTTCATGTGCACGGTGTCGCCGGCGCGAAAGAGCGGCCGGTCGAAGATCGTATGCACGACCAGCGGCGCTTCCCAGCTCTCGTAGGGCAGGTTGAAACGCCACGGCTCGATGCCGCGGCTCCATGACGAGTGCACGAAGCTGAGATCGTCCGCGGTCTGCGCGGTGATCAATAGGCCGCTGTCGATGCTCGTGAGCGCGGGCGCGGACCAGTGGTCGCGGAAGTCGAGCGCGTCGTGATCCTTCAGGCTGTTGGAATCGAAACAGCTCGGCGCGTCGTCGGGTTTGGGCAGCCCGCTCACGCGCGCGATGCCCTGCGCGCCGGTGGTCGCGGTGGCGAGCACCGTACCGGTGCAGTTCTGCACGGCGACGTGCGCGCCGGCGACCGGCTGGGCGGAGTCGAGACTGGTCACCCACACCAGCGAGCTCTCGCGAGCCCATTTGAAGTGCACCGCCAGATTGGTGACCAGCGCGCCCGCGGGCACGTACATCGGCTCGTCCTTGCCGAGCAGCGCGGCGCCGAGTCGCGGGCTCGCGAGCTCGACCAGGTAGAGGCCTTTTGCCTCGAACGGAATACCGATCACCTGCATGAGCTGCGGGCCGTCCGGTTGCGGCAGGGTGAACGCGCGCCGCGGCGCCTCAGCCGGCAGGTCGGCGAACATCGATCGCGTGCGCCGTGCAACGGCGAGGCGGCGCAGCCAGGGCAGGACGTCCTCGGCCCTTTCGATGCGTACGGCATGGCCGCTCAAGCGCGCGTAGAGCTCCTGCAGCCGCGCGCGCCAGGCGCTCGGCCGCGCCCGCGTGGCGCGCACTTCCTCGCCGCGCACCTCGGGCTCCAGATTGCGGACGGTCACCGGCAGGGCGGGGTCGGCATTCGCTTCGAGCAAGCCGAAGCGCGCGGCGAACTTGGCGAGCGGCGGGAACGGCGAGGTCTCGCCGGTGAGCGGGCGCGGGTCGGCGAGCGCGCGGCCGGCGTCGTCGCGCAGATCTGGCGGGAGCGCGATGCGGAACGCGGTCGATTCCGGAAACGGCGGCGGGAACTGGACCGCGCTCACGAGCTCGACGGGCGTATCGGGCGCGTCGGGAATGCGGCTCGAGCCGTCGGCGGCGAGGCGGATTTGGCTCGCCTGCGCCCAGGGCACGGGGGCGCTGAAGCGCACCGAAATCGGCGTCAGCGGCGTGCAGCCCGCCTTCGCGTTCTCGCGCTCACACGACAGCTCGGCCGTGAAGCGCGGCCGGGTCTTGAACTCGAGCACCTGGTCCGCGTCGGTGGCGATGCCGCTCGGGCTGCTGATGCCGGCGCCCCAGACCAGGCGAACCGTGGCGCCGTTCGGGAAGGCCTGGCGCGCCGTGATGGCCAGAAACGGCGGCGTCGGCTTGAGCCAGTACGGGAGGCTCGCGACCGTGGCGTCGCGCGCCGCGTCGTCGAGAATATCCACGCCAACGCGCTCGGCGAGGCCTTCGACCTCGAAGCCGGCATCGGCGAGCACGGAGGCCGGCGTCGCCTGGCCGTCGAGCGCGAGGATGAACACCTGGCTCTCGTCGATGTTGCCGGCGCCATCGCTCGGCACCGCGCCGCGGATGGCGGGTCCGCCGGTGGTGAACTCGAAGCGCGCCGGACCGGCGAGCCGTTCTCCCGCGCGGGTGCGCAGCCCGTCGCGGAGCGCGAAGGTGCAGCGGAGGCCGGCGGGCAGGTCGCGGCCGAAGTCGTAGGCCCAGGTGCGCGAGTCGACCCAGCGCGCCGTCCCGGTCTCGGGGCAATCGATGGTGAACGGCTCGGCGACGTCCCGCAGATCGCCGAACGGCACCATCGGCGCCGAGAACACGGCGGTGACCTGCCGCACCGGCTTCACCGTCCCCTGCGGCGAGAACCGCTCGACCGTCGCCCCGGCCGCGGCGAGCGCCGTGCGCGCGCCGAACGCGGTCAACACCAGCGACCAACCCAGCAGCCACCACCGCGACCCGCGCCTCATTCTACCGTTCCCCCCAAAGCCCCAACCCTCCTCCTTGCGCGGCGAAACAGCAAGGCGGAAACGGCGCTCAACGCGAAGGCGCGAAGGTCAGAGAGTTCGCGTCGCCGCGGTTGACCTTCCTGGAAAGGGTGCCGGCGACGTATGGACCGGCCGTCGCGCCTTCACGTTCATCTCCGCGCGGGGCTGGCCAGGTGCGCGGCGAACTCGATACAGTGAGCGCATGTTGTTGCGGCCGCCATTTCTCGAAGCCGTGCGCACACGCGTGCTGGTCGGCGACGGCGCCATGGGCACCCAGCTCTTCGAGGCCGGGCTGCCCGTCGGCGCATGCGGCGACGAGTGGAACCTCAGCCACGCCGACACGGTCGGCGCGATCCACTCGGCGTACGCGTCGGCGGGCAGCGACGTGTTGCTCACCAACACCTTCCAGGCCTCCCCGCTCGCGCTGGCGCGGCACGGGCTGGCCGCACAGGCGTATGCGATCAACCTGAGCGCCGCGCGCATCGCGCGCGATTGCGCGGGGCCGAGCCGCTACGTGCTCGGCGACATCGGGCCGTTCGGCGGCTTCCTGCAGCCCCTCGGCAGCACGTCGCGCGCGGAGCTCGAGGATGCGGTGTCGATCCAGGCGGCCGGGCTGGTGGACGGCGGCGTCGACGGCATCATCATCGAGACCATGACCGCGCTCGACGAGCTCGGCGCCGTGGCGCAGGCAGTGCGGCGCGTGCGGCCGGACGTGCCGCTGGTCGGCTCGCTGACCTTCGACCGGCTGGTCGACGGCGGCTTTCGCACCATGACCGGTGTCGACGTGCCGCGCGCCGTCGGGTTCATGGAGCAGCTCGGCTTCGACATCCTCGGCTGCAACTGCGGCACCGGCATCCACGTCGGCGATTACGTCCAGCTCGTGGAGCAGTACCGCGAGGTGACGAAGCGGCCGATCATGGTGCAACCGAACGCCGGCCAGCCGCGCCTCGAGCGCGGCCACATCGTCTACGACGAGACCGCGGAGATGATGGCCGCGGCCGTCCCCGCGCTCATCCGCGCCGGCGCGTCGATCGTCGGCAGCTGCTGCGGTACCGGCCCCGAGCACATCCGCTTGTTTCGCCGCCAAGCGGACGCGGTCGCCGCGCCGGGCGGCGCCGCGGCGAGCGGTCGCGCATGAACCTCCGCACCGACGCGAGCCGCGAGCGCGGTCCGCTGCCCGCCTGGGCGCGCGGGCCCCGCTGGCCCGGCGGTGTGCGCGGCGCCGCGGCGCCGCTGACCAACCCGCTGCACGACCTCATCGCGGCGGGGAAGATGCCGGTCATCCTCGAGCTCCACCTCACCGAAGCCGATCGCATCGGCTACCAGAAGCTGCGCCAGCGCTATCTGGCGCAGGGCTATGCGCTGCCGCAGCTCCTCGCGCTCGGACAGTACCTCCGGCAGATGGACGTGACGCGCGCCGAGCTCGCGCCCGAGGAGGGCAGCCTGGTGCACAAGCTCCAGGTCTACGCCGATCTGGTCAGCGCCGGCGGCGTGGACCTGCTGGCGCTCGACGACGGCTCGCGCGGCCACGATGCGCTGGACAACGCCATCGCGGCCGAGCTCCTCGTCGGCCTCGGCGCCGCGCCCGAGCGCCTGCTGGCGAACGTCGTAGCGCGCAACCGCCAGGCCGCCCAGATCCGCCAGCGCTTGATGCACTTCGCCGAGCTCGGCGTGCGCAACGCCCTGCTGCTGACCGGCGACTTGCCGCTCGGCGGCAAGCCCGCGAAGTTCCCGCTCGACTCGGTCGGCATGTGCGCGCTCGCGCGCGAGATGCTGATCGAGGGTGCGTTGCCGGACGATTTCTGGATCGCCGCCGCCGGGCACCCCAACCCGGATGCCGATCCGGAGGGCCTCCGCACGCTGCAGAAAGCGCTCGCCGGCGCGCGCGTCATCATCACGCAGGCGATCTATTCGGTGGACGAGTTCGCGCGCTGGATGCAGTCGCTGCGCCAGGTCGGCGCGCTCGATCGGGTGCACGTGCTCGCCGAGGTGATTCCGATCACGTCCGGCGCGCAGCTGCGCGCGATCGCCGACGTGCCCGGCATGCGCGTGCCGCCCGACTTGATCGCGCAAATGGACGCGGCGAAGGCGCGGCTCGAGCAGGCGGCTACCGCGGCGGGGCATTCCCCCGCGTGGAACGTCCAGCGGCTGCGCGCCGAGGGCGCGCGGGTCACGCGCGACATGCTCCACCAGATTCGCCGCGTTCCCGGCGTCAGCGGGTTCTACCTCGGATGCGTGAAGGGCTTCTCTGCGCACCTCGAGCTGCTGCGCGAAGCGCCCCTGCTGATCGAGCACGAGCACGCGCTCCACAAGATGACCAAGCTCTCCGGGGCCGAGCGCCAGCGCGCACTGGCGGACGGCGCGGCGCTCGAGTCGTACATCGACGGGCTGCGCCGCGAGGGCGAACGGCGGGCGCGCCGCCGGCGCTGGTTCGGCGCACTGGCGGAGAGCGGCGCGGCGCAGCGCGTGCTCCAGGCCCTGGAGTCGCCGAAGGTGCCGGTGTTCGGGTGCGAGAAGTGCGATCGCTGCGATCTCAGCCCCGATGCGCTCGTGTGTCCGCGCGGCTGCGCGAAGCAGATGACGCACGGCTCGTGCGGCGCGCCGCGCCTGGTCGACGGGCGGATGCTCTGCGAGGACACCTCGCGCGAGTGCACGTGGGCGGCGATCCGCGCGCGCCGCGAGCTGTACGGCGTGCCGGTCGCCGATCGGCTCGGCGTGCGCGAGGCGCCGTCGCCGGGCTTTTTCGAGGGCCAAACCTACAGCGCGTTCCTGCCGGTGCTCGCCGGGCTGAAGCGCGGCCCGGACTGGAGCCTCGCATGGCGCGCACCGGTGGCGCATTGCGGGTCGTTGTTCCGCCGCGATTTCAAGCTGCCGGCGGAGGGCAGCCCGCGCGATCTGTTGACGCTCGCCGCCAGCCAGGCGGAGCCGATGCTGTCCGTACTCGAGGCGCGGCCCGGCGCCGACCGCGAAGAGCTGTGGATCAAGATGCTGGCGCTCATCGGGACGCCCGCGGCGTGGTGGCTGATCGAGTCGCGCCTGGCCGAGCTCGGGTTGCCGGCCGAAGGTACGATGGCCGACCTGTCGCTGCGCGAGCAGTTCCAGCTCGCCGAAGCGCTGCCGGCGATCCGCGGGCGCGCGGCCGCGGGCGGCGGCGCGCTGGCGCGCGCGTTGCCCGCGCTCTCGGACGAGCTGCTGGCGGTCGTGCCGGAGGGCCGCCGGCTGCGCCGCGGCATGCGCCGCGAGCTCGCCAACGCGCTGATCTCCCACATCGGCGCGCTCGGCATCGCCGTGACCTATGCGGAGTCGATGCTGGAGGCCAAGAACGTCGACGATTTCCTCGGCGCGTTGACGGTCCTGAAAGACGAGCTGCAAGTGGCGCGGGCGCGCCTGCCGTTCGCGCGCGGCGGGCTGTCGGTGCACTTCCACCGCGTGCACTACAAGCACCACTACCACGCGCCGGTGGCGATCGCGCGCTTCCACGCTGCCGATGGCGCGGCATTGCCGCGCGCGGCGCTGCGCATCGACCTCCGCCAGTACCGGAGCCCGGCCCACCTGCGCGGCAACTTGCGCGGCGCGCTGGAGGCGCTGGCGCGCGACGAAGGCGAGAGCGCGGGCGCGCTTGCGCTCGAGGATTTCGGACCCGGGCTGCAGAGCGTGATCTGGGCCTTCAACGCGGAGTTCTGGGAACGCCTGCGCGACTTCGAGCAGGCGACCGGCCGCGACTACGACGCCTCGATCGGCGGCTCCAGCGACCACAACCTCGCATACGCGCGCTCCTCGGCGCGGGCGCTGTTCGACAAGGTGCACGACCACCGCCTCACCGACGGGCGTTTATACATCCTCGAGATCGGCGTCGCGTCCACGCACCGCGCGCGCACCTTCCTCGGCGAGCTCCGCCGCATCTGCGAGCTCACGGGGACGGACTACCACCGCCGCGTCACCTATGTGCTCGCGGATTTCTCCGAGCAGCTCCTGGCCAGCGCCGCCGCGGAGATGGCGCAGGAGGATGTGGCGGTGGAGACGGTGCAGATCGACGCCGCCGATCCCGAGCGGGCCCTCGCACCCTACCGCGGCCGCGTGCTGCACGCGCACCTCTGCAATGTGTACGACAACCTGCCCGGCGATCTCGCGCTCTGGTCGGAGGGTCGGTGGTACCGCATCGAGGTGCGCGCGTACGTGCCGCGCGAGCGGCTGGAGGACATCGCCGCGCAGCACGGGTTCGACGCCGACGCTGGCGCCGCGCTCGCACGGCAGCTCGCGGCGCTCGGCGGTGCCGTGCGCGATGGCGACGCGCGCGGCGCGTCCGCCGCATCAAAGACCGGAGCGGCGGACCAGTCCGCCGTATCGCGATTTCTCGACTGGGCGCGCCAGCGCCTCGCCGAGCGCGGCCGGCCGCCCGCCGCCTACGTGCACTTCTGGATGGACCTGTTCGCCGCGGTTCGCCTGGACGAGCGCTACGTGGCCGTGGCGGACCTCGCCGACCTGCTCCCCGCGGGCATCGCCGGGCTCGAGCATCCCGGCCAGGCCCTGCAGCGCCACGTGGCCGGGGAAGGCGAGGTGCGCGTGCACCTCAACCAGGCGGCGCTCGCCGGCTTCGCCCAGCTCCTCCCGATGCTGCAAGCGCACGGCACGCTGGAGATCGTCGATCTCTTCGTGCAGCGGCTGGAAGAATACGGCCACGCCTTCAAGGGCCCCGCGAAGTACGACGGCAGCACGGTCAACTGGCTGAACGGTCCGCTGTTTCGGGCCGTCGCCGAGCAGCTCGGCTACACGGTGCGCTTTCAATCCTTCCGCCCGTTCGATCCGAAGTCGGTCTCGGTCGTATTGCTGGCCTACCCACGCGCCTGAGCGGGCTGAACGGCGCTCGGCGCCGGCGAGATGGAGGACCATGACCGCGCTCACCACCACCGCGCTCTTCGGCGCAACCGCTCTGGCGGAGATCACCGGGTGCTATCTCGTCTACCTGCACGTGAAGATGCGGGCGCCGCTGTGGGTGCTCGTTCCGGCCGCGGCGGCTCTGGCGGTGTTCGCGTGGCTGCTGACCTTACACCCGACCGCGGCGGGCCGGGCCTACGCGGCGTACGGCGGTGTCTACGTCGCAACCGCGCTCGCGTGGCTCTGGGTGGTCGACGGCGTGCGTCCGACGGCGTGGGACCTGGCGGGAGCGGCGGTCGCGGTTTCCGGCATGGCCATCATCATGTTCGGCCCGCGGTCGTGAGCGCGCACGGCGGCGAGCGATTTCGCTCGCCTCGCGACTGGAGTGTGCTACACGTGCGCGCCGTGTGATGGCCGCTCCGCCGGCATGGGCCCGGACGGGAGCGCCGTCGAGCCGTGAAGATCCGACAGGAGGGAAGATGGTCAAGGTGAGCGTGTTCTACGCGTACGATCCGGGCAAGAAATTCGACATGGACTACTACTGCAAGCACCACATGGCGCTGGTGAAGGAAAGGTTCGGATCGGCGTTGAAGTCGATAGCGGTCGAGCAGGGCGTGGCCGGAGGCGAGCCGGGCGCGCCGCCGAAGTTCATCGCGATGGGGCACATGTACTTCGACTCCGCCGACGCTTTTCACCGCGCCTTCGCACCGCACGCCGAGGAGATCGTCGCCGACGTGAAGAACTACACCGATCTCGAGCCGATGATTCAGATCAGCGAAGTGAAGATGTGAAGTGATCTCACGCAAGCTGTTATGCTGTTTACGCTGATGGCTGTTGGCCTCACAGCGCTAGAGCGCTCTGGCCCTCACGGCGTAACAGCATAACAGCCTCACTCCCGATCCGGAGGAGACATATGGACATCCCTCCCGAAATGGCGGCGCTCAAGGAGCGGCTGCGCGCCACGTGGATGTCGGGGGACTACGGCCAGTTCGCGAAGTACCTGGAGCCGGGCGCGCTCGAGTTCCTCGGGCGGTTGGGTGTCGAGCCGGGCATGCGCGTGCTGGACGTCGCGTGCGGCGCGGGGCAGCTCGCGATACCCGCGGCGCGCGCGGGGGCGCGCGCGGCCGGCGTCGACATCGCGGCGAATCTGATCGAGCAGGCGCGCGCGCGGGCGGCGGCGGAAGGGCTCGACGTGCGCTTCGACGAGGGCGACGCCGAGGCGCTGCCGTACGGCGACGCCTCCTTCGACCTCGTGGTGAGCCTCTTCGGCGCGATGTTCGCCCCGCGTCCGGAGCGCGTCGCGGCCGAGCTGCTGCGCGTCTGCCGGCCCGCTGGCCGGATCGGGATGGGTAACTGGACGCCGCAGGGTATGGTCGGCGACATGTTCCGGACCATCGGCCGCTACGTGCCGCCGCCGCCGATGCCCGCGCCCGTCCTGTGGGGCGACGAGGCCACGGTGCGCGAGCGCTTCGGCGCCGGCGTCGCGGAGCTGCGGCTGACCCGGCGCGAATACGAATTCCAGTATCCATTCAGCCCCGAAGCGGTGCTGGAGCTCTTTCGCACGAATTACGGGCCGACCAACCGCGCGTTCGCCGCGCTCGACGAGGCCGGGCGCGCCGGCCTGAGCGCCGATCTCATCGCGCTCTGGCGCGCGAGCAACCGCGCCACCGACGGCACCACGCGGTATACGGCTGAGTATCTCGAGGTCGTGGCCGTGCGCGCCTAGAGGCGCCGCCGCCTTCGGGACGAAACCGTCGACGTCGCTCGCCTTCGCTATCCCGGCGCAGCGAGCAACCCGCGCCAGCTCGGCCGGCGATCTGATATTCACGTCCATTTCCGGTGCCGCCGGAGCACCAGCGGCGTGGCGACAATCACAGAGCGGTAAGCAATCCAAGTCGCGGCACGGTATTCCGCACCACACTCTTTCCCGGGGCGGCGCTTCCGCGCCGCCGTCGGGCACAGGTCCCGCGGCTACCCTCGGAGGCAGCACCTTGCCTCAGGGCGAAAATTGGGCGAAAACGGCCGTGTGTCCAATACCGCACTGGAACGCCTCGCCGACCTGGCGCTGCCGGGGACGGTGCGCCGCGGCGCGCTGCCGGCCGAGCCGGTGCGCCGGTTGCCGTTCGGGGTCGGGCCGCTGGATGCGTTGCTCGATGGCGGGCTGCCGCGCGGACATCTGAGCGAGATCGTCGGCGGTCCCGCGAGCGGGCGCACGGCGGTGCTGCATGCGCTGCTCGCCGGGGCGACGCGGGCCGGCGAAGCGACCGCGGTCGTCGATCTCCCCGATGCGCTCGATCCGAACGCGCTGAGCCGCGCCGGGGCCGACCTGGCGCGCGTGCTGTGGGTGCGCCCGCCGTCGCTGCCGAGCGCGCTCAAGTGCGCCGAGTTGATCCTCGCCGCCGGCGGCTTCGGCCTGGTGGTGCTGGATCTCGACGCGGGCGGGCTGCGGGCGCGGCGCGCCGCCGCGCCCGCGGTGTGGCTGCGCCTGGCGCAAACCGCGCGGCGGGCTCGCACGGCGGCCGTGATCGCCGCGCCCGAGCGCCTGGCCAATGGCGTCGCGTCGCTGGCGCTCACGCTGACGGCACGGCGCGTGCGGTGGAGCGCCGGGCTGTTGGACGGCTTCACCACCGCCGCCGCGGTCACGCGCAGCCGCTTCGGGTCGACCGAGCGCGCGGTGGTGGTGCAGCTCGGAGAGCAGAGTGCGGCGGCAGATGATGTGCAGCTGGAGCGGGTGGCGGGGGGACAGAGGAGGAGAGGGGAGGTTCGCATCCGCTCGGCGCGCGACTGAGGCGGGCAATGCGGGTCGCCTGCCTGTTCGTCCCCGATTTTCCGCTCGCCGCGCACTGGCGCGCGGAGCCAGAGCTGCGCGGCGCGCCGGTGGTGGTCGCCGAGGGGCCGGGCGCGCGCGCGCGGCTGGTCGCCTGCGCCCCGGAAGCCGTGCGCCAGGGCATCGCGCCGGGGTTGAGCGCGACGCAGGCGCGCGCCATCGCTGGCAAGGTCATCGTGCGGGTCAGCGCGCCGGCGCTCGAGCGCGCCGCGCACGCGGCGCTCGCCGACGTCGCGTACTCGTTCTCGCCGCGGGTCGAGGACGGGGCGCCCGGCACCGTGTTCTTCGATGCCGACGGGCTCGGCGCGCTCTACGCGAGCGAGCGCGAGCTGGCACAGGCGGCGCTCGGCCGCGCCCGCGCGCTCGGGCTCGAAGCGGCGATCGGCATCGCCGGGAGCAAGATCGCCGCGCAGCTGGCGGCGCGCGACGGCGGCGGCTGCGCGATCATTCCGCCGCACGAGGAATGGCGCTTTCTCGCTCCGCTGTCACTCGATCTGCTGGAGCCGAGCCCGGCGCTGCGCGCGACCTTTCAGCGCTGGGGGTTGCGCACGCTCGGCGCGCTCGCCGCGCTGCCGGCGAGCGCGCTGGCCACCCGCCTCGGGCCGGAGGCGGTGGCGCTGGCGCACGGCGCGCGCGGTGACGACGAGCGCCCGCTGGTGCCGCGCCCGCTGCCGCTCGAGTTCGAGGAGACCGCCGCGCTCGACTACGGCATCGAGGCGCTCGAGCCGCTGCTGTTCGTGGTGCGCGGCCTGCTCGACCGGCTGGTCGCGCGGCTCGAGGTGCGCGGGCTCGTCTGCGGCGATCTGCGCCTTTCGCTCGGCCTCGCCGAGCGCGGGCGCGACGAGCGCACGATCGCGGTCGCCGCGCCGAGCAATGCGGTCAAGCCGCTGCTCGGGTTGGTGCGCGCGCACCTGCAAGCGCACGCGCCGCGCGCTGCGGTGGAGGCGCTGCGCCTCGCTGCCAGACCCGAGCGCCTGCGCCCCGTGCAGCTCGACCTCCTGCGCCCGAACGGGCCGGCGCCGGCGCAGCTCGCGGTCACGCTCGCGCGGTTGGCGGCGCTCTGCGGTGCGGAGCGGGTCGGCGCGCCGGCGGTAGTGGACTCACACCGGCCGGATGCGCATGCGCTCGCGCCCTTCGCTGCGGGCGGGTCGTCGCCAGCGAAGGACCGCGCACAGGCAGACCCGCGTCCCGCCGGCGCTGGACCGCCGATCGCCGTGCGCGCCGTGCGCCCGGCGCGCGCGCTGGAGGTGTTCTGCCAGCGCGATCGGCCGGACTTCGTCCGCCTCGCCGACGCCGAAACCGCGGCCCCGGTGCGCTGCCACGGCCGCGTCGTCACGCTCGCCGGCCCCTGGCGCCTGCAGGCCGAGTGGTGGCGCCCCGAGGACGCCCTCGCGCGCGACTACTACGACGTCCAGCTCACCGACGGCGGCGTGTATCGCGTGTACTTCGATCGCCCGCGGCAGCAGTGGTTCGTCGACGGCGTGTACGACTGAAGATTGCAACGCGAAGACGCGGAGGCGCGAAGATGACCGACAACGAGCTTTCGACCGAGATCATCGGTGCGGCACTGGAGGTGCATCGCGCGCTCGGGCCAGGCTTGCTGGAAGGCATTTCCGAAGAGTGCCTGGCCATCGAGTTGGACTGCCGCGGTGTGCCGTTCGAGCGACAACAGCGAGTGAGCCTCGAATACACAGGTCAGCGTGTCGCAGCGGACTTGCGGCTCGACATGATCATCGACGGCCGAATCATCGTCGAGCCGAAGGCGGTCGAAACCCTGCTTCCCGTGCACGGTGCACAACTGCTCTCGTACCGGCGGCGCACCGGAAAATCTCTCGGCTTGCTGATCAACTGCAACGTCCCTCTCCTGCGCGACGGCATAACGCGCATCGTCGACAACTGCTCGGACCGTCGCGCCTCTGCGCCTCTGCGGTGAAAAATGTCCGAATACGTCGAGCTGCGCTCGCGCAGCGCCTTCAGCTTTCTCGCCGGGGCTTCGCTGCCCGAGGATCTCGTCGCGCGCGCGGCCGCGCTCGATTACCCGGTGCTCGGCATGGGCGACCGCGACGGTTTGTACGGCGCGCCGCGCTTTCACCAGGCCGCGGTCAAAGCCGGGCTGCGGGCGATCATCGGCTGCGACCTCACCGGTCCCGACTGGTCGCTCTACGTGCTGGCCGCGAACCGCACCGGTTATCGCAACCTCTGCCGCTTGCTCACCCAGAGCAAGCTGCGCGCCGCCAAGGGCGCCGGCGTCACGACATGGGAAGATCTGGAAGGACATACAGAGGGGCTGATCTGCCTGGCGGGTAGCGCCGTGGTGCAGGGGATAACCCCGTTGTCTCGCTGGCAGGCCCTCTTCCCCAATCGCCTCTATATAGCTCTGCAGCGGCACCTCGACCCCGCTGAGGAGCGGCGCAATCGCGCGCTGATGGCCATCGCGGCGCGTTACGGCCTGCCGCTGGTGGCGACCAACGACGTCCGCCACGCGCTGCCAGATGGGCGGCCGCTGCTCGACGTGCTCACCTGTCTGCGCGAGCACTGCACGCTCGACACCGCCGGGCGCCGCCTGCTCGCCAACGCGGAGCGGTACCTCAAGCCGGCGCGCGAAATCGCGGCGCTGTTTCGCGACTGCCCCGAGGCGATCCGCAATACGCGCCGCATCGCCGAGGAGTGCGAGTTCACGCTCGCCGACCTCGGTTACCGCTTCCCCGATTATCCGCTGCCACCGGGCGAGACGCCGATCGGGCACCTGCGCGCGCTTACCTACGCCGGCGCGCGCCGGCGCTACGGGCGGATCACCGCACGCATTCGGCGCCAGCTCGAGCACGAGCTCGCCGTGATCGGCCAGCTCGAGCTCGCCGGGTACTTCCTGATCGTGTGGGACATCGTGCGCTACTGCCGCGAGGTGAACATTCTCGCGCAGGGGCGCGGCTCGGCGGCGAACTCGGCGGTCTGCTACGCGCTCGGGATCACCGCGGTCGATCCGATCGGCATGGAGCTCCTGTTCGAGCGCTTCCTCTCGCCCGAGCGCGGCGAGTGGCCGGACATCGACATCGATCTGCCGAGCGGCGATCAGCGCGAGAAGGTGATTCAGTACGTCTACCGGCGCTACGGCGCGCGCGGCGCGGCGATGACGGCCAACGTGATCACCTACCGCACGCGCAGCGCGGTGCGCGAGATCGGCAAGGTGCTCGGCTTCTCCGAGGCGCAGGTCGACCGCCTCTCCAAGCTCCTCAACCGCTTCGAGTTCCGCGACGACATGGATGAGCTCCCGGTGCAGCTGAGGGCGGGCGGAGTCGACCCGCGCGCGCCGCGCGTCGGCCTGCTGGTCGATCTCGTCGCCCGCATCCAGAACCTGCCGCGCCACCTCGGCCAGCACTCCGGCGGCATGGTGATCGCCGCCGGCTGCCTGGACGAGGTGGTGCCGCTCGAGCCCGCGTCGATGCCGGGCCGCGTGGTGGTGCAGTGGGACAAGGACGACTGCGCGGACCTCGGCATCATCAAGGTCGATCTGCTCGGCCTCGGGATGATGGCGGTGCTCGAGGAGGCGATTCCGCTGATCCGCGCGCACGAGGGCGTCGAGCTGGACCTCGCGCACCTGCCGCCCGATGATCCGAAGACCTACGCGATGCTGCAGCGCGCCGACACGATCGGCGTCTTCCAGGTGGAGAGCCGCGCGCAGATGGCGACGCTGCCGCGGCTCAAGCCCGATCACTTCTATGACCTCGTGGTCGAGGTGGCGATCATCCGGCCGGGGCCGATCGTCGGCCACATGGTGCACCCGTATCTGCATCGGCGCCGCGGGCGCGAGCCGGTGACCTACGCGCACCCCGATCTCGAGCCGATCCTCGCGCGCACCCTCGGCGTGCCGCTCTTCCAAGAGCAGCTCCTGCGGATGGCGATGGTGCTCGCCGGCTTCAGCGGCGGTGAAGCCGAGGAGCTCCGCCGCGCGATGGGCTTCAAGCGCTCGGCCGCACGCATGCGCGAGATCGACGCGCGCTTGCGCTCGGGCATGGCCGCGCGCGGCATCACCGGCGAGACGGCGGAGTCGATCATCCAGAGCATCACCGCCTTCGCGCTCTACGGCTTCCCCGAATCGCACGCCGCGAGCTTCGCGCTGCTCGCCTACGCTTCCGCGTACCTGCGCGCCCATCACCTCGCCGCCTTCACCTGCGCGATGCTGAACAACTGGCCGCTCGGGTTCTATCATCCGGCGACGCTGGTGGAGGACGCGCAGCGGCATGGGCTGTGCGTGCTGCCGATCGATGTGGCGCGCTCCAGTGTGCGCTGCACGCTGCAGCGCGAAGGGGTTGAGGGGGTAGCGGGTTACGGGGTTCGGGGCGGAGAAGAGGCGGGGTCCAACCCCTTATGTCTGCGTCTCGGGCTGCGTTACGTGACCGGCCTTCGGGAAGATGCGGGCAAGCGCATCGAAACCGCTCGCGCGGCGGCCCCGTTTGCATCGCTTGAAGACGTGGCGCACCGCGCCCGCCTGCGCGACGACGAGCTGCAACGCCTCGCGCACGCCGGCGCCTTCGCCTCGTTTGGCCTCACGCGTCGCGACGCGCTCTGGCAGGCGGCGGCGGTTCCGCGGGAGCCGCTGTTCATGAAGAAAGGGGTGCCCATCGCCTCCGAGGGGGGTACGCGGTTCACGCCCACCCCCCTCACCCCCTTGCCCCCAATGACAGCTCTCGATCAGACCCTGGCCGACTACAAATCCACGGGACTGACGACCGGCCCGCATCTCATGACGTATCTGCGGGCGGAGATCGAAGCGCAGGGCGTGCTGCGCGCGTGCGATCTCGAGAAGCAGCGGAACGGCGCGCGGGTGAAAGTCGCCGGGCTGGTCATCGTGCGCCAGCGGCCCGGCACCGCCAAGGGGTTCTGCTTCCTCACGCTCGAGGACGAGACCGGCATCGCCAATGCCGTGGTGACCCCGGACATGTTCCAGCGCCACCGCGCGGTCGTGCACACCGCGCCGATCCTCATGGTCGAAGGGCCGCTGCAGGTCGTCGACGGCGTCATCCACGTGCGCGCGCGCCACTTCACGCCGCTGACCCTGCCGCGCGAAACCGTCCGCCAGACCGGCTCCGGCTACCGCATGCGGGTCACGCCGGAAGACGAGCCGCCGGCGCTGCCGAAGTCGCACGACTTTCACTGAGCTGGCTTCCGTTCAACGCGGAGAAGCGGAGTGATGAACACCCTTCGCGCCTTCGCGCCTTCCGCGTTGAACGGGGCGATGGAGGGGCCGGCATTCGAATTTGCAGCGCCGCGGCCGGTGCATCATAGTCCGTCCCCTGCACGGCGGTTCAGCGGAGGGAACGTTTATGGCGTTCGAGGAGATCCGCGTCGGCGGTTGCTGCTCGTATCTCATCGCGTGCGACGAGACGTACTGCGGGTTGCTGGTCGATCCCGAGCTTTCGCAAATCGACCGCACGCTCGCGCTGATCGGTAAGGCCGGCGTGCGCCTGCAATACGTCGTCGATACCCACACGCACGCGGACCACTTCTCGGCCTCGCGCGCACTGGCGCACCGCCTCGGCGTGCCGGTCGTCATGCACAGCGCCAGTGCGGCCCCGTACGTCGACCTGCGGGTCGACGATGGCGAAACGCTGATCGCGGGGCACCTCCGGGTGCGCGTGCTCCACACGCCCGGGCATGCAGAGGATTCCATCTCCCTCGCGCTGCCGGACCGCGTGCTCACCGGCGACACGCTGCTGCGGCTCGGTACGGGTCGCACCGACCTGCCGACGGGCAATCCGGATGCATTGTACGACAGCCTGTTCGGCAAGCTGCTCCGGCTCGGCGATGCGGTCGCCGTCTATCCCGGCCACAACTACAAGGACACACCGCTGACCACGATCGGCCAGGAGAAGGCCGAGAACCCGCGCTTACAGTGGCGCGAGCGCGCCGCCTTCGTGGAGCACATGCGCGCGCTCAGCATGGGCATGCCCGATCACCTGACCGAGGCGCTGCGGACGAACCGCACCGGCGGGAAGACCGTGGCGCAGCTCCTCGACGAAGCCGCGCGCCAGATCGCGTTCATGTCGATGGAAGAGGTCCGCGGCGCGGTCGCGGCGAGCACTGCAGATCTGATCGTGCTCGACGTGCGCGAGCGCGACGCCTACGAGGCCGGTCACATCCCGGGCGCGCGCCACGCGGCGCGCGGCCAGCTCGAGCTGCGCGTCGATTCCCTGCTGCCTGACCCGACCGCGCGCGTGCTGACGTGCTGCGAGTTCGGCAAGATCTCGACCCTCGCCGCCGCCACCCTGCGCACCCTGGGTTTCAACCGCGCGGTCGCGCTCGACGGCGGCATGAAGGCGTGGCGGGACGCCGGGTATCCGATCACGTCGGGAAGCGGATCGTAATCGGCAAGCGCACGACTCCGCTGAAGCGGCGGCACGTGTAGCCGCACGGCATCGCGCGGCGATGCCCCGGTGGGGCGCGGCAACCCCGCCATGCGCCAATGCGCAGGCGCGGCGTCACGAACGCCTCCGCGACTTCGTCTTGCGCGGTATGGGGAACGCCGCTCCGCCCATTGCATGGCGGCAACGACGGCCGGCAGCATGTCGGTGGAACTTCGCGTTGAAAGCGCGCTGGTGGAATGGCCGCGGCACGAGAAAGTGATGCCGCGGCGTCGCCGATCCCTGCGTCACTGATACGTGACCGCGTCCTCCATGGTCAGCGTGGTCTGCGTGTCGCCGCAGTTCGCGAACACCTCGATCAGGACATCGTAGGTGCCGGCGGCGGTCGCGGCGGGGATGTTCGCGATCGTCAGCTGCGAGCTGCTGGTCACGACCGCGCCGGCGATCGGTTGATTGCCGGGCCCGAGATCCACGCTGACCACCGGCTGCTTGCCGCTGCTGAGGCAGAAGCGGCCGTCGGCGTCGTTCAGCAGCAGGGCACTCCCGGTGTAGCTCATGCCGGCGAGCGGCACGCTGACCGAAGCCGTCATGCCGCCGTTCTCGATCCAGCTGAGCGCCGAGCCGCCGCCCGCGGTCGGGGTTGCCGTCGGGACGGCATCGGTGGGGCTCGGCGTTGCAGCGGCCCCGGTCGCAGTCGCCGTGCTGGCCGCGCTGGTCGCGGTGGCAGTCGGTTGTGTGCCGCAGGGCGTCGCCGGGGTGGCGGTGACGATGTGCACCGTCGGCGTCGGCGTGCCAGTCGGTATGCCGCCTGGGGTGGCGGCGCTGCCGCAGAAGCTGATCGCGAAGCCGTTGGCGCTGCTCGCGCCGATGGTGCAGCCGTAGTCGGCCGCTTTGTCATCGTACTGGAAGACGTATGAGCCCGGACAGGCGCTCTTGAACGTTTCGTAGTACGCCGTGGTGCCGCCGCCGGCCTGGATGCCGGCTTGGACCCAGGACGGATTGAAGCCCCCGCCGGCGCTGGCATAGAAGCCCTCGCTGCCCTGCGGCTCGCATGTGCCGAGGCCGCTGAAGGTCGGCGGCACGCAGGGATACGCGACGCCGCCGCTGTAGTTCACTGCCTGGCAGGTGTAGCCGAGCGCGTCGCTGAACATGCCGGCGTACTGGCCGCACGCGGAGCTGATGTTGCTCGCCGAGCAGCCGTAGTCTGGCACCAGCACGCCGCCCACGAACTGCAGGCATACGCCGGCGCCGGGCGGCGGCAGGACCGCGCACTGGCCGCCCTTGCAGCTCTGGCCGGTGGGGCAGTCGGCGCTGGTCGTGCAGCAGCCGTTCACGACGAAGCTGCTGGTGAACTCTGTTCCGGGCGGACAATCGGCGGGCGAGAACGCGGTGATCGTGCCCGAGTTCGTCGACGCCTGCGTGTTGTTCCCGGCGGGCGTACCGAACGGATCGGCCGTGTTCTTGGCTTCGTACATGTCGAGGTACGTCGGCGGTCCGCCGGCGGCGCCGGAGCACAGCGTCGTCGGCCCCGGTGGATTGCCCAGCGCATCGATGGTGATCGCGTCGGTGCACTTCAGGTCCGGCGGCGGGGTCACCTCCGGGCCGGCGCCGGCCGAGTTGCAGGCGTCCTGCGGCTGGTAGCAACCGGCCGTCTGCCCGCTGCCGAACGGGTCGGGGTAGACGAGGTTCGCCGGGCAGGTCGTGTTCAGGTCGCTGATACAGCCGGCCATCGGGCATCCGGCGCCGCCGGTCACGCTGACGCTCATCTCGACGTTGAAGCCGTTGATCACGCTGACGTCGTAATTGAGCGACCCGCCGGATGTCGTGGTGGGCTCGAAGCGGATCGCCGGCGCGGTTGGGCCGGACTGGCCGCTGCCGGTGGAACCGCAATCGAGCAGGCCACCGGTCAGCGTGCGCGGGCTCCCGCCGCACTGGCCGGTCGCGCAGGTGAGGGTCGTGCCGTCGAGCGTGCAGCCGGTGCGCGGCCAGAACACGCCGGAGCTCCAATCTTGCGGCATGCAGAAGGTCGCGACGGTGGTGCACAAGCCTCCGACGCAGGGCGCCCCGCTGCAGTCGATGTCGCTCGCGCAGGTGCAGCGGCCGAGCGTCTCGCCCGCCGGTACGGTGCAGCTGTTGCCGCTGCTGCATACGGTCGCCTCGTTTGCGGCCGTGCAGGCGGCGGCCAGCGCCCAGTTGCCCGACAGCGGCGGCGTGGAGCTCGCGCCCGGGCCGTTCTGGCCGATGTAGATCACGTCACCGCAGTAGTTCGTGAACGTGTACGTGTAAGTGGCGCCGCTGCACTGCGCCGCCGCGGCGCAACCCGCCAGTGCCGCATCCACCGCGGTGACGACCTCGTCGACGGTGATGCTGCCGTCGAGATCGCTGTCGCCGGCGAGGCAGACGGAGACGTCCACGTGCTCCAGGACGGCGTTGACGAGCGTGACCAACTCGTGCACCTGCACCACGCCGTCGGCGTTGCAGTCGCCGCTGCAGGTCTGTGCCATAGCCTGGCGCGCCGCGCTGAGCGCCACGAGCGCGGCCAGGAGTGCGTGAACGATGCAGCGGGATGGGGTCGACGTCCGGTCGGTGTACATTTCTCCAGGATAGACCGCGAATTGCCTTAGCCAAGCGCAAATTGCGCCGCGCGGGCACAGAGCCAGCGCTGCTGTGCGCGATCGCCGCGGCCCTGTCTGTGCGCATGGGGTCGCCACTACCCAAACAATGGCGCTCGCTTGATGCTTGCGGCGTGGATCAACATCGGAAACTCGCGCCGCCACGGCGCCGCCCGCGCGGGGCTTCGAAGGTGCTCGGAAATATTGCGCGCGGTACTACATCGGAAGCTCGATAAAGCCGAAGCGCCTAACGAGCTGCGCCGGATGCGCAAAGATTGGGCACTTCAACGCGCAAGGCGCCGGTGGAATGCTTGGCGATTTTTTCGGCGTGTGTTGCACCGTGTGGCGCTGTGTAGCGCCGCTGCCCCCGGTGCCAACCGCAGGCTGCAGGTCCTGAAGTAGCGCCTAGCCTCGATGCGGGCGCGTGCGTTGAAACGCTTCGTGAACCGGCGGCATGGAGCGAGCGAGGAGAGCGCGGGCAGCGTCACATGCCAGAGCTGCGCGGAGGCGGGTGGGACCCGAACACGTATCGAGATGTGTAGCGGCAGCGCTCACGGCTACGAGCGGCACTCCGCGCAGCGGCGGTGGCGATCTATTCCAAACACCACGCGGAGCGCCAAACGCGAGCCTTCACGATCTCAATTGTCTCCCAGAAGAAGGTATGTCTATCCGTTTCACCACAGGCGAGTTGAGGGCGATCGATGCGCGGACTCCCCGCCGCTCCCCCTCAAGAAGTAGGCGGCGTGTACGTCACAGCCTCGGGTATCGACGAGAACGCAGCATCCAGCCGATCGCTCCCAGGAAGGCGGCTGCGAGAATCCCCATCCCCCAGGTGTTGGCTGTCGGGATCACTGCTGGCGTCGCCGTCGGGGGCGCCGTGGTTGTCGGGGACGCCGTGGTTGTCGGGGGCGCCGTGGTTGTCGTCGTGGGCGTCGGCCCGCCGACGCTACAGGGCGAGCAGAGGGTGATCCGAAGGCGAGTACCCACGGGCTGCCCGGAGGTGTTGCCCATCACCGAAGCGGTGGAGAGGTTCCCGTCCACGGCCAACTGCGCCGAGCCGGGGATGGCATTGAGACCGAGGTAGACGGCTGAGGCCAGTTCGCACATGAACGAGGTGGATCCGTCCACGAAGTTAAGCTGGACCTCGGCGATGTTCAGGCCACCTCCGCCCGTAGGCGAGTCAAACTCCGCCTCTACCGTGAGGCACTCGCCATCGATATTCGGATCGCCGTTCGCGTCGGAGTAGAAGACGTCGTAGAACTCATTGGTGAGGCCAAGGAAGTCGCGGTTGCTGCCGCCAAGCGGGCTAGTGCGACGGTTGAGCAGCCCGGGGTTGGTCGTGGGAGGGAGGTTACCTCCCGGAGGAATAGGAAGAGGAGGGAAGGTCCTAGCGCTGACGGGGCCGGTGGCTTCCCAGAAGGTGATCGAAACCAGGTCGGTCAGCGTGCGGATAGGGACGGCATGCGCCGTGCCGCCGAGGCCGAGCAGGCCCACGAGCGAGAGGACTGCCCATTTCAACACCGATGTCGTGCGGGCCGTAGCGGCCTCAGGGTATCGGAACAATCTCTTCACCGCAGCTAGAAATAGATACTGATACAGTTCGCGAATACGTGTCAACCAGAAAAAGATGTGTTTTGAAATAGGCGTATCTGCCCGGGGCGGAGTCGTGATCGGCGACGTGACAGGAAGCTGATGCCGCCATCGGCTGACTGTGCCACGGCCTCTGACCGCCCGAGCGCCCAGCGCTGAAATCCAGACGCGCGCGAGCTGGGCGCAACCCGGTCTACTGCTATAGGGGCTCTGTCTGTCAGTTCGCCTCCGACTGTCGGTTGAGCCAGCAAAACTGAAAGGCAAGAGTCAGCTCACTCCACCAACTCCTGGCTGGTGGGCGTCGCGTGCGTCGAGGTCACTGTCCTCTTTGCTCGTGCCGGCCGGCCGCTTGGCTGTACTCGCGGTTGCCAATCTTCAGCCACGGCGAACGGTGGCGAGCACTGCGCACTGGCTCGCCGCCGACTGCGCGGCAATGACTCGAGATCATCGCCGCTGTAGATCACCTCATCGCACGAGTTCGTCAGTATGTACGGTCTAGCTCGCGCCGCTGCACTGCGCCGCAGCGGCGCCCCGCCGGCGCCGCATCCACGGACTCGGCGAAGCAAAGCCCAAACGGGAAGCCGAACAAACCAGGCAAGCGGTTGCAGCGCGCGCGACTCCCGCGGCACGGCTAGTCCCAGACGCGTGCCTGCGCGCAGGGGGCCGACCGCGGGCGCTCGCAGCATCGCTCGCGGTTGCGGCTTGGCTGGCTATGAGTACGCAAGCGTAGCCGCGGCACCTGTGGCCGCACTCCATCGCGCAGCGATGCCCGGGGCGGGTGCGGCAATGACAACCCCGTCCCTTCGGACGGCGCTCCGCGTTGCTGCCGGGCGCACGTCCGCGGCTACACTCTTTAGTCTTAGAGCAGGCCGGATGGTCTGGGTGGAGCGCGGCCGGCAGCCGGCGTATCTACCCAGCCGCTGTACGCGGGGTGCACGCATTAGTGTTGCGCGGTCCTGCGTGGGGCTGCACATCGGCTCACGCCGTCTGGCGGTTGACAGCCTGCGGTGATCTGTCAGCGTTTCCGACCATGCGCAGACGGCGCGAAGCGGAGGATCATGGCGCCGCCCTATTTGCGCTGCTCGAGCGGCGGGCGCCGCGGCCACTCACGCTGGTGGAGATGGCGCGGCTGCTCGAGCTCGAGCAGTACGATCGCAAGGCGATTCTCGCTGGGCTCGAGGCGGCGGTCGCCGAAGGGCGGCTCCGGCGGATCGGCAAGACGCGTTACCAGTGGGTGCGTCCGACAGAGCGGGTGACGCGTGCGCGCAGGGCGGGCCCCGGTAGGGCGCGGCGGCCCGCGGCCGAGGTCGAAGGGCGGTACGCGCGCGTGCGCGCTGGATATGGCTTCGTGGAGGTGCTCGGGCGTGCGGCGGCGCGCTTTCCGCGCGATATCCTGATCCCGGCCGGGATGGAGGACGGCGCGCTGCACGGCGACCTCGTGCGGGTCGAGATCCAGCGCCGCGATGCGCGGAGCCACCGCAGCATGGGCCGCGTCGTCGCGGTCACGCACAGCGCGCACGACGAGGTCATCGGCACGCTCGAGCGCCAGGGCCGGCGGTGGCTCGCGATCCCATTCGACGACCGGCTGCCGCCGGTCGAGCTGATCGGCGCTGTGCAACCGCCGGACGAGACGGCGGGCCTCGTGGCGCGGGTGCGGCTGCTCCGTTCCGCGTCGGCCGAAGGCATCCGCGGCGAGCTCGACGCCGTGCTCGGGCCCGCCGAGGAGCCCGAGGTGCAGTTCCTCGCCATCGCCAGCGAGCACGGGCTCCGCCTCGAATTCCCGCCCGCGGCTTTGCACGAGGCCGACCGCCTGCCGGAGGGGCGGGTCGAAGAGGACTACCGCGGCCGCGAAGACCTGCGCGGCCTGCCGTTCGTCACCATCGACGGCGAGACGGCGCGCGACTTCGACGACGCGGTGTGTCTCGAGCCGCTCTCCGATGGCGGCGCCTGCCTCAGGGTCGCGATCGCCGACGTCAGCCACTACGTCCGCCCGGGCTCGGCGCTCGACGCCGAAGCCGCGGCGCGCGGGACCAGCGTCTACTTCCCCGATCGCGCCATCCCCATGCTACCGGAGCGGTTGTCCAACGATCTCTGCTCGCTCAAGCCCGACTGCGACCGCCTCGTGCTCGTCGCCGAGCTCTACTACGACCGCGCCGGCCGGCGCCGTGCTTCGCGCTGCTACCGCGGCGCAATCCGCAGCCGGGCGCGGCTCACCTATACACAGGTGGCCGCCGTGCTTTCCGGCGCCGATGCCCCGGACATCCGCGCCTGGCGCGCCGAGCTCGGTCCGCTGATTCCGCAGCTCCAGGCCATGCGCGGGCTCATGCAGACCTTGTACGCGCAGCGCGTCCGCGCCGGTTCACTCGATCTCGATCTGCCCGAGGCGCTGGTCGACCTCTCCGAGGAAGGCCGCAGCATCGGCCTCCGCTTCGCGCTGCGCAACGACGCGCACCGGCTGATCGAGGAGTTCATGCTGGAGGCCAACCGCGCCGTCGCGGCCTGGCTGCACGACCAGGACATTCCGATCCCGTACCGGGTGCACGAGCCGCCGGCGCCCGAGGACATCGACGAGCTCAACGAATTGCTCGGCGCTTTTGGGCTTCGGGTCGAATACCGCGGCGGCGCCGTGCAACCCGCGGACGTGCAGCGGCTGCTCGACCGCCTGGAAGGCCATCGACTCGGTCGCGTGCTCTCGCGCCAGGTGCTGCGGACGCTGCGGCAGGCACAGTACAGCACCCGCAACGTCGGCCATTTCGGGCTCGCGTTCCCGATATACTGCCACTTCACCTCGCCGATCCGGCGCTACCCCGATCTGCTCGTGCACCGGCAGATCGGGCGGCTGTTCGACGGCGCTGCCGAAGAGGCGCGCAGCGAAGCCGAGGCGATCGAAGCCGCGAGCGTGCAGAGCTCACAAGCCGAGCGCGACGCGATGGAGGCGGAGCGCGCGATGCTCGATCTGCGCAAGGCGGACTTCATGCTCGGCCACCTGCTCGAGCCCGAGCCCGGCACGGTCGTCTCGGTGATCAGCGCCGGTCTGTTCGTCGAGCTGGACGCCTACCCTGTCGAAGGGCTGTTGCGCGCCGACGACCTGCCCGACGACCGCTACTACTACGTGGAGACCGAGCGGGCCTTGCGAGGCATGCGCAAAGCTCAGCGATACCGCCTCGGCGATCGAGTCGTCGTGGAGGCCACGAACGTGTCTCTCCTGCGGCGCGAGATCGATTTCGGCTTCGTCCGCCGCATTGCGACCGAGCCGTCCGCGGAGCGCCGGGCTGCACCGCCGCGCACCCGCGCGCGCGCGGCCGCGCGCCAGCGCACCGCGCACGCCGCATCGACTGCGCGCGGCGGCGGCCGCCGCCGTGCGCGAGAGCGCGAATCCCCGCCCGGCAAACCCCTGTGACAACTTTCACTGCGCACCGGAGTCCTGCTACGGCCGGCGGCATGGAGGCAACCCTGACGGGCAGGGTGGCGCTGGTCGCCGGAGCGACGCGGGGTGCGGGTCGGGGGATCGCGGTGCAATTGGGCGCGGCGGGCGCGACCGTCTATGTCACCGGGCGGACGAGTGGGTCGGCGCGCTCCGAGATGAATCGCCCGGAGACGATCGAAGAGACCGCCGTACTGGTGGATCAAGCGGGCGGGCGCGGCATCGCGGTGCAGGTGGACCATCTCGTGCCGGGCGAGGTGTGCGGGCTGGTGAACCGCATCGAGCGCGACCAGGGCGGCTTGCACGTGCTGGTGAACGATATCTGGGGCGCCACGGTGATGGAGTGGAACAAGACGGTCTGGGAGTCATCGCTCGATGTCGGCTTGCGCACCCTGCGGCTCGCCGTCGATACGCACGCCATCACCAGCCACTTCGCGCTCCCACTGTTGCTCAAGCAGCGCGGCGGCCTCGCCGTCGAGGTGACCGATGGTACCGATGAGTACAACGCAAAGCACTACCGGGTCTCGTTCTTCTACGACCTCGCCAAGGCGGCGGTGAATCGGATGGCGTTCGCGCTGGCGCACGAGCTCGCGCCGCACGGCGCGACCGCCGTGTCGCTCACGCCGGGCTGGCTGCGCTCGGAGGCCATGCTCGAAGCGTACGGCGTCACCGAGGCGAACTGGCGCGATGCGACCGCGCGCTCGCCCCATTTCGCCATTTCCGAAAGTCCGGCGTTCGTCGGTCGAGCGGTCGTCGCGCTGGCCAAGGATTCCAATGTCGCGCGGTGGAACGGGCAGTCGCTGTCGAGCGGACAGCTCGCGAAGGTCTATGGGTTCACCGATGTCGATGGCAGCC
>JBFXHX010000045.1:0-25019 GCA_050176585.1 Binatia bacterium
CGATCGCATTCAGGTAGCGCGGCGTGCACTGCGTCGGCAGGATGGTCGAGGCGCTCGGGTTCGTCGGTCGGGTCACCTGGTTCGGCACGAGGTCCCCTGACCCGGGGCTGACCTCGCCGGGGTAGAGATCGAGGTTGGGGCAGCAGCGGAAGTCCGCGGGGTTGTCCTTTTGCGCGTCGTACGCCGCGCACTCCGCCGGTGATTTCACCGGGGTGCACGCCGCGTCGTAGAACGAGAAGCGCGTGTCGCCGTCGTTGATGCCGGCGGTCGGTACGTTCAACCGGTGCTCGAACGTGGCCCATACCCATTCGGGGTTCCCGAACAGTGCCGGCATGTACACGATGTGCAAACCGACCAAACCCATCGTGTGCCGCGTACAGCGCTGCTCCGGGGTCGCATCGGCGTCGTAGATGTTGAAAACACGCGTGTAGTAGAGTCCGGAGTCGGCCTCCTCTGCCGTGAGCTGTCGCCAGGCGGCTTTGATCTCGGTGGCGCCGATGTCGCCGGGCTCCGGCGCGGCCGCGACGCGAGCGGAGGGGAACGCGCCCGTGGTCTCGCCGGGCGGCGCCTCGTAGTCGCGCGTGAGAGCCGGCTTGATGGCGTCCAGGCTGACGCCCGTGCGCCAGTAATCGTTCTGGTTGACGATGAACTCCCACTCGGTGCGGTTCACGCGGATGTCGAAGAACACCGCCCGTCCGTTCTGGTCGACGAGTGTCCCGCCACCGGCTTCCACGCTGTCGCCGAGTCCCCGCGACGCGCCGAGGTGGTGTGGTTTGCTCAAAAAGTGCTTCGAGACCTTGGTCGACATCGTCAGCGTGGGGCCGTCGCACGGCGATGGCACGCCGAACAGCGCGAAGAGGGTGGGATAGTCGAGCCACACCGCCTCGGCGTGCGCGGTTCCCGTCGACTCTTTGGCGCCGAGTTGGCTCGACGTGTCGGGGTAACCCGGCTCATTCGGATCGGCCGGCCAGTTGAGCGCGATGAACAGTTGCCAGGCCAGATTGTCGGCGCTGGCCTGTCCGGGAGCCCAGGCGGGATGTTGTTTCGTCGGATTGCAGACATCCGCCGGGATGCAGTAGCTCGGTGCCACCGCTTCGATCGCCTCCGTGCACGAGTCGAATGCGCCGGTCATCGCGTCGCTCGCCATCGTCGGATTGGTCATGTCGTTGTTCGGGGTCTCCGCATCGACAAGAGCGCAATCGTAAAACGTCAGGCGCTCCCGGCAGGTCGGATCCTGCTGGTACAGCGTCGTGCCCGCGTGCTTGCCGTCGATATACTGGGAATAGAGCGGGTAGCCCCAATCGAAGGTGGGCCTCAGCGCGTTCAGTGCGGTGGTCGGCGTGGGCGTCGGAACCGCGGTCGCGGTTGCGGTCGCGCTGGCAGTGGCGGTCGGAGTCGAGACTGCCCGTTCGTCATCATCACCGCACGCCAGGATCGTCAGCACCAAAACGGCGCACGCGGTGCGCGCCCGCATACGCTTTGCAATCGCAGCCATTCCGCCGTCCCCCTCTGCCCATGCCCGCGTCGCGTGGCGCTTACGCACGGTCGGCGCCACTATGCCTCATGGTAGTCGCCACCGGAAGGCGGAAAATCCCGCCGCGAACCGGCGCGAGAGCTCGCGCGCCGGTCTCCTGCCGGCTGCCGCTGAAGGCCGTATACTGGTCGCGTGGCGAGCAGGGGCGAACGGGTCGTGCTCGAGGTCGCCGGGCGGGAGATGGCAATCTCCAGTCCGCGCAAGGTCTACTTCCCGGACACCGGGATCACGAAGCTCGAGGTGGTGCAGTACTACGTGAGCGTGGCCGACGGCGCGTTGCGCGGAGCGGGAGGGCGGCCGAACGTGTTGGTGCGCTACCCCAACGGCATCCACGGCGAGTTCTTCTACCAGAAGCGCGCACCCGCGGCGCGGCCTCCGTGGGTAGAAGTCGTCGCGCTGCGCTTTCCCTCCGGCCGCGCGGCGGAGGAGGTCGTGCCGCGCGATGCAGCCGTGCTCGCGTGGATGGCGAACCTCGGCTGCCTGGATCTCCACCCCCATGCGGTCCGCGTGGAAGACCTCGAGCATCCGGACGAGCTGCGGGTCGATCTCGACCCGCTGCCGGGCATTCCGTGGTCGCAACTGCAAACCGTGGCGGGCGTGGTGCGCGAGGTCTTGACCGAGCTCGGCATCGTCGGCTGGCCGAAGACCTCGGGGTCGCGAGGGATTCACGTGATCGCGCGCATACATCCCCGCTGGACGTTTACGGAGGTGCGGCGCGCGGCGCTCGCGCTTGCGCGCGAAGTCGAGCGGCGCGCCCCTGACCTCGCGACCAGCAAATGGTGGAAGGAGGAGCGCCACGGCGTGTTTCTCGACTACAACCAGAATGCGAAAGATCGCACGGTGGCCAGCGCGTACTCCGTGCGACCGCGTCCGGACGCGCGCGTGTCCGCGCCAGTCACCTGGGAGGAGCTCTTCGAGTGCGCCCCCGAAGACTTCACGCTCCGCACGATGCCCGCGCGCTTCGCGGCGGTCGGCGACCGGCACGCCGGCATCGATCGCAGCCCGTGCTCGCTGGAAGCGCTGTTGGAGCTGTCGGCGAGGCAGGAGGCGGAAGGCTTTGGCGAAGCGCCGTGGCCGCCTCATTACGCGCGGCAGCCCGGTGAGCCGCCGCGCGTGCAACCCTCGCGCCGCAGGGGCGCGCCAAAACCCGGCGGCGCGCGCCGGCCGGCGAAGCCGCTGATCGAGATCGGGCGAGCCGCGAGCCGAGACGCGGCGCTGGCCGGGTTGGAGCGCTGGAAAACACGCCATGCGCGCGCCGCCGCCCACCTGCAACCGGCGGACGTCCTGGTCGACGCAATGCGCGGGCGCTCGTCGACCTGGACGCGCGTGCGGGTCAACCTCGAGCACGTGCCGCAGGCACTGCGCCCGCGCCAGGAGGCGCTCGATCCCGAGTACGATCCCTACGCTTCTCGTGCGCGCGGCGCCGGAAAAAAACGGAGTTGACGCAGACTTTCACCGCCGAGGCGCCGAGGCACGGAGATCGCGTGCTCGCGATCATCCCCGCAGCCTCCGCGCCGCAGCGTCTCTGCAGTAAAGTCATCACCGTCGGCCGAAGATCTGGGCGAGCTCGGCCGGCGGGGTGACCTCGAGCTGATCGTAGCGGCAGTCCTCCGGCCCTTTGTCCGGACGCCAGCGCTGAAAGAGGGTGGCATGGCGGAACCGATCGCCCTGCAGGTGGTCGTATTTGACCTCGCATACGCGCTCGATCCGCAGCGGCTCCCACGAAAGGTCTTTCCCCGCGCTCCATCGGCTCTGCGCCCCCGGCATGCGCACGTCGCCGTCCGCGACCTTCGCCCAGTCGCGCCAGGGGTGCGACGCAAGGGCGTTCTTGCGCAGCGGCTCGAGCTCATGTGCGAGCTGCCGGCGCATCGCCATCGGAAACGAGGACGCGATGCCGACGTGATGCAGCGCGCCGGCATCGTCGTAGAGCCCGAGCAGCAGTGAGCCGACCAGCGTGCCGGGCCCCTGCTTGTACCAGCGGAACCCCGCCACCACGCAGTCCGCGGTGCGGACGTGCTTGACCTTCACCATCGCCCGCTTGCCGGGCTGATACGGGATGCTCTCGTGCTTGGCGACCACGCCGTCGAGCCCGGCGCCTTCGAACCGATGGAACCATTCATTGGCGATGCGTCGGTCGCGGTGGCACGGCGTCACATGCACGCTGCCGGACACGCCGCCGAGCTCCTGTTCGAGCAGCGCGCGCCGCTCGACTTGCGGCAGCGCGCAGATGTCGCGGCCATCGCCGGCGAGCAAGTCGAAGGCGACGAAGGACGCCGGCGTCTCTGCCGCGAGCTTTTTCACGCGCGAGGCCGCCGGGTGTAAGCGCAGTTGCAGCGCGTCGAAGTCGAGGCCGTGGTCGGTGGCGATCACGATCTCGCCGTCGACGACGCAGCGCGGCGGCAAGGTTTGCCGGAAGACTTCGTCCAGCTCGGGAAAGTAGCGGTCGAGCGGCTTCAGGTCGCGGCTTTGGATGAACAAGCGGTCGCGGTCGCGGAACACGATGGCGCGGAAGCCGTCCCACTTCGGCTCGAACAGCCAGCCCTCGCCGGCGGGCAATGCGGTCGCGAGCTTCGCCAGCATCGGCTCGACCGGCGGCGCGATGATGAATCCCGCGCTCGAGCCCCTGGTGGCCATCAACGCCCGCTTGTGCGTCTCGCGGCGATGCGGCCTGCGGCGGACGACCACCCCGCGTCGAACGGGTGACCGGGCTCGTCGATGTCGATCGCGAGTGGAGCATGGTCAGAGGGCACCGGCTTGCCTTTCCGCGCTTCGCGATCGATCTCGGCCCACACCGTCCGCCGCGCCACCGGATCGGTGGCCAGCAGGTGATCGATGCGCATGCCGAAATTCTTGTGGAAGTTCCCGGCGCGGTAGTCCCACCACGTGTAGCGGCCCGGCTCGGCGTGATGCAGGCGGTAGGCATCGAACAGCCCCCAGCGGCAGAGTCGGGCAAACGCCTCGCGCTCGGGCGGTGAGACGTGCGTGCCGCCGTGACAGGCGCGCGGATCCCACACGTCTGCATCTTCGGGCGCCACATTGAAGTCGCCGCCCACCACCAGCGGCTCCGTGGGCGCGGCCGCCTCGGCGAGCCAGCGCGCCAGGCAGTCGAACCACGCGAGCTTCGCTTCGTAGAAGGGGGAGCCGACGACCCGGCCGTTCGGCGCGTACACGGATGCCACGCGCATGCCGCCGCACGTGGCGGCGATCATGCGCGCCTCGGCGAGCGGCTCGTCATCGCCGGCATCTGCCGTCTCGGCAGGGCGCAGCGGTTTCCCGAAGTTCGTGACCACGCCGCTCAGCCCGCAGCGGCTGGCGATGGCGACGCCGTTCCAGCGCCCCTCGCCGTGATGCGCGAGGTCGTAGCCGGCGGCTTGAAACGCCCGCGCGGGCGCATCGCGATCAGCCAGTTTCGTCTCCTGCATCAGCAGCACGTCTGGGCGCGCCCGCTCGAGCCACCAGATCACCTTGTCCAACCGCGCTTTCAGCGAATTGACGTTCCAGGTAGCGATCCGCACACGCGCCACCTTATCACCGCTGTGGGCCGGCGCCACGGACGCGTGCTCGCGTGATGCATCCGGCGGGGCGCGGCATCGCGCTTTCACATCGGCGCGCGATCGCATAGATCGCGCTCGTGCGGACTCGTGGGCGGGGAGGGCGCAGCGCGGCCGACACCGGTGCGTGCGCGCTGCGCGTCAGCTGCGGGATCGCGGCGGCGCTCATCGCGCTGCTGGCGCTCGCGGGTTGCTCGGACGCGCCGGATGCCGCCTGCAACGGGTACGCGCGCTCGGATCTGCTCTGGGATGTCGCGTTTGGCGACGCGGGTTTCGTCGCCATCGGGAACAGCGGGGCCGTCGCTACCTCCGCCGATGGCACCGCCTGGCAGGAGCGCCAGGCGCCCACGGGCGTGACGCTGCGCGGCATCGCCTTCGCGCGCGGCCGTTACGTCGCAGTCGGCGCCGCGCAACTGGTGCTGGTGAGCGACGATGGTCGGGAATGGCGCGCGTGCGGCACCCCCGGGCCGTCGATGCTGGGCGGGGTCGTCGACGGCGACGCGGGCTTGATCGCGGTCGGCAGCGGCGGTGTGATCCTCGCATCGGACGACGGGTGTTCGTGGCAGTCGGTCGACAGCGGCACGGTGCAGAATTTCTTTGCCGTCGCGTTCGGCGCCGGCACCTACGTCGCGGTCACCTCGGCCGGCAGCATCTGGGCCTCACCCGATGGACGCGCATGGGAACCGGTGCACACCGGCTCGCCGTGGTTGTGGGATGTCGTGTACGCGGACGGCCGGTTCGTCGCGGTGGGTGCGGGCGCGGCACTGACGTCGACCGACGGCCGCGACTGGATGGCGGCTCCGCCGGGGAGCGTTGGAGCGGTTCGCGGCGTGACCTGGGGCGCCGGCCGCTTCGTCGCCGTCGGCGGTCCGGGTGAGATTTTCGTGTCCACGGATGGCAGTGCGTGGGCACCCGGTGAGTTTCCGAGCGCCGAACAACTCTGGCGGGTAGGCTTCGGCGCTGGCGGATTTGCGGTGGTCGGCCCGGCGGGTTTGATCGACACATCAGCCGACGCGAGCACCTGGACGGCGCGGAGTTGCGCGGTGGATGCGCTGTACGGCGCCGCGGCGTCGCCCGACCGCTACCTGGCCGTGGGGACGAACGGAGCGATGGTCACGTCCGCGACCGGCCGGCATTGGACCCGGCTGGCGAGCGTCACCGATCAGGAGTTGCGCGGCGCGGCGTGGGGGGACGGCGTGTGGCTCGCCGTCGGCGCTTCGGGCACCATCCTGCATTCCGTCGACGCCGCGGAGTGGTCCGCGGTCGCGTCGGGCGTACAGGACGAGTTGTGGAGCGCGGCGCGCGGCGCCGCGGGCTGGGTCATCGTCGGCGCCGCTGGAACCGTGCTGACCTCGTCGGACGGAACGGCATGGATCCGCCGCCCGACACCCACGCGCGAGCTGCTGTTCTCGGTGGTCGCGACAGACGACGGGTACGTGGCCACGGGTACGAGTGGCGCGATCCTGCGCTCTCCAGATGGCGCGCAGTGGCATCACGAGGACTCCGGCACGGTCCAGACCTTGCGCTCGGTCTCCCTGCACGGCGACGCGTTGATCGCCGTCGGCATGGGCGGCACTGCGCTGATCGCCCACCCGGGCGAGCCCTGGGTCGCGGGCGATACGGGCTCCTTCGTCACGCTCCGCGCCGCGGCCAGCGACGGGGAGCAGATCGTCGCCGTCGGCGACGGCGGCGCGCTTCTGCGTTCATTCGACGGCGAGCGGTGGGCGGCCGAGGCGTCGCCGATCGCTGAGGAGCTCTTTGCGATCGCGCGCGGCCCGCGGGGCTTCGTCGCGGTCGCCGGTGTAGATACGATCATCTTCTCACCAGACGGCCGTAGCTGGTCGAGGAGGCGCGTTCGCCGCTGACTTACCCGGTCAGGCCCTGAATGGATCGCTGCGGACTAGTCGGGGCGCCTCATTCAAGGGCTTCGCTGTACAAAATGCATGCGCGGGCCGCTTGCGCAGCGCAGGTTCCAGCACATCGATCGTGGCACGAAACACGCTTCTGCGCTGGCAGAGGAGATACGACATGACGAGAAGCGCTGAACTCGTGCTGGCAGCTGCGGGTGCGCTGTTCGTGGCCGCCTGCAGCCCTTACGGAACCAGCCCCGGCGGCGGGTCGATCTTTGGCGGCGATCGATACTACGGTTGCACCCTCAACAACAACGAATACGCCAATGGGGCAGCCATTTGCCGCGGAGGTGTCGAGCGCTACTGCGACAACGGGCGTTGGGTGAACACCGGCAATAGCTGCGGCGATAACGTCGCGAACCGCGGTTGCACGTTCAACGGGCGCGTCTTCGCCGACGGCAAGGCCAGTTGTCAAAACGGCGAGCGGTACCGGTGCAACGGCGGTCAATGGATGAACACCGGGCGCGTCTGCGGTAATGCGCAGCAGCAAGCGCGGACGAGCAATAGCTGTCGGTTCAACAACCAGGTGATCGCGCCGCAGTCGACCATTTGCCGCCAGGGGAGAACCTACCGGTGTGAAAACGGGCAGTGGCGAAACCTGCGGGTCGCGTGCCGCTAGTGGTGAACCTCTCCCGTTCGAACGATAACGGTAACAGCGCGAAAGACGGCGCGGAGGCGACAGTGCTCATGTCGAGCCCGCGCCTCTGCGCTTCCAAGATCTCAGGCGGGCGCTGAGCCGACTGCAGCAAAAGCGCGCAACGGCGCATCGAGCGGGTACCGACTCCGGAGGTACCTACTCATGCCCGTCCGCTCCCGCCGCATGCGACTGCGCATCCTCACCGCTGCGGTCGCTCCCCTGTCGCTCTGCGCTTTCTCGGCTCGTGCTGGAGCACTGCCGGCCGACTTGTTCAAGTTCGATTACGCCGGCGCCCTGGCAAAGTCGCTGTTGTTCTATGAGGCGCAGCGCTCGGGAGCGCACCACCCCCAGTACACGTGGCGGGTCGCCTGGCGGCAACCCGCGGCACTCGGTGATGGCAGCGACGTCGGCGTCGATCTGTCCGGCGGCTGGTTCGACGCCGGCGACACGGTGAAGTTCGGGCTGCCGATGGCATACAGCGCAACGATGCTGGGGTGGAGCATCCACGAGTTTCCCGCCGCCTACGCAGCAGCCGGCGAGCTGCCGTACGCGCGCGACAATCTCCGCTTCGTGCTCGATTACTTCCTGCGCGCATATCGCGAAGGCGGGTCCGGTGAAGCCGACGATCGATTCTATTATCAGGTCGGCGACCCGTACCTCGATCACGCGTTCTGGGGACCGCCGGAGGCGATGACGATGGCGCGCCCCGCGTTCGCCTGCACCGCCGCCGCCCCGTGCAGCGAGGTCACCGCGGGTGCCGCGGCCGCGCTGGCGGCCGGCGCGCTGGTGTTCGCCGAGAGCGATGCGGCGTACGCCGCACTGCTGCGCGAAGAAGCGCGCGCGCTGTACGCGTTCGCGAACCGGTATCGCTCCTCGGCCGGGTATGTGAAGGCGAATGGTTTCTACTCTTCGTTCAGCGGCTACTGGGACGAGCTGGCCTGGGCCGCCGCCTGGTTGCACCGCGCCACCGGCGACCCCGCATACTTGACCGAGGCGGCGAACGCGCTCGCCGCGGCGCAAGACGGCACCTACTGGGCGCACAACTGGGACAACGTGTCCAACGGGACCCGATTGCTGCTCGCGCAGCTGACCGGCAGCGCGGCCCATGCGAGCCGCCTCGAAACCCACCTCGAGAACTGGATCACCAACCTGCCGCGCACCGCCGGTGGGCTCGTGGTGCTCGATCAGTGGGGCTCGCTGCGGTACGCCGCGAACACGGCATTCCTCGCGCTGGTGTACGGAAACTTCGTCGCCGATGCGGGCAAGCGCGAGCGGTATCAGCAGTTCGCGCTGCGGCAGATCAATTACATGCTCGGCGACAATCCGCGGGCCAGCAGCTACGTGGTGGGCTTCGGAAGCAACCCGCCGCGCAATCCTCATCACCGCGCCGCGCACGGCTCGCCGACCCACGACATCGATGACCCGGTGGACAATCGGCATGAGCTGACCGGAGCGTTGGTAGGTGGTCCGGCGAGCGCCGACGACTTCGATTGGGCCGACGACCGGCGCGATTACATCCGCAACGAAGTCGCGACCGACTACAACGCCGGCTATACCGGCGCGCTGGCCGCCATCGTCGCGCTCGCCGAGGGTCGCGAGCCGCCCCCGACGGTGCCCTCCCGCGCGCGTACCGCGACGCCGACGCCGCCCAGCACTGCCGCGCCGCGCACGGACACGCCCACCACGCCGCCCGGCGGTGCGCTGGCGACGCGCGTCGCCGTGCAGAGCGATTGGGGAGCGGGTTACTGTGCCGACGTCACGGTGACGAACGGCTCGGCGGCCCCGGTCGACTGGCGCGTCACCGTGTCCATCGACGGCGTGCTCACGCAACTATGGAATGCAGTGGCGAGCGCAGCGGGCGGCCAACTGACCGCCGAGGGCGTAGCGTGGAACGACATCGTGCAGCCGGGCGCCAGCGTCTCGTTCGGCTTTTGCGCCGCCCGTGGCGCGGTGCCGAGCGCGACCGCAACGGCCAGCTCTCAGCGGACCGCTACGCACACGGCCGCCGCCGCCACGCGCACGGGGACGGCGCCACCGACTGCCACGGGTCCGCCCAACACGGCCACGCCGACGCGTACGCGCACTGCTGCGGCGACTGCGACGGCGAACGCACCGACCGCCACGCGCACGGCCACCGCCGCGGCGAGCGGCGCGGCGCAGGGCCGCTTCGTCATCCGCGACGACTGGGGTGCCGGGTATTGCGCCGACGTGATCGTCACCACCGCGGGGCCCGCGCCGGTGGACTGGCGCATCAGCGTGCGGATCGCCGGCACGATCACGCAGCTCTGGAACGCGATCTATACCGTGAGCGGCGACGTGCTCACGGCGGAGGGCGTCGGCTGGAACGACGTGGTGGCGCCCGGCCAGCCGGTGGTGTTCGGCTTCTGCGCGCGGCGCTGACGGGCGGCGCGCAGGGGCGACGCGGTCAGTGCTGCGCCGGGGCGCCGAGGGTGCCGCGGTGCAGCCGCTCGCGGCTCAACGCGCTGCACAGCGCGAGCAGCAGGGCGGCGGCGGCGGCGATCATGCACAGCACCGCGCGGTACGAACCGGTGGCGTCGCGCACGGCGCCGAGGAGCAGCGGCGAAACGGCGGCAATCGCATACCCGCCCCCGAGCATGATGCCGGCGATCGCGGCCACTTCAGCCGGCCGGTGGCCGACGTCCACCGGCAACGTCATGACCAGCGGGAACATGCCGCCGACCGCGAGCCCGACGAGCGCGGCCCACGCCCAGCCCGCGTACGGGAGCAGCACGAACCCGACGCAGCCGGTGAGCATCAGCGTACCGAGGCCGGTCAGGAAAAGCCGACGCGAGCCGCGCCGGTCGGCGAGCCATGGCACGAGCAGCGTGGTGGCGAGCGCGGTCATATTCAAGATCGCCAACAGGGTGCCCGCTTTGGCGTGGCTCCAGCCGTGATCGACGTAGCTGTCCGGCAGCCACGAATTCAGCCCGTAGAAGATGCAGCTCATCACGCCGAAGATCACCGCGAGCAGCCAACTCGTCGGGTGGCGCCAGGGCAGGGCGACGATCCGCACCTCGGCGCGGCGGTGCGACGGCCCGGCCTTGGTGAGCCAGAGCCAGGCGAGCATCAGCACGCCGGTGGAGAGCGAGAAGATCGCCAGCGGGCTGCGCCAACTGCCGAGCGCGTGCGCCAGTGGGACGGCGACGGCGGACGACACCGCGGAGCCGATGTTGATGCCGGCGACGTAGATCCCGGTGGCGAACGCCGGACGGTGCGCAAAGCGCTCCTTGACTGCCACCGGCATGACCGACTGCGCGACGCCGATGCCGACCCCGACCCCGATGGTGAGCGCAATGACGAGCGCTGCGTCGGGCACCATGGCGCGCGCGACCCCGAATACCGCGATGATGCCGAGACCCGCTGCGATGACCGCCCGGGCGCCGTAGCGGCGCGATAGCGCGGGTGCTGGAAAGGCAAAAGCGCCCATGCAGATGAGCGGAATCGCGCTCAACAGTCCGGCGACGGCATGCGAGACCGCGAGGTCCATCTTCATCTCCGGGATCAGCGGGCCGAGGCCGACGATCTGCGGGCGCAAGGTGAGCCCGGCCAGGAACAAGCCGGCGAACAGCCCGAGCCGCTCCAGCCGGTGGTGCGCGGCCTCGGGGGTGTGCACCGCGCTTGGCAGCGTGCCGCTGGCATCGATCTTTTTGCGCGCGTCGACTCGTCGCATCGGAATCGCGTTCGGGGCAGAGAGCAGGCTGTACCTGTAAGGGTGGGTTTAGAGCACAAGGACACGCTCAGCTGAGAGGTGCGTCGAGTCCAGCGCCCTTCATCGATCGACGGCCAGACCCTAACAGCCGCAGCCTCCAACAGCGAACAGGGGTCACCGGTTGTGAGTGCTGCGTGCCATTGACTTCGCCATCCGGCGCGTTCATCTGCACCGGTACCCAGGGGGACGACATGAAAGCGTTCATGACCCCGACGCCTCGGCGCGGCCTGATGGGCGAGCTCGGGCCCCGGGCGCCGAATCATCATCCAGCGCAACCCATTCATTGCCGGTCGCTCGCACCATCGACCCGCAGAGCGGGGGCAGAATCGTCATCGTCCAGGAGAATCCGTTCTTCGAGGGCGGAAGGAGATGTATGGCAGCGATGGACAATCGCCGGCATCGCGCGCGAAGACCCGTTCATGGACGGACGGAAGGATGTCGAGGTCCGCGACAATGACGACTAGACGCGGTCCGCAAAACGCACGGGGCGTAGCCCGCTCTTGCGCATGACGACGCTTCTGTTTTCCTTCCTCATCGGTTTCTTCGCCGGGCTGCGCTCGCTGACTGCACCTGCGACCACGGCGTGGGCGGCGCATCTCGGCTGGCTGCGGCTCGAGGGGCCGCTCGCGCGCATCGGCGCGCTGCCGTCGGTCGCGGTGTTCACGTTGCTCGCCGTGCTCGAGCTGGTCGTCGACAAGCTGCCGCAAACTCCGAACCGCACTGCGCCGCTCGGACTGATCACGCGCATCGTAACCGGCGCCCTCACCGGCGCGTGCGTCGCCGCGAGCGCGGGGCAGCGCGCGCTGCTCGGTGCCATGCTGGGCGGCGCCGGCGGCATCATCGGCTGTTTCGCCGGCTACCGCGCGCGCACCGGGCTCGTGCGCGCGCTGGGCACCACGGATTTCGCCGTGGCGGCGGCCGAGGACGCCATCGCGATCATCGGCTGCCTGTGGGTGCTGTCGCAGGTGAACGCCGCCGCTATCGCCGGATAGCTCTGGTGTAGCCGCGGGACCTGTGCCCGCAGGGCGGCGCGGCATGTCCGCTTGCCGCCCGCGCGCAGGTCACCGTTCCCCTCGCGGGCGGGCCTCGCTGACGCGATGCGTGCTGCCACGGGTGCCGAGGCTACAGCAGACGAGAACCGAGGGCGCGCATCGCCGCGTTGTACCCGCACATGCCGTGCACGCCGCCGCCGGGCGGGGTCGATGCGGAGCAGATGTACAGCCCGTCGACGGGCGTGCCGTACCAACGCAGCGTCGGGCGGAGGACCAATTGTCTGAGGTCCTGTACACCGCCGTTGATGTCGCCACCGACGAGATTCGCATTGCGCCGTTCGAGATCTGCGGGCGCGTGCGCGCAGCGGGCGAGGATCATGCGCTGGAAGCCGGGTGCGAACCGCTCGATCTGCGCCTCGACGGCGGCGGTCTGGTCGGCGAGCGATGCGTGCGGCACGTGGCAGTACGCCCACAGCGTGTGCTTGCCCGGCGGGGCGCGTTCCGGATCGAAGCGCGAGGGTTGCGCGGCGAGCACGAACGGCCGTCGACAGATGCGGCCGGACGCGGCCGCCGCTTCCGACGCGGCGATCTCGTCGAGCGTGCCCCCGAGGTGGATGGTGCCGGCACGCCCGCACTCGCCTGCGCTCCACGGCACTGGACCGTCCAGTGCCCAATCGATTTTGTACGCCCCCATGCCGTAGCGGTACGCGGCCAATTGCCGGCGGAACCGCTCCGGCAGGCGCTCGCCGGCGATCGCGAGCAACTGGCGCGGCGTGACATCGCAAATCACGGTGCGCGCGCGCGGCAGATCGGTGAGCGAAACGATCGGGTGCCCAGTAACGATCTCGCCCCCGAGCGTCCGCAGGTACGAAGCGAGCGCCGCGGAGATGCGCCCCGCACCGCCGCGCGGAATGGGCCAGCCGCCGGCGTGCGCAGTCAACGCGAGCACGATGCCCACCGCGGCGCTGATCGGCGCCGTCAGCGGCAGCATCGAATGCGCCGCGAGCCCGGAGAAGAGCGCGCGCGCCCGCTCGCCGGTGAACCAGGAACGGGCGAGGCCCGCGCCCGAGCGCAGCGCGGTGAGGCCAAACCGCGCTAGCGAGACGGGATGCCGCGGCCAGCGCGGCGGGCCGAGGAGATCGGGTAGGAGCTCCGGCCATCGCGGCAGCAGCGCGCCGATGCGGCGCTCGTACGCCGCGGCGTCGGCGGCGAGCGTCGCCGCGGTCGCCTGGACCGAGGGGACCAGCAGCGCCGCGGTGCCGTCGTCGAAGGGGTGGGCGAGGGCGGCGGGCGGGTGGATCCACTCGAGGCCGTGCTCCCTTAGGGGCAGGGCGCGAAAGAACGGCGATGACACCGCCAGCGGATGCACCGCCGAGCACAGGTCATGCGCGAAGCCAGGCAGCGTGAGCTGCGCCGTGCGCGCGCCGCCGCCGATGTCCGGCTGGGCTTCGAACACGATCACCCGGCAACCGGCGCGCGCCAGCGCCACCGCTGCGCCGAGGCCGTTCGGCCCCGCGCCGATGATCACCGCATCGTAGGCGCGCTCTCCCGCGCCCATGGTCACGCCACCTGGCCGGTCATCGTGCCGCGGCGCACGCGCCGGCATCGCAGTCAGAGCCCGAGAGCAGCCGTGCGCTTCGCCAGTAGTGGCCGCCGGTGCAGGCGAGGGCTCAGCCGCAAGCCGCCGCCTTGATCGGCGGCTGGGTAGGGGGCGGGTCGCCCGCCGGACCGCGCGGTGTTTCATCGGGTGGCCGGGGCGGCTGGTCCGCCGGCGGCTGTCGCTGCGGCGGCTCGCGCACCGGTGGCTCGTTCGGTTCGGGCGGCTCCTTCGCGGGCCCTTTGCGTTCGCCGTGCGACATGATTGGAACAGCGGTGTCTCGCCTTTGCGGCAGCGGTGCGTGTGGGAGCGGCTCGCCGTTGCGCATTGGTCGCCCGTGCTCGGCCGTCGTTCTGCCTGACCGGCTGCGGATCAGCCGAAGGAGCGCTCGAACAACTCGGCGATGGCCGTGCGCGCATTTTGTTCTAGATTGCGCGTCCCGGTGCCGCAAAAGTGCGGATGCCCGATGGTCGGGAGCCCGACCTCCCAACCGCTGCCGCTCCAGCGGAACCACGCCTCGCGATCCTGGTCGTAGACGAACAGCAGCTTGTTGCAGAGCTTGGCGAACTCGGCGCCCCAGCCGGTGCCGCCCATGACCGTGTCGTCGGGCAGGATCTTTCCGGCCACGTACACTTCCTGTGCGTTGTTCACCTGATGCCAGATGGTCTGCAGGACCTTCTTGAACGTGTCCGTTTCGGGATAGTGCCGGTTCATCAGCTTCGAGACGTAGCCGAGGCTCACGTCCCCGTGTTTCAGCTCGGCAGCGCTCAGCGTGCGCACGCCGCGGGCGCGCTCGATGCGGTGGCCCTCGAAGGTGAAATTGACTTCTTCCACTCCGTGGCGCTCGGCCGCTTCGCCAAACGCCGCTTCGGCGCCGCGGAGGCCGCCGCTGTACAAGACGCAATCGTCGGGATTCATCGCGGCAACATAGCTCGAAACGCGCAATCCGTATACGCGGCCCGTCCCGATAGCGCGCTCTCCATCGAGATTCGGATGACAAACCGGCGGTCGACCTCGCCGCGCAGCATGGCGTCCATGCCTGGAGGGCGGCGCTTCATCGGCCCCTGGTGGTTAGAGGCCTGGCTCAGCCGAGCTCAGCCGGCGCAATGCCACGGGCGCCGGCAGAGGGTGCGCTCCAGTGTCATCACGTCGGCATGTGCAACTGCCGAGCGTGCGGCCCGGAATTTCTTAGCGGCGCGCGCGCTGATAGGGTGCCGCCTTTATGGTCCGGCTGCTGCTGCTCCTGGCGCTCGCGAACCTCGTGATCGGCACCGGCGCGTTCGTCATCAGCAGTATTCTGGAGCCGATCGCTGCGGATCTCGGCGTGAGCGTGCCGCTGGTCGGTCAGGCGATGACGGTCTACGCCCTGTCCACCGCCCTGCTGGCGCCGCTGGCGCTCCTCAGCACTGGCGGGTGGCCGCGCAAACGCGCGTTGCAAACGGCTTTGGGGCTCTTCGCGCTCGGCAATATCGTGTGCGTGCTGGCAGCTGACCTGGCGGCGTTTCTGGCCGGGCGCGTGGCCATGGGCCTCGGCGCGATGCTGACGCCGCTCGCGGCGGGCATCGCGGTCGCGAGCGTGGACGGGGCGCGGCGCGGCCGCGCGCTGTCGATCGTCTTCCTCGGCATCAGCCTCAGCTACGTCGTCGGCCTGCCACTCGGGGCCTGGCTCGGTTTCCGCTTCGGCTGGCGCGTACCGATCGGGCTGATCGCAGCGCTGTCGATCGCGATGATCGTCGTGTTCGAGCTCGTGCTGACCGACGACGTCCACGCGCCGCGGCCGAGCTTCGCCGGTGCAGCGCGCGCCGTGGCGCACGCGCCGGTCGCCTGGACGCTCGCGCTCACCCTGCTGTACTTTACCGCGATCTTCGTCGTGTTCAGCTACATCGGCCCGGTGCTGCGCGCCCTGCGGCCGATGGGCAGCGCGGAGCTGGGCTTCACGTTGATGCTGTTCGGGCTCTCCGGCGTCGCCGGCACCTTGATCGGCGGCTTTGCCAACGATCGCTTCGGGTCCACCCGGACCTTGACCGTGCAGCTCACGGTGCTCGGCGCGATGATGTTCATCGTGCCGCTCACGGTCGGCTATCCGGTCGCGACCATCGCGGCATTCCTCGTCTGGGGCGCCGCGGCGTTCGGGATGATGGCGCCGCAACAGTCGCGGCTGGCCACCGCCGCGCCGCGACAGGCGCCGTTGCTGCTGTCGCTGAACGCGTCGATGGTGTACGTCGGCACCGCGCTCGGCGCGGCGCTCGGCGGCGGATTCAGCGAGGTGCTCGGTTTCGCCCGGCTGCCGTGGGTCGGCATACCGCTGACCGCGCTCGGGCTCGCAACAGTGCTCATCGACCGCGCGCAGCACCAGCGTCAATTGTCAGTTCAGCAATCGACGCCGGATCTTTACCGCAGACGCGCAGAGGCGCGGAGATCGGCTGCTGGAAGTGACTAGCCATCCCGGGACGCTCGCTCGCGTCGTCGGCATACGCGACGCCGTGCTCATCGGCCTCGGCTCGATGCTCGGCACCGGGATCTTCGTCGCCATCGGACTTGCGGTGGAGTCCGCCGGGCCGGCGGTGCTCCTCGCCATCGTGCTGGCGGCAGTGGTCGCGACCTTCAATGGGCTCTCCGGCGCGGCGCTGGCGGCCAGCCACCCGGTGAGCGGCGGCACGTATGAGTATGGCTATCGGTATCTGTCCCCTGCGATCGGCTTCGTCGCCGGCTGGATGTTCCTCTGCGCCAAGACGAGCTCGGCGGCGACCGCAGCGCTCGGCCTGGCTGGCTACGCGCTCACCGCGCTCGGCTTGCCGGCCGGCCGGCTCCCGCGCGGCGGCCTCGGCGCGCTGATCGCACTTGCGCTGACGGCCGTCGTTGCCGGTGGGATGGCGCGCTCGAAACGGGCGAATGCCGCGATTGTCTCGATCGTGCTCGCCGCGCTGCTGGTGTTCGTCGTTGCGGGCTTTCCGGTCGCGCGCCAGAACGCCGGCGCGCATCTCTGGCCGGTGTTTCGCCCGGACGCCGATACCGTCGGTGGCGTGCTGCACGCGACCGCGTTGTTGTTCGTCGCCTATGCGGGTTACGGGCGCATCGCGACGCTCGGCGAAGAAATCCGCGCGCCGGGGCGCAACATCCCGCGCGCGATGGTGATCGCGCTGGCGGCGGCGATGGCCGTGTACCTGGCGGTGACCGCGGTGGCGGTCGGGGCGGTCGGTGCCGAGGCATTGGCGGCGGCGACGCGCGCGAGCGGCGCGCCGCTGGAGCTCGCGGCCCGCCGGTTTCCCGTGCCCGGGGTGGATACGCTGATCACCGTCGGCGCGGTCGCCGCGATGGCCAGCGTGCTCCTGAACCTGCTGCTCGGCTTGTCGCGCGTCGCGCTCGCGATGGCGCGCCGCGGGGACATGCCGCGCTGTTTGGCGGAGATCGACGCGCGGCGCGCGTCGCCGCGCCGTGCGGTGCTGGCGAGCGGCGTGCTCGTCGCCGGTCTCGCGCTCATCGGCAGTGTGCAGGTGACGTGGTCCTTCAGCGCGTTGACCGTGCTCGTCTATTACGCGCTCACCAACCTCGCGGCGCTTCGCCTTCCGGCACAGGCGAGCCGGATGCCCCGTGCGGTGGCGGCGCTCGGGCTGGTGAGCTGTCTCGCTCTGACGTTGTGGATAGAGCCCGCGATCTGGGGCGCCGGGCTCGGGCTGATCGCTGTGGGCTTGCTGTGGCATCGCGCCGCCCGGCACCTGTGGGGCCCTGCGGCCGCGCGTGCGGAAGCGCTCGGCGGCGCGAAGCGAGATTGAACGGCGCGCTAGCGCGTTTCCCCGCGCGCGCGCTCGGCTTTCGCGATCAGCTCCACGAGCCCGGGCGGATCGATCGGCATCTGCGCGATCTGCACCGCGAGCGGCTGCAGCGCGTTCTCGATCGCCGCGGCGGTGAGGGCAGGCCCCGGGATCGCGCCGCCTTCGCCGGCGCCTTTCACGCCGAGCTCGTTCAACGGCGACGGCGTCTCCGTATGCAACAACTCGGTCGGCGGCGCCTCGGTGGCCGATGGGAGGAGGAAGTCCATGAAAGACGCGTTCCGCAGTTGCCCGGCCGCATCGTAGTCGAGCCGCTCGTACAGCGCGCCGCCGATGCCCTGCGCGATGCCGCCCATCACCTGGCCGTCCACGATCAGCGGGTTGATCAGCGTGCCGCAGTCGTGCACGGCGACGTAGCGCAGATACCGCACGAGCCCGGTCTGCACGTCCACCTCCACCACCGCGGCGTGGGCGCCGCTCGCCCAGGTGGGCCCGCACTCGGCGCTGAAGTAGCCGCTCGCCTCGAGGCCCGGGCTGTCGCCGCGCGGCAGTAGCGGGCCGTCGGCCGGTCGCGGCGGGAGGAATTCGGCCAGCTGCGCGATCTCGGGATCGAACGCGTAGCGGTCGGGGTTCGCGGCCGTAGCGACCTGTCGCAAGGTCAGGAACCGCTCGGGCGCGCCGCGCACCATGACCTTGCCGTCCTTCAGCTCGAGGTCGTGGGGCGCCACCTCGAGCATGTTGCCGGCGAGCCGGCAGGCCTTCTCGCGGACGTCCTGCGCGGCGCGCAAAATGGCCATCCCGGTGTTCACCGCCGCGCGGCTCGCGTAGGTGCCGACACCCCAAGGAAAGATGTCGGTGTCGCCTTCGACCACCACAACGTCATGCGGGTCGACGCCGAGCTGCTCGGCGGCGATTTGCGCGAAGGTGGTCTCATGCCCTTGACCTTGTGAGGTCAACGCGGCGGCGACGTGCACCTTGCCGCTCGCAGGGAGCACCTTCACGTGCGCCCCCTCGTATGGGCCGACGCCGGTGCTCTCGACGTAGAAGGCGAGGCCGAGGCCGATGTGCCGGCCCTGTTCGCGCGCGCGGCGCTGTTCCTCGGGAAACGACGCATAGCCGATGGCGTCGAGCAGGCGTTGCAGCTGCTCGTGATAGTTACCGCTGTCCATCACCACCGGCGTGGTGTCGACGCTGTGCAGGCCGTCGCGTCGGTACGGAAACTCGGCGGGCCGGATGAGGTTGCGCTGCCGGATTTCCGCGCGTGCGATGCCCAGCTCGTCGGCGAGATGGTCGAGCGCGCGCTCGAGGGTGAAGCACGCGTGCGGCCGGCCGGCGCCGCGGTACGGGCTGGTCGGCACGGTGTTCGTATGCACGGCCCGCAGGTCGACGAAGATATTCGGGATGCGATAAGGCCCCGCGATCTGGCTCGCCGATACGATCGGGGTCGTCAATCCGTACTGGATGAACGCGCCGGTGTCGTGCAGGAAGTGGTCGCGGAGGCCGAGCACGACGCCGTCTCGGGTCGCGGCGATCTCGAGCTCGTGGATCTGCTTGCGCTCGTGGTTCGACCCGATGAAGTGCTCGCGCCGATCCTCGATCCATTTGACCGGCTGGCCGAGCTGTACCGCGGCCCAGCAGGTGAGGAGCTCCTCGGGATACGGGAAGACCGCTTTGACCCCGAAGCCGCCGCCGCTCTCGGTGGCAATCACGCGCACGTGCTCCTCGGGGATGGACAGGAGCCAGGCGAGTGTCCGCTTCAACGGGATCGGGACCTGCGTGTTGTCCCACACCGTGAGCGATCCCGTCCGCCGGTCGAACGACGCGACCACGCCGCGCGTTTCCATCGGCATGGCTGCACTGCGCTCGAGCACGTAACGCTTGCGGAGCACGACGGCCGCTTCGCGAAAGGCGCGCTCCGGGTCACCCACTCGCTGGGTGATCTGGCCGGCGATGTTGTTCGGTGCGCCCGCGTGAACGCGCGGGCTGCCCGGGGCGATCGCGGCGTCGAGATCGACGACGACGGGGAGCTCTTCGTAGTCCACCTCGATGAGCTCCGCCGCGTCTTCCGCCACCGCGCGGTTCTCCGCGACGACCATCGCCACCGTCTGCCCGACGAAGAACACTTCGTCGGTGGCGAGCGGGCGTTGGGTCTGCGGCGACGGCATGCTCTTCAGCACGTAGCGGGGGTCCGGTTCGGCGTGCTGGCGGAAGAGGCATGGGGCGGGCCCGTTCACCGCTTCGACGTCGGCGCTGGTGTACACGGCGACCACGCCGGGCAGTGCGCGCGCCGCATTGGCGTTCACGCCGCGTATGCGGGCGTGGGCGACCGTGCTGCGGAGGAAGGCCGCATGCAACACGTTCGGCACCTCGACATCGTCGATGAAGCGGCCGGCGCCGCGAAGCAGGCGTTCGTCCTCGTTGCGCTCGATCGGACGACCGAACGCGTGGCCACCGGCAGCCATCACGCCCCTCCGTACAGCGAGCGCGCCGCGCGCTGCACCGCCTGGACGATGTTCTTGTAGCCCGTGCAGCGGCAGAGATTGCCGGAAATCGCGCTGCGGATCTCGGCTTCGTCGAGTTCGGCGCGCTTTTCTTCGTTCAAGAACGCGTAGACCGACATGAGGAATCCGGGCGTGCAGAACCCGCACTGCAGCGCATGGCATTCGCGGAACGCCGCTTGAATGGGATGGAGCGCGCCGTCGCGCGCCGCCAACCCTTCCACCGTCATGACCTCGGCGCCGTCGAGCTGCACGGCGAACAGCAGACACGAGCGCGCGGTGGTGCCGTCGAGCACGATCGTGCAGGCGCCGCACACGCCGTGCTCGCACCCGACATGGACCCCCTTGGTGCCGACGGTGTGGCGGAGGAAATCCGAGGCCAGCGTGCGCGGCTCGACCTGCGCCCGCACTTCCTTGCCGTTGATGCGTGCCCGTATCTCGGTCATCAGCGGTTGTGCTGGCGCGCCTGGAGCGCCGCAGCGCGCACGCGCTCGGGCGTGAGCGGATAGCGCGGAATCGCGACGCCGCCGAGCGCGTCCGACACCGCATTGACGACTGCGGCGGGCGCGGAGACCACGCCGCCTTCGCCGACGCCTTTGAAGCCGCCCGGCACCACGGCTGCGGGTGTCTCGACGTGCTCGACGATCATGTTCGGCACGTCGGCGGCGGTCGGCATCAGGTAATCCATGAAGCTCATCGCCAGCGGCTGGGCTTTGGCGTCGTACGTGTTTTCCTCGAACAGCACGGCGCCGATCCCCTGTGCCACTCCGCCGTGGATCTGTCCCTCGACGATGGTCGGATTGACCATCCGCCCGCAATCCTTGACCACCACGTAGCGGAGGATGCGGACCGAGCCGGTATCGGGGTCCACCTCGACCTCGGCCACATGGGTGGCGTTGGGGAACATGAGGCCGGGCAGGTCGTAGGTCGCCGTGACCTCGAGCCCGGGCTCCTCTCCCTCCGGCAGCAGGGCGGCGCCTTCATAGATCGCCTGACGCGCCACCTCGCGCACCGAGATCCGCCGCGAGGGCGCGCCGCGCACCGCGACAATCCCGTCCTGCCATTCCACGTCGTCGGCGCTCACTTCGAGCAGATGCGCGCCCAAGCGGATGATCTTCTCGCGCAAGCGCCCCGAGGCCACCACCAGGGCGCCACCGGCTTGCACCATCGACCGGCTGCCCCAGGTGCCCCAGCCGTACGGCGTCTTGCTGGTGTCCCCGAAGATGACGCTCACGTCTTCCAGCGGCACGCCGAGCTCGTCGGCGACCACCTGTGCGAACGTCGTCTCCTGGCCCTGTCCATGGCTGTGCGTACCGACGGCCGCGACCACGTGGCCGCCGGGATCCATGCGCAGATGCGCGGCTTCGTACGAGGAGATCGGCACGCCGATCTCGTGCCAGAATTTCGAGCCGAATCCGGTCGGCTCGGTGTACGACGAGATCCCCATACCGCGGAAGATGTTGCGCGCGCGCAGCGCGTGGTGCTCGCGCCGGGATTCGTCGTAGCGGGCGAGGGCGACCGCGCGCTCGAAGCACTGGACGTAGGCGCCGGGCTCGTAGCGCATTCCGGTGACCGACGTGTAGGGGAACTGCTCGTCGCGGATGAGGTTCTTGCGGAACAGCTCCACCGGATCGCGGCCGAGCCGGTGCGCGGCGAGATGGATGAGGTGATCGATGGCATACGCCGCGATCTCTGCGCCGACGCCGCGATACGGGGACAGAGGCGGCTTGTTGGTGGCCACCGCATGCATCGTGAACGCGTAGTTCCGAACGTCGTACGGCCCGGGGATCATCTGCGCCACCTCGATGGGCTCGTAGGTGGATGGGCACATGTACGTCGAGTACGCGCCGGCATCGGCCACCACGCCAGCCCGCGCGCCGAGAATCCGGCCCTCGCTGTCGACGGCGAGCTCGGCGTCCACGAACTCCTCCTTGGAGTGGTACGAGGCGGTGAACGACTCCAGGCGATCTTCCAGCCAGCGCGCCGGCCGCCCCAGCCGCATCGACACCCAGGCGGTGATCGGCTCTTCGGGGAAGATGAGGCACTTGAGGCCGAAGCCGCCGCCGACATCGGGCGCGATCACGGTGATGCGGTGCTCCGGCAGGCCGAGCATCGCGGCGAGCTGAGTGCGCAGCACGTGCGGAATCTGCGTCGAGCTCCACACGCGCAGTTGCTTGCGGGTGGACTCGTAGCTCGCGAGGACGCCGCGCGTCTCGAGCGGCACCGCCTGGTGGCGGCCCGTGATGAAGCGGTGGCGCACGCGCACGGCCGCGCCGGCGAAGGCGCCTTCGACGTCGCCGGTGGTGCCGGCCATGTGGTCGAGGATGTTGTCCCCCCATTCCTCGTGGACGAGCGGCCCGCCGCCGTTGCTCCCTTCGTCGACGTGCGCGACCGGTTCGAGCGGTTGGTACTGCACGTCGACCAGCTCCACGGCATCCTCGGCCATGTAGCGGGATTCCGCGGCGATCACCCCGATCGCCTCGCCGACGTAGCGCACCTTATCGGCGGCCAGCGGATGCCAGGTGGATTGCTTGAATACCGAAGCCGGGGCCTTGTTGGCCGGCGCGGGCATCAGCCCGACGGCCTCGCGCGTGTCGCGACCGGTCCACACGCCGAGCACCCCGGGAGCCTGGCGCGCCTTCTCGACGTCGAAGCGCACGATGCGGGCGTGCGCGTGCTGGCTCCTGATGAACGCCAGTTCGACCATGCGCGGCAGCGTGAGATCGCCGAGATACTCGCCGCGGCCGCAGAGGAATTTCGGATCTTCTACGCGATGGACGCGCGCGCCCATCAGCTTCATTACCGCCATGCCTGTCTCACTCTCCCGAGCGCCCGAGTGGGCTCAGCGGCGCCGATGCCGCTGGAAGAAGTCGATTACCGCGCGGTTGTGCTCCGCGGTCGAGTCGAAGAGCGTCGAGTGTCCGCCGCCCTTGATGACGTATTTCTCGGCGCCGCGGATACCTTCGTATATCGCCTGCTGCCCGGCGCCGTCCGGCCCCTGGTCCCAGGGCGTCATGATGTCCTCGTCGCCGCCGAGCACGAGGGCAGGGGAGGTGATCTTCGGCAGCCACGGCCGCAGGTCCATGTCGTGAATCGCCTGCCACGCCGCCGTGCACACCTCCAGGCGGTTGGAGTCGCGCAGGATCTGCTGCACGAGATCGACCGCGCCGGCGCCGTCCGGGGTATTCAAAAAGCCTTTAGAAAGCGCCTGCCAACTCATCAATTCCGCGAGGATTCGACTGCCTGGGCCGTCGGGGTCGAGGCGTGCGATGTCGATCCAGTTCTTGAAGATCAACTTGCCCATGCGGCCGAGCTTGGCCGCCGCGCAGTTGATCACTACCGAAGTCGTGCGCGCGGGGTATTTGCCGGCGAAGACGATTGCCACCATGCCGCCCATGGAGGTGCCGTGCACGTGCGCCTGATCGATGCTGAGGCGGTCGAGCAGACCGGCGACGTCGTCGGCCCATACTTCCATGTCGTAGCGTTGCACCGGCCGGTCGGACGCGCCGAAGCCGCGCTGGTCGTAGTCGATGACGCGGAAGTGCTTGGACACTGCCGGCGTCGCCGGATCGAGGTTGTAGTGTCCGAAGCCAGCGCCGTGAATCTGGATGACCGGCTCACCTTCGCCGGTTACTCGGTACCAGAGGTTTGCCCCGTTCACGAGGACTTTCCCTTCCATATACGCCTCCCCCTCGTGACCCCGCGGGTACAGAGAGTTGGTTCGTGTTGCGGAAGCTCGACAGACTTCTCTCGCCTATCGTGAAGCAGAGGAATTCGTCAAATGCAGTGTATTCGATCGCGGAGATTTGCCCGGAACTCCACGCCGGCCCCGGCGCGTGGCGATCGTGGTCATAGCCTTCGCGCGCGGTCGGACGACATTGCCGCATGCGCCATCGCCGGGGCCGCGCATCCGGCACCACCTGGAGGGCGCCGCTCTCCAGCCCCGGGGACGGACCGGCAGACCATGGACATCATCGCGGTGCGGCTCTAGGCCGGCGGCTTTCTCGGCAGCGGGTTCTATGTGTCGTTCTGGGTTGTGCTGGCCTGCCACGCCGCGATGCGGTTCGGTACGCTCATGGGCACGCTCAGCGGCGGCTGGCGCATCGTGCGCACGATGGAGCTGCGCATCGCGCATTTGAAACCGGTCGGGCTTTTGCGCGGAGACAGCGGCGCTGCGACGCTCTTCCTCGGCGACGAATCTGGGCGTGCCGGTGTCGGCGGCCCACACGATCACCGCCCCATCGTTTGGGTGGGCTCGGTTACCAGTCCTTCGGCGGTGCGCTGGGGCGTCGCCGGGCGCATCGTGTGTGGGCGGGTGCTGACGATCCCCTGCTCGGCGCTGATCGCGGCGCTGACCTGGGCGGTTGTAGCTCCGCGTAATGTAGCCGCGGCGCCTTTGGGCGCACGGCATGCGCGCCGCGATGCCCGGGGCGTTGTGCGGCAATTGCGCTAGCGAGGCGCGCGCACCGGTCAAGGACGATGCGCCGCGCCCCTCCGCCGGCGATGCTCCGCGCCGCCGTGCAGGCACAGGTCCCGCGCCTACATCGAGAAACCGCGCGCCGCGGCATCTGGATCGCGGCGTTTTCGCTTGCAGCCCGCCACATGGCTCACTATTGACGCGGTTCGAATTCCTATCGAGAAGATTCCTAACTTCACTGAACCATCGGGTCATTGCGCGCGGTGGGGGACGGAGAGGGTCGGGGCCGTGGCGGCGCGCGCGGACGGATCGGAGGGACGTAGAGATGGGACAAGCAGAGGACATCGCGGAGATTCGGCGGATTCACCGGCAGTGGTGGACGG
>JBFXHX010000046.1:0-16039 GCA_050176585.1 Binatia bacterium
GTGGACCGTCACCATACGTGGAACGCGGATCACGCGCCGCGAGCGCGTGCAGGATGGATGCGATACCTGCATACGGGCGGCGGCAGGCAGAGCGCAAACCCAACAGGCATGCACTCCGGAACGCCCGCCTGCTGCCGGCCGCCGCTCTCGCGTGCAACGCAGCGACCCGCAGTGCGCTCGGCATCCGGACGGTGTCGCGCTCCGATGCGGGAGCGCGACACCGTCGGGGCTCAGCGCGCTTGAAACCTCAAACGGCAGTGTTACTCGCCAGCGTTCAGAGCTCTTTGGCGGGGACGCATTTCGCCACGCGGTTGCCGTCGCCTTCCTTCGTCGCGGGCTTCTCATCGCACGCATGCGGGCTGCCGTCCCATCCACAGACGGTCTCGCACCGCATGCCGATGGATTCGCACAGTTTGTCGAAGGTGTTGCCCTTGGTTGCCGGAACTTCCACGCGGCGGATCTCGGCGAAGCTGCCCTGCGCCTTCGCGCAGGCGTTGATCAGCTCCACGTCTCGCTGTTGCGGCGACGAATTCTTGAAGCCGTACCAACCCTCTGCATACACCGGATCCTTGGCATCGACCGCGCGCACGGCGAGCAGCAATCCCAGGGTGACTACGACCTTCAGCAGCGTGTGCATCTCCAACCTCCGTCTGTGCGAAGCAAATTGAGCCAGTCTTGCGTGCCCGCCCCGATATGACAGACGTCCCGCCCCGTCAAGGGCAAGCCTCGATCGTTCGTCATTGGCGCGCAAGCGTTTGTTGCGGTTGCCGCGATCAGTCCGCGAATGCCTCGATCATCGCTGCGTGATTCGCTTTGGTCTCGGCCGGATCGACGAAGAAGAACGGCGTGAAGAGCAGCGTCGTCTCGAACAGTCCGTCGAACTCCTTCAGCTGGCGGCGCACATCGTCGGCGGTGCCGGCGAGGACGAGCGTATCGACCATGTCCTCTGTGACGTTGTCGAGCATGCCGCGGATGTCGTTGCGCTGCATTGCCTCGCGGATCTTCATCTTCGGCTCGTAGAACCCCGCCGGGTCGAGCACGGCGTCGAAATACGGCAGCGTCGCGTAGAACGCGATCACGTGCTTGCCGAGCTCGCGCGCCTGCTTGCGGTCTTTGTTCACCGCGCACGGTTTGATCGCGCAAATCTCATAATTGGAATCCAGCGACCGGCCAGCCCGGGCGGCGCCCTTTTTCAAATTCGGGTGTACGACGTCTTTGAAGTAGCGCGGCGTGTTCAATGTGTTGATGATCACACCGTCGGCGTGTGAGCCGGCCAACTGCAGCATCGGCGGCAGCACTGCCGCGAGATAGATCGGGATCGACTCGTACGGGGGCGGGATGAAGCGGCGATAGTTCTTCACCTGGAAGACTTCCCCCTCGTAACTGACGGACTTCGTCGGGCTCGACGTCCACATGACGCGCAGGCACTCGATCAACTCGCGCATGCGCCGAATCGGCTTTTCGTAACTGATGCCGTACCAGTCCTCGTTCACGAACTTCGGCGCCGTGCCGATGCCGAGGATGAACTTCCCGTGCGTGTACTCCGCCATCGACATCGCGGTGAGATCGAGGTTCAGCGGCGGTCGCGCGAAATGCACCACGCCGGTGCCCACCCGCAGCGTCGGCGCCGCCGCCGCCATCGCCGCGAGCATGACGATGCCGTCGCGCCAGAGCTCGGTCGACCAGAGGCTTTCCGCCCCCGCTTGGTCGGCCATCTTGGAATAATGGACGATCTCGTCCATCGAAAGGTTCTCGCCGCTGAGGAGCAGTCCCCATTTCTGTTTCTTCTTCGCCGCCATTGGCACCCCCTTCCATGATCACGCGGCCGATTGCCGGATCATGGCGTCGTGTGTGTTTCCAGCTCGTGGTACAGAGGTCGAGCAGATGAAAGGTCAATCGGTGAATCAGCGCTCCGCCTGTACGCCCTGTGCGCCGTGCCGAGCGCGCCGACCATACCGTCGCTGCATAAGGCGAGCAAGGCAGCCGCCAACTCGCGCCGGCCCCCGGCGGGGCGAAGCGATCGCCCGCCGCCGCGCTGTTGAATCAAAGCGCGCGTGGGACGTCCGTTCTGTCGTCGGGCGCGACCGCGCTCGGTTTCTACGCAAAAGATCTTGAAGTGTCACCGCCTGCTGGGCGCGCGCCGAGGCGCGCGGTGTTCACGGACTGCCGTGGGGCGGACGATGCACCGCGCATTCGGCAGCCGCAGGTGGCGGGTGGAACGGCGCAGCAAAGCACGCCGTGCGCGGGGCTTGACAAACCACATAGCGGTTTGGGAAGCTTCCCCGAATCACATCCTGATGATAGATGAAGGAATTGAAGCGCAGGGCTGGGGGGCCGGACGTCGCTGCGCAGTGATGCTGCAGCAGATCCGCCGGGAGCGACTCGCAGTGCGTGGGAGCGAGCGGCTGCTCCGCGTGCGTGAGGATCGCGCAGCGGTAAGCGCAGCATCCGTTCGGGTGCCAAATCCGTCTAGGTCTCTGTGGGTCGCGACCACCCCCGCGTACGAGGCAGCAGTTGCCGCGCTACCCGGTTACACTCTGGCACATCCCCACGATCTCCCCGGTTACGGTTTCTCGATATCGAAGTGACGATTTCAATCATCGCAGGGCGGACCACAAAGGAGGAAACGCCATGAGGTTGGTCAAATGGGCGGCGATTACCGCATGCGCAGTCGGGCTGGCGATGCCCGCGGCAGCGGCCGACGAGCAGCAAGCTGCCGAAGCGCGTGAGAAGTCGCTCGGGGGCGTGTACTCGAAAATGATCGGTGGCAAAGAGTGGCGGGTTGAGCCGATCCCGGGCACCAAGAACTACAAGGTCACGTGGGGCGACGAGACGGTGACCTGGACGCCGAAGCCCTGGCAGCCCAAGGAGCTGCAGGAGAAGGGCCCCTCGTACTACTACGAGAGCTTCGCCGACACGCCCTATCCACCGATCAACATCTCGATGGATGAGCGCGTGAAGCAGTCCGGGTATGACGTGATGCGCGGCTGGAGCTTGGTCGAGAACGGCTCGAACTACCTCGACTGGAAGGGCGGCTTCTGCTTCGACATCATCGCCGCCGGCGGCGGCGTGCGCACCCGCTGCGGTGTAGAGTGGAAGAAGACCTACGTGCGGCCCGAGCAGAAGGCCGTTTACGAATCCACCAGCCCGCCGACCTTGAGCAAACGGTTCATCGTGCTCACCGCTCCGCGCACGGTACGCGGCGTGGGCTTCGTCACCAATGTGTACGACGACGCCAACAAAGAGCAGGACAACTGGCTCTACCTGCCCTCGGTGCGCAAAGTGCGCCGCCTGGCCACGGCCAGCAAGCAGGACTACTTCGCCGGCACGCCGATCCGCAACGAAGACCTGGGGCAGGTCTCGCCGTACAACCACAACAACAAGGTCATCAAGACCGCGTTGTTCGCCGATCCCGGTCCCGAGTACTTCGGCTTCGGCAATTCGGGCTGGGAGCGCAAGGAAGAGTTCCTCGACGGCATCGGCTGCCCGCACTGGGTGGTCGAGGTGACCCCGAAGGAGCGGCCGTACTGGTTCGACAAAAAGGAAAGCTGGGTCAACATGTTCATCTACGGCGTCAGCCACGAGCGCGCCTACGATGAGAAAGGCGAGATCGTGCGCGTCAGCAACTACGCGCACCGGCCGGCGGATCTCATCGATCCCAGCTACCCCCGCGGTTATCTGATCTGGAACACCGCCGGTGCGCACGACCTGCGCACCGGGTATCGCAGCGTGTTCTGGGGTGCCCACCACCGCAAAAACGTGCCCTGGGAAGAGTCCTTCTTCGACACCAAGTACTCGGACGACATCTTCAACCCGGACCTCCTGCCGAACGAGTACACCAGCACGCTCGAGTACGGACCGAACCCGGCCAACTGGGTCTCCCCAGAGGATCGGTGGCCGCAACCGCCCGATGTGATCACCACCCCGTGATGTCGGGCGATTAGCGAGTCTGTACGAGCACGTCGTCAGCGGTGGCGGGGTGGGAAGAGGCGCGGCGGCGAGCCGGCTACCAGTAACGAGCAGGGTGCCCCATGGGGCACCCTGCTTTGTCGTTAGGCCCCATCTGTCACCCGCCACGGCTTAACGCGATTCGAAATTCACATCCCAATCCAAATAGTTCGTTAACAGGGGGCCAGATGCTGGCAGCAGAAAATCGTTTAGCGCCGCTCGGGAGTTTCATCGTACGTCATCGCGTGTTGCTCCTGATAGTCGGCACGATCTGGTTCGCAGCCGCGGCCTATCTCGCATTGCAGTTCAAGCTCCACGACGAGCCCGGTGCCTGGGCGCCGCCGGGTCATCCGCTCGTTCAGCGGACGAAGGAGATCGAGAAACAGTTCGGCGGCTCCAACCACCTGGTGATCATGGTGAGCCCGCGCGAAGGCAACATCTTCAACGTCACCACGCTCGAAAAAGTCAAAACGATCACCGACGCCGTGCTGAAGATGAAGGGCGTCATTCCCTACACCGTTCGCTCGGTTGCCGGGTTGAGCGCCCGCTACATGAAGTTCGACGTGACCGAGGGCGGCGAAGAGATGATCGAAAACCGGCCGCTGATGGAACGCGTGCCGGAGGAAGGCGACACCGCAGCGCTGGAGCGCATCCGCTGGGGCACCTACCACAATCCGCTGGTGCTCGGCCCCTTGGTTTCGCCGGAGGCAAAGTCGACGCTTATCGAAGCGGATTTCCGTACCTCCCCGGTCGAAGACTCCCTCGGCAAAACGCTGCCGTACACCGACCCGGTTGAGATCTACCGAACGATCCAGCCGCTGACGGAGCGGCTCTCCGACGGCCACGACCTCGTCGAGGCGGGCGGCACGCCGATCATCATCGGCTGGGTGAACAGCGTCGGGTTGATCTACGTGGCTGCGGGGTTCGGCGCGTTCGTCGCCGTGCTGTTCGTCGTGCTGCTGTTCTTCATGCGGAGCTTCTCCGGGGCGTTGCTGCCGATCCTGGTTGGCATCTACGCGTCGGTCTCCGGCTTTGGCCTCTTCTACTTCATCTTCGGCAACGTCGTCGGATCGGCTGCCGTGCTGCTCGGACCCTTCATCGTGGTCGCCGCCGGCTCCTGCCATGCCGTGCAGTACATTCGCCGGCTGTACGACGAATCGCTGCCCGCCGCGCACGACGCGCGCGAAGCGCTGGTGGATACCTTTGCCACCCGCTTCAAGCCGATGCTGGTCTCGCTCGTGTCCGACATGATCGCGTTCGTCGTCCTCTGCTTCGTGCCGTTCGACAACGTAGCGGTGTTGGGCAAGATCACCACGCTCGGCCTCGCGTCGGTGACGGTGGCGGAGTTCTTCCTGCTGACGCCGGCGCTCTACTACGCGGTGCGCCGCTGGCAAGGCACTACGGCGCTCCGGCAGGTCGAGGCGGAACCGGGCAAGATGGATCTGTTCATCGAGAAGGTGGTGCGCTCGCTCGTCTACAACCGCACCGCGCAAGCCGTGGTATCCATCGGAATCATCGCGCTCCTCGCCTGGTCGGTGGCGATCATTCCGCGGCTGCAGTTCGCTCAGGACAATACGTACGCCATCCACAACGCGCTCACCCGGTCCTGGGAGAACAACGAAATCTACAACATGGAGATGAAGATCCGCGACGACTTCGGCGGCGTCTACCCCCTGGTCGTGCTCGTCAAGACCAAGGGCGACGTGCGGATCAATCAAGACCTCGACGTGCTGCGGCAGATGGACGCGTTCCAGACGGCCATCGAACAAGTCGAGGGGGTGGCCGGAAGCCTCGCGCTACCGGACTACCTGAAGGTTATGAACCGCTTGATGCGCGGCGGCACACAGGAGGCGTTTGCGCTGCCGCCGGATGAGCGCAGCCTCGGCGAGTACGTCTTCTTGTACGAGGACAACGAGCCGGGCCTCTTCGACGCCGTGCTGAGCCCGAAGCACAATGCCGCGGCGATCGTCGTGCTGGTGCGGGATACGGCGATTGACACGGTCACCCGCGTCATGGGTGCCGCCAACGCGCTATCCGCGCGGCACCTGCAAGGCCCGAAGCTGGAGGGCATCATCGGCGGCGGGGCGCTGGCCATCGCGCAGGCGTTCAACGAGAGCATCGGCAAATGGTTGTTCCTCGGCTCCGCGCTCTCCATGGGCGCCACGTTCGTCATTTTGGTGATCATGCTGCGCAGCCTGATGATGCCGGTGCTCCTGTGCTTGCCCCTGCTCCTGGCGATTGCCGTCTGGCTGCTGATCATGTATCTGGCCGGCGTGCCGATGGACTCTAACACCACTGCGGCGCTGGCGATCGCAAGCGGCGTGGGCGTGGATTCAGAGGTCTACCTTCTGTACCGCGTCCGCGAGGAGTACGCGAAAAACCCCAACTTCCGCGAGGCATTCATCACCGGTTTCGTAAAGATCCGCCGCGCGCTGCTGGTGTCGAACATCGCATTGATCATCGGCTGCTGGGCGCTCATTCCCACGCCGCTCTACCTGGGTGCCATCGGGTTCGGTATGGGCTTGATACTGCTGATCTGCTTCATCTTCTCCAGCGTCGCGGCGGTGTTCTGGACCGCTCTCAAGCCGTCGTACCTGACCTTCTTCAACGTGCCGCAGGAGACCACGACCCGCGAGCCCGTGAGCGCGCGGGCGTAACAGCTTCGAAATACCAACGGACACAGCAAGGAATAGAAGTGCAGTAAAAGCAGAACCGTTCACTCACAATCCTCCCGGGGGGGAGGAAGAGGGGGGCCCATGAACAAGGAAAGACAGACGGCGCGCCGAAGCCTTTGGCGGCATGTGGTGTGGTGTGTAGGACTCGTGATCGCGTGCCCGGCTGCCGGCTATGAACTGCCGCAGTACGACACCTGGATTCAAGGGTTCGTCCGCAACCGGACCGGCGTGTTCCTGAACGGCGGCCACAACTGCACACCGCCGGGCACACCCGCGAATCAGTGGGTCGGCATCCCGGGTTGCCCGCCGGGCCAAGGCCAGAACAACGTGCTCGACCGCTTCGAGCAGTCGATCTGGCTCGAGGGTAAGAAGCGGTTCGCGCGCAATCTCTCGTTGACCATCAAGCTCCGGGCCTTCGTCGACAACGTGTTCGACGTACAGGAGGGGAGCAGCCGCTGGAGCAACCAGCGCATGGCGGTGACCAATCTGTCGAACACCTGGTCGCTGGCCTACGACGACTTCCTGCGCGAGGCGTTCATCGACTACAGCCTCGATGAAATGCCGGCGGAGTACGGCAAGATCTTCGCCCGCCTCGGCAAGCAACAGGTGGTGTGGGGGAAAGCGGACGGCTTGCGCCTGCTCGACCTGATCAACCCGCAGGACTTCCGCGAACCGCTCTACGCGGTGTTCGACGAGGTCCGGATTCCGCTCTGGATGGTCCGCTTGGACTACTCGCTGCCGCGCAACATCCTGGAAGACGCGGGTATCCAGATGGTGTACTCGCCGATGTACCAGAGCGACACGTTCCCGCCGGCGATCGTCTCGCCGTGGTCGTTCCGCGCCTTTGACACCTTCCAGACCAACGTGAACGCGCTGGGCATTCCGGTCATTGAAAACCTCTTCGACCAGCCGGTCGACCCGGCCTCGAACTTCAAGAACAGTGAGGCGGGTGCGCGCTGGTCGCACTGGGTGGGTGCGTTTGGCTACACCCTGAACTACTACTACGACTGGTCGAACCTGCCGCACGCCAAAGCCCACGTCCGCCAGCGTATCGTCGACGGCACGGTGGTCCCCCAGTTCGTGTACAAGAACACCCCGGACCGCGTGCACCGCATTGGCGCCTCGTTCGACTATAACGTGTACGAGGTTCCGCTCATCAACGTGAGCAACGTCGTGCTCCGCGCCGAGCTCCTGGGATCGATCGATAACCCGTTTTACGGGCGTCTGAATCCGAATACCTTCGATGCCGTGTACTACCGCGACACGTTCGACTACGTGCTCGGCGTCGACAAGACCTTCTTCGGCGTCCCGCTGATTGCGCCAACGGCGAACACCGAGACGCTGGCCAGCGCCCAGCTCTTCCAGACCTACATCCCGCAGGCGCAAAAAGATGGGCTGACGAACCCCGGTGGGGCGAACCTGAACAATTTCAAAACCAGCCTGACGTTCTTCCTGTTGAACACCTCCATGCAGGACCGCCTCAGCAGCGAGGCCCTGGTGTTCTACTCGGACGCGGGCGAGTGGTGGTTCCGGCCCCGCTTTGCGTACGATTTCACCGACGCCTTCCGGGCCGAGATCGGCGGCAACTTCTTTATCGGTCACACCAACGACTTCATCGGCGGGTTCGCGCGCAAGGGGATGCAGAACATCTTCATCGATCTGCGCTACCAGTTCTTCTAGAGGGAAACATGGCAGCGGCGCCGCGCGAGCGCCGCTGCGTTTCGGAATGGCGCTCGTTACCGCCGACCGCGCCGCCGATGACTTCGGCGGCGCGGTTTGCTATTGGGAACGGCAATGTTCAGCCGCAAGCCGGACGCGGTCACCCGCCTGCCGCGGCGAGGTTGCGTCGCCCCCGCGGGGACATTTTTCCACGCGCGCCCGATTCCGGTGCTCCGGTCGGTGACCGCACTGGCCTTGGTCATCGGGCTTTGTGTGGCGGCCACAAGCGCGCGGGCTACTGACAACTTCGGCGCGAACGCCGTCGATGACGACGACACCAAAGCGCAGTGTGTGCGCCTGCAGGAGCTGTGTGAACAGGCGGAGAAGCGCGACTCCGAGCTGAATGCCGCCACCCGCGACGTCGAAGCCGACGCCTCGGTGGAGAACATCGGCCGCTACCGCGACGCGTTCATGGACAGCGAGATTGCCGTGCGCCAGCTCCACCGCGCTGCGGCTGCGTCGGTGAAAGCGCAGGGACATGCGCCGCGCTGCGTACACGAGTGCCCGCTCCTGAAACAATACCTGGACAGGGTGCGGGAGCAGCAGCGGCACGTGCCGAAGAGCTAGGCTGTTCAGGCTTTGGGGGTACGGGGTTAGGGGTTAGGGTCTGAACCCCAACGTGCTTGAGGGCGTCGCTCTGTCGGCGCCCTCCAGGCGGTGACGATTCGGTCGGCGCGCTCTTCTCTTCCCCTCTAATCCGGTGACCACTTCAGACCGCTTCGCTGGCGTCCCCCCCGTGTTGCTGTGCTATGGGGAAGGGCGCGCCTCCGCGCGCCGGAGGTCATCATGAGCAGCATGTACATCGATCTGTTGGGGAGTCAGACGCGATTCATCCAGGGACGAAAGTATACGACGCGGGTGATCGAAGCCGGCGAAGGCGAGGCGCTCGTGCTCATGCACGGCGGGGGCGGCCATGCGGAGAGCTGGACGCGCAACGTCGCCCGCCTCGCGCAAGACTTCCGCGTGCTGGCTATCGACTTCATCTGGCACGGCTTCTCCTCGAAACCCCCGTTCCGCTCCGGGAACTGGTGCAAGCAGTTCACCGAGCAGGTCCTCGACCTCCTAGACACGCTCGACATCCAGAAGGCGCACATCGAGGGCGAGTCGCTCGGCGGCTGGATCGTCTTCGACATGGCGCTCAACCATCCCGATCGCGTGCGCAAGGCCATCGCCAACACGGCCTGGGGGATGAAGTTCGCCCCGGGCACCGTCGCCTTGGAGGGCGCGGATCTCGCCGCTTTGCGGGAGCGGTCGCTCGCCGCGCTCGCCAATCCGAGCCATGAGACGATCCGCAAGCGCATGGAATGGCTGATGGCCTCGGCGGCTGACGTCACCGACGAGCTGGTCGAGTGCCGGAGCCGCATCTGGAGCCGGCCCGAGACGCGCCAATCGCTGAGCGAGTATTACGACAAGCTCTTCCAGCCCGAGGTGGACGGCTATCTGTTCGGCGAGGACGACCTGCAGCGCATTCGCGTGCCGATGCTCGTGTTCTGGACGGACCGCAACCCATTCCACGGCATCGATTGCGCCGAGCGCCTGGCGCAGCTGATCCCGAACGCGCAGCTGCACGTGATGAAGAACGCCGCGCACTGGCCGCAGTGGGAGCATCCGGAAGAGCACGATCAGGTCGTGCGCGACTTCTTGAAGAGCTGAGGGGGGAGGACCTCCAATGACGTCCGGTGTCGCGGTCCCGGTTCAGCGTCGGCCGCTGACGGCGGCCCAACAATCGGCGATCGACCGTGCCTGGGCCGCCATCGATGCCCCAGAGCTGGCGCGGCTCGTGCGCGACATGGTGAGCATTCCGAGCCCGCCCGGCCGCGAGCGGCAGCTGGCCGAGTTCATGACGGAATGGATGCGCGGCGCCGGGCTCGACGCGTCTTACCAGGCGGTCGACGAGCGGCAGGGGAACGCGGTCGGCAGGCTGCGCGGCAGCGGCGGCGGCCCCGAGCTGCTCGTGTGGGGCGAGCTCGACACGTGCCTCGGCATACCGGCTGAGCAGCGCCTGGGCATGGGCGACACCTCGCGGCCGGAGTTGCGACCCGAAGCGACGGTGCGCGACGGGTACGTGGTCGGCCTCGGCGCGGAGAACCCGAAGGGGCTGGCGGCCTGTGCCGCCGTGGCGGTTGCAGCCATCGCGCGGACGAAGGTGCCGCTCCGCGGCGATATCGTCCTCGGGATGCCTGGCGGCGGCATGCCGACCAGCGCGTGGGACCCGACCAACCCGCGCCAGAACGTCGCGCACGGCGCCGGCTGCGACTTCATGCTCCAGCAGGGCGTCACGCCGGATTTCGCCATCGCCCCCAAGCCCGTCTACGCCGTCTCGTGGGAAGAGGCCGGCCTCAACTGGTTCCGGGTGACCGTGAAGGGGAATTTCGGTTACTCCGGCACGCGCCACATCATCCCGCACGACAACGCGATCGTGAACGCGGCGAAGGTCATCGAGGGCATCGAAGAGTGGCTCCCCGAGTATGCGCGGCGCAGTCAGAAGGGCATCGTCGCCCCGCAAGGCATCATCGGCGCCATCGAGGGCGGCTGCTCGTACAAGCCCGCCTTCTACCCCGACGTGTGCCATCTGTACCTCGATATCCGCTCGAATCCCGACACGCGCCCGATGGAGGTGAAACGCCAGCTCGACGAAGCTCTCGCGGCAATTTGCGCACGCCACCGCGGGCTCGCCGTCGACTGCGAGATGACCCTGGCCATCCCGGGCTCGCGCACCGATCCCCAGAACTGGATCGTGCAGTCGTGTATGCGCGCGTGGGAGTTCGTCGAGCAGCGGCCGCACGTCTATGACGCGTTTCACAGCGGCGCCACCGACGTGAACGTGCTGCGCGCGCGCGGCGTACCGGTCGCGCGGCTCGGCTTCCCACCGCTCGATCTCCCGGCCGGCACGCAGGGCGATCTCGCCACATGGATGGGCACCGTGCGCGTGGAGAACATGATCAAGCTGGTCAAGTGTTTGATCTACGCCCTCGTCGAGACGTGCACGTCCAGTATCGAGGAGGTCGGGCTCGCCAGGTGACCATCCGGCGATGAGAGCGCTCAGGTATCACGGCCCCGGGTTGCCGCTGCGGGTCGAGGAGATCGGAGTCCCCGAGCCCGGACCGGGCGAGGTGCTCCTGGAGGTGCACGCCGCCGCGATCCTCCCCAACATGAGCGCCATCCTCGCGGAGCCCGCGCCGTTCCCGGTTCGCCGGCCGCCGGCTCCGTACACGGTCGGCTGCGGTGGGGTGACCGGCGTCGTGCGCGAGATCGGCCCCGGCACCGTTGGGTTCGCGCCCGGAGTGCGCGTGTTCGCAACCGAGATCCTCGCCTGCGGGAGCTGCCGGTTCTGCCGTAGCGGGTGCCGCAACTATTGCGACGGCGCGGCCGAAATGGGCCTGTTCGCCTACGGCCAAGCCGGCGAGGCGCTGCTCGCCAGATATCCGGACGGCGCCCTCGCCGAGTACGCGCGCATGCCCGCCGACCAGCTCGCGCGCCTTCCGGCGGGAATCGATCTCGAGCGCAGCGCGCGCCTCGGTTACTGGGCGATACCGTTTCACGGCATGAAGGGCCGGGGCGTCGAGCCGGGCGCCGTCGTGGCCGTCGCCGGGGCCACGGGGCACATGGGCATCGGCGCCGTCGCCGCGGCGCTCGCGCGCGGCGTTGCGCACGTGTTCGCGATCGCGCGCGATCCGGGGCGGCTGGCGGAGCTGACGGCCTTGGCACCCGGGCGCGTGACGGCGCTATCGGTACAGGACGGACCGGTCGCGCCGAGGGTTCGCGCCGCGACGGTGGGCCGCGGGGTCGACGTGCTCGTCGATACCCAGGGTTTCGGGGATCCCGCGACGACGATGGATGCCGCGGGCGCCGTGGCGAAGCACGGGCACATAGTGCTCGTCGGAGGGGTGCAGGGCGCCCTCCCGCTGCGCTACGACTGGTTCGCGTGGAGCGGAATGACGGTCTCGGGATCGCTCAATTACCTGACCAGCGATGTCGAAGAGCTCGCGGAGCTCATGGCGGACGGCCTCCTGGCCGCCGACCACATCCGCGTGAAGCGTTATGCCCTCGAGCACGTTGAACAGGCGATGCGCGACATTCCGCACCTGCCGAGCGCCTTCTGGGCGCCGGTGGTGCGGCCGCGGGCGGGGGCGGTATGAGGCGCTGCGATGGCGCGCGGCTCGCCGCCGACCTCGCCGCACTGGCGCGCATCGGCGCCACGCCAGACGGCGGCGTCACGCGGCTCGCGTTCTCGCCCGAGGACCGCGAAGCGCGCGCGCTCGTCGCGAGCTGGATGCGCGATGCCGGACTCGAGGTGCGGAGCGATGCGGCGGGCAATCTGATCGGCCGTCGCGAGGGGCTTAGCGAGCGGCGTGCAATCGCGGTCGGCTCCCACATCGACACGGTCCCGAACGGCGGTCGATACGACGGCGCACTCGGCGTGCTCGCCGGCATCGAGTGCGCCCGCGCGCTGGCTGCGGGCGGTCCGCCGCTCCGGCATGCGCTCGAGGTCATTGCGTTCGCCAACGAAGAGGGCGCACGGGGAAGCGCGTGGCTGTTCGGCAGCCGCGCCGTCGCGGGGCTGCTCGAGCCCGAAGAGGTGGGACGCCCGGACGAGGAGGGCCTCGCGCTCGCGGACCGGGTGGCGGTGTTCACCGGCGGCCCCAACGCCATCGATGGAGCGCGGCGCCCGCCGTCGGATTTCCGCGCCTATCTGGAGCTCCATGTCGAGCAGGGCCCGATGCTCCAGGCGCTCGGCTGTCCGATCGGGGTGGTGGAGGGAATCACCGGGCGGGTGTCGATGCAAGCGACGTTTCGCGGCGCCGCGAATCACGCCGGCACGACGCCCATGGACCTCCGCCGCGACGCCCTCGTCGCCGCGGCGCACATGGTGCTCGAAGTCCGCCGGCTCGTGCTCGACGAGCGCCTCGCGCGCGTCGGCACCGTTGGACAGCTCGCCGTCGAGCCCAACGCGCTCAACATCATCCCCGGCGTGGCACGGGTCGCGCTGGAGCTGCGCGACGGATCGGACGAGGTGCTCGCGGCCGTGCCCGAGCGTATTCGGCGCAGCGCGGAAGCGATCGCGACGCGCTCTGGGACCGCGGTCGAGGTGCACCACTTGGGCACCACCCGCGCGGTGCCGACCAGCCCCGCCATGCAGGCGGCCATCGAGCGCGCCGCCGCGACGTGCGGGCTGCGCACATACCGGTTGCCGAGCGGCGCCGGCCACGATGCGCTCGCTATGGGGCATCTCACCGAAATGGGTATGATCTTCGTGCCCAGCGCGGGCGGCGTCAGCCACTCGCCACGCGAGTCGACGAGCGCGGCCGCGTGCGTGGACGGCTGTGACGTGTTGCTGAATGCGATCGCCGAGACCGACCAGCTCCCGGTGCTCGCAGGGGAGAATTGATATGCCTCTCGTCCTCGGGTTGGCCTCGTCGCACGCGCCCTCGATGTTCGCGGACGTGAAGGACTGGCCGGCGATCTACGGGACCCTGACGCGCGGCGAGCCGCACATCCCGATGTTCGCCGACATCCTGCGCGAGTTCACACCGGTTCCGCAGCCGGCCGAAGCCGCGGCGGAGACCGCGGAGGTCTTGCGCGAGTACCGCGCGCGCATCGATCGCGCCTTCGCCGACATGCGCGAGCGGCTCCAGGCGAGCGGCGCGAAGACCCTCCTCATCTTCGGCGACGATCAGGGGGAATACCTGAGCCCTGCGGTGATGACCGCGTTCTGCTGCTTCGTCGCCGACGAGATTCCCGGAACGCAGAGCCTCTACATCCTCGGCCAAACCGAAGAGGAGCACCGCATACGCCTGCGCTCGCGCCCGGATCTCGCGCGCCATCTCCTGCGCGCGCTCGGCGCCGCGGATTTCGACGTCGCATGGAACGACGCCCGGCACCCGGTCGGGCGCTTGACGGGCCTCGGCCACGCATTTTGTCACCCGCTGATGAAGCTGGCGCCGGAGCTCGACATCTCCGTCGTGCCCTTCCACGTCAATGCCTATTTCGAGCCCCTGCCGTCCGCGCGGCGCTGCTACGAGCTCGGCCGCGTCGTTGCTGCGGCGCTGGCGGAGTGGCCGGAACCGGTCGCGATCTACGGGTCGGGCGGCCTCTCGCACGATCCATTCGGTCCGCGCTCGGGCTGGATCGACAAGGAGCTCGACCGTTGGGTGCTCGACCAAATCCGGCGCGGCGACACCGAGAATCTCTGCGACCTGTTCAAGTTCAGCTCGGGCACCCTCGGCGGCGGCACGGCGGAAATTCGCAGCTGGATCGCAGTCGCCGGGGCGTACCACGGCATCCCCGCCGATGTGCTCGATTACATCCCAGCGCACCACAGCGTCACCGGTCTCGGTTTCGCGAGCTGGCCGGCCCGCGGCTGATGAGGAGAAAGTCGAATGTCCACCCCCAATACGACGGACGAGCTGCGACACATCGAGGAGATCCGCGGCATCCGTGAGACCGAGCAGGTCGTCCGCGAAGCCCAGAGCAGGCAGGCCTACAAGCAGTACCTCGAAGCCGAGCTCGGACTGCGCAATCACTGGTACCCGATCTTCTTCGGGCAGGAGCTCAAAGAAGGCGAGATGCGCGGCGAGATGCTGCTCGGCGAGCGCATCCTCTATAAGCGCGCGGGCGGCAAGGTATACGCGATCGCCGACCGCTGCCCGCACCGCGGGGTCGCGTTTTCGGCGCGCCCCGAGTGCTACTCGCAGAATACCGTCACGTGCTGGTTCCACGGCTTTACGTTCGACGTGCGCGACGGAAAGCTGGTCGCGGTGCTGACCGAGTCGAACAGCAGCGTGGTCGGGAAGATGACGGTGCGCACGTACCCGGTGGAAGAAGTGAACGGCGTCGTGTTCACCTTCGTCGGCGACCTCGATCCGCCGCCGCCGGTGACGCTCGACATCCAGCCCAAGTTTTTCCGCCCGGGGCTCGCGTTCCACCCGTGCATGCGACACAAGATCAAGTGCAACTGGCGGCTCGCCGCCGAGCTCGGCTACGATGCCGCGCACGTGTACGGCCATCGCACGGCCGAGCTCGTCAAGCGCTTCAAAGTCGTGCTGCCGCTGTCGACCTATCCGTCCAAGAAGGACGTGGTGCGCGTAATCGAGGGGGAGGGCCCCAAGGGCGTGATCAAGAAGGACGACATCAACGTCTGGAAGGCCGAGGTCGAGGGCACGGTGGTCGCGGTGGACAACATCGACCCCGACAACCCGCCCGATGACGAGTTCGACATCGAGGTCGGCCTGTTCATGCCCTGCGGGCTCCAGGTCGAGCCGTTCCCGCTGCCGGGCATGATCCATTTCGAGTGGTACGTGCCCATGGACGAAGACCACCACATGTACATGATCACCCAGGCGTACGCGCCGACCGACGAGGCCGACGAGGCGCGCTTCCACGACGAGTGCGAAAACGTGCTCGGACCGCTCATCTGGCAGCCCCCCGGAGTGCAGCCCGAGGGATTCAACAACTACGACGCCTTCATCCGTGAGCAGGTGTACCACGCGTACAAGCACGAGGGGTTCTGGCAGCGCGAGCGGCTGTACAAACCGGACTACATCGTCGTCCAGTGGCGTATGCTGGTATCGAAGTACCTGCGCGGCATTCAGCGGCGCACCGGCGATTGGGCTCGGCCCGAGGGTTGGTCGCCGACCGGGGACGACTACTCGCCGAACCGGTCGCCGGGCAGGTGGTGACCCGGGGCCGGGCCGCTG
>JBFXHX010000046.1:16139-24422 GCA_050176585.1 Binatia bacterium
GACGCGTTCAACGATGTCCTCGCGGTGAGCGAACGGCGCGCCCTGGAAGCCGCGCGGGTGTGCCGCGTGGTCGGCAAGGAAGGGAAGCTCAAGCAGCGGATGAACGTCCCCGGAGTGACCGGCGGGTGGTCGGACGAAGTCGCGGCCCTGAACACGCTGATCGACGACCTCGTGTGGCCGACCACGGAGGTCACCCGCGCCATCGGCGCGGTCGCGAAAGGCGATCTCACCCAAGCGATGGCGCTCGACGTCGACGGCCGGCCGCTCGAGGGCGAGTTCCTCCGCTCGGCGAAGCTCGTCAACCGCATGATCGATCAGCTGTCGGTGTTCACCTCCGAGGTGACCCGCGTCGCGCGCGAAGTGGGCACCGAGGGCAAGCTCGGCGGTCAGGCCCAGGTGAAGCGCGTGTCAGGCGTATGGAAAGAGCTCACCGAGTCCGTGAACCAGATGGCCGGCAACCTCACGGCGCAAGTGCGCAATATCGCCGACGTGACGATCGCGGTCGCCAATGGCGACTTGTCGAAGAAGATCACCGTCGACGTGCGCGGCGAGATCCTCCAGCTGAAAGAGGCCATCAACACGATGGTCGACCAGCTGCGTTCGTTCGCCGCGGAGGTGACCCGCGTCGCCCGCGAGGTCGGCACCGAAGGCCGTCTCGGCGGCCAGGCGGTCGTGCCCGGGGTGGCCGGCACCTGGAAGGATCTGACCGACAACGTGAACGCCATGGCGTCGAACCTGACCGCGCAGGTCCGCAATATCGCCGGGGTGACCACGGCCGTGGCTCGCGGCGACCTGTCGCGCAAGATCACGGTGGACGTGAAGGGCGAGATCCTCGAGCTGAAGAACACGATCAATACGATGGTCGACCAGCTCAACGCCTTCGCCTCGGAGGTGAGCCGTGTCGCGCGCGAAGTCGGTACCGAGGGCAAGCTCGGCGGCCAGGCGCAGGTGCCGGAGGTGGCGGGTACCTGGAAGGACCTCACCGACTCGGTGAACGCGATGGCGTCGAACCTGACCGCGCAGGTCCGCAACATCGCGGAGGTGACGACGGCCGTGGCGCGCGGCGACCTGTCGCGCAAGATCACCGTCGACGTGCAAGGCGAGATCCTCGAGCTGAAGAACACGATCAACACCATGGTCGACCAGCTCAACGGCTTCGCTTCGGAGGTGACGCGCGTCGCCCGCGAGGTGGGTACCGAGGGCAAGCTCGGCGGCCAGGCCCAGGTCCCCGGCGTTGCCGGCACCTGGAAGAACCTCACCGACTCGGTGAACGCGATGGCGTCGAACCTCACCGGTCAGGTGCGCAACATCGCGGAGGTGACGACGGCCGTGGCGCGCGGCGACCTGTCGCGCAAGATCACCGTCGACGTGCAAGGCGAGATCCTCGAGCTGAAGGACACTATCAATACGATGGTCGATCAGCTGAACGGCTTCGCCTCGGAAGTCAGCCGCGTCGCGCGCGAGGTGGGCACCGAGGGCAAGCTCGGCGGCCAGGCCGTCGTGCCTGGCGTCGCCGGCACCTGGAAGGACCTGACCGACAACGTGAACTCGATGGCCTCGAACCTCACAGGGCAAGTGCGCAACATCGCCGACGTGGCGACGGCCATCGCGACCGGCGACCTGTCGCGCAAGATCACCGTGGACGTGAAGGGCGAGATCCTCGAGCTGAAGAACACCATCAACACCATGGTGGATCAGCTGAACGGCTTTGCCTCCGAGGTGACGCGCGTCGCCCGCGAGGTGGGCACCGAGGGCAAGCTCGGCGGCCAGGCGGCCGTGGAAGGCGTCGCCGGGACGTGGAAGAACCTGACCGACAGCGTAAACTTCATGGCCTCGAACCTGACCGGCCAGGTCCGCAACATCGCCGAGGTGGCCACCGCGGTCGCCCGCGGCGACCTCTCGAAGAAGATCACCGTCGACGTGCGCGGCGAGATCCTCGAGCTCAAAAACACGATCAACACCATGGTCGACCAGCTGAACGCGTTCGCCTCCGAGGTGACGCGCGTGGCACGCGAGGTCGGCACCGAGGGCCGCCTCGGCGGTCAGGCCACCGTCACCGGCGTGGCCGGGACGTGGAAGAACCTGACCGACAGCGTGAACTTCATGGCCTCCAACCTCACGGGCCAGGTGCGCAACATCGCCGACGTGGCGACCGCCATCGCCAGCGGCGACCTGTCGCGCAAGATCACGGTGGACGTGAAAGGCGAGATCCTCGAGCTGAAGAACACCATCAACACGATGGTGGACCAGCTGAACGCCTTCGCCTCGGAGGTGAGCCGCGTCGCCCGCGAGGTGGGCACCGAGGGCAAGCTCGGCGGCCAGGCGATCGTGCCGGGCGTCGCCGGGACGTGGAAGGACCTCACCGACAACGTGAACCAGATGGCCGGTAACCTCACCGCGCAGGTGCGCAACATCGCGGAGGTGACCGTCGCCGTGGCGAACGGCGACCTCTCGAAGAAGATCACCGTCGACGTGCGCGGCGAGATCCTGCAGCTGAAGGACACCATCAACACGATGGTCGAGCAGCTGCGCTCCTTCGCCGCCGAGGTGACGCGCGTGGCGCGCGAAGTGGGCACCGACGGCAAGCTCGGCGGTCAGGCCGAAGTGACCGGCGCGGCGGGGACCTGGAAGGACCTCACCGACAACGTCAACTTCATGGCGTCCAACCTCACCGGCCAGGTGCGCAACATCGCCGACGTGGCGACGGCCATCGCCCGCGGCGACCTCTCGCGCAAGATCACGGTGGACGTGAAAGGCGAGATCCTCGAGCTGAAGAACACCATCAACACCATGGTGGATCAGCTCAACGGCTTCGCCTCGGAGGTGAGCCGCGTGGCGCGCGAGGTCGGCACCGAGGGCAAGCTCGGCGGCCAAGCGCTCGTGCCCGGTGTCGCCGGGACGTGGAAGGACCTCACCGACAACGTGAACTCAATGGCGTCCAACCTGACCGGGCAGGTGCGCAACATCGCCGAGGTGACCATCGCGGTCGCCAACGGCGACCTGTCGCGCAAGATCACCGTGGACGTGCGCGGCGAAATCCTGCAGCTCAAAGAAGCCATCAATACGATGGTGGAGCAACTGCGGTCGTTCGCTTCCGAGGTCACCCGCGTGGCGCGCGAGGTCGGCACCGAAGGCCGCCTCGGCGTGCAGGCCGTGGTGCCGGGGGTCGCCGGCACCTGGAAGGATCTCACCGACTCCGTGAACGCCATGGGCACCAACTTGACGGCCCAGGTCCGCAACATCGCCGAGGTCACCACCGCCGTGGCGCGCGGCGACCTGTCGCGCAAGATCACGGTGGACGTGAAGGGCGAGATTCTCGAGCTGAAGAACACCATCAACACGATGGTCGACCAGCTGCGGTCGTTCGCCGCCGAGGTCACGCGCGTGGCGCGCGAGGTCGGCACCGAGGGCAAGCTCGGCGGCCAGGCGGTCGTGCCCGGGGTGGCCGGCACGTGGAAGGACCTCACCGACTCCGTGAACGTCATGGCCGCCAACCTCACCGACCAGGTGCGCGGCATCGTGAAGGTGGTGACCGCAGTCGCGAACGGCAACCTGCGCCAGAAGCTCACCGTGGAAGCGAAGGGCGAGGTCGCAGCGCTCGCGGAGACGATCAACAACATGACCGACACGCTGGCGACCTTCGCCGAGCAGGTCACCAACGTCGCCCGCGAGGTGGGCGTGGAAGGGCGGCTCGGCGGCCAGGCGAACGTGCCGGGCGCCGCGGGAACGTGGAAGGACTTGACCGGTAACGTGAACCTGCTCGCCGCCAACCTCACGAACCAGGTGCGCGCGATCGCCGAGGTCGCTACCGCCGTCACGCAGGGCGACCTGACGCGGTCGATTCAGGTGGAGACGCGCGGCGAGGTCGCCGAGCTGAAAGACAACATCAACACCATGATCGACAACCTGCGCGGCACCACCGAGCGCAACCAGGAGCAGGACTGGTTGAAGACCAACCTCGCGAAGTTCACCCGCATGTTGCAGGGCCAGCGCGGGCTCGTGACGGTCGGCGAGATGCTGCTTTCCGAGCTCGTGGCGCTCGTCAACGTGCACCAGGGCACCATGTACCAGATGGAGCGCCCGGAGATGGAGCCGACCGACCTCGAGGAAGTCGAAACGCCATCGCTGCGCCTGCTCGCCGCATACGCGCACCGGACGGACCTGCCACAGCGCATCGAGCTCGGAGAGGGGCTCGTCGGGCAGTGCGCCCTGGAGAAGCAGCGCGTGCTGCTCACCGACGTCCCGCATCATTACACGCACATCCATTCCAGTCTGGGCGCCGCGCCGGCGGCGAACATCGTCGTGCTCCCGGTGTTGTTCGAGGGGGAGACGAAGGCCGTGATCGAGCTTGCCTCACTCCGCCCATTCACGGACACCCACCTGACCTTTCTCGAGCAGCTGACCCAGTCGATCGGCGTGGTGCTGAACACCATCGAAGCGACCATGCGGACCGAGAACCTGCTGCAGCAGTCCCAGCAGCTCACCACCGAGCTGCAGATCCGCCAGGCCGAGCTGCAACAGACCAATCAGGAGCTGGCGACCAAGGCGAAACAGCTCGCCGAGCAGAACGTCGAAGTGGAACGGAAGAACCGGGAGGTGGAGCAGGCCGGACGGGCGCTCGAAGAAAAGGCGGCCGAGCTCGCGCTCACGTCGAAGTACAAGTCCGAGTTCCTGGCCAACATGTCGCACGAGCTGCGCACGCCGTTGAATTCGATCCTCATCCTCGGCCAGCAACTCGCCGACAACAACGCCGGCAACCTGAGCCCCAAACAGGTCGAATACGCAAAGAACATCCACTCCGCCGGCACCGACCTGCTGACCCTGATCAACGACATTCTCGACCTGTCGAAGATCGAGTCGGGCACGGTGACTGTGGAGGCGGAGGAGCTCACCTTCGACGCGCTCCGCGAGAGCTTGCAGCGCACCTTCCACCACGTGGGCGAGAGCAAGGGCGTCTCGTTCCACATCGACATCGACACGGCGCTGCCGCGCACGTTCACCAGCGATCCGAAGCGCCTGCAGCAGATTCTGAAGAACCTGCTGTCGAACGCGTTCAAGTTCACCGCGCAGGGCCACGTGGCGATGACCGCACGCTTCGTCAGCGAAGGTTGGACCGCCGATCATCCCGTGCTGCGGTTCGCCGATCACGCGGTGGCCTTCGCGGTCAGCGACACCGGCGTCGGCATCGCGCCCGAGAAGCAGAAGCTCATCTTCGAGGCGTTCCAGCAGGCCGACGCGGGCACGAGCCGCAAATACGGCGGCACCGGTTTGGGACTGGCGATCAGCCGCGAGCTGGCCACTCTGCTGGGCGGCGAGATCCGCCTGGTGAGCACGCCCGGACAGGGGAGCACGTTCACCCTCTACCTGCCCCTCACGTACGCCGGACCGACGGTGGCGGCGGCGGCCAGCACCGCCGCGAAACCCGCCTCCTTGCCGGTGCTGGCACTCGCGAGCAGCGAAGAGATCGTGCCGGACGATCGCGCGATCGTCGAACCCGGCGACAACATCCTGCTGATCGTCGAGGACGACCCACACTACGCGCGGGTGCTGCTCGGGCTGGCGCGCGACAAGGGCTTCAAAGGCATCGTGGCCAACCGCGGCCAGACCGCGCTGACGCTCGCGCGCCAGTACCGCCCGACCGCGATCACGCTCGACGTCTTCCTGCCCGACATGCTCGGATGGACGGTGCTGAACAACCTGAAGCTCGATCCGACCATGCGGCACATCCCGGTGCAGGTGCTGTCCGTCGAGGAGGAGCGCCAGCACGGGCTCTCGCACGGCGCATTCTCTTATCTCGTGAAACCGGCGACCACCGAGGATCTCGTCCAGGCATTCGAGCGCCTGAAGAATTACATCACGCCGCACACCAAGCGCCTGCTCGTGGTGGAGGACGATGCGATCGAGCGGGAGAGCATCGTCGAGCTGCTCGCCCACGACGACATCGAGATCACCGCGGTTGGCACCGGCGCGGACGCGCTGGCCGCGCTGCGCGAACAGGAGTTCGACTGCTGCGTGCTCGACCTGCGCCTGCCGGACATGACCGGGTTCGAAGTGCTCGAGCGGGTGCGGGAGTCCGAGGGCCGCATGCGCGACGTGCCGATGGTCGTCTTCACCGGTAAGGAGCTCACCGCCGACGAGGAGACGCGGCTGAAAACCGTCGCCAAGAGCATCATCCTGAAAGACGTGCAATCGCCCGAACGCCTGTTCGACGAGACCGCCCTGTTCCTCCACCGGGTCGTCGACGACCTGCCCGAAACGAAACGGGCCATGCTCGAGCGCTTGCACGGCTCGAGCGAAGTGCTCGCGGGCCGCAAGGTGCTCGTGGTGGACGACGATGCGCGCAACATTTTTGCCTTGACGACCGTGCTCGAGAATCAGGAGATGGAAGTCGTCGGCGCCACCAATGGCCGTCAGGCGATCGAGATCATCCGGAACACGCCTGACTTGAGTGTGGTGCTCATGGACATCATGATGCCGGAGATGGACGGCTACGAGACCATGCGCGAGATCCGCAACGATCCGCAGTTCCGCACGTTGCCGATCTTGGCGTTGACGGCGAAGGCCATGAAAGGCGACCGCGAGAAATGTCTGCAAGCGGGCGCCTCGGATTACATCGCCAAGCCGGTGAACACTGACCAGCTGCTCTCGCTCCTGCGCGTATGGTTGTATCGGTGACTCCTCCGCCGGTACGCGGCACCGGGTCGAACGGGGGCTCGGCGCAGGGCGGCGGCGCCATGCCCGAGCCGGTCAACATCCTGCTCGTCGACGACGAGCCGCGGAACCTCGACGCGCTCGAAGCGCTCCTCGACCTGCCGGACTACCGGCTCGTGCGCGCGCAATCCGCCGACGAGGCGCTGCTCGCCCTGCTGCGCGGCGATTTCGCCGTCATCGTGCTCGATATCCGGATGCCGGGGGTGAGCGGCTTCGAGCTCGCCCAGCTCATCAAGCAGCGCAAGCGCACGCAGCACATCCCGGTCCTCTTCCTCACGGCGCACCTGATCGAGGAAACGGACGTGCTGCGCGGCTACGGGACCGGCGCGGTGGACTACCTCAGCAAGCCGATCAATCCCGAGATCCTGCGCTCGAAGATCGCCGTGTTCGCCGATCTGTTTCGCAAGACGCGAGCGCTCGCCGACGCCAACCAGGCGCTCGAGGAGCGGGTGCGCGAGCGGACGGCCGAGCTGACCCGCGCCAACGAGGCGCTGCGCCAGCGCGAGCGCGAGCTGCGCAGCCTCGCGGACAATACCCCCGATCTGATCGCGCGTTTCGACCGCAGCCTGCGACACGTGTTCGTCAACGCCGCTTGCGAGCGCGCCACCGGGCGGAGCGCGTCGGCCTTTCTCGGCAAGACCGTGAGCGAAGCCAGCCGCGAGTTGACCCTGGGGCCGGACATCTTCGCCGAGGCGGAAGCGGCGATGCGCTCCGTGTTCGACACCGGGACGCCCGCGTCATTCGAGTTCGTTCTCGACGGCCCGGAGGGCGTGCGCGAGTTCGAGGCACAACTCGTCCCCGAGTTCGACGCCGCTGGCCACGTCGAGTTCGTGCTCAGCGTGGCGCGCGACGTGACCGACCGCAAAGAGGCCGAACGCCAGCGCGAGCGGCTGTTGGAGCGCGAGCGTGCGGCGCGGACGGAGGCGGAGCACGCCAACCGCATGAAGGACGAGTTCCTGGCGACCGTGAGCCATGAGCTCCGCAGCCCCTTGAACGCGATCTTCGGTTGGGCTCAGCTCCTGTTGCGCGGCCACCTCGACGAAAAACGGACACGCGACGCGCTCGAGACCATCGAGCGCAATGCGCGCGCCCAGGCGCGCCTCATCGAGGATTTGCTGGACATGAGCCGGATCACCGCCGGCAAGATCCGCCTCGAGCTCCAGCGCGTGAACCTGCGCGACATCGCCGCCGCCGCCATCGCCGCGCACCAGCCCGCGGCCGATGCGAAGGGCATCCGACTCACGGCGGCGCTCGATCCGGAATCGGGTGCGGTCAACGGCGACCCCACGCGCCTGCAGCAGGTGGTGTCGAATCTGCTCGCCAATGCGATCAAGTTCACGCCCGCGGGGGGCGAGGTCGACATCCGGTTGCACCCGGCGCAAGCGTACGTGGCGCTCGTGGTGTCCGACAGCGGGCAGGGCATCAAGTCCGAGTTTTTGCCGCACGTGTTCGACAAGTTCCGGCAGGCCGACGGCTCGACGACCCGCAAGCACGGCGGCCTCGGGCTCGGGCTGACGATCGTCAGACACGTGGTCGAGCTGCACGGCGGGAGCGTGCAGGTCGACAGCGCCG
>JBFXHX010000047.1:0-24312 GCA_050176585.1 Binatia bacterium
CGGAATCCGTCAACCGCCCCTCGCCTATCTGATATACAGAGTGCGCCGGGAACCGTGGACGAGCAGCGCGACCGATTTCTCGCAAAAGTACGCCTCGACGAACTGATCGAGCGCCTGTGGGACTCGGGCTATCGCGTGATCGGGCCCACGGTGCGCAACGGCGCGATCGCTTTCGATGAGGTGCGCTCCGTGCCGGACCTGCCCGTCGGCTTACGCGACGAGCAGGAGCCCGGCCGTTACCGCCTGGCACCTGGCGCTGACGGCGAGGTGTTCGGAGTCGTCAACGGGCCCGGCGCGCTCAAGCCGCTGGTCTTCGCGCCGACCGAGCCGCTCGTGGAAATGCGCCGGGAGGGCCAGAGCGTACGCGTGGCCGCGGTAGAACCCGACGCACCGCGCGTGGCAGTGCTCGGCGTACGCGCCTGCGATCTCGCCGGCCTCGCCGTCCAAGACCGCATCTTCCTGTACGACCGACACCGCGACACCCACTACGCCGCGCGCCGCGCGCAGCTGTTTCTGATCGCCGTGCAGTGCACGCGCTCGGTCGCGACCTGCTTCTGCACGTCCATGGGCACGGGGCCGCGAGCCGAGCGCGGTTTCGATCTCGTGCTCACCGAGCTCGACGACGGCTTCGTGCTCACCAGCGGTTCGCCGGCGGGCGCGGAATTGCTCGCCGATTGGCCGCTCCCGCCGGCGGAGCCGACAGCCACCGCGGAGGCCGAGCGGCGCGTTGCCGCCTGCGCGGCCAGCATGCGGCGACATCTCGACATCGGCGACCTGCCCCGATTGCTGTACGAGAACTTCAACCACCCCCAATGGGACGACGTCGCCGATCGCTGCCTCTCGTGTACCAACTGCACGATGGTCTGCCCGACGTGCTTCTGCCATTCGGTCACGGACGCAGCCGAGCTCAGCGGCGCCACGACGCGGCGCACGCGGCAGTGGGACTCGTGCTTTTCACACACTCACGGGCAGATACACGGCAAGAACTTCCGCCCGCACGTGCGCGAACGATACCGGCAGTGGCTGACCCACAAGCTGGCGTCCTGGATCGACCAATTCGGCTCCTCCGGTTGCGTCGGCTGCGGTCGGTGCATCACCTGGTGTCCCGTCGGCATCGATCTCACCGCGGAGATCGCGGCCATACGCGGCTCTGCCCGCAGCACATGACGCCCTATTATCCGCACCCCGCGCGCGTCGTGGCGCGCCGTCAGGAGACGGCGGACATCGCCACTTTCACGTTGCGCTTCGTCGAGCCCGCCCGCGCGCACGCCTACTCTTTCGAGCTCGGGCAGTTCAACATGCTCACGGCATTCGGCGTCGGCGAGGTGCCGATATCGATCATCTCCGATCCCGACGATCCCGGCCGCATCAGCCACACGATCCGCGCCGTCGGTCGGGTCACCGACGTGATGCTGCGCTGGAAGGTCGGCGATGTCATCGGCCTTCGCGGCCCATTCGGCGTGGGCTGGCCGATGGCGGCGGCGCGCGGTCGTACGGTGGTCATCGTCACCGGAGGTCTGGGCTGCGCGCCCGTGGTGGGCGTCATCAACTACATCTTCCGCCGCCGTGACGATTTCGGCACCCTGCACATCCTGCACGGCGTGCGCACACCGCAGGACTTGCTCTACCGCGAGCACTTCGAGCGCTGGCGGGCACACCCGCGTACGCGGGTCTATTTGACCAGCGATGCACCCGACCGGACCTGGCATTATCGCGTCGGCGTGGTCACCCAGCTGTTCGACGAGTTGGACGTCGACCCCTCCACCGTCGCCATGCTGTGTGGTCCGGAGGCGATGATGCAAGCGGCGGCGCGTGCACTGCGCGCCAAGAGTATCGCCGAGAGCGCGATTTACCTGTCCGTCGAGCGCAACATGCAGTGCGGCATCGGCCTTTGCGGCCACTGCCAAGTCGGGCCGTACTTCTGCTGCAAAGATGGCCCGGTGTTCACGTACGCCGCCATCAAGCGCTGGTTGGGATGAGCGGCACATGAAAGCGCGCCTCGCCGTGTTCAAGTTCGCTTCCTGCGACGGCTGCCAGCTGCAGGTGCTCAACTTGGAGGATGAGCTGCTGCTGCTGGCCGATCTCGTGGACCTCGCCTACTTCCGCGAAGCGCGCGGTCGACAGCGACCCGGCCCGTACGACATCGCGCTGGTGGAAGGCAGCATCAGCACCCCGCACGACGCCGAGCGCATCGCACAGGTACGGGCCGACAGCAAATACCTCGTGACCATCGGCGCCTGTGCGACGGCAGGGGGCATTCAAGCGCTGCGCAACTGGGCCGACGTGGAAGAATACGCACATACCGTCTACCCGAGCCCCGAGCTCATCAGCGCGCTCGCAACGTCCACGCCGATCGCCGCCCACGTGCATGTCGACTACGAGCTGTGGGGCTGTCCGATCGACCGCGGGCAGCTCGTGGCCGTGCTGCGCTCACTGCTCTCCGGTGCGCGGCCATCATTGCCCGCGCACAGCGTGTGCATGGAGTGCAAGCGCCGCGGCCACACCTGCGTCGTCGTCGCGCGGGGCGAGCCGTGTCTGGGTCCGATCACCCGCACCGGCTGCGGCGCACTGTGCCCGGGTCTGGAACGCGGTTGCTACGGCTGCTTCGGGCCGTGCGACGACCCCAACCTCTTCGCGTTCACCAGCCTGCTCGCTGCCCAGGGTCTCGACCGCAACGCGGTGATCCGCCGGCTGCGCGGCATCAATGGATATGCGCCCCCGATGCAGCGGGCGGCGGCGCTGGCCGCAGACAGGCAGAAACCGTAATGCCGTCCGGCTCGCGCACTATCGTGCTCGACTACCTGGCGCGCGTCGAAGGAGAGGGCGCCCTCCACATCACGGTCGACGGCGGGCAGGTGACTGACCTACGGCTGCGCATCTTCGAGCCGCCGCGCTTCTTCGAGGCATTCCTGCGCGGGCGCGAGGCGCGGGAGGTTCCCGACCTGACGGCGCGCATCTGCGGCATCTGTCCGGTCGCCTATCAGATGAGCGCGGTGCACGCGCTGGAGCGGGCGTTCGACATCGCCATCGACCAGCGGATTCGCGCCCTGCGCCGCCTCTACTACTGCGGTGAGTGGATCGAGAGTCACGCGCTCCACATCCATCTGCTCGCGGGGCCCGACTTCCTCGGCTGCGAAAGCGCGGTGACCTTGGCGCAGAAGGATCGCGCTGCGGTCGAGCGCGGCCTGCGCATGAAAAAAACCGGCAATGCGATTGTCGCCTTGCTCGGCGGCCGATCGGTGCATCCGGTGGGAGCCTGCATCGGCGGGTTCACGCGCGCGCCCCGCCCGGCCGAGCTGCAGGCGTTGCGCGATCCGCTGCGCCGGCTCCGCGAGGACGCGCTGGCGTGCGTGCAGTGGGTGGCCGGATTCGACCTACCCGACCGCGCGGTCGACATGGAGTTCGTGGCCCTGCGCCATCCAGACGAGTATCCGTTGAATGAGGGTGCGCTGGTCTCCAGCAGAGGTTTGTGGTGTCCCCAAACGGCCTTCGAGGCCCACTTCGAGGAGTTCCAGGTACCGCACTCGACCGCCTTGCATGCGCGGATCGTCGGGCGCGGGCCGTACTGTGTCGGGCCGCTCGCGCGCGTGAACCTGAACTTCGACCGGCTCGGGCCGGAGGTCACCGAAGCGGCGCGCGCCACCGGCCTCGCATGGCCGAACGCGAACATGCACACGAGTATCGTCGCGCGTGCATTGGAAATTCTCTACGCCGCCGGCGAGGCGGAGCGGATCATCGAGTGCTACGAACAGCCGGATCCGTCAGCGGTCACCTTCGCCCCGCGCGCCGCCCGTGGATGCGCAGTGACCGAGGCGCCGCGCGGCATCCTCTACCACGCCTACGAGACCGACGCGCAGGGACTGATCACCGCCGCCCGCATCGTGCCGCCGACGTCGCAGAACCAGGCACAGATCGAGGCCGAGCTGCGCGAGGCGGCCCCAGCCCTGTTGCGCCGTCCGCACGCCCAGGCGGTGCGCGCGTGTGAGACGATCATCCGCAACTACGATCCGTGCATTTCGTGCTCGACCCATTTCCTGCGGCTGACGGTGGACGAGCGATGATGCGCGTGATCGGGATCGGCAGCCCGTGTGGCGATGATCGGATCGGGCTCGTGGTGGCAGCGAAGCTTCGCACCGTTCCACTGCGCGGGGTCGAGGTGGTGCTGGCCGATCGCCCCGGAATCGGGTTGATGGACGCGCTGGCGGACGCCGGCGCAGTGATCTTGATCGATGCGGTTCGGGCGCCGGCACCGGCTGGCTCGGTGTACGATCTCGACCTCGAAGCCGTGTCCGACGCGCCAGTGGCGCCGGTGTCCTCGCATAGCGTCGGCGTCGCCGAAACACTCGCGCTCGCCCGCGCGCTCGGTCGCCTGCCACCTCACGGACGTCTAATCGGCATCGTCATCGACGGCGTCCGCCCGACCCGCGATGGCCTCAGCCCACAGCTCGCATGCGCCGTCGACGAGGCTGTGCAGCGCGTGCGCGCGTGGATCACATTCTTCGCCGCGGCCCGAAGCTATCCAGGCTCGCTTGCCCGAGATGAACAGGCGCGGTGACCGGGCCCTGCGGCTCTATGTCCGAGCGTTCGATCCCGCACCGCCGCGGGTCCACCAGAGCGTGATGTGGGAAAGCTGGCGCACTGTCGTCGTGGGTCCAATGGAGCGCTGCCGGCGGGAGGTGTTCATGGTGCGTTTTGGGTTTGTGGCTTGGGGGATTTTGGTCGGTACGGCTCTCATCGCGCAACGGCTGCACGCGGCGAACGGCAATCCCGGACGCGCCGCATACTTCCAGTATTGCAGCTCGTGTCACGGCATCGACGGTCGCGGGCATGGCGTCGTCGCCGAGAGCTTGCGCCCGAAACCCGCGGATCTGACCCAGCTGGCGCGAAAAAACGGGGGGGAATTTCCGAATGACGCGGTCCGCGAGATCATCGACGGGCGCAGACGCATCGCCGCGCATGGGACCTCGGCCATGCCCGTCTGGGGAAGAGTCTTCAGCCAGGAGCCGGCTCACGAATCGCCCCAAGCGCACGCTCGATCGCAGCTGCAATTGTTGGCGGATTACTTGAGATCGATTCAGGCGCCTTGACGGCGTGCTCGGCACCTCGGAGTGTGCCATGTGGAAGCGATCCGCAAAACGATAGGCCGCTTGCACCCCCAAATGCGGCCTCATCGTGTTGGTGCGCATGGAGGACGAGTCATCTCGTGCTGGGCTCCGTAACCCCGAGAACACCGTGCATACGACCCATCCCGGTGCTCACCGTACGCCATATGTGAATGGCATGCGCGCACGCGGGCAGAGCATGAGGGGATGCCTCGCGCACGCGCAGACGCACTCAATCTTGAGCGAAACCCAAAAGAACTGCCGGCGAATCAGCTGCGCTGTTCACACTTTTGTCAGGAGCGTGCGCTCGCGGAGCACGATGGCCATCCCGTCGTGAGCGAGCGAAGCACGAACCCCGCGCGCCGCCCCCATGGCCTGGACGCGTGCCTGCGCGGCTCGTTCGCTGCCGCCGACGATCCCGGTGCCGCAGTGCGTGAAGATTGCTGCGTGGATCCCTGCCGCGGCACACCAATTCGCGGCCCGCTGTTCACGTCTCGGCTGGGCGGCGCTCCAGCAGTCGCCGCAGCCTCGATGCCATGCGCTCACCAGTGACCGCATGCGCAGGCCGCAAACGCGGAGACACTGGGCGATAGAATTCACCTGCCTCACTTGACGAAGGGAAGCGTCATCGTGCCGATGAAGGTTCCATCGTATGCCGTGAAGGCACAGCTTTCGCCCGCGAGCACCGGTTCGAGCCAGCGCAAACCCAAGGCCTCAGTGCTTTCGCCACCGCTACCACGGAGTCGCAGCTCAGCGGTCCCATGCAGCAGAACGCGCGGTTGATTGCCGCCCATGCTGTAATCGACGAGCGTGGCGCCGCCCCCAGCGTCAGTCTCCGGGATAGCCCGCATCACGAGCTCAGGAAGCATGACGAATCCGAAGTATACGTCGGAGCTGCCGAATACATCTTCGCCAAGACTACCCTCATCGGTGAACTCCGGTGCAAGGCGAGTCCAGATGACCATCACTCGACGGCCGCAGGTCCCGGCGGGTCCCGTCGCAACACCGTCATAGACGCAAAAGACACCAGGCGGCATTCCCTGCTGAAAGCTGAAGAGACACCGGGCAGTTCGCGCAGGGTTGAGCAGTGCATGAGTGGGGGGCTTCAGGGGCAGTGGCCCCTGGCCAGCGGCGCAAGGCACGCCTGCGAGTAGTATGGCGAGCACCGTCAGCGACGCGTAGATCATATGGCGGCTGGCTGCGCGCCGCACCGGCTGAGCCTGAAGCTGAGGCGACGGAGAGCACCTCTTCGCTTTCGCGGGATCACCAGCCTGTGGGGCCCGCGAGCTGCCCGAGTGAGCCTTTCGGCTCCGGGCCGCCCCGGCGCAACCGCGATGCTCGTGGCCGTTCGGGCACGCGCTCATGCAAAGTCCTCTCACGCACTCAGGCTCCGCTGCTCTAGAGTCCGAACGGGTATGTTTCAGGCACGCCCGCGGTGCGCGGCGCGACGAGCGGAGTCACCGCGTGCGTCTCGTCGAACCAGACGTACTCATCGAATTGAACCGGGAGCACCGCTTGAAAGTAGTGGCTGGCGAGCTCGGTTTCTCGAGCGCAGCGGTCATCGCCGCGACGATATAGGGCTGCGAGATCGTCTGCCCCGCATCGATGTGCAGCGGCGCATCCTCGTAGGCGAATTCCGCGAGCTCGGCAGCGATGAACGACTCGCGCGGCACGGCCCGCATCGCGGCCAGAAGCGGCAGATCGTTCACTCCGCGCGTCACTCATCCGACGTCGTTCCCGTTCGTATTCCGCCACAGCTACTCCCTCCGCGTGTGCAACGGCTGGCCCAGCCAGGCCTCCGCAACGCGGAGCAAGCTGCTTGCCACTGCTGTCTGCATGCTCAGCAGCCGCGCCGGGGCTGACGGTTTCTCATACCCGCGAAGGGGGTGTCCTTGCTGCGCGAGGCCCATCGTCAACGGAAGGAGAGCCGGCCGCTACGTGCGAAATGGATCGGGCACCCGCGGATGTTCAGCACGCGTGATGCGCCGGAACGAGCCAGGCGGAGTGGCGCACATGCGCGTCGGCCGCATGCGCCGCCTGCCGGTAGTGAAGGTCGTGGCGCGCTGGTCGGCATCATCGCACCCGATGACATATTGCCCGTGATCGCCGAAGAGTTCTCGTTGATCGGTGGCCTGATTCCGCGCGAGGCGCGCATCCGACCGCGGCTCCTATACCGACGCGCTTGTTTCCCCCGCTTCGCACGAATGGGAAACGGCACCGGCTCTTGGTGGCGTTGCATTGTTAGGGCCCAGAGCTCTGCGCTGTGCCTGTGATCCGTGAGGCGCCGGCACGCATCTTGGGATCATAATTTGGCATGGCAAAGACACAACTGCGGGTTGCGGACCATATGACCGCCGACCCGGTCACATTGCAGCTCTCCGACCACCTCGACCTGGCAAGCGACATTATGGCGCTCGGCCGCATCCGGCACATGCCCGTGCTTTCACATGGCCGGCTCGTAGGCGTCATCAGCCAGCGCGACCTCTTCCACGCCGCGATCTCCTCGGCTTTCACATTGAGCCTCGCAGCACAGCACGCGTGGCTAGCGAAGATTCCCGTGGCTGAGGTGATGACCGCAGAGGTCATTACGGCGAGGATCGATTGGACAGTCCAGCAGGCGGTCGACGCAATGCTGGAACACCGTATCGGGTGCCTGCCGGTGATGCATGGCGATCACCTCGCCGGTCTGCTGACCAGCACGGATTGCCTCCGTGCTCTCAGTGGCCTCTTGTCGGCGAGTGGACGCGACATGGGTGCTCCATGACGAGCGTTGCGCCCGGCGCAGGCGTTCCTTACGATGCGGCCGGCATGAACTCTGAAGTTGGCGCGCGCGGCTCTGTCCTTGTCGCCGAAGACGAAGATGGCGTGCGCAACAGCATCGCCCAGGTGCTGAGGGAAGAAGGTTACGATGTCGTCGCGGTGCCAGATGGCACCGCCGCAATTGCAGCGCTCGAAACGCGCCAATTCGATGTCGTGCTCAGCGATCTCCGCATGCCGGGAGTGGACGGCCTGACCGTATTGCGGCACGCGCGCGAGCTCACCCCGCAAGCGCTGGTCTTGCTCATGACCGCACACGCGACGGTCGACACAGCCGTCGAGGCGCTGCGCGGCGGAGCACAGGATTATTTGCTCAAGCCGGTGATCTTCGAAGACCTGCTGCACAAGATGCAGATGCTCGCCCAACATCGCCAGCTGGCGTGGGAGCGGCAGTTTCTGCGCGGCCAGGTGGAACGCAGGTGGGATTTCGAGAATCTCATCGGCCAATCGGCGGCGATGCGCGAGGTCATGAATTTGATCCAGCGCGTCGCGCCGATGCCGAGCACGGTATTGATCTCCGGCGAGAGCGGCGTCGGTAAGGAGGTCGTCGCCCGTGCCATCCACCATTTCAGCGACCGACAAGACGCGATCTTCTTGCCGGTGAACTGCGCCGCGATTCCGGAAACGCTGCTCGAAAGCCAGCTGTTCGGGCATCTGCGTGGGTCGTTCACCGGCGCGGTCAGCAATCAAGAAGGGCTATTCCAGCGGGCGCGGCGCGGCACCATCTTCCTCGACGAAATCGGTGAGCTGCCACTCGGCCTGCAGGTCAAGCTCCTGCGCGCGATCGAAGCGAAAGAGGTGCTGTCGGTCGGCGCGACTGCACCGATCAAGATCGACGTGCGCATCGTCGCGGCCACAAACCGCGACCTGCGGCGGGAAGTCGATGCGGGACGCTTCCGTGACGATCTCTATTATCGACTGAACGTGTTCGGCATCGAAATTCCGCCGCTGCGCGAGCGCCGCGAGGACATCCCGCCGCTGGTCAATCACTTCATCCGCCTGCATAACCGGGAGCTGAAGAAGCATTTCAAGGGCGCGGATGCGGGATTGCTCAAGTTCTTGATGTCGCTGCCGTGGAAGGGCAACGTCCGCGAGCTCGACAACGTCATCGAGCACGCCATGATTCTCGGCGACGGCGACTGGCTGACCATGGGCGAGCTGCCGCGCGCGCTGCGCGCGGCCGTCGATGTAGCGCCGGCAGTTGGTGACGGTCTGCGCGATGCCCTGCGCGCGTATGAGAAGGCGCACATCCAAGCGGTGCTCAACCGACTCGACAACGACAAGCGCGTGGCGGCCGAGCGGCTCGGCATGTCGCTCTCCTCGCTCTATCGAAAGATCGAAGAGCTCGGAATCGGCGCTTCGGACGGTTCGGGACAGGGCTGAAGCTGCCGGCATTCTCCTGCCCGCGTCGACTATGTGGCCGATGCCGTCGGTACCTCTAGCCGACACGCTTGCGGTCTCGGGGGGGCTTGGTCGGTATGAGGCTCAGGTTGGCATTGGGGTGCGACAGCCCTGACGCTGATCGTAGCACTTGCTCTCATCATCACCTCCGGCATGGCCCGCAGTGGCCATTTGTCCTGTCGTGGCTGGGCAGTCGGCTCGGCACCGATTTGGTCTTCGGCGGCCTCGTGCGCTCGCGCCGCGAGCCGTGTTCCCAGCGGTACGAAATCTTGCCGGAATCAGACCGCATGCGCGGCGTATCCTTCGCTGGCACCCGCATTGCGACAACCAGCAGCATGCGTGCACACCTTTGGATCGCGTCGTTCGGCCACGGGAGCCCAACGGCGCGGAGGAAGAACGTGGGGAAATGAGCCCCGCGCCTCGAACGCCGTTCATACGCTGGTTCGCCGATATCGGCATCGAGGACGTGCCCACCGTGGGCGGAAAAAACGCCTCGCTCGGCGAGATGTACCGCGAGCTGGTCGACACGGGAGTAAAGGTGCCGAACGGGTTCGCGATCACCGCTTCCGCATATCGGTACGTGCTCGAGGTCTCCGGCTTGGAAGAGCGGCTCCGAGCTCTGCTCCGGGGATTAGATACGCGGGATCTCGGCGCGCTCCGGGATCGCGGTCAGCAGCTTCGGCTCGCCATGACCTCCGTCAGCTTCCCTCGTGAGTTGGAGAAAGCGATCCTCGATGCGTATGACCGGCTCAGCGGAACCGATAGCGCGGTCGATGTCGCGGTGCGAACGAGCGCCACGGCAGAGGACCTGCCGGACGCCAGTTTTGCTGGCCAGCACGAGACCTACTTGAACGTTCGGGGCCACGCAGCCCTGCTCGATGCCTGCAAGCGCAGCTTGGCCTCGATCTTCACTGACCGTGCCATCTCGTACCGCGCCGAGAAGGGCTTCGAGCATAGCGCGGTCGCGCTTTCGATCGGCATCCAACGCATGGTCCGCGCGGACCTTGGTGCTTCGGGCGTCATGTTCTCCATCGATACCGAGAGCGGCTTTCCGCACGCCGTCCTCATCAACGCGTCCTACGGGTTGGGAGAGAACATCGTACAGGGGTCGGTGACGCCGGATGAGTACTACGTCTTCAAGCCGACGCTGAAGCTCGGCTATCGCTCGATCCTACACAAGGTGCTCGGCAGCAAAGAGCTGAAGCTGGTCTACGACATCGGCGGGAGTAAGGCCGTAAAGAACATTCCCACTCCGGCGGATGAACGCGCCCGGTTCGCCATGGCGGACGATGAGATTCTCCAGCTCGCCGACTGGGCGTGCATCATCGAAGATCATTACAGCGCGAAGCGCGGCCGCTGGACCCCCATGGACATTGAGTGGGCAAAGGACGGGCGCACCAGCGAGCTCTTCGTCTTGCAGGCACGACCCGAGACCGTGCAGTCACGAGCATCGCGCGACGTGCTCGAGACCTACCGGTTGAACGCTGTTGGTCGCGTCCTGGTGAGCGGTCGCAGCGTGGGCACGAAGATCGCGAGCGGCCCTGTGCGCATCATCAGCAGCCCGCAACACCTGCAACAGCTCGGTGCGGGTGACGTGCTGGTCACGGACAAGACCGATCCCGATTGGGAACCGATCATGAAGAGAGCAGCCGCCATCGTGACCAATCGGGGTGGGCGCACATGCCACGCGGCCATCGTGAGCCGAGAGCTCGGGGTACCGGCCATCGTCGGTACACAAACAGGCACCGAGGCCGTCATCGATGGACGCGTTGTCACCGTGTCCTGCGCCGAGGGCGATCTGGGATTTGTATATGACGGCGCGCTCCCGTTCACGGTCGACCGCGTAGCGGTGAATGACCTCGCTCGCCCGCGGACCAAAGTCATGATGAACGTCGGCAACCCCGAAGAGGCGTTCGCGCTCTCGTTCATCCCGAACGACGGCGTTGGACTCGCGCGCATGGAGTTCATCATCACCAACTACATCAAAATCCATCCTCTCGCGCTGCTCCACTACGACCGGTTGGATGATGCGCAAGCAATCGAGGAAATCGACCGCCTGACGACCGGGTACAGCGACAAGCCCACTTTCTTTGTCGACAAGCTCGCACAGGGCGTAGGCATGATCGCCGCTGCCTTTTACCCGAAGGACGTGATCGTGCGCATGAGCGACTTCAAATCGAACGAGTACGCCAATCTGATCGGTGGCGCGCGCTACGAGCCGACCGAGGAGAACCCGATGCTCGGGTTCCGCGGCGCCTCGCGCTACTACGACGAGCGCTATACCGGGCGGGCTTCGCCCTCGAGTGCCGCGCCATGAAAACCGTCCGCGACGAGATGGGTCTGACCAACGTCAAGCTCATGATCCCGTTCTGCCGCACCGTGGACGAGGCGCGCAAAGTGCTCGCGGCGCTGGAGGAGCACGGGCTCCGCCGCGGCGAGCGGGGTCTGGAGGTGTACGTCATGTGCGAGATCCCGAGCAATGTGCTCAGCGCGGATGAATTTGCCGAGGTCTTCGATGGCTTCTCGATCGGTTCCAACGACCTCACCCAGCTCGTCCTGGGCGTCGATCGCGACTCGCCGCTGGTGGCGCACATCTTCGACGAACGCAATCCGGCCGTGCAGTCGATGATCAGCAGCGCGATCCACACGGCGAAACGCACGGGTCGCAAGATCGGCATCTGCGGCCAGGCGCCAAGCGACTATCCCGAGTTCGCCGAGATGTTGGTCGAGCAGGGCATCGACAGCATCTCGCTGAACCCAGACGCCGTACTGGCGACCACCATGCGCATCCTCGCCAAGGAGCAACGATTGGCCCGCACGTGCGCAGAGATTGGGGAGGCCCGCGGATCGGTTCTAGATCACACGGCAGATGCGCCCGGGGAACCCGGCGCCTCTTCACCAATCGCCCCTACGGCGCGGCCGCAAGGCTGAGGATTCGCCGATGGGCGATCCATCCGAAGCTCGGGTGTGATTGCGACGTGCGCCTATGATGCATTCTCTCACATACTCGCACGAGACAAAGCGGCGGTTTCCGCACCTGGCGAGTTGGCCAGGGCTCGGCAAACAGTGGAGGCGCGGCGTCAGCATCGGTGCGTTCGCGGCATGCGCAGCCGCTGTCGTCGTGCTGGCGGCGCATGCAGCAGGTGCGGCGGATGGCCGCCGTGCCTACATGAAAAATTGCGCGCCATGCCATGGGCCCGACGGACGCGGCAATGGCCCCAATGCCGCCTTGTTCGACATCCATCCGCGGGACCTTCGCGAGGGATTCCTGAGTAAGTACTCCACTGACGACCTGACGCGTCGGGTGCTCGACGGCCGCGCTCTGACACTCGGCGTGGATCTATCCGCCCTGCGCCGCCGTGCCGCCGATGTCGAAGCGGTGGCCGCGCATCTGCGTCGGTTGCCCGCCGCGGATTGGGAGAGCATCGATGAGGGCTGGGGAATCTATCTGGAGCGGTGCGCCGTCTGCCACGGGCCCTTCGGCACACCGCTGGGCAGTCCGGCACCAGGCGTGCACCCGCCGCGGCGGCTCAACGACCCTGCATTCCAGGCATCCACCACCGACGAGAGCCTGATCCAAGCCGTACGGCATGGCCGACATGGCATGCCCGCGGTAGTGCCTCGCCTGTCCGAGGAGGAAGCCGCCGACGTAGCGGCCTTCGTGCGATTCCTATCGCCAGGCTTCGAGACCTATTCCAATTACTGCGCCGCTTGCCACGGCGATCGCGGTATCGGCCACGGCAGCTTCGCAGAGAGCATCCCGGCCCCAACCGTCGTCTTCGATCGTTCCTATTTCGCGCGCCGCGATCCCGAAGCGGTACGCGCCGCCATTTGGCACATGTTGGACGAGCATCAACCCAGGATGCCGCATTTTCGCGACGCGATCAGTGCGGAGGAAGCCGAGGCGATCGTCGTGTATCTGCGTAGCGGCGAGCCGACGGTGGCGCGGAAAACTCCAAGCGTGCGCAGCGTTGATTCGGGCCCCGCGCTTAAATAGCCGCCCCGTTTCGCCGCAGCCGTGATCGGGAGGTGACTAGTTGGGAAGATCAGCTCGGCGTCGTCTCATGCGTCTTCTGCAAGGTCACCTCCCATCGCCGGCGCATACGTGTAGATCGATCGGCGCCGTCGAGAAGCGATCTCCTGGGCGCGCGCGGGCACCACGTGCCCGATGAGGACACGACTGCAGATCGGCGAGATACACTTACTCTACCTGGTCGTCGCGAAACAGAGTGCCGCTCTTGGTTCAGCGGCGCGAAACGCCGCAGCCCCTCGGCCAAGCTGCGCAACCGCTTGACCGCCCAGTGGTGAAGCCGTTCTTCGCGGGACGCCGCCGTGCGCGTACCACCAGCTCGCGACCGCGGAGCGATACCGACACATCTCCGAGTTGACCGCCAGCGACTGGGATCTGCACCTCGAGCGCGGTCTGCGCACTGAAGCCCGTCACGTTCGTGCGTGAGGGTGATCCTGACCACCGGCCCCGCACGAGCTGGTCGAATAGCCGATTGATGTCGTCGATCAGCTTGGCCACCAGCCATCCTCCCCTAATCGAGTTCTGGCAAACGCCAACCAAGAGCGGCACCGCGCTGCCCGGCTGCGCAGCGGCTACCGGAATCGATATCGGTTGCGGCGCGCGCGTGCGCCCACACGCGGAGCATGACTTGCCACCACGGCGCAGGCGGAACCCCTCATCGGACACACAGCAACACGCGTCCCTAGTGCACACTGCGCCACCGCGTGCTGAATCACGTGTCACGGGTTCTCGGGACTGGCGAAACGCACGCGCAATCCGATTGCGGCGTTGATCGATCGCGCAGCTGCGCAACGACTATGGGGCTACCCCTGCCGAGCTTGCCGAGCTGATTGAGGGGGAGTTGTACTGCGGCTGCCTAGGTTCTCCGTTTCGCACGAATGAGAAACACGCCGCCACCTCGGCGCACGCGTTCGTGGCGTGAGCTGGGCGCGCATCTTGCTCAACTCCGCGACAGGAGGTGCCTATGGCAACTGTCCATCCGGAGATGAGAAAGCATCCTGCGTGTCCACCCCGGACTGCTGGGGCAGGTAGCTGGTGGGATGAACGCCGGCGGGTTTCGCCGCACCGGTCCTCGGCACAGAGCGCCACTTGATCGGCAACGGCCGCCATTTCCGCGTGCACAAATCCCCGCGTGCCAGGTGGTAAACTGAATGCGGCAAATCACCGCGTTGGCGCTGGTCATGACCCCGGAGGATTTGATCGAAAAGGTCGCTGAACTTCTGCTCGCACAGAAGAGCGGCGGCTGGCGAACGTGCCGGCGGTGCTGCTCGCGGTGCCGGGAGGTTCTAGCCGTGCGCCCGGCAGCAGCGAGCGACGTTACTCGCTACGCGTCGTGGCCCCGCGGCGCCCAACCCGTGCTGGACAGCCTACCGCGATGCGGCTGAGAAAGTATCGCCGTTCACCGCCCGCGACTCACGGAGCCTGCATGAACGTCAAACGCATACTGGTCCCGATCGATTTTTCTCCTACTCCATGAAGGCGCTCGACGAAGCGGGGGATTTGGCGTCGCGCTCCGGCGCGTCGGCCAGCGCCGTGTTTGTGATGGAGCCGATCACGTACGCTGTTGGCGACCCTCACGGGCACGGGGATGGGCGCCATGCTCGAAGAGCAGCGGAAGAGCGCCCAACAACAGCTCGCTGCGCTACAACGGCGCCAGGCCCGTCGCGGCACCAATGTGCGGCCGTTGCTGCGCAGCGGCGTCGCCTACCAGGGCATCCTGGAGGCGGCGGCGGCAGAAAAGGCGAGCCTGATCGTCATGGCCACGCATGGCCGCATCGGTTGGGCGCACGCGTTCCTCGGCAGGGTCGCCGAACGGGTCGTGCGCACGGCACCCTGCCCGGTGCTCACGATCGGCCCACAGCGCCGAGAGGCAGTGAAACGAGCCTGCGCAATACGCGCCGAGCGCAGGCGATGGCCGGAGTCGCGCGCGCCCGACAGCGCGCGCGTGAGGTCGCCCTCTCCGGCATTGGCGGAGCAGCCGTCGCGCGGATCTCGCAGTGAGTCCCTCTGGAGAGAAAGGAGAAATCCGGATGAACGAGGAGGTATTTTTACGCCAGGTAGCGACGACACTGGGCTGCGACGAACGGCGGGCGGAATCGCTCACTTTCGTTGTGCTTCAGGAGCTCCGTGAGCGCATCACGCCTGCCGAGGCTGCCGACATTGCCTCGCAGCTCCCAACCGGCCTCAAACGCCTGTGGTTGGAAAACGAACGTGCCGACCGCCCGGTGCGCCGTACGCACCTCGCCGAGTTCGTCGGACGCGTGCGCAAGCACGCCGCACTGCCCGACGATCGAGAAGCCGAGCGCGCGGTGCGCGCGGTGTTCGGCGCACTCCAGCACCTGCTCGGCAGCCCGAGCGGGCTCGAAGGTGAGGCGTGGGACATCTTCAGCCAACTGCCCAAAGATCTGAAGGTGCTCTGGCTCGAATGCGCTCGCGGAGTCTCCTGACTGGCATGAGGAAGCCAATGAAACACAACTGTCGGCAGGATAGCGGCGAGGGATATGGATCAGACGCGCCGCGCGGCCCGGAAGGTCGAGACACATGACCGTCCAGCCGCTGCGCAACGTCCTGGCCGCCCTCGATCTCTCTCCGGCTTCGGCTCCCGTCCTTCAACGGGTAGCGCGGCTGCCGCTGCCCCCGGGTGCATCGATCACGTTATTGCACGTCGTTCCGAGTGGGCTCGGCATGCGTTCGGCGCGCGACGCAGTAACGAAGGAAGAGATTCAGCGCGCCCTCGCCACGGCGGCCGCGCGGGTTGCGGAGCTCGCCGGCGCCGAAGTGCAGGTCCGCACTGCAGTCGAATACGGCGTTCCGTTCATTGAGATCATTCGCCGAGCGCGAGGTGAACGCGCCGAGTTGATCGTGCTCGGACGCCACGGCCACCGAATCTTCGCCGACGCGCTCATCGGGTCGACGGCGGAACGCGTGTTCCGCAAGGGCGACGTCGCAACCCTGATCGTGTGCGGTACGCCAGATGGCGTCTATCGTCGCCCCCTGGTGGCGGTAGATCTCTCGGACACCTCACGGCGAGCGCTCGAGCTCGCGCTTCGGGTGATCGATTCACGTGCGGAGCCAATTCAGGTCCTCCACTCCTGGACCATCGCTGCCGGAGGCGATCCGGAGGAGCGCGAGGGTACCGCTCTCTCTAGCTTTCTCGCACAGTTCGGCGAGGCGGCCGAGCGCTGGCGCGTAACTGTGCGGCCGGGAGATGCGCGAACGGTCATTCTGGCAGAAGCGGCAAAGCGAGCGATCGACCTGCTCGTTCTCGGAACGCATGGCCGGTCGGCGCTGGCCCAAGTGCTCGTAGGGAGCGTGGCCGAGGCAGTTGTCCGCGCGGCAACCTGCGACGTTCTCGTGGCTCGGGCTCCGAGGCGTGACTTCCGGCTTCCCTGAGCTGCCTCGCTATCGCGCCGCGCGCATGGCAGATCATTGCAACTTGATGTGCTCGGCGTGATGCGCGTGGCGTTGCGCCATTCGACGTCATCGTCGGTTCGAGCGCCGGGTCGATCAACGCCGGGATGTCGGCAGCACATGCTGACGATCTCGCTTCGGGTGTCGACCGCTTGATCGAGGTGTGGAGCACGCTCTCGGCGCAAGACGTGTTTCGGACCGACCTGCGCCTCCCTGGGCAGCATTGGCGCGCGCTGGGCTTGGGACTCGTCGTTCGGCGGCGCGCTGCGACACGTGCAGCCGAAGTCGCACCTCGACACGGCGCCGCTCCGCACGTTGCTGGAACGCATCCCGCTGGATCCGGTCGACATGCACGTGCGCACTGGAGCCTGTATGCCGTCGCCGTCGCGGCTACCGATCTCCATACGTCCAACGGTTTTCTGTTTGTTCGTGGGCACCCCGGCATCCGCCCCTGGAAACGCAGCCGCTGGCGGATCGAGCACAGCAGCTTACGGTGGATCACTTGATGGCATCGAGCGCCATCCCGATATTCTTTCCGTCCATCCGGATCGATGGCCGCCATTTTGGGGACGGCTGCATACGCAATACCGCCCCACTCAGCCCGGCCATCAATCTCGGCGCCGACGAGCACGGCAACCGCAACGCGTACGATCACGCCGACGCGGGTGGATTCCGAGACCGAGACCCCGACCGAGACCGAGGGTGCCCACGCCGAGCGAAACGCCGACCGCGAGCGAGACACCGACTGCGACGGAGACACCGACCCAGACTCCGACGCTCGACCCGACCGCGACGCCGCCACCGCCGTGCGGCGGAAAGTGCTGCGGCGATTGCGACGGCGACGGCTTGCGCGGTCCCCAGGACATCACCCGCATCGTCACGATCATGAGCCTCTGCGATGCCTGCGGTGGCGGTGTCGCCCGCATTGCGCCGCCGAGCCGTTGGGTTGCGACGCGGGCGATCTCGACAACGACGGCTGCCTCACCGCGGCGGAGCTGACGCGCGTCCTCGTCGATTCGGCCAACGCGCCAAGCTGTCCGTGATGTAGGGCGGGGGTTCCAGAGTTCGTGTCGGTTTCTGCGCCGCCCCGTTGGTAGCGGAGCCATCAGAGCCGCGACCAGGGGAGCGGTAGGACGTTTCCTTGCGCTCGCGGCAATAGGCTCACCGCTCCCTCTGGTCGCGGCACTGAAGTCCTGCTCGTCAACCCGCGAGGCGCGACCGTTGACACCCCCAACTCCGACCGCTACCCACACGCGGTGTGCGCTTCCCCACCGCATTGGCGTTTCTCTTCCTGACCGCCGCCGCAACCCCGGTCGCGGCCTCCCAGGAGGATTTCCAGCTCTGGCTGCCGATGACGCTGAACGCGAACTTCAACGACTCGTTCCGCGGCTACTACGAGGTCCAACCGCGCATCGGCCACGACGCTTCCGAGGTGACGCAGCTCATCCTGCGTACCGCTCTCGACTGGCGCTTCAAGCCGGAGTGGGCGGCCTCGTTTGGGTATGCCTGGACGCCGACGCTCGCGCCCGCCTACACCAACGAGAACCGCGTCTACGAGCAGCTTCTCTACGCCGACGACTATGCGTGGGGAAGGCTCACCAGCCGCACGCGCTTCGAGCAGCGCTGGATCGAAGGCGTCTCCGGCACGGCGTTGCGTTTTCGCACCATGCTGCGCGGTCAGATCCCGTTCACCGAGGACCGCCTCTGGTCGGTCGCCGTCCAGGAAGAGATCTTCTTCAATCTCAACTCGCCGTCCGGTGGGCCCGTCGCCGGCTTCGACCAAAACCGCTTCTTCCTCGGCGTGAACCGCAGACTGAGCGACTACGTCAGTATGGACGCCGGCTATCAGATCCAGTTCGTCGATACCGCCGAGCCCGGTTTCCCCGACCGCGTGAACCACGTTCTGCTGATCCAGTTGTTCCTGCAGATCTAGGCGCCGCCCGCCTCGGGCGCCGAAGCGTTGGGCCGCATCACCTGCGCGCTACATCGGGGCGCATGAAGATCTACGACTACCCCCAGGCACCGAACCCGCGGTGCGTGCGCGTGTTCCGCCGAGAAGGGAATCTCGGTGCCGTACGAGCAGGTCGACATCTTCCAGCGCGGCAACCGCAAGCCGCCCTTCCTCGCCAAGAACCCGCTCGGCGGGATTCCCGTGCTCGAGCTCGACGACGGCACCTGCATCGCCAGTCGATCGCGATCTGCCGCTACTTCGAGGCGCTGCATCCGGAGCCGGCGCTCTTCGGCAAGAGCGCGCGTGAGCAGGCCCTCGTCGAGATGTGGAACCGCCGCGTCGAGCTCTATCTACTCAACCCGATCGGCATGGTGTGGATCCACGGCAACCCGATGACCGCGAAGATCGTCGAGCGGATTCCCGAGAACGTCGAGCCGAGCCGCAAACGCGCCGCGGACTTCTTCACGTTGCTCGACCAGACGCTGGAGGAGCGCCCCTTCATCGCCGGCGACAGCTACAGCGTTGCGAACATCACCGCGCTGATCACCGTCGACTTCGGCCGCTTCATCGAGGTCACGGCCGCGCCCGAGCTCGCCAACTTGGCGCGCTGGTACGCCGACGTCTCGGCGCGCCCCAGCGCCAAGGCCTGAGAACGCATTGCAGGCAATGGCCGGGTGCCCGGTGGGAGATACTTGGCTCGGAGCACTTGGGATGGTTCTGCTAGCTGGCGCCGACCTTCTGACACTTCGCAGCAGGAGACGCAGAGACTCCAGTTTGTCCGATAGCTTTCGAGCGTAACGCAGGGCCTCGCCGTAGAGGTCGCTCAAGAGGGGAGAGTCGACACGGTGTGGACAATTCGTGCCCGCTGGCCGGTATCGATCCGGTTGATGGCGGCCGCCGCTTCCAGGGCATCGTGGATATCGACGGCCGAGCTTCAGCAACCTGGTCCAGTCCTCTGCACCGTAGAGTACCGCACCCCCCTGGAGCGCGAGAATTTGGCGAGGGCTTCACGAAGCTCGAACGCAGCAGTTGCCGACGCCATCAGGTTCCTGGCTCTGGTCAAATGGAGAAGGTCGCGACATCGGCTACAGAGTCGTTCGATCGACGTCACGGCGGCGACATCGGCGATTCGATCGCGGGCGTCACGTGCGCATCTTCGGCGGCTTCCGCGGCTACGAACAGAGCCGGGATGCCTACCACGGCTTCGGCTATCGCGCCGAGGAGCTCGTCGATCGCGGCGCTGGTAGTCCCGCTCACGCCACCGCGGCGGCGCATTCCTCGCGCACCACGAAGCGCGGCTCGAGGCGGGCTAGCTTGTCGGTCACCCCCGTATACTCGAGCTCAGACATGGGCAACATCGCCGCACCTGTGAAGCCCTGCCGGCGCATGTCGATCGCCTTACGCGCTACGTGGGAGCGCACCTCGTCCCAGAACGGATGGGCGAAGGCATCGCTCGCCTCCGTCAACTTCCCCTTGTGCACGCAGAACGCCGCGCAGGAGACGAGTGGCGGACCGTCGAAGTACGAGGTCGGGGAGTTCAGTCGTACGGGCATCAGCGGCATGTTGTGCGAACCGCGCATGCCGCCGGCGACGAAATGGCCGATCGCGAACGGCGCCAGCACCTCCCCCGTGGCGGGGAAGTGCATCTGCGTGCGCACCAGCATCACCGGATCGTCCTTGCCCGTGTACTTGCCAGCGATATTGTGCAGGCGCGAGGTCGCTACAGCTGCTGCTTGCTGGCCGCTCGCCCGTGACCAGATCGATTCCACCACGAACCGCTCTGGATCGCGCAGCAGCGCTGCCAGGTCGTAGATCTCTTCCGGCGTATGCAGCTCGATGACGCGGTCGCCCGCCGTGTGGCTCACGTCCATCACCACCCACCGAAAGCCCTGGCTGATAGCCGGCGAGAGGATCAAACCCGGACACGTCATCACATCGGCAAAAGCGAGAAACAGCGGCAGATTGAAGGCGCCCGGATCGGTCTTGTCCGCAGCGAAAAAGAGGAAGGGTTCGTTGGGGCGCTCGTCGATCTCCATCTCCGCCACGGCTGGCCCCATCCCGGTTACATTGCCGGCGAACGATTCCTTCAGGAGGTCCTGTCCGGCCCCGTAGAGTCCCTGCTCCTTCGCCACCGCCGTGCCCGCCACGAACGCATCCCACGCCAGCTTGTGAATCCGCGGGTTGCGGACACCGTGAGCGTGGGTCATGAGGATGGCCACATCGTCGCCCGTATGACTGATATAATGGTCGTCGATGGCGCTAGCCCCATCGGTTACAACCTCCGCCACGCGGTGCACCAAGCGGCGTGACGGCACCATATGCCCGCCAATCGACCCAATATCCGCCTTGATCACGCTGATCGTCGTCTTGGACATAAACACCTCCTGACGGTTCGTCTCCAACGGCCCCTCAACTGCTCGGATGCATTCCGTGTACCGGCCACAGCTCCCTCACATCGGGTGGGAGCATCGCGACCACATGCCGTACCTCACCGGGGCTGACATGTCGGGAAAGTACGGCCAGCACCGCGCGCGCCAGCACTTCCGGGTGGAGCCGCTCCGGCCCAGGAAACTGATGCCGAATCGCGTCGAGGAACTCCGCTTTGTGCGTCTTGGCGGGTTTTCCGCTCGGCGACCACCCTTCGTAGTAAAGCCCGCGGATCAACATCGGGAGCTGCGCACCTAATTGTACTGCCTCTTCCACGGTGAGCCGATCACGGACGGCGTGGAGCACCGCACGCAGCGCACCGTAAGCGAGATGCTGGTCGTCGGCGCCAACCGCTTTCATGATTTCCTTGAGCCACTCGTGGGTCTTCCGAACGGTCGTCTCCAACCCAGCCAACTCGGTGCGGTGCATTCGCTGTGCCTCCTGGGTCTTGGCTCTCCAAGTTCGGTGCCAGGTGGCGATAGGCGCATCGGCGTCTGTGCCGAGACGCGTTTTCTCACCAGCGCGAAAGGGTTGCGGCAGGAGCGGGATGAAGTCCACCGGGCGCGCTCAAAGCCGGGGCCGATCCCCACGAGCGCTCATGCACGCCGGTCCCGCGCAGATTGTCGTTTAGGCGCGCGGAAGCACCAGAAAGCCGTCCGGCTCGAGGCTCGTCGCCAGCATCACCTCGTTGATGTTCGCGTGCTCGAGCCAGGTACCCACCCCCCGATGCTCCGGCAGTAACCAGAACGCCTCGATCTGCGCACGCAGCGATGCAAAGCGTGAGAGCTCGCTGAGGTTCCCCGCCGGGCCGCCGATGCCCTGGTCCGGCGCCGTTCGTCCCCGAGCGTGGCGAGCCCGATCTCCAAGCCGAGCTCGCGAAAGGGGAAACGGCGTGATGCAGGCAGCCGGAGAACGGGTTCATTCGCATACTGCCGCCGGCCGGCGAGCGCCGCGTCGTGCAGCAGCCCAGTCAGGCCAAAGCTCCGGGTGCCCTGCCGCTCGAGCTGTGCGAGGCGATACGCGTCCACCAGCAGGCCACCGATTCCGAGCGCGTCGGCGTGGCGAGCCCTCTCGGATCGATCATGGCCGCGAAGTCCGCGCTCGCGCCCACGAGACTCGGTCTGGTTCCAGCCGCGGTCGCCTCTAACTGTGCGTAGGTCACGAGCCCATCGAGCGGGTCGTGCTGTCCCATGGAAGTGACCAGTGGACGCGACAGGTCGATGCTGAGCTTCAATACATTTTGCTTGGGGCCGCCGCGCCGCGGCGCATACGTGAACGCGCGCTGCGCCGCCTGCGCCAGCTCGCGAGCCCAGCCAGTGAACAACGGCTGTTTACTCGAGCGCGAGATCTGGTCGCGCGTGCATCCAGTTGGTGAGGTAGTGGAAGTATTGACCATCGCGATCCCATTCGAGCCGCTCGTCCACAGGCTCGCCGGCATCCCGTTCAGGCAGCGGCTTGCCGATCCGAAGCCCACCCGAGGTGGGGTGCGCTTCGCCCTGTGCGCTAGGCAGCCCGCTGATCCACGGTGCGGCGATCGTCGGCGCGATGGCGACCGAGCACGTGATGCACCTGGTCGACCAGTTGCGGCGCCAAATCGGAGTAGCGCGCCTCGCCGGTCGCGCGCGCGAGGCCGAGAAAGTTGCACACCGCGAACGCGTCCGTCCACAGATACCGCTGCGACGGGCGCGGGGAGGTCATCCCGTCCGCTCCGCGAACCGGATCATCAACTCCAATGCTTGCTGCCTGCGCGCCCGCTCTCCGCCTTCGGTACTCACGGCGACTGAAACGCCGTCCGCTGCGGACGTGTCCTCCTCAGCTCGCTGGCGTGGAAAACGGCCCCACCCGAGCGCACCGTCTCTTACCAGCCCAGCCGTTCTGCGGTCGAGATTGCAACCGCAAGCTCGTCTTGGCCTCTGCGCCGAGAGGCTCCTCAGGTTCGCCGCCGCCCCGGCCGACGCGATCAAGGGGCTCCCTTTTCGCAGCCGATGTCGCCACTCGGCCGGCGCGCTTCAGCCCTCGTGCGCTGCCCGGGCGACCACCGGATTCGCTGTGGCGTGGCTGCCTGCGCGAGTTCGAGAGCCGCGCTTGTGGTGGTATCGCGTTCGCGGTGCGTGTGCTTCGATCGCGGCCGGCACAAGACCCGCGTAGCGGCGTTGCGCCGGGATTCGCGTGGAGGTGACAGAAGGGAATGTGTCGCAACTCGTCCGATGCCGCTACACGCGAGAGAGGGAAGCCATGACCTGGTTTGCGTTTCTCGGCACGGCACTCGTCATCGTGTTCGCCGGCGCGCGCCTCGCCCGCTACGGAGACATACTGGGCGAGAAGATCGGCCTCGGGCGCAGTTGGATTGGCGTCGTGCTGCTCGCCACCACTACGAGCTTGCCCGAGCTCTTCACGGGTTTCAGTGCCGTCACACTGTCCGGCGCCCCGGACATCGCCGTTGGCGACGTGCTCGGGAGCTGCATGTTCAATCTGCTGATTCTCTCGTTGATGGATGCCGTCCAACCCGAACCGATCAGTGCGCGTGCCCACCAGGGGCACGCGTTGTCCATTGGATTCGGTCTCGTACTGGTGGGCATCGCGGGTCTCGGCCTGCTCGGCGGCGCACGCATCCCAGCTGTAGGCGCGGTGGGCATGTACACGCCGATACTCATCGCATTGTACCTGGTGGCCATGCGGCTCATCTTCGCGTACGAGCGGCAGCGCCGAGCGAAAGAGACCGCAGAGGTCGCACAGGAGCTCCTGTATGCACACATCCCGTTTCGCGCGGCAGTTCTGCACTACGCCGGCGCGGCGGTGGTAGTCATCGCGGCCGCGCTGTGGTTACCGCAACTCGGCGCCGAGATCGCTCGCGAGACGGGTCTCGGGCAGGCCTTCGTGGGTAGCCTGTTCATCGCCATCACAACGTCGCTGCCCGAGATCACCGTGTCGCTGACTGCGGTGCGGATCGGAGCGCTCGATCTCGGCATCGCCAACGTCCTCGGCAGCAACCTTTTCAACCTACTCATTCTCGCGCTGGACGACCTGTTCTATCATCAAGGTCCACTGTTGGCGGCCGTGGACGACGTGCATAACGTGTCGGTCCTTGCAGTAGTCATCATGAATGCGTTGTTTCTCGTCGGGCTGACCTACAAGGCGCTGCACAAACGGTTCATCGTGGCATGGGACACGGG
>JBFXHX010000048.1:0-24098 GCA_050176585.1 Binatia bacterium
TCGGATGGTCGAACGGATCGGCGCCGGGACGGGTAACCGGTTCCCGGCAGACGAGCTTGATTCCCTCGGTCGCGACCGGGAGCGCGGCCCACACGCACGCTTCGGGCGGGAAATCCGTCCGCAGGAGATTCGTGAACAGGATCTCGTTGGCCTGCGCCGCCAGTGACCCGACCGACTTGGCGCCGCTCACCCGCACGCCGGCGGGCTCCTGATCGACGATGCGCAAGAGCCCGGCGGTCGCTCCCGACGGTCCAGAGCGATCGTTCTGCGGATCCGCGAGGACCTCGGCGGCGATGACGTTGTTGTGGCGCGCGAACTCGACGTAGCTATCGATGTTGTCGGCGAACTGCGGATTGTTGCGCGCAAAGGCGGGCGGCGACTTCTTGAAGTGCGGTTTGCGCGCGAGCAGCCCGACACCGATCAGCGGCGCCAGATCGGGCGGCCGCCCGAAGGTCCCCACCGTCTTCACGCTGGTGTACTCGATGAGCTTGCGGCGGTCGCGCAAATCCTGGGGCGTTTTCGGAATCTGCCACGACCGGGAGACGCGTTCGCCGGTCGCCTCGTCGACGTAGGTGGTCACGTCGCGCAACGCGGGATCGAACTGCGCATCGAACATCTCGGCGAGAAGGCCGATTCCGGCGCCGAGCGCCGGTTCCCGCGTGACGTCCGGCACGCGTTCACCGTTCATCCACACCGCACGCCCGTCGCGCAGCGACTCCTTATACGCAGCGCCGTCGAGCAGATATGCGGACGGTCGCGCGACTTTCGCGGTCATCGAATCATCCTTCCTGTCGAGAACGACTGTCGGTATTCTGCGCAGCGGGAACGACTAGCCCCCCCGGCGCGCATCGAGGGAGAGCTACTCCGATCATGAGAAGTTGGCAACGGCGAACGCGCGTTTCGCCCTATGCGTCCACCGGCGCGCGCGTCGCCCGCCCCGCAGCCCCACTCGTGAGCAGCGCATCGAGCTAGTGCGCGAGCGCCGGCGCCCCAGGGCTGCAGCCGCCGCAAAACTCACAGCGGTGGCAGCGTGAAGAAGATCGCCGCGCCGCGCCCGACGGCGGACTCGGCCCAGATGCGCCCGCCGTGCCGATCGACGATTCGGTGCACGGTGGCGAGGCCGATGCCCGTCCCCGGAAACTCGCTCTCGCTGTGCAGCCGCTGAAATGGGCTGAACAGCTTGTGCGCGTACGCCATATCGAACCCCGCGCCGTTGTCGCGCACGACGTAGACGATCGCTCCGTCTCGAGTCTCCGCATCGACTTCGATGCGCGGCGCGGGGCTGTTGGCGGTGAACTTCCACGCATTGCCGAGCAAGTTCTCGAAAATCACCCGGAGCAGTCCGCTGTCGGCTTCGACCATCAGCCCCTCCGCTATCGCGAACGTCACCCCCCGGTCGGGGTCTTTCTGCCGCAGGTCGTCTGCGACCATTTTGGCGGTCTCTGAGAGGCTCGCCGGAGCGCGCCGGAGCTCCGCGCGGCTGATCTGCGACAGCTGCAGCAGATCGTCGATGAGCTCGGTCATGCGCTCGACCGACCTGCGCACGTTCGCCAGGTAAGTGCGCCCCTTCTGGTCCAGTTGCGGCGCGTAGTTGACGAGCAACGCCTTGCTGAAGCCGTCGATGCTGCGCAGCGGGGCGCGCAAGTCGTGCGACACGGAGTAACTGAACGCTTCGAGCTCTTTGTTCTTGCCTGCGAGTTGCTCGGCGAGCGCGGCTTTTGCCTCGGCGACTTCGCGCGCCGACCGCGCTTCCGCCGCCGCTATCTCACTGCGGAGAAGCTCCTCGCGAATCTTGCGGTGCTCGTCCTCGAACTGCTTGCGGCGGATCTGCACCCGCACGCGCGCCTTGAGCACCTCGAAATCACTCGACTTGGAGATGTAATCATCCGCTCCGGCGCTGAGGCCTTCGAGCATCGCGGCGCGATCTTCCAGTGCGGTGAGCATCACCAATGGAATCTCGCGCATACCCGGAGCGGTCTTGATGCAATGACAGGTCTCTTTGCCGCCGAGACCCGGCATGATGAGGTCGAGGAGGATGCAATCGACGGACTCCACCGCGAGCAGGTCCAACGCTTCGTCGCCCGAGCGGGCCAAGATGACCTCGTACCCGTCCGCCCGCAGCACCGCGGCGAGCTCGTGCAGGTAGGTCAGGCTGTCATCCACGGCGAGGATTTTGCGCGGCCCCTCCAGGCTGGCGGTCTCGTTCGCGGCAATGGCCGGACGGCGCAGCACAGCGGCGAGCTTGGCCAGGATGACCTCGACGTCCTCGTCCTTGCGCACGAACGCGTCCGCGCCGGCTTCGAGGGCGCGCAACTCGGCGCCGCCGTCCGCCGACGCGGTGAGGAGCACGCAGGCGATGCCGCGCAGCGCCGAGTCGAGCCGCATGCGCCGGATGACGGTGGCGCCGTCGATGCCCGGCATGACCCCGTCGACGACCAGAGCGGTGGGCCGCCGGTCCGCGGCGAGGCGCAGCCCCTCTTCACCGCTCGCAGCGAGCAGCACCGCATACCCGTCCCGTTCGCACGCAGCGCGCAGCTCCTCCCGGTACGTCGCGCTATCGTCGATGATCAACACCGTGGGTGTACGGGCTTCCGCAGCGCTTTGTCGCGCGCGCAGGAGCTCTCGCGCTCTGGAGACCACATACCCGGCATCGTAGGGCTTCCCGACGTACTCATCCGCGCCAGTTTGCAAGGCGCGCACGCGGTCCTTGACCTCGGCTTCCGTCGACAGCATCACAATCGGAATCGCGGCACCGAACGACTTCCGGATCTCGGCCAACAGGTCCACGCCGTCCCCGTCGGGAAGCAGCACATCGAGGACGACGATGTGCACTGCCGTGCGCCCGAGCCGCTCGCGCGCTTCCGCCGTGGACGCGCACGGCAGCGCTTGCAGTCCGGCGGCTTCGAACGCCTCGACGAGGTCCATTCGGACCGTCAGGCTGTCGTCTACGATCAGGACGGTGTTCATGCCTTCACCGCACGCGGCCACCGGCGAGCGACGTGAGCGTCGGGCCGATGTCGGCGAGCGGCAGCACCCGGACGGCGGCGTTCAACTGAACGGCCTCGCGGGGCATGCCGTACACGACCGAGCTCGCCTGGTCCTGCGCGATGGTGAAGCCCCCTGCCCGACGGATGTCGAGCAGGCCGGCGGCGCCGTCGCGCCCCATGCCGGTCAGCAGGCACGCCGCGGCGGCGCTCCCACATTCGCGTGCGAGCGATTCGAACAGCACATCCACCGACGGACGGCACGAATGGCGTTCAGCGTCTCGCGTGAGCCGAAGTCGGCCGTCGCGCACGACCAGGTGCCGGTCGGGCGGCGCCATGACGACGCGCCCGGCGGCTCCGGCGAGCGGCTCCCCATCCTGCGCGTAGCTGACCTGGTGCGTGGTTTGCCCATCGAGCCAGTCAGCGAATGCCGCGCCGAATCGGTCGTTGATGTGCATGACGATCAGCGTCGGGAGCGGGAAGTCGGGCGGCAGACTGCCCAGAACTTCCACCAGCGCCGCGGGGCCGCCGGTCGATGCACCGAGCGCGACCACCGTGCACGCGGCGTTGACCGTCGAATCCGCGCCGCTGGGCGCCTCGGCCGGCCGTTGCCGTCCGAGCGATTTCAACCGCGCGCGCGGATGGGTGATGACCCGGATGCGGGCAATCAGCTTCACCGCGGTGATAAACCGGGACTCCCAGTATCCGTCCGGTGCATCGGCCTGGGGCTTCTCGAGCACGTCAGCGGCGCCGGCGGCGAGCGCATCGTAGGTCTTGAACACCTCCCCGCGATTCACTGAGGCGGAGACGATGAGGATCGGCGTCGGGCAGTAGGCCATGATGTATTCCGTGGCAGCGAGGCCCGTCATCACCGGCATCATCATGTCCATCGTGACCACATCGGGCCGCAGCGCTTGGCAGAGCTCGATTGCGCGCTTCCCGTCTTCCGCCTCGGCGATGACCTCGATTTCCGGATCCGCCGAGAGGGTCGCCCACAGCTTCTTGCGGACTGTGAGAGAGTCATCGGCGACCAGTACGCGCACCTTCGGCATGCCCTACCCCGCCACCAACCGCTCGATGCGCGCGAGCAGATCCGATTGATCGAACTCGCTTTTGACGATGTAGCCCTGCGCTCCGACGCGTTCGCCGCGCTCCCGGTCCTCGGCCGCGGCGCGCGACGTCACCAGGATTGCCGGCGTGTCGCGCAACTCGGGATCGGCGCGGACGCGCTCGATGAACGTGAATCCGTCCATGCCGGGCATCTCCACATCGACGAGAAGAAGGGCATACGGCTTCCTGCGCACCGTCTCGAGCGCCTCCTCGCCCGAGGTCGCCACGTCCACCTCGTACCCCGCGGATTCGAGGATGCTTTGCTCGAGCAAGCGGGTGGTGAGCGAGTCGTCCACGACCAGGATCGGCCGCTGCACCGGCTCGAGCGCCAGAGACACATTTCTCGCCCGCGAGGCGACATCGATGATGCCTTCGGGATCGAGCACCATTTTCGGCACGCCGTCGGCGTCCAGGGACGCGCCGGCGACGATCGCATCGACTGGCGCCAGGTCGGGGAGCGGCCGGAGCACGACGTTCGCCGTACCGAGAACGCGATCGACTCCGAGCGCGGCCATTCGCCCGCCGGCCTCGACGATCACGGCGGCCCCGGCCAGGCCGGATCGCGCTGCTGCCGCCGGCGGGTTCACCCGGAGCGCCGCCGGCAGCGAGACGAACGGAACGACTCGACCGTCGAAGACGAGCGATTCGCCCTCCGCGGTCTTGGATACGTCGGCGGCCGTCACGCGCATCGTCCGTCTGACGGCGTCCAGGGGCAGCGTTGCGGCGATGCCCGCGCTCTCCACCGACAGTCCCTCCAGGGAGGTCAGCGACAGCGGCACGCTCAGCTCGAACGCCGTCCCGCGCCCGCGCTCCGTGCGGACGGCGATATCGCCGTCGAGGCGCTCGATCGCCGCGCGAACGACGTCGAGGCCGATGCCGCGGCCCGAGACTTCCGTCACCTCCCGCGCAGTCGTGATCCCGCCGCGGAGGAGGAGACGCAGCAATTCCTCGGGGCCGAGTGTTTGCGTCTCCGCAGAGAACAGGCCCCGCTGGGCGGCGATGCGCCGCACCGCATCGAGATCGACGCCTTGGCCATCGTCTCGGCAGCCGAACACGACCAGCCGGCCGCGCCGTGCGATCTCGACGGCCACAGAGCCGGCTGGTGTCTTCCCCTCTGCTCTGCGCTCGGCTGCGGGCTCGATGCCGTGCGCGATCGCGTTGCGGATCAGCTGTACCAACGCGGATTGTATGATCCCGAGCACGTGCGCATCGAGGCGCACGTCGCCACCGCGCGCTTCGAAACGAATCTCTTTGCCCAGCGACTGCGCCGCGTCTCGTGCCGCGCGCTCGAGCACCGTGAATACGGCGCCGGCCGGGACCAGCCGAAGATGCTCCGTGGCGTCGCGGACCTGGCGCAGCTCACGGTCCATCTGATCGACCGCCCCACCGATGGTGTGCTCGCACGCGCCGAGCAGCGCGCGGAGATCCTCGGCCATGGAGAACGCCTTGCCCGCGCCGCCGGTACGCGGGCTAGCGCCCTCGCGATGTGCACCGGCGGTCAGTTGTTCCGCGAGCAGCTCGCCGAGATGCCGCGCGCGTTCGAGCTGGCCCATGGCTTTTCGGATGGTGCTGAGCTGCACGTGCGTTTCGGCAAGGCCATCGAGCAGCGCGTCGACTTCCGCGACGTCTGCCCGCACCATCCGCAATACTTCCTCTGTCTTCACTGGCGCCGCGCTCTCGGCACGTGGCGCCGGTGACAACGCAGAGACACCTGCGGCGATGCCGTCCACCAACCCGAGAATCGCGTCGATCGCCTCGCGGCGCACCTGGCCGTCGGTCTGCCGATACGGGGCGAGGGCTTCCTCGATGGCATGCGCGCAATCGGCGATCTCGCCCTGCTTCACGACGCGGGCCGCGCCTTTGAGCGTATGTGCGAGGCGCAGCAGCCGTTGCACCAGGTCCGCACCCCCGCCCGCTCGCTCGAGCTCGAGCGTCACCTTGCCGAGCTGCTCCAGCAGTTCGCGCGCTTCGATGCGGAAGTATCTGTACGGATCCTGAGCCATCGCTTCACGCTGCGGCGTCCGGTCTCACCAGGCTCAATAGCCCCCTGGACAGGGTGGCGAGTTGCGAAGCGGTCTGCAGCGTCTGACCGGCACTCGCCTCGGTCTCCTTGGTCGCCTGCGCGACGTTGGCGATCGCCACATTCACCTGTTCGACCGCGGTCGCCTGCTGCTTCGTGGACAGCTCGATCTCTCGGCCGGCCTCCGTGGTGGTCGTCACCAACCCGCCGATCTGTTTGAACGCCAATGCGACGTCACCGAAGTGCCTCGTCCCCGCGTCGACCGCCTTGGAGCCGGTCTCGGTGGCCATGACGGTCGTGTTCACCGCGCTGCGGACGTCGTCGATGAGCGCGCGGATCTCCTTCGTCGAGTCCGCGACGCGATCCGCGAGCTTGCGGATCTCGTCCGCGACGACGCCAAACCGCCGGCCCGTCTCGCCGGCGCCAGCCGCCTCGATCGTGGCGTTGATCGCCAGGATGTTCGTCTGCTCGGCCAGCTCGGACACGATGTCCAGCACCGCGCCGATTTGTTGCGACTTCTTGCCCAGCTCGAGCATGTGCGCGACGACGAGATCCACTTGTCGGCGAATGCCGGCGATCGCCTCATGCGCCTGGGCGACCGTGCCGTCGCCGGAGCGCGCGGCGGACGTGGTCTGGTCGGCGATCTGCGCGACCCGCTGGGCGCTTTCGGCGATCTGGCGCGACGTCGCCAGCAGCTCGCTGATGGTCGTGGAAATCTCGTTCATCGCCGTCGCCTGCTCCTTGGCCCCGGTCGCTTGCTGGTTCGCCGCCGCTTGCAACTCCGCCGAAGAGCTCTGCACCTGCCCGACCGCGGTGCCGATCTGCCGATTCAGGTTTCGCGCCAACAGGAGAGCCACGAACGCCGCGAACAGCACGGCGGCGAGGCCGATGATGATCACGAGCGTTACTGCGGTGGACGCCCCGCGCGTGGCGGCCGTACGCGCGGATTCGAGGGCGCGCTGCCCCTCGGACAGGAAGGACCGAATGTCACTGTCCAGCTGGTCGCGCTTCGGCACGACCCGCTCCTCGAACGCGCGCGCCACCGTTTCCACACCGGCGCCCGTGCGCCGCAGGGCGGTGACCTCGGCCATCTCGGCGGCGAACTCGGCCGCGGAGTCTTCCATAGCGTTCACCAGGCGCCGGCCCTCCCCGTCCACGACCTGCCGCTTGATCCGTTCGAAGCTCGTCGCGAATTCGCTATCGGCGTCCCGCGCCCGGTCCAGAAATGCCTCCGTGCCGGTGAGCAAGAAGGCGCGCGCCGCCCCGCCGCGCCGCTCGACCGCGGCGCGGAGCCGTTCCGCATCGATCAGGATCTGCGCGTCGACCGTGATCACGCGGTCCTTGCCCGAGACAACCGTTCGCAGGGCGTAGATGGCGACGATCCCGATCGCGACCGCCAGCATCACGGTCGCGGCAAATCCGGCGCCTAGTTTCTGTCCGAAGGTCCACTGTCGAGCCATGCGCCAGGTGCTCCTCTCGTGTGCACGGGTTGGGCTCGCCGCTCGACGGCCGCGAGCACGGAAGTGAGCCAGATGATCGGGCGAAAATGGCGCCCGCGCACTACATCGCGCACGTGCTCGTTGTGTCCTTCTGCGGCGGTCGCGATGGCGCCGCGGGCGACGCGTTCGTGACCGTCGACCGCATCGAACGCGAACGCGACCGGGCGCTTCGCTGCCACCATCATCCAGCGCGGCGCCGGCGCCGCGGCGTAACCGAGCAGGCTACGCAGATCGTAGACGGGCAATATCACGCCGCGGAATGCGGCGACGCCGAGAAGCTCGCGCACGGCGCTCGGCAGCGGCGACACGCACTTATCGGCGTACACCCCGGTGATCTCGGACAACCGGAGCGCGTACGGGTCGGCCCCGAGCCGAATGGCCAGCAGTGCCTCGGAGTCGTTCACGGCGCCGCGCGGCGCTTCGGCAAACGAGCGATCGAACGCCTGTCGCAATTGAGCGGCTCTCCCGTCCACTTGGCTCATCGCGCATCTCCATGGGCTTGAAGCTCGGAGGCGCAGAGCGCGATGAGCGCGTCGCGGCCGAATCCGCCGCCGAACAGCAACAAACGGGCAGCCTCTTCGCGCTGCAAGAGGTGGAGCGCTTGTCGGAGCTCCCGCCGGGCCGTGTCGCGGTCTCCGTCTTTTCGGGCGAGTAGGCCCAGGTGGAGGCGCGGCATGGCGAACGCGGGATCGAGATAGATCGCTACTTGGTCGTGCTCCGCCGCCTCGCGCCGGTCCCCTTCCGCCTCGCAGCACAGCGCCAGCACGTAGTGGGCACCCGCGCTCAACTCGTCCATGGCGAGCAGTCGCGCGCAGGCGGCCTTGGCGTTGGCCAACTGTCCGCTGTGGGTCAGCAGCACCGCCTCCAGCATGAGCACGTCTGGATCGCTCGCCGATTCCGAGGGGAGGCCGCGGACGACCTCGAGCGCCGCCTGAAAGCGCTCCCGCGAGAGGAGCTCGAACGCGCTGCCGAGGTCCGGCTTGGCGCGCAGCGCGGCCACGCCCACCGCGCCCGGCGCCTCTGCCAGCGCGTGGATCCGCGCCGCGGCGCGGTGGATGACATCGATCCAGGACGCCGCGCCGGTGACCACCGCGGGCAGCTCGGACGCGAGGTGGCGGGGGGTGGAGCCACACTCGGTCCAGTGCGCCGCCGCGGCCTCGATCGCGCCCTTGCGCTGATAGCAGAACGCGCCGTGCGCGTGCCGGAGATGAAAGTCTTGAGACAGCCCGCGCAGTGTCTCCGCATATCCGAGGAACAGGTATCCGCCGGGGGCGAGCGAGCGGGTGATGCGCCCGATGAGCGCGCGCGCGTTCTCCGGGGTGAAATACATGATGACGTTGCGACAAAAGATCACGTCGTAGAATTCGGCCTGCCACAGCTCGGGGTCGTCTTGGGCCAGATTCCGCTGCTCGAAGCGCACGGCTCCACGGACCGCATCGTCCAGCACGAACTCGCGCCCTTCTTGGCGGAACCAGTTGCGTTGCTCAGCAGGCGTCTCGCGCAATGCCCAATCCGTGAACCGGGCGCGCCGGGCGCGCTCGAGCATGGTGGGATTGAGGTCGACGGCGCGCACCGAAAGGTCCCAAGATGCGTCCGGAACATTCTCGCGTGCGATCACGGCCAGTGAGTACGCCTCGTCACCCGACGCGCAGCCGGCCGAGAGCAAGCGCAAGCACCGGCGCGCCTGTTGCGCGCGAAAGCGCTCCGGCAATGCGAGCTGGGCGAGCGCGTGAAACTGCTCGATATTCCTGAAGAAGTACGTCTCCGGAACGGTCAACTCCTGCGCCAGCGCGCCGTGCTCTTCTGCGCTCGGCGCGCGCTCGAGCCGGGCCAGATAGGCGCTCGCGTCCACGGCGTTCGCCGCGAGCCGGTGCCGCAGCACGTCGGCCAGGAAGCCGAGCTTGGCGTCCTCGAAGAACAACCCCAATTGGCGTCCGACGAGGTCCCGAAACCGCTCAACCTCGTCCGATGCATCATCTGCCGGATCGACCAGCGCCATCAGGAAATGGACCGGTCCTCTCCACGGCCTCGAACACTGCGTTCGGAAGAATGCGCGTACTGCTGAGCACGAACAGCAGCTCGGCATCGAGCGAGCCGACGGTGTCGACGACATCTCCGGCGGCGTCGGCGAGCAAAGGTGGAAGCGCGTGCACGGAGTCCGGCGCCATCGCGCGGACGCCGAGCACCGCATCGACCGCGAAGGCCACCTGGCGATCGCCCGTTCGCACTGTCACGAATCGTTTGGCTTGCGCCCGCCGCGCGCTGAGCAGTTGGCCCATGTCGACGAGCGGTACCGGAACGCCGCGGATGATCGTCATCCCGAGGACAAACGGCGGGGCCCCGGCCACGGGCTCGGCCGGGAGCGGCCGCAGGACTTCGATGACATTATTTAGCGGCACGGCGCAGAGTTGCCCCTGCACGGCGCACACGAGGAATAGATCCGGCCCCCCATCAGTCATGTGCGCGGCGCAAACCGCCATACATCGGAGCTGAGTGCAAGCGCGAATTTGGGCTGGCCACTTTGCTTCTCGACTAGGGTCTGATGTTCGGCCGATGAGCGAAGCCACAGCGGCTGACCAGCTGGGCGCCAACGGCCGGCAACGGCGCTGGTGCCCCCAAGCCGGTTCACTGCGCCGGCCGAGCTCACTGCTGGATCAGGTGCCCGGGCGCTCGCACCGCTCCGCGGCGCGGCCGAGACCGGGACGTGCGCGCTAGGCGACGGCGCAGCCCTGGCGCCGAGAAACGGCCCGTCGCGCGTGGCGCAGGGTTATCGCAGTCGCGCTTCGCCGCTGTGGCTCAGCGCTCGATTTTCCACGTGGTGCCGTGCGGGCCGTCTTCCAGCACGACGCCCTGCGCTTTGAGCTCGGCGCGGATTGCGTCGGCGCGTTTGAAATCGCGCCCGGCCCGCGCGGCGGCGCGTTCGGCGATCATGCGCTCGATTTCGGCTGGGGCGAGCGCGCGGTCGGCGACGCGGCGTGCCTTGTCGCGCTCGAGATATACACGCGGCTCCTCCTGAGCGACGCCGAGCACCTCGGCAATCGCGCCGATTGCGGCGCGGAGCGCGGCGGCTTCGGGCCATTGGCGCGCGTCGACCTCGCGGTTCAGCGCGCGCACGGCATCGAACAGGGTGGCGAGGCCGCGCGCGGTATTGAAGTCCTCATCCATGCCGTCGCGGAACTCGCCGAGCACGCGGTCGCGCGCCCCGCTGTCCGCTTCGACCGGGTTGGCGGCCAGCGCGTCATCGGCGCGCGCCAGCGATTCGTACACGCGGTCCAGCGTGCGCTTGCTCTCGAGCAGGCGGTCGGGCTGAAAATCGAGCGGGCCGCGATAATGGGTGCCGAGCACGAGCAGGCGCAGCGCCTCGCCGCCCACCTGCTCGGCGGCATCGGCCACGGTCAAGACGTTGCCGAGCGATTTGGACATCTTCTCGGTGCCGAAGTTGACCATGCCGTTGTGCAACCAGTAGCGCGCCAACTCGCTGCCCGTCGCGCCTTCGCTCTGCGCGATTTCGTTCTCGTGGTGGGGGAAGATCAGATCGTTGCCGCCGCCGTGAATGTCAAACGGCTGGCCGAGATACTTGCTCGCCATCGCGGAACATTCGATGTGCCAACCCGGCCGGCCGGCGCCCCACGGGCTCTCCCACGCCGGCTCGCCCGGCTTGCTCGCCTTCCACAAGGCGAAGTCCATCGGGTGCCGCTTGCGGTCGCCGACCTCGATGCGCGCCCCGGCGAGCATGTCATCGAGCTTGCGCCCCGACAGCTGGCCGTACGACGCGTAGCGATCGACGGCGAAGTAGACGTCGCCATCCGCGGCGTAGGCGAGCCCTTTGGCTTCGAGCGCGCGGATGAGCGCGATCATCTCGCCGATGTGCTCGGTCGCTTTCGGTTCCACCTGGGGGCGCGCGCATCCGAGCAGCCGCATGTCTTCAACGAACGCGGCGATGTTTGCCTCGGAGACCTCCCGCGCCGACAACCCGCGCTCGATCCCGCGCTGGATGATCTTGTCGTCCACGTCGGTGAAATTCCGTACGAAGGTCACCTCGTACCCCAGAAAGCGCAAATATCGGTAGATCACGTCGAAGCTGACCAGCGCGCGCGCGTGCCCGATGTGCGAGCGGTCGTAGACCGTCACCCCGCAGACGTACATGCCCACCTTGCCGGGCCGCAGCGGGACGAACTCCTCGAGCTGACCGGTGAGGGTGTTGTGAACGCGTAGCGGCATGTGCGTGGACGTCGGTGCGGTCGGGTCGCGGGCCGCGGTTGCGCGGACGGTGTCAGCTCACCCTAACAGCTCACCGCGCAACAGCCAGCCGCCTCCCGATCGCTATTCCTCGTCCTCCCGCAGGCGAGCGAGGACGGACAGATCCTCGAGTGTCGTGGTGTCGCCGAGGGTCTCCTTCCCCGAGGCGATATCGCGCAGCAGGCGGCGCATGATCTTGCCGCTCCGGGTCTTGGGCAGCGTCTCGGCATGCCGCAGGTCGTCCGGGCGGGCGAAGGCACCGATCTCTTTGGCCACGTGGTCGCGCAGCTGCTTTTCGAGCTCCTTGCTCCAGTGGTACCCCGCTTCGAGGCTGACGAACGCGGCGATCGCCTGGCCCTTGATCTCGTCGGGGCGGCCGACCACCGCGGCCTCGGCGACGGCGCGATGGCTGACCAGCGCGCTCTCGACCTCCATCGTGCCGAGCCGATGGCCGGAGACGTTCACCACGTCGTCGATGCGGCCCATGATCCAGTAGTACCCATCTTCGTCCCGGCGCGCGCCGTCGCCGGTGAAGTACACACCCGGAATCTGGCTCCAGTACTGCTGCTGATAGCGCTCCGGGTCGCCGTAGATGGTGCGCAGCATGCCGGGCCACGGCCGCGTGATGACCAGGAAGCCGCCCTCGTTCGTGCCGACCGGCTGTCCATCGCGGGTGCGGATGTCGACCTCGATACCTGGAAACGGCCGCGTGCCCGAACCGGGCTTCGTCGGGGTCGCGCCCGGGAGCGGCGTGATCAGAATGCCGCCCGTCTCAGTCTGCCACCAGGTGTCGACGATCGGGCAGCGGTCTTTCCCGATCTCGCGCCGGTACCAGATCCAGGCTTCCGGATTGATGGGCTCGCCGACCGAGCCGAGGAGGCGCAAGCGGTCGAGGCGGTGTTTGCGCGGCCACTCCGCACCCCATTTCATGAACGAGCGAATCGCGGTCGGCGCCGTGTACAAGATGCTCACGCCGTACTTGTCGATGATGCGCCACAACCGGTCGGGCTCGGGCCAGTTCGGCGCCCCCTCGTACATGACGGTCGTCGCGCCGTTGGCGAGAATGCCGTAGATCGCGTAGCTGTGGCCGGTGACCCAGCCGATGTCGGCGGTGCAGAAATAGGTGTCGTCGTCCTTCAGGTCGAAGACCCACTTGCTGGTCGCGTACGTGTGCACCATGAAGCCGCCGGTGGTGTGGACGACGCCCTTCGGCTTCCCCGTGGTGCCGCTGGTGTAGAGGATGAACAGCGGGTGCTCGGCATCGAGCGGCGCGCACGCGCCCACGTCGCTCGCGTGCTCCATCAGCTCGTGCCACCAGTGATCGCGGCCTTCCACCATCGAGACCGGTTGTCCGGTGCGCCGGACGACGACGACCCGCTCGACCGACGGCGTCTGTTGCAGCGCGTCGTCGACGTTCGCCTTCAGGGCAACGACTCCGCCGCGGCGGTAGCCGCCGTCGGCGGTGATCACCACCTTCGCCTGCGCATCGTTCATGCGGTCGCGTAGCGCCTCCGCGCTGAAACCGCCGAATACGACGCTGTGGGTGGCTCCGATGCGCGCACAGGCCAGCATCGCGACCGCGGCCTCTGGAATCATCGGCAGGTAGATGCCGACGCGGTCGCCCTCGACCACGCCGAGCCCCTTCAGCACGTTGGCGAACTGCGTCACCTCGCGTTGCAAATCCGCGTAGGTCAACACGCGGCTGTCGCCCGGCTCGCCCTCCCAGATGATCGCCGCCTTGTTGCGGCGGGCGCCGGCGACGTGGCGGTCGACGCAGTTGTAGGCCAGGTTCGTGCGCCCGCCGACGAACCATTTTGCGAACGGCGGTGTCCACTCCAGTACGCGTTCCCACGGTGTGAACCAGTGCAGCTCTTTCGCGAGGCCGGCCCAGAACGCCTCGGGATCGCGCGCGGCTTCGGCCCGAATCCGCTCGAGCTGCTCCTCGCTGCCGATGTGCGCGGCGGCGCTGAACGATTCGGGAGGTGGGAAGACGCGCTCTTCTTTCAGCACGGACTGGATTTGATCGGACATGACTCGCTCCTCATTCGTCGCAGGCACCGAGGCCACTCGCTTCCACCAGCAGCACCCCGTGCCGCCGCGGGAACCGGGGGCTGCGCCGTGCCCCTCGGCTTCTCGCCGGATCCTCTCGTGGATCACCTGCGTAGTGGTTACTCCCGGCGAGTGTCAACGCGAGGTACGCGGGCGCGAGATCCGGTGATCACCGGCCGGGCCGCGGCGCCGCGGCCCGGCCCTCGCGGCGCATTGCTCGCCGTACCGCTTACCTCGCCTCCGCGCGCAGGATGGCAGCGGCCTCCACCATGGCGCGCATCTTGCCGTCCGCGATGTCGCGCGGCAGGTACTTCATCCCGCAGTCTGGCGCCAGGATGACGTGCTCGGGCTTCACGTATTGCAAGGCGCGCCGGATGCGGTCGGCGACCGTCTGCGGGCTTTCCACAGCGGGGTCGGACAGATCGATGCAGCCGACCATGATCTGCTTACCCGGGAGCTCCGCCAGCACGGCACAGTCCAGCCCTGATTGCGCCGTCTCGAGCGAGATCTGCTGGCAGGTGCACCCGGCGAGCTCGGGCAGGAAGGAGTAGCCGCTCGGCCGCACATGGATGATCGCGGCATAGCCGAAGCAGATGTGGACCGCGGTGGTACCCGGTGCGCCTTCCAGCGCGCGGTTGAGCGCCTTCAAGCCGTACTGCCGCGCCTTTTCTGGCCGCGCCTGCATGTACGGCTCGTCGACCTGGACGATGTCGGCGCCGGCGGCGAACAAGTCCCGAATCTCCTCGTTCACCGCCGCGGCGTAGTCCATCGCCGCCGCTTCCTCGCTGGGGTAGTAATCGTTCTGGGCCTGCTGCGACATCGTGAAAGGGCCCGGCACGGTGATCTTCACCATGCGTCCGGTGTGGGCGCGCAGAAACTTCAGGTCCTCGACTTCCACCGGGCGCAAGCGCTTGATCGGCCCGACGATGCGCGGAACGGGATTCGGGTGACCGGAGCGGTCGAGGGCGGTCCCGGGATTGTCGATGTCGATGCCGGCGAGCGCGGTCGCGAAGCGGTTGGAGTAGCTCTCGCGCCGGATCTCGCCGTCGGTGATGATGTCGAGACCGGCGTCCTCCTGGGCGCGAATGGCCAGCAGGGTGGCGTCGCGCTGCGCTTCGTCGAGGAAGGGCTCGGCGACGCGCCAGAGCTCCTTGGCGCGCGTGCGCGGCGGGAACCGACCGGCGAGCTTCTGGCGATCGATGAGCCAGTCCGGCTGCGGGTAGCTGCCGACGAGCGTAACGGGGAACAGCATGGCCTCGAACCTCCGCGGCTGGTCGTAGCGTGCGGCGGCGGCGCGAGTCCAGTCGCTCTGCCCCGCCGGCTCTGGTGACAACCCCCGCCCGCACTCCTGGCTTGCTGGTTGAGACCCGCGGGGTGTAAGAAAATCGGTGGACGTCTAGCCCTGAAGGAGGACTACACGATGAGCGAGAACGGGAAGAACGGGAAAGAGAACGGTTTGGAACACGGGGACGTCACCCGCACGACGCAGCCCCTCTCCCGCGCGCGGCACACACCGGGCTGGTTCTACACCTCGCCGGAGGTCTACGCGCTCGAGCAGGAGCACATCTTCCAGAAGGACTGGCTCTGCATCGGCCGTTTGGAGGAGTTCGAGAAGCCGGGCGACTACCTGACCTTGCGCATTGCCGAAGAGCCCATCGTGGTCTGCCGCGACGAGAGCGGAACCCTGCGCGCGTTCTACAACGTGTGCCGGCATCGCGGTACCGAAGTCGCGATCGGCCAAGGAAACGCGAAGGCGTTCTCTTGCCCGTATCACGCCTGGACATACGACCTTCAGGGCCGCCTGAAGGGCGCCCCGTTCATGAAAGAGGCGGAAAATTTCGACCTCAAGAAGTTCGGCCTCGTGCCCATCCAGGTGGACAGCTGGGGCGGTTTCGTATTCGTCAACTTCGATCCGAAGGCACCTTCCCTGCTCGAGTTCCTCGGCGACTTCGTCCAGGAGTACGCGCCGTATCGTCCGGAGGACCTGCGGATCGGCGTCAAATTCCCAGTCGAGTTCGATTGCAACTGGAAGGCCACCGCCGAGAACCTCGTGGACATCTACCACCTAGCGGCTCTCCACGCGACGTCGTTCGGGCCCAACCAGCCGGTGGAGAGCTACAAGGTCCGCCTCACCAACGGCGGCTATCACGGGTTCTTCCAGGGCGAGAGCAATATGACCCCGGACGGGAAGTCGCTCTTTGGCCACATGCCGTGGTTGTCGGGGCGGCACCTCGAGGGCGGCTACTCCTCGCATCTGCGGCCGAACATGGGTTTCTACGCCCGCCAGGACAACATCCACTTCATCACCGAGTGGCCCCTGGGCATCAATCGCAGCATGGCGATCATCTACATCCTGTTTCCGAAGCAGCATCTCGAGCTGCCAGACTTCCGCCAGCGCGCGAAGGTGTACGAGGACTTCTTTCACGTCGTCGTCACCGAAGACCGCAGCATGATCCAATCGCTGCAGCGCGGCTTCAGCTCGCGCGCTTATCAACCGGGGCCGATGTCGAAATACGAAGTCGCGGTGCACCACGTGATCAACTACTCGATCGAGAAGACCGGGCTCGCGAACCGAGTGCTCGGCGAGCACGGCCCCGCCAGCGGCGTGGCGAGAGAGTAGACGACGCGCGAGACTAGCGCGCGCTGGAGCCGCCCGCCCCCTGCGCGGCGCAGGGGGCGGCGCCGGGCGCTTACTGCTGCGGGAAGACGGGTTGGATCATGCCGAACAGGCCGTCCACCTCGTCATTCGGGCCAGCGGCGAAGTAGAGAACATCCGCGCTCCCCGCCAACCCGCCATTGCCAAAACCGATTCCCCACAGCCCATCGATTTCGATCTTCGTGTCGCTGTTGGGCTCATTGAGCTGTCCGCGCAGCCGGCGAGTCGAAGGATCGAAGACGTTGATGCGGCCGTTGCCGAAGTTGCCGATCAGGATTTTGCCCGCGAACCGGCCGAAAGTCGCCGGCGCTTGCGTGATCCCCCAGGGCGAGTCGAGCGCACCGCGGGAAGCGAAGCGCTCGATGAAGTTCCCCGCCGGGTCGAACAAGCTCACGAAACCGTTGCCGGGGCCAGGTACGTCGTCCTCGCCACTAGCATCTTGCAGGGCATACGTGACCCAGATCGCCTGCATGGCCCCCGTGCCGAGGGCCTGGATGCCGAACGGCGCGTACCCGGCTGGAAGGTCGGGGTCCACGAATGCGCCAGGCGTATGCACCGCCTGAAAGTGCGCATCGAACACATCGACGGTGCCGGCGTGAAAGTTCGTCGCGTAAATGAAATTCGCGCCATTGGATGACCCGATCGCCAATCCCTTGTAAATGGCGCCGCTCGCGTGGTTGTCCACGGCCAGCACGGCGTTGGTCGGATTCACCAGCAAATTCCAACCGGCGATGGTGCCGTCCTCGGTAGCGAAGATGAACGCCGCCGGTCCGGACGCAGCCCCCTGCGTGATGACGAAATCGGACGTGGTGTTCCCCACGATGCCCGTGGGCCGACCACGGGCGCCCGGCGGGCTGCCCGCTGGCGGCGGGATGGCCACGACGAGCGGTGCGGGAACGAGCGGAAATGGATCGCCGTCCCCGTCGTACACGGTGCTGGTCCCCGAGCCATTATTCGCTACCCACCACGGCCCACCCGGTAGCCACGCAATACCCCATGCGTTGAGCAGGTTGGGATCGGTTACCGGCGCGACGCCGGGCACGTTGTAGACGAGGTTCGTTCGCCTGTAGCCCTGGCCGCCACTGTCATCGTCGTCACCGTTGCCGCAACCGACGACTACCGCAAAGGTCAAAAACACACCCGCGGCCACGACCCAGAGAACCCTCGCTGAGCTCCGCCACTGCCGATCACGATCCATCACTCCTCCTTCGTCTTGCCGTCGCCGGCCTCGGTGAGCCGGGCAACGGCCAACCTGGGTTAGGGACTGGACCCGTGCTGCTGTCCGGGCGGAGCGGCCGGTCGTTCGGTCAGAGATCTGGACGTGCGGCGCTGTCGCGAGCACCGTCCACCGCCGTGCGCTCCGCCCCGTCTGATCATGAGATGCCTCCGCGCATCCCGACAAAAAAGGGGAATTTCCCTTTGCTGGAGGTTTAAGCGCGGCATGGCTCAGGCCGTCAAGGCCCAACTAGCACTTTTTGCCGCTTTTCACCGCGTGAAGAATTCCACGCCGAGGATGGCCATGCAGACCTGAGCGCAAGACAGCCCTTTGGCGCAAGCGCGATGGTGTCCGCCGCGCCCTGCGGCCGCCGCAATTTGGGCGCTAGGCAGTGCGTCGCGGCGCGCGCCGCATTGCTGGGATCACATGGTGCTTCGCGCGCCGACGGCGCTGTTGCCTATGCGCCGTGTAGTCAATGGGCATTGCGCACCAGCGGTCACCCGGTGCGCGCGGCGCATCAACGCGCCCGGGCGCCGTCGCCCTCGCCGCGCGGCAGCGCCACGTTGAGCAGCATCGCGAGCAAGATGCCCATCACGATTCCATCGGTCGCGACGACGTGCAATGCCTGCGGTACCGCATCGAACGCACCGGGTGGCGCGGCTTGAATGCCGAGACCGACGCCGAGCGAGCTCGCCACAATCACCGCATCGCGGCGGGTGCGCAGGTGCGTGCCGATCATGTCGATCCCGACCGATGCGACGATGCCGAACATGAACAACAGCACGCCGCCGAGCACGGGGCTCGGCATGAGCGCGATGAGCGCCCCGACCTTCGGCAGCAGTGCCATGAGGACGAGAAACGCGCCACCCGCCGCGACCACGAAGCGGCTGCCCACGCCGGTGAGCGTGATCACGCCGATGTTTTGCGAGTACGAGCAGAGCGCCATGCCGCCGAACAGCGCGGAGATCACCGAGCCCAGGCCGTCATTCGCCACCGTGCCCCGAATGCGCCAGCTCTCGCCCGGCACGCCGGTGATCCGACAGACCGCCAGCGTGTGGCCGGTGGTTTCGATCGCGGTGGCAAAGAAACACACCACCACGGCGAGCAGCCCGACGACGCCCGGCCAGGCAAAGCCACCGTAGGGCAGCGGGCGCGGGAGCTCCAGCCAATCGGCGTTGGCCACGCTATGAAAATCCAGCAGCCCGAGCCCCGCCGCCAGCACATAGCCGAGTAGCGTGGTTGCGAATAACGAAAGCGTCTTCAACAGGCCTTTCGCCCAGCTGCTGATCGCAATGATCAGCCCGATCATCAGCGCGGCCAGACCGAGCGTGATCGGTTGCGCGAACCCGGGCGTGTTGAGCCCGGCGGCGACGCCAATGGCGACCTTCATCAGTCCCGTGCCGATCAAAACGATGGTCGTGCCGGTGACGATCGGGGGGAAGAACCGGTGGAGGCGGCCGACGAGCGGGCTCCAGGCGAACTGCACCAGGCCGCCGAGGATCAGCGCGGTCATCGCGGCCGCCAGACCCGCCTCCTTGCCGATGGCCACCAGCGGTCCGATGAAGATGTAAAACACCCCCATCACGATCGGCAGCCGCGGCCCGATGAATCCCAAGCCCAGCGCTGAGACCATCGTGGCCACGCCGCACCCCACCATGGTGCCGGTCACCATCTGGATGCGCGTCTCGGGCGCGAGGTCGAGTAGTCGGCCGACGATGAGCGGGCCGCCCACCATGGCGGTGAACATGACCAGCACGTGCTGCATGCCGTAGAGCGCCGTCCGCAACGCGCCGGGGTAGTCGTCGAGCGCGAAGTCGAGCTTCGCGAAGGTGCCGCGCGCGGCGCTCGCGGGCGCGGCGTCGCCGACGTCCAACTCCTCGGTCGGCGCGGGCATGTTACCGGGGGCGCGCACGGTCCCGGCTGACTGCCATATCTGCCTGCACATGGCGAGCCCGACCGCCAGGGTGACGTGCACACGGGCGCGCGAGACGCTATCGTCCGGCCTCGATTGGACTGCGCACGATGACTGCACCTCCTCTTCGCATAGGCCTCGGCATCCCACAGGTTCTCGCGCGCGGTACGCCGGCCGATGCCGCGGCGCTAGCGCGCTTCTGTGCGGTGGCCGAAGCCGGGCCGTTCGACAGCTTGTGGACGCTCGAGCGCATGACTGGCCCGGTCGCCTGCATGGAGCCGTTGACACTGCTCGCATTCGCGGCCGCGCAAACGCGCCGGCTGCGCCTCGGGACCGCCGTGCTCCTGACCGCTCTGCGAAGCCCGGTCGTGGTGGCAAAGAGCCTGGCCACGCTGGACCAGCTGAGCGCTGGGCGGCTCGAAGTCGGCGTCGGCTTTGGCGGCGGCGAGGTGGATGAGGCGTTCGGCTTCCCGCGCGCGCTGCGCATGCGGCGTTACCGTGAGAGCATCGCAGCGCTGAAGGCGCTGTGGGGGGAGGAACACGCGCACTTCGAAGGGGAATTCTGGCGATTCCGCAACCTCGCGGTCGAGCCGCGGCCGCGCCAACAGCCGCATCCCCCACTCTGGATCGGCGGGCGCACGCCGGCTGGGCTTCGCCGCGCGGTAACACTCGGCGACGGCTGGATGGGCGCGGGGTCGACCACCATCGCCGCCTTCCGCGGCCACGCCGCCGAGGTGCACAAGCTGGCCGCCGCCGCCGGACGCGAGACTTTTCCGATCGCGAAGCGCATCTATCTCGCGCTCGACCGGGATCGATCGCGCGCGCGCACGCGGCTGCGCGCCTGGTTCGAGGAGTTCTACGGCACGGCCGATCTCGCCGACCGCGTCGCCTTTGCCGGCGAGATCGAGGCGCTGCTCGACACGGTGCGCGAGGTGCGAGAGGCAGGCGCGAGCCTCATCGTGCTGAATCCTGTGTTCGACGAGGAGCGCCAGGCCGAGGAGATCGGAGCAGCCATCGCGCGCACCGCGTGGTGACGCGGGCGATGGCCGTCCATCTCCTCGACGCCACCTTCGAGCTGTTCCGCAACTACTACGTACAGCCGAGCGCCAAGGCCCCGGATGGGGCCCAGGTCGGCGCCGTGCGCGGCCTGCTGAGCTCCACGTTCGCCCTGTTGCGCGACCCCGAGGTGACACATCTCGCCGCCGCGACCGACCACGTCATCGAGTCGTTCCGGAACGAGCTCTTCGCTGGCTATAAGACCGGCGCCGGCATACCCGCCGACTTGTGGGCCCAGTTCCCGCTTGCGGAAGACGCGCTGCGCGCGCTCGGCGTGGTCGTCTGGCCGATGGTCGAGTTCGAAGCGGACGACGCCCTCGCCTCCGCCGCCCATCGCTTCGCGGCCGCCGATCGCGTCGTGATTCTCTCGCCGGACAAAGACCTCGCCCAATGCGTGCGCGGCAGCCGCGTAGTGATGCGCGATCGCATGCGCGCGATCACCTATGGCGAAGCAGAAGTACGGGCCAAGTTCGGGGTGCCGCCGGCATCGATCCCCGATTGGTTGGCCCTGGTGGGTGACACTGCCGACGGCATTCCGGGAATTCCCGGCTGGGGACCGAAGTCCGCGGCCGCCGTGCTCGCCGCATACGAGCATTTGGACGCCATTCCCGACGATCCGCGCGCTTGGCGCGTTGGCGTGCGCGGGGCCGCGCGCCTCGCGGCCGCGCTGGCGGAGCGGCGCGACGCGGTGCGCCTCTACCGCACGCTCGCCACGCTCCGGGTGGACGTGCCGCTTTCAGAGTCTCTCGACGATCTCCGCTGGCGCGGGGCGCCGCCGGCTTTCGCGGAGTTCTGCGCGCGCTGCGGTTTCGACGCCCTGCTCGATCGGGTTCCGCCACCAGCACGCAACTGAGCGAGCTCGGGCCCGCTGCAGCGGCGCGAGGCTCGCGGGCGTGCGCGGCGGCCGCGGCTGGCAGCGCGCTCTCGGATGGCCGGCGCCGAGCCCGATCGACGCTGCACCTGCTTGGCAGCGTTGCACAGCAGGTTCAGAGGCGGTCGACTTATCCTTGACGCCACTGAGCTTCTGCGCAAAGAGAGCTGACTAATTCAGCAGTTTGCTCTGGCCCGGGGGATCCGATGCGCGTCTCGCAATGCTGCCAGGACTTGCCGTGCTGCAATCTGCAGTTGAATCTCGCTGAGATTTCTGCCCCGGTCGGACTCCAGTACCGTGCGGGCATGGGCCTTGCTCTGGTTTCTGCGACACCAAGACGAGGAGGCCCATGCAGGGCATGACCATGTCCACTTCCGGCAGCAACTCGATCGGGGATGATTCTTTTGGACGCGAGGTCGGTGACTTCGAAGACTTGTTGCGCCTGACGTCGCTGGGCGGCGGCGAGCCGAGGTCGGCGCAGTACACGGGCACCAAGGCGCTCATGCTCGCCATTCTCGAGGATGGCGTTCGCAGCTATCTGAGCCCCGCGGCGCGCGTGCGCAGCGAAGCGGAATTCTGGGTGCGGAGCGGCCGCAACCGCTCGCCGTTCAGCTTTCCGGTGGTGTGCGAGACCCTCGGCCTGGAGCCGAGCGCGGTACGGATCGCGCTGGAGCGACTGCGCGCTAAAAACGTCACACCGCGGCGCGCGATCGGCCGCAGCCGCCCCAACGTGCGTCGCGCCGGCCGCATCATGTCGCGCCGCACTGTCTAAGCCCCGCCCTCGCGTCCTCGGTCGCCTGGCCGAGTGCGTCTTTTCTTCGCTCCGCTTCTCTCCCCGAGAACACCAAAATCCGATGAAACGGCGGCGCCGCGCGCCGGCCGTCACGCTGGTCGTTCGCCCGGCGCTCTGGCGCGCCGAACCGGCAACTGGGTGGATGACTGTGCGCGTTCGCGCGCACCTGGGCCCGCGGCTCTCGGCAGAAATGCAAGGCTAATTTGACAGCAGTGCCCGAGCGCGGCACTACACCGGAGATGGTCCCACCGGGCGGTGCGAACTGCGGCGAGTACGGTTGACCGATGTCGGCCTCCGCCGCGCAGGAAGTCACGATCGAGATCGCGGCTCCGCCCAGCCGGTGTTTCGCGGTGATCGTCGATTTCGAACGCTACCCCGAATGGTCGTCCGCCGTCCGCCGAGCGGCGGTGTTGGAGCGCGACCAGCACGGGGTCGGACGCCTGGTCGAGTTCGAAGTCGACATCACCATCAAGCGCATCCGCTACGTACTCGAGTACGCGTACCGGAGACCGAGGCAGCTCACTTGGCACTCCGTGGACGGAGATGTCGAGTCAGTTCAGGGCGCATACCAGTTTCGCAAGCTCGCCCCACAGCTGACCGAAGCCACGTGCCGTCAGGAGGTGCAGCTGGGCTTCTGGTTGCCGGCGCGGATTCGCGCGCTGGCGGAACGTACGGCGCTGGCGCAGTCGGTAAACGAGTTCAAGGCGGCCGTGGAGCGCAGCGCCACGCCACCGCCGCGCGCCTCGCAGCGGCTCCGCCGCGATTGAGCGCGCGTCTAGCGGCGCGCCGGCGAGCGCTTGGCCTTCGCCCGCTCCGCTTTGCGGTCGGTGGGCGCCGGGGTTTTCACCGCAGCCGTTTTCTTGCGCGACGCGGCACCCGTCTTGCCCGGCGACGGTTTCGCGGCGCCCGATCGGGCCGGTTGCTCGCCCGCCGGACCGGTTTTCGCACCGGGGTTCGGGAGCGTGCGCCGCAGGAGTTGATATTTGATCTTGCTGGCGAGCTGCCCGTACAGCATGTTCAGGCGATCGCGGTCGAAGCGCGCCAGCGCATCCTCGAGCCGCCGTTCGTGATCTTCCAGGTAGGTGAGCAGGTACTCTTTCGACTTTACGATCACCTTTGCCGGCACTTTTCGCCGACTCTCGATGATCCGCACGATCTCATGGAGTATGCTGCTGTCGACTGGCTGGCCCAACGCGATCTCCGCTAGCCCTCCGCAAAACCGCCGTTAGTCTCGGTTTTAGCACGTACGCTGGGATCGGCAAAGAACGCGCCTCACAGCCCGAGCGCGCTCGGCCGGGGCGTGCGACCGGCGCTCCCCGGCGGTCAGGACTGGGCTTGTGCACCGGGATCGTCAAAAAACGCTTCGGGCGCCATGCCCCGCCAAGCGCAGTAGGCTCTCAGGTCCGCCTCCACGGCCCCGAACAGCAGGCTCATGACGGCCGCGTCATCGAGAAAGCCCGACAGCGGGACGAGATCCGGCAGGGCATCCGTCGGCGCCAGAAAATACGACAGCGCCCCGATGAGCATCGCGACGGTCTTCCAGGGGAGCTGCGGATACGCGCCGCGGGCGACGTCGCGCAGGCACTGCAAGGCGAGGTGCACGCGGCCGATCAGCTGGCGAAAACGGCGCGGATCGACCCGCCGGAGGTGTACCGCCACGGCGGCGGCGCGTGCGACGATCTCGGCGGCGTCG
>JBFXHX010000049.1:0-23500 GCA_050176585.1 Binatia bacterium
TGCGAAAGGGGGGACTTGAACCCCCACGGGTTTTACCCCACAGGATCCTGAATCCTGCGCGTCTGCCAATTCCGCCACTTTCGCGTGTGGTTGGGCACGAGCGGTAAACTCTGCTGATACCCGCGGGTGTGCGGGGGGTCAAGAGAGGTTGTGGCGGTCGGGGACGCCCGGCGCGCTCGAAGCAGCTGAACTTTTGCCGCAGGGGCGCCGCGGCGCGGGGCTCTCGTGTTCCGAATGACCAGCGTAGTCTGCGCGTAGGCGCGGCGGCTTGAAGCACCGCACGGGATCGGCCACAACCGTAATTACCCGCCGACGAAGGCCCGCCGCCGCATGCCCGAACTGCCTAAGACCTACGATCCCAGTGCCACCGAGCAGCGCTGGTACGAGTTCTGGTTGCGCGGCGGTTTTTTCCACGCCGACGAGACCAGGGAGGGACCCCGATTCTCGCTGGTCATTCCGCCGCCGAACGTCACCGGCGTCCTCCACATGGGCCACATCCTCAACAACACGTTGCAGGACATCCTGGCCCGCTTCCATCGCATGGAAGGCGAAAACACGCTCTGGATGCCGGGCACCGACCACGCCGGCATCGCCACCCAGAACGTGGTGGAGCGCGAGCTCGCGAAAGATGGTCTGACCCGTCACGACCTCGGCCGCGAAGCGTTCATCGAACGGGTCTGGCGCTGGAAGGAGGAAAAGGGCGGCGTCATCCTCCGCCAACTCCAGCGCCTCGGCGCCTCGTGCGACTGGGAACGCGAGCGCTTCACCATGGACCAGGGCCTCTCGCAAGCCGTGCGCGAGGTCTTCGTCCGCCTCTATGAGAAAGGCCTCGTGTATCGCGGCCACCGCATCATCCACTGGTGCGTCCGCTGCCAGACGGCGCTCGCCGACGAAGAGGCGGTCACCACCGAAGGCGGCGAGCCGGGTAGCCTCTGGCACATCCGCTATCCGGGCGAGGACGGCGGCCCCGGACTGGTGGTGGCGACGACGCGGCCGGAGACGATGCTCGGCGATACCGGTGTCGCGGTGAACCCCGAGGATGAGCGCTATGCGGACCTCATCGGAAAGCGCGTGGTCCTGCCGCTGCTCAACCGGCCGATCCCCGTCGTTGCCGACCCGCTGGTCGACAAGAGCTTCGGCACCGGCGCGGTGAAGGTGACCCCAGCCCACGATGCCAACGACTTCGAGATGGGCCAGCGCCACGGCCTCGAGCCGCTCGTCATCATGACGCCCGCGGGAATAGTCAACGATGCGGGCGGACCGTACGCCGGCCTCGATCGCTTCGCGGCCCGCGAACAGATGGTCGCGGCTCTCATGGAGCAGGACCTGCTCGTGAAGACCGAGCCGTACCGCGTTCCGGTACGCCGCTGTTACCGCTGCGACACGATCGTCGAGCCGTACCTCTCGCTACAGTGGTTCGTCAGGATGCAGCCCCTGGCGGTGCCGGCGATCGCCGCCATCGAGAGCGGGGAGCTGCGGCTCGTTCCCGAGCGTTGGACGGGTGTCTACCTCCACTGGATGCAGAACATCCGCGACTGGTGCATAAGCCGCCAGCTCTGGTGGGGGCACCGCATTCCGGTCTGGTACTGCGACGACTGCGGGCACGAGATCGTGTCGCGCACCGATCCGAACGTCTGCCCGCAGTGCTCCTCGGCCCGTCTGACCCAGGATCCCGACGTGCTCGACACCTGGTTCAGCTCCTGGCTGTGGCCATTCTCCACCATGGGATGGCCGGACCGCACGCGCACGCTGCAGCGCTTCTATCCGACCAACACCCTGGTGACCGCGGCCGATATCATCTTCTTCTGGGTCGCGCGCATGGTCATGGCCGGTTACGAGTTCATGGGCGCGAGCCCGTTCCGCGACGTCTACCTGAACAGCATCGTGCGCGACGGCCAGGGCCGGAAGATGTCGAAGTCGCTCGGCAACTCGCCCGACCCGCTCGACGTCATCGACCAGTACGGGGCCGACGCCCTGCGCTTCAGCATCATCTCGATCGCGCCGGTGGGCCAGGACGTGCGCTTCGACGCCGACAAGACCGAGTTCGGGCGCAATTTCGCCAACAAGATCTGGAATGCGGCGCGCTTCGCTTTGATGCACCTCGGCGACGCAGTGGCCGCCCCGCTCAGCGCGCCGACACAGGACCTCAGCCTGCCGGATCGCTGGATCCTCTCCCGCCTACAGAGCGCGATCGCGGACGTGCGCGCCGGTCTCGCGGCCTATCGCTTCAACGACGCCGCATCGGCCGTCTATCGCTTCATCTGGGGCGAGCTCTGCGACTGGTACCTCGAGCTCTCCAAACCCGCGCTGTACGGCACCGACGAAGCCGCGAAGGCCGCCTCGCGCGCCGTGCTGCTCACCGCCCTCGACGAGACGCTGCGCCTCTTGCACCCCTTCATGCCGTTTCTCACCGAGGAAATCTGGCAAGCGCTGCCGATGGCGCGCCCGACCGCCTCGATCTGCATCGCGCCATATCCGACGGCTCGCCCGGTGTGGCGTAACGATGAAGCGGAGGAGCGCGTCGCGCAGCTCATCGCAGCGGTCACCGCGATCCGAAACATCCGATCCGAGCTCGGCATTCCGCCGAGCGCCACCGTCAACGTGCGCTTCGCCGCCGGCGGGCGCGCCGAGCGCGTGCGCGCGGTCGAGCCGTTCATCAGATCCATGGCCAAGGTGCAGCACCTCGAGCTCCTCGAAGAGGAGGCGCGCCCGAGCGGCGAGCCGTCGGCCGTCGTGGCGGGGCTCGGAGAACTGTTCGTGCCGCTGCGCGGCGTCGTCGATACCAACGCCGTCCGCGAACGCCTCACCCGCGACCTCGGCAAAGCCGCAAAGGAGCTGCAGGGCGTGGAGGCCAAGCTCGGCCGCGCCGAGTTCGTCGATAAAGCACCGGCGGAGATCGTCGACAAGGAGCGGCAGCGCGCCGCCGCGCTGCGCGATCGGTGCAGCGTCCTGCAAAAACACATCGACGTGCTGCTGCAAGCAGACGGGTGAGCTGGAAGGGGGCTCCGGGCGGGGGACCGGCGGGCTAGGGAGTTTAGCGGTTACGGGTTGAGCGGTGAGGGTGTTAAGGTCGGGATGAATACACCGGCTGCGACACTCTGAACTCAGAACCCCGGAACCGTAACCCCACCACCCCTTAGTCCTAGACCACATGTCAGTATTCGACTTGCCGGCGGTCACCCGCCTGATCGAAACGGCGCTCAGTGAGGACGTGGGGCGCGGCGACATCACCACCCAGCTCACGGTGCCGGCCGACCGGCGGGCGACCGCCACGGTGCTCGCCAAGCAGGACGGCGTGCTGGCGGGACTGCCGCTGGTCGGGCGGGTTTTCGAGGTGCTGCGCGCCGATGACGTGCGCGTCACCGCGCTGGCGGCCGACGGCGACGCGTTCGCGCACGGCAAGCGCTTGGCCACCGTGGAGGGACCCGCCGCCGATCTCCTCGTCGGTGAGCGCGTCATCCTGAACCTGCTGCAGCGGCTCTGCGGCGTTGCCTCCCTCACCCGGCGGTATGTCGAGGCGATTTCCGGCAGCAGCAAGGCGCGCATCATCGACACCCGCAAGACGACGCCCGGGATGCGCGTGCTCGAAAAGTACGCCGTGCGGGTCGGAGGTGGGCACAACCACCGCGGCGGCCTGGACGACGGCATCTTGATCAAGGACAACCACCTCGTCGCGGCCGGCGGCGTGCGCGCGGCGGTTGCCGCAGCGCGCCGCGGCGCTCCACACCCGCTGCGCATCCAAGTGGAGTGCGCCACCTTCGAGCAGATCGACGAAGCGCTCGCGGTCGGCGCGGAAGTGATCATGCTCGACAACATGACGGTCGAGCAGATGGCCGAAGCCGTCCGGCGCATCGCCGGACGCGCGCTGGTCGAGGCGTCGGGGCGGATGACGTTGGAGTGCATCCGCGCGGTCGCGGACACGGGGGTCGACCTCATCTCGGTCGGTGCGCTCACCCACTCGGCGGCGTCGATCGACATCAGCATGAAAATCCGGCTGTCGTGAGCCCGAGGTCGTCAGCGCATCTGCACGCCGCGCCGCCGCGCCCGGCCGGAATCTGGTGTGCCGGCGCGCGTTCGTGGTGACTGTGTCCGCGCCCGCTCACAATCGCGCTGCCAGATCGGCGGTTCAGCCGGCCACGGCCCGCGGCGCGAAACGCGCGTCACCGATGCGCACCCGTAGCGCCAGCGCCGAGAAACAGAGAGCCCAGGCCCGCCGGGCGCCGCTCCGTCGGCGCCGGTTGGATCCGGGCCGGACCTCTCTCCAACAGCAGCCGAAAAAACGGCGCCCGCCGGTGATATCGCGCGCCAGCCGACATCGGCTATCGGCGCGTCGAAGCGAGACCCGGACATGTGTCCGCCGCTGAGCCGCGAGGCGATCACCGCGCATCTCGCTACCAACTGGCTCGCCCGCGAGCTGCATTGCTTCGCGGTGCTGGATTCCACGAACATCACGGCCCGCGCCATGGCTGCCAGCGGTGCGCCCGACGGGACTGCTGTGGTCGCCGACGCGCAGCGGCGCGGGCGCGGCCGCCTCGGCCGCGCATGGGTGTCGCCGGCTGGGAAGAATCTCTACGCTTCGATCGTTCTGCGCTGCGATGTGCCGCCAGAGCGCCTGGGGCAAGTGTCGCTGCTCGCTGGTGTCGCGGTCTGTGCAACCGTCCGCCGGTGGCGCGTCGCCGCCGAGATCAAGTGGCCGAACGACGTGTTGATCGGCGGCCGCAAAGTGGCGGGTATTCTCGCCGAGTTGGAAGGCGCCTGCGCGCCCCGCGCCGTGGTGCTCGGGATCGGCGCGAATCTCAACAGCGAGCCCGGCGACTTTCCCGACGACCTCCGCGACAAGGCGACATCACTGGCTTCGGCGACCGGCACCCCGATCGAGCGGGCGCGTTTCGCGGGCGTCCTGTTCACCGAGCTCGAGCGCCGCTACGACGCGTGGCGGCGCGACGGCTTCGCGCCGGTGGCAACGGCTTGGCGCGGGCTGACCACGCTGATCGGCCGGCACATCCACGTGGCGGAGCCGGGTGGATCGGTGCAGGGCACGGTGATCGACCTCGACGACGACGGGGCCTTGCGCCTGCGACTCGCCGACGGCGCCGAATACCGAGTCCTCGCCGGGGACGTCACCGTGGTAGGGGGCTACTGAGATGCCGTATGGCTATCGCGGGCACCGTATGCGGAAATGAGCGGGCGTATGTCACGGCGATCGATGGGGCACGCATGCGCCGCGGAGACCGGCGGTTGAGCGGGATCGGTTAGCGATCGAGGATGCGCGGTCAGCGCGGAGCCATGTCCCTACTCGCCATCGACGTCGGCAACACGCATACCGTGCTCGGTATCTTCGACGGCGGACGGCTGGCCCATCACTGGCGCATCGAGACCAACCCGGCGCGCACTGAGGACGAGCACGCCGTGCTGCTGCGCGGCCTGCTGCACGCCTCGCGCATCGACGGCGCCGCCATGTCTTGCGTGGTCCCCGCGCTGACGCCGACCTTCCGCACGCTCTGCGAGAAGTATCTGCGGCTCGACCTGCTCGTGGTGCGGCCGGGCATCCGCACCGGCTTGTCGATCCGTTACGAGACGCCGCACACGCTCGGCAGCGATCGGCTCGTCAACGCGGTCGCCGCCTGGGAACGCGTGCGCGGCGCGGTGATCGTCGTGGACTTCGGCACCGCCACGAAGATCGAGTACGTGAGCCCCGAGGGCGCGTACCTGGGCGGCGTGATCTGTCCCGGGGTCCGGATTGCCAGCCAGGCGCTGTTCGCGCATACCGCGCGCCTGTCGGCAGTCGAGCTGCGCCGCCCCGCGCAGACGGTCGGGCGCACGACCGCTGACGCGTTGCAGTCGGGCATCGTCCTCGGCCACCTCGCCACCGTCGACGGACTGGTGCGGCGCATTCAGCGCGAACAACGGGTGGAGGCGCGCATCATCGGGACCGGTGGCTTCGCGAGCCTGTTGGCGCCGCACTCCGAGACGATTGAGGAAGTCCACGAATTCCTCACACTCGACGGTTTGCGCTCCATCTACGCACACAACAGGGGAGGGGCGCGCGACGCCCCGCCCGCGGGTCCCTTCGCATGAACACAGACAAGCTGCTGGTCATCGATGTCGGCAACACGCACACGGTGCTCGGGGTGTACCAGGGCGCGAAGCTCCTGCAGCACTGGCGCATCCAGACCGAAGAGGGCCGCACCGATGACGAGTACGGCGTCCTTGTGCGCAGCCTGCTGAGCGGGCCGGAGGCCGCGAACCTCGGCGGGGCGGCGGTCGCGTGCGTGGTGCCCGGCATGAATCTCACGATCGCGGCGCTGTGCCGGAAACACCTCGGGCTCGAACCGCTGCTGGTCGGTCCCGGTATCCGCACCGCCATGCCCATCCTGTACGACAAGCCGCAGGAGGTTGGCGCCGACCGCATCGTCAATGCCATCGCCGCCTACGAGCGCACCCGCGACACAACGATCGTGGTCGATTTCGGCACGCCGACGGTGCTCGACTACATCTCCCGGCGCGGCGAATACGTCGGCGGTGTCATCGCGCCGGGACTCGGCATCTCCAGCCAGGCGCTGTTCGCGCGCGCCGCCAAGCTCTACGAGGTCGAGCTCATCGCCCCCAAACAAGTGGTCGGCCGCAACACGGTGCACGCGATGCAGTCGGGCGTCGTGCTCGGACATGTGGCGATGGTCGACGGGCTCGTCGAGCGCATCCAGCGCGAGAACAAAGCCAAGGCGCGCGTGATCGCGACCGGCAGCTGGGCATCGATCGTGGCGGCTGAATCCGCGACCATCGAGGAGGTCGACGAGTTCTTGACCCTCGACGGTCTGCGGATCATTTACGAACGGAACCAGGAATAGCGGGCATTGAGCTGTTGGGCTGTTACGCCGGTTCGCTGTTTACGCAGCCACGGAGACCGCGTCAGCGAACCGCCGAACAGCAAGCAGCGGCTTGGAGGACGAACGAGAAATGGCACCGATTCGGGTGAGGGAGTCCTGAAACCTAGTCGAACCCCTCAACCCCCTGTCTCTTCGGAGGTTGCATGGCAAACGAAGCCAGTCAGGTCCGCAACATCGGCATTGTAGGCCAGGGCGGGGTCGGGAAGACGTCGTTGGCCGACGCCATCCTGTTCACCGCCGGAGTGACTACACGGCTGGGCAGTGTCGACGACGGCAGCTCCGCTTTCGATTTCGAACCCGAGGAGATGCGGCGCAAGCTGAGCCTGACCACGGCTTTTCACCACGCCCCGTGGAAGAAACACGAGCTCACCCTCATCGACACGCCCGGGTACGTCAATTTTCTGACCGACGGGCTCAACTGCATGCGCGCGGCGACCGCCGCGCTGTTCGTGATCGAGCCCCAAGCGGGCGGCATCAAGGTGGAAGCTGAGCGCGTATGGAGCCGGGCCGAGCAGCTGCAGCTGCCGGTGGTCGCCTTCGTGACCAAGATGGATCGCGAGAACGCCGACTTCGACGCAGCACTGAAAGACCTGACTGCGATTCTACAGGCGAAACCCGTGCCGGTGCAGTTGCCGATCGGCAGCGCCGAGTCGTTCAAGGGCGTCATCGACCTGGTCGCCATGAAGGCGCTGATCGCCCAGCCGAACGGGCAGGTAAAAGAAGAAGCCGTGCCCGCCGATCTGCTCGACGCCGCGAAAGCGGCGCGCGAGCGGTTGGTCGAGGCGGCGGCGGAGACCGACGACGCGCTCGTGGAGCAGTACCTCGAGAGCGGCGAGCTCACCGATGAGCAGCTGATGCAGGCGCTGCGTGCGGCGGTCCAGGGGGCGCGCTTCGTACCGGTCCTCTGCGGCGCCGGGTCGAAAGCGCTAGGCACGGCGCCGCTATTGGACTTCCTGGTGGACTACACGCCGTCGCCGTTGCTGTGCGGCGCTGCCGCGGGCGAGGATCCGCGGAGCAACGAGCCGAGCGAGCGCCAGCGGTCGCCTTCGGCGCCGTTCTCCGCCGTCGTGGTGAAGAACATCGTCGACCCGTTCTCCGGCAAGCTCTCGGTGTTTCAGGTGGTCAGCGGCGAGGTGACCAGCGACTCGAACGTGCTGAACGTCAATAAGGACGCCAAGGAGCGGCTCGGTCACTTGCTCCGCCTCGAGGGAAAGAAGCAGGCGCAGGTGGACAAGCTGACCACCGGCGAGATCGGCGCCGTCGCCAAGCTCAAGGACACGGAAGCCGGCGATACGCTGGCGGACGAGAAGGCGCCGATCCGCTACTCCGGCACGGTCCCGGTCTCGGCGGCGATCTCCTTCGCGATCGAGCCAAAGGCCAAGGGCGACGAGGACAAGGCGGTGCAAGGGCTGCACAAGTTGATCGAGGAGGACCCGACGCTCAAGATGCAGCGCGATGCACAGACTAAGGAGATCATCCTCTCCGGCGTCGGCCAGCTGCACATCGAAGTGGCGGTCGAGAAGCTCAAGCGCAAGTTCGGCGTCGACGTCGAGCTGAAGGCGCCCAAGGTGCCCTATAAGGAGACCATCAAGGGGACCGCGAAGGCGCAGGGCCGGCTGAAGAAGCAGACCGGCGGGCGGGGCCAGTTCGGCGACACGTGGATCGAGGTCGCCCCGCTACCGCGCGGCACCGGGTTCGAGTTCGTCGATGCGATCGTCGGCGGCGTGATCCCGCGCCAGTTCATACCCGCCGTCGAGAAGGGCGTGCGCGAGGCCTTGCAGGAGGGCTTGTTGGCCGGCTACGAGACCATCGACGTGCGGGTAAAGCTCTACGACGGCTCGCATCACAGCGTCGACTCTTCGGAAATGGCCTTCAAGATCGCCGCCTCCATGGGCTTCAAAGCCGCGGTGCAGCAGGCCAAACCCATCCTGCTCGAGCCGATCATGGCGATGGAGATCGCCGTGCCGGACGATTGCATCGGCGACGTGATCGGCGACCTGAACAGCCGGCGCGGCAAGGTGCTGGGCGTCGATCCGAAGGTCGGATCGCAGGTCATCCGGGCCCTGGTCCCAATGGCGGAAGTGCTGCGCTACTCACCCGATCTGCGTTCGATGACCAGCGGCCGCGGCGCCTTCACGATGGAGTTCGATCATTATGAGGAGCTGCCGGCGCACCTCGCTGACAAGGTGATCAAGGAAGCGGAGGAGCGGAAGGCCGCGGCTCATCAGCACTGAGCGCGCGACGTCGGCCATGGCGAGGCCGCGCCGGCTCGCCGGCGCGAGCCTGCCGTGCCAGGCCGAATGAAGCCGGCGAGCGCAGTGCCCGCGGCGCGATGCGACAGCATGGGGAATGGACGATTCGAACCTCGAGACGCTGGCGGAGGCGATTCAAAGCGGCCGGGACGGCATCGCGGTACCCGAAGATCTGGTGGAGGAGCGCCCTCCCGAGCGGCAGGGCCCCGGGCGCAATCTCGCGGCGGAGATTCAGGGCATGAGCGTCGGACAGCGACTCAAACTCGCCCTCAAGGGCAATCGCGACGCGCGCATGATTCTGATCCGGGACGCGAGCCGGCTGGTGCAGCGTTTCGTCCTGCTCAACCCGCGCATCGGCGAAGAAGAGGTGGTCGCCCTCGCCAAGAACCGCAGCATCGATCGCGAGCTGCTCGAGCAGATCTGCCGGCGCAAAGAGTGGATGGGCAACTACCAGGTGAAGCTGGCGCTGGCGACGAATCCGAAGACGCCGCAGGCGATCGCGATGCGGCTGGTGCCCACGCTGCTGCCGCGCGACCTGCGCGCGCTCGCGAAGAGCAAGAACGTGCCGTCCGTCGTGAATGGGATGGCCAAGCGGCTGATCATCGAGCGCGGTGGGTGAGTTGAGCCCGGTCGCAGCGGCGGAGTGGTCGCGCAGCTCCCCGCGCGCGCGTCAGGGAGGAGTCGATGAGATGAGTTGCGCGGTTGCGGCAGATACGAAGCTGGAAACTCCCGAGGGCCCGTTGACGATCAAAACCGTCGGCGCCAGCCCCACCGCGGTAATGACGCGGTCGGGCGATGGAACCGTGCGCTTCGCCATGACGAGCGAGGTGCAGATGATCGCCGCCGCGCAGCCGGTGTTGCGGATCGCGCTCGAGAACGGCCGCTCGTTTCGCGTCGGCGCGGCGCAGGTGCTGCTCGGCCCCGCGGGCGCCGAGCTGCGCGCCGATGCGTTCCAGCCCGGGGATGCCGTCCTCTCCGCGTTCGCGTTCCCCCCCGGCTACGCATATCGCACCTACGAAGGCGAGCTGGTCGTTTCAGACGGTTGCGTGCGCGTGGCCCGCGTCGACAACGGCGGTACCGCGGATGTGTACAGCCTCCGCGTGAGCCGGAGCGGCTGCTTTGTGTTCAGCGCTGGGGTGATCGGGAAGGCAAGCCAATAAGGCAAGCTGTTCGCTGCTGCTACGGCTACGATGCGACTCCGCGCAGCAGTGTCGTGAGGAGGTCCTCGTAGGACGTAGGCCGCTCAGAACCGTAACAGCTAACCGCGAGCAGCCTGCCGTCATCCTCATTCCGGCGCGGGCGTCGGTGTATGGGTGGCCACGGGCGTGCCGCTGGCGTGCCGCACCTCAATGGCCGTGGCGCTCGCTTGGTGGTTGGTGAAGTTGAGCGCGACATCGGTGATGACGACCACGTCCCCCGCCCGGAGCCCCGCGAGCTCAGGGGCTTCCAGCACCGCGATAGGGTCGCCGCCGTCGATGACCCCGTCGTTGGCGCCGTCGGCCAGAAACGCCAGGGTCAGCGAGTCGGAGGGTGCCGTGACGAGCGCGAATGCGCCGTGCGGGTCCACCGTCGTCAGGGCCGCCACCTCGCGATCGGACAGCTCGCCCTCACCGCCGGCGAAGGCAAAGACCAGCAGTGGCCCTTTGGTGCCCGGCGATGCGACCCGGCCATTGACCGCGACACCCGCGCCGCTCGTTCCGCTCACCGCGGTTTCGGCGGAACGCGAACCGGCTTCGCCACAACTGCCGGCGGCCAGAGCCGTCAAGATCAAGAACCCGAAGGAGGTCAAACGCCGCATACAGTGACACGGTACCGATCGCACGGGCACCGTTCAACTTGAAGTCACATGCCAGGTGGGAGGGCGAAAAGCTGCCGGTGGGGTTGACGGGCTTTCCCGGCTCGTCCGTTTACGATAGACGAGGCGGATATGCGCGCCGGGGGCGCGCCGCTCGTGGCACCGCCGGGGCGGTGCGCGGTCCGAAATCGCTCACCCAAGGAGAGACAGTCGCATGGCCAGCACGACAAACCGTTCGGCGGGGCAGCCCATCACGATGTCCGGAGGCAAGCTGCAAGTCCCCGATACGCCGATCCTTCCGTTCATCGAGGGCGACGGCACCGGCCCCGACATCTGGCGCGCTTCGCAGCGGGTGTTCGATGCGGCGGTGGAGAAGGCCTACGGCGGCCGGCGCAAGGTCGCCTGGCAGGAAGTGCTGGCGGGCGAGAAGGCGTTCAATCAGACGCAGAACTGGCTCCCGGACGAGACCATCGAGTCATTCAAGAAGTACCTGGTCGGGATCAAGGGGCCGCTGACCACGCCGATCGGCGGCGGCATCCGCTCGCTGAACGTGGCCTTGCGGCAACTCCTCGACCTGTACGTCTGCCTGCGGCCCGTCCGCTACTTCAACGGGGTGCCGAGCCCGATCCGCCGGCCGGATCAGGTCGACATGGTCATCTTCCGCGAGAACACCGAGGACATCTACGCAGGCATCGAGTGGGCCGCCGAATCGGCCGAGGTGCGCAAGCTGATCGGGTTCCTGGAAGGCGAGATGAGCGTGAAGAAGATCCGCTTTCCGCAGACCAGCGGCATCGGCATCAAGCCCATCTCGCGCGAGGGCACCCAGCGCCTGGTCCGCGCGGCGATCGATTATGCGCTGCGCCATAAACGCCGCAGCGTCACGCTCGTCCACAAGGGCAACATCATGAAATTCACCGAGGGCGCGTTCCGCGACTGGGGCTACGGCCTGGCGACGAGCGAGTTCCGCGGTGACGTGATCACCGAGCGCGAGAGCTGGATCCTCGGCAACCGCGAGGAATCGCCGAAGATCTCGGTGGAGGAAAACGCCCGCGCCATCGATCCCGGGTACGATCTGATGACGCCGGCTCAGCAGCAGACGGTGCGCGCCGAAATCGAGGCGGCCATGAGCCTGTGGCCGACGCACGGCGACGGGCAGTGGAAGAAGAAGCTGATGATCCGCGATGCCATCGCCGACATCACGCTGCAGCAGGTGCTCACCCGACCGCGCGATTTCGACGTCATCGCGACGATGAACCTGAACGGCGACTACCTGTCCGATGCGCTCGCCGCCCAGGTCGGCGGCATCGGCATCGCGCCGGGCGGCAACATCAATTACCAGACCGGGCATGCCATCTTCGAAGCCACGCACGGCACGGCGCCCAAGTATGCGAACCTCGACAAGGTCAATCCGGGTTCGGTCATCCTCTCCGGCGAGATGATGTTCCGCTATCTGGGCTGGCAGGAGGTCGCCGACCTCATCATCAAGGGCATGGATGGCGCGATCGGCGCGAAGAAGGTGACCTACGACTTCCACCGCCTCATGGAAGGGGCCACCCTGCTCAAGTGCTCGGAGTTCGGCGACGCGATCATCGCGAACATGTGAGGCGAACGCGTGAGGCGCCGACCGTCAAGCGGCGGCTGCGACTCTTTGGCGCCCGCCATGCGGCTGCCAGTCGTCGGAGCTGAGCGCGCAGCGCGCGCGTGGCGAAACGTCGCCGCGCAGCGCAGCGATAGTGCACAAACATGAAGATCGCCGTCTGCATCAAGCAAGTTCCCGTCGTGTCGGCCATGCAGTTTGATCCGACGACGAAGACCATGAAGCGCGAAGGCGTGCGCAGCGAAGTGAGCGCCTTCGACGTGCGCGCGGTGTTGAAGGCCGCCGAGCTGCGCAACCAGCACGGCGGCGAAGTGGTGGTGCTCACGATGGGCCCGCCGCAAGCCCGACAGGCGTTGGTCGATTGTCTGGCGCTCGGCGCCGATCGCGGCATCCATCTGTGCGATGCCGCGTTTGCCGGCGCTGACACGCTGGCGACCGCGCGCGCGCTGGCGGCGGCGGTGCGGCGCGAGGGCTTCGACCTCATCGTGTGCGGGCGCAACAGCGTGGACGCAGAGACGGGGCAGGTCGGGCCGGAGCTCGCCGAGATCCTCGACCTGCCGCAAGTCACGATCGCGCGCACCCTCGACGTGGATCCGGCGGCGCGGACGCTCACCGCCGAGCGCGAGACCGACGAGGGCGTCGACGTCGTCACGACGGGTCTGCCTGCGCTCGTTTCCGCCGCGGAGGATCTGGCGCCCGAGCGGTTCGCGAGCAAGAGCGAGCGCCAAGCGGCGCAGGAGAAGCCGATCGAGACGCTGACCGCGGCCGATTTGGGAATCGACCCCGCAACCATCGGCATTGCGGGCTCGCCCACATGGGTGCTGGGGCTCGAAGCGGTGGAGGAGCACCGCGGCCAGCAGCTGCTCGAGGGCGAGACGCCGGAAGCCCAGGTCGACGCGCTGGTCGAGCGCCTGCTCGGTCACGGCCTGTTCGGCGAATGGAGCGTGGAGCGCGCGGCGCGACCCGCGCGGCCGGCGCCGGCGAACGTGCCGCGCGTCGGACCCCGCGACGTGTTGGTCGTCGCCGAAACGCACCAGGGGCATCTGCGCCCGGTCGCATTCGAGCTTCTGAACAAGGCGACCGAGTTGGCGGCGACGTTGCACGGCCGGGTGCTCGTGTTGGTGGCCGGAGCCAATGCGGCGGAGCATGCCGACGTGCTCGCGGCGCACGGTGCCGACCGCGTGCTCGTCGCCGCGAGCGATGCGCATCTCTCCGGGACCGAAGCGTACGCGGCGCTCCTCACCGCCGTCATCAAGTCGGAGCGCCCCGGCCTCGTCGTGCTGCCGGCGAGCGTGTTCGGCCGCGACGTGGGTCCGCGGGTGGCGGCGCGGCTCGGTCTCGGCCTGACCGGCGAGTGCATCGATCTGACCGTGGATGCCGAGGGACGCGTGCTGCAGCACAAGCCCGCCTTTGGCGGCAGCGTGGTCGCGCTCATCGCCTCCCGGACGCTTCCCGAGATGGCAACCGTGCGCGCGGGCATCCTGGAAGCGGGTACGCCCGACGCCCGACGCCGGGCGGAACTGGTTTCGGTGGACGCGCTGGCCGCCGAGGACCGGGTGCGGGTGATCGAACGGCACGAGGATGCCGAATCGGCGGCGGAGCTCGAGGAGGCGCTCAACGTGGTCGGCGTCGGCAAGGGCATCGGCGGCCCTGAGCATCTGCCGATCGTGCAGCACCTCGCGGACGTGCTCGGCGGTGCGCTCTGCACCACGCGCGATGTCACCGACGTCGGGTGGATGCCGAAACAGTTCCAGGTCGGATTGACCGGGCGCGCCATCGCGCCGCAGCTCTACATCGCGGTCGCGGTGCGCGGCGCGTTCGAGCACACCGTCGGCGTGCGGCGGAGCGGCGTCGTGGTGGCGATCAACAAGAACGCCAAAGCACCGATCTTCAAGACCGCCGATTACGGGCTGGTCGGCGACTGGACCGTGCTGGTGCCGCTCCTCACCGAGCGGCTGCGCGCAGCGAAGGAACGGCGATAGCGGCAGGGTCGCCGGGCGGCGCCGCGCGGCGGACCCGTCGCGGTCATTTTCGGTTGTTGCGCCGGCTGTTCTCGAGCTCCGCCATCTTCGCCTCCGCGCGCTCGACTGCTTCCTCGGCTTGCTTGAGCCGCTCGACCGCCGCGAGCTGCGCCGCTGACGTCTCCGGCGCGGCAGCGAGCAATTTTTCGACTTCCTCGATGCCCTCGGCCGCCGCTTGGGCTGCGCTCTCGCCCTCCGCCCCGCTCGCGTTCGGCCGCTCGTCCGCTTCGGGTTTCGGGAGCCCCAACTGTGTCGTCAGTACCTCGACGCTCGCGGCTTGCCGCGCCACCGAGTCTGGTTGGGCCTGTTCGTCGGACGCCGCGGCGGTGTTCGCGCCGTTCTGCGGTGTCGTCGCTTCGGCCACGGCATTCTCGACGTGCTGGCCAGCCTGCTCGATGTGCTCGGTCGCGCCGTGAAGTTCGCCGACGATGAGCTCGTGCGCGTCCGGGTTTGCGGCCGCCTTCCTCTCCGCCGCGATGATGATCGTCTCCACGCGCTCGACCGCTCGCTCGATTTCCTGATCGACGGCGTCGACCACGTAGTCTACCGTGCGCGTCGCGCCGCCCGGGCGGGTGTCCCGGCCGCGCAACCGCATGCGGGCTTGTTGGCGCAGCGAGTGTGCGCGCGTGCGCAGGCGCTCCAAGGGGGAGGTGGCCGCGCCTGCGGCTTCTTCGCGGACGTCGTCTCTAAGCAGCAGGCGATCGAACAGCACCTGGATGGAGGCCATGACCGGGATGGCCACGAATACGCCCACCACGCCATACAAGATGCCGAAGGCGAGCACGCCGAAGATGCCCATGAGCGCGCTGATCCCGACCGTTTGGCTCATGATGCGGGGCACCAGCACGTTGTTCTCAGCCAGTTGGACGAAGACGGTCCAGCCGAGCACGGCTAGTATCGACGTGAACCCCAGCGGCAGGGCCGCCAGCACCGCCGGCACGGCCGCCAGCGTCGGGCCAATCAATGGAACGGCCTCCAGCAGACCGGCGAGCACCGCGAGCGCGAACGCGTTCGGCAGGCCGATAATCGCGTAGCCGATGCCCGACATCACTCCGACCGCCAGCATGAGAATCGCCTGGCCGCGGATGAACGCGCCCAGTTTGGCTTCGATCTCATGCCAGATGTCGAGCACCTGCTGGCGCCGGTTGACCGGCGTCAGCGAAAGCAGCAAGCGCTCGACGCGCGGCACTTCCATGGTCCAATAGAAGCCGACGGCGAGGACGGTGACGAAGTAGCCGAGAAATCCGAGCAGACTGGTGGTGAACCCGAAGATGCCCTCATATAGAGCTGGGGAGATCGCGGCCGCGCTCGGCAGCGCCTCGAACGCCGGCAGCCGCCGGCCGATCATATGGAACAGCGGCGTCGCGCTGCCGCGGAGAGCATCCCGAAATGCGGTGTACTGCGCCGGCAGCGTGGACAAGAACGAGCTGATCTGCTCGACCAGCACGGGCTCGACGAGAATGCCGACGATGAGCAGAACGGTGAGAATCAGCAGATAGATCAGCAGCACTGCGAGGCCGCGCGGCACGCCGAAGTGGACGAGCTTGGCGTGCCACGGTTGCAGCGCCGCAGCGACGACGATGCCCAAGAAGAAGGCGACCAGCAGGTCTACGAGCGCATAGAGCAGCGCCGCCAGCGCCAACATGGCGATGGCGAGCGCGATCACCGCCGCGGGATAGGCGAGATCGCGGGCGCGCGGACAACCGTTCCGCGTCATGCGGATGCTCGCGCCAGAGCGCGAAGGCGCACGCATGGCGCCGCTGGTATCCGCACACACCCGCGGCGCCTAACTCGAGCATAGGGGGAGGGCGGCTTCTCGCAGGTGATGATCATCGGGATGCGTCGCTGACTTCACCGGCGATCGAGCCGCGCTCGTGCAGCGCCGCGACCGCCTCTGACTAGCAATGTTCGGGCCGCGGGCAATGTGCAGCCAGTACAGGCGGACAGCTCCGGTTGCCCCGCACTTGCTAGGCCGCAGCCGTACGTTCCGCCGCTGCTCGGCAACAGTTACATGGACCGCAACGCCGCAGGCCGCGGTAGCCTGCCGCTTAGTCAGGCGCGTAGCCGAGCCGGTCCGGCTGCGAGCGCGCGGCGCTGTTCTTCGAGCCCTTCCCAGAAGGCGGCGACGCCGTCGAGCATCTCGTTGCCGCAACGGATGAAATGGCGCTCGTCCAGACCGCGGGTGAAATAGAGCGCCTCCAGCTCGTCCTGGGTGTGTTGCGCGTGCTGGTCTTCGAGGCGATCGTGCCAGGTGAAGAAGGCGAGGGGCAGGTGGGTCTGATGGCGGCGGTTGAACTCCGTCAGGCCCCCGATGAGCTCCTTCCAGAAGCCGGCGGCGGCCCAATTCTCCACCGCATAACTGGCGGCATGCGAGGTCTGGTAATCCGGGCTGCCGTACAACCGCACCAACTCATCGCAGAAGTGCAGGGTGCCGGGCGTGCCGTGCCGGCGTTGGCCGATATCGCCGAACCCGAGACCGAGCGCCTCCGCGAGTCGCAGCAGCCATTCGAAATGCGCCGCCTGGAAACGGAATACACCGCCTTCAACAGTCCCTTCGGTAGTGACCAGGCGGGGGTCGCCGTGCAGGTCCGCGTCATCGGTTGCCGCGCGTGCCTGCGGGCGCTGAGGGCGAAACACGACGCCGATTTCGTTGGCGAGGATTTCCTTGGAAGCGCGCATGCCGGCCAGCGAATCCGCGTTGATGGTCTTGTAGAGCTGGGCGACGAGGAAGAGGTTCGAGAACACGGAGAACTGGACCACGAGCGCCCGAACCTGATCGAGCGTCTGTTCGCCCCGCCGAAACCACGCCGTGTATCGGTTGGCGGTGATGATCTGGTGGCTCAGGAGCTCGGAGCGGATCTGGCGGTGAAACTGCAAGAAGTGCCTGCCGCGCTCGATGGTATAACCGGGCGAGTGCGCGCGGATCGCGCGGAGGGAGGGCGCGGTCAGGCCTTCGAGCCCGCAGCGGGTCGCGAACGCGCTCAGGCTGGCGCCCGTCTGGCTATTCACCGCTCACTGTCCTTCTGCCTCATGCGCAGCCGCATGGGGACCGGGCTGCCCTGCCCGCGAACGGCGCCGCGCAGGTTTTCGCTGCCGGCTGGGTCGAGCGCGGTCCACTCGCGCGCGAAATGCTCGCCGCAGCAGTCGTCGATGGCCGGCGTTGTGACGTCCACTGCGGCGGCAGGTGGCGCACTGCTCTGCTCCGTTAGCGCGTACGTGCTGCCGATCGCCTGCAGCAGCAGGGCGGTCACCGGCCGCGTGGGCTCGAGGCGCCATGGCGTCCCGCCCGGCACCAGCAGGTAGTCGCCTTCGGCGATCGACAGGTGCCCGTACGCACAGAAAAACTCGCCCGCGCCGCGGTGGATGAAGACCAGCTCGTCACCATCCGCGTTGCAGATCAGGTCATCCGTCACTGGCATGGCCGTCCACACGCACACGCGGCTGGCGGCGCTGCTCAAGAGGAGCGCGGCCGCTGCGGGCACCGCGCGCCGCTCCGGCGGAAGCGGTTGCACGTATCCATGCCGGGCGCCTCCGCGGAACTCGGTGTAGCCGGCGAGACCGGCGCGCGCGTGCCGCGCGGCTTCGCCGGTGAGCTTCGGTATCGCGATCCACTCCGGCATGATCAGAGCACTCCACGGCGCGCTTGATCCTGTTCCATGGCTTCGAACAGCGCCTGGAAGTTTCCCCCTCCGAAGCCTTCATTGCCGCGCCGTTGGATGATCTCGCAGAAGATCGGGCCGATCACGGTCTTCGTGAAGATCTGCAGCAGCAGCCGCGGTTCCGGCGAAGCGGAGCCGTCGAGCAGGATCCCGTTTTTGCGCAGGCGCGCGATGTCCTCGCCGTGGTCGGGCATGCGCGCTTCCAGGTCGGCGTAGTACCGATCCGGCACGTCCATGAACGGGACGCCCCGCGCGCGCAGGGCCTCGACGGTCGCATAGATGTCGTGCGTCTGCAGAGCGATGTGTTGGATGCCTTCGCCGCGGTACAGATCCAGGTACTCCTGGATTTGCGATTTGCGGTCAGTGGGCTCGTTGATCGGGATCCGGATCCGGCCGCAGGGGCTGACCATCGCGCGCGACCGCAGCCCCGTGGTACGGCCGTGGATGTCGAAGTAGCGAATCTCGCTGAACCCGAACATGCGCGCGTAAAAATCGGCCCAGCGGTTCATGCGGCCGCGATGCGCGTTGTGCGTCAGATGATCGATCGTGTGCAGGCCCACGGCTTCGCCCGCCGGCGCTGCCGGCAGCGGCACGAAGTCCACGTCGTAGATGGAGCGGTCGCCGTAGCGATCGATCAGGTAGATCAAGCTCTTCCCAATACCGTAGATCGCCGGGATGTTGAGCTCCATCGGTCCGACATTGCCGCGGAACGGCTGGGCGCCGCGGTCCAGCGCGCGCTCGTAGACCTGCGCGGCATTGGCGACGCGGATGCCGAACGCACATACCGACGGGCCATGGACCGTGGCGAACGCCTGGGCGAAGCTTTGCGGCTCGCGATTGACGATAAAGTTGATCTCGCCCTGCCGGTAGAGGACGACGTCCTTAGAGCGATGGCGCGCGATCGGTGCGAAGCCCATGGCGGCGAACAACCGCTCGAGCGCTTGCGGTTCGGGCGCCGTGTACTCGACGAACTCGAACCCGTCCGTGGCGACCGGCTCCGACTGCCGAGTAGCGCGGCGGGCGGGGGCTGACGATCGCGAGAGACGTGGCATATCGCTCCCGGCCGCCCGGGGCCGACCACTAGGCCGACCGCTGCGACCTGGCGTCGATGATAGCAAAATGTTCGACGGCCTACAGGCCGCCGCCGGGTCGAGGAATGCAACTATTTGTAAAGCGCATGCGCGCCGCCGCTGCCGCGCTGCGCTGTAGGTGCATTTAGCGCGTGCACGAGAGAGCCGTCTGCGCGTACAGTGTTGAAGTGATTGAGGACCGGGTGGTATCGATCGCCGATAGATCGATGCGGAAGACGCGCGGCGGACCGCGGATCGGCACTGACGGGTGAACCCAGCTCGCACGCGCCGTTCTCGCCCGACAGCGCTCTCACGCCGCAACCGTTCATACCGCGATCGAGAACTGCCGAGTCGGGAGTAGGCTTGCACAGGTGAGCACAGCGAAGGCCCAGGTGCTGGGTCTCGAGTACACGGTGGGCCGCATGGGCGCGCAGATATCCTGCAGCTGTGCGACCGCTATGCGCAGTCCGCGAGCGCGGCTGCTCGGCATCGCGTGACCGATCGACGCGGATCGCCGACCGTGCCCGGCGGTGCCGTTCATTCGCAGAGGCTGGTGCAGGGAGTGGAGATGGGTGAGACGCGTGACCGACTGCTGGCCGAGTTGCTCGACCGCGAGGCAATCAGAAACTTGGCCATTCGCTACGCCGATCGCGTGTGGCAGAACGATGTCGACGGCGTGGTGGCGCTCTTCACGAACGACGGCGAGTTCATATTCAGCGGCTCGACCGAGCTCCTGCAGGTCAAAGGCCGCGAAAACCTCACGGTGTTTTTCGAGCGCGGATTCGAACGGCTCGGCCGACCACTCCCGTTCGTGCACAACCATCTCGTGGAGATGACCGATGCCCACCGCGCCACCGGGATCGCGAGCTTGGAAGTGCGCTCCGGCCGCCGCGAGTTGCAGCTCGTGGCCGTGGGGTCGTACCGAGACGAATACGAGAAGGTCGGCGGCGAATGGAAGTTCAAGCGCCGCACGGCGACACTCCTCCGGTTCGATGACTCCGCGGCGCCGCACGCGTGACCCTCGCGCGAGCGGGCGGGCGCGGAGCTGCGGGCGCGGCGCGGCGTGAAGCGGACCAGAGCGGTGACATTCCCCGGCTGCGCCGATCGGGTTCGATCGCTCCGTGCCGCCCGCAGCGTGCGCGCGGCGATTGCGCTGTTGCTGCTGGCGGCCGGTGTGAGTTGCGGCGGCGGTTTTCTCATCATCGTCAATACGGGAACCGTGATCGCGGATGCCGATTGCCGCGAGGACGGCGGGTCATTCGAATTGCGCGAGCGCGGCGGATTGACGGTGCTCGTCATCTTGACCGACGAGACCACCGTCGTCTTCGCGCGCGGCGGTGGCGCGAGCTGTACCGATCTCATCGCCAATACCGCCGTGGCGGTTCGCGGCCGGGAAGCGGACGGCGTGGTCACCGCCGAGTCGATCCGCATCGACTGACCGGAGGCGGGTGTCTGGATGCGTGCCCGCGGCGCTGACGGAATGCGCCGTCTGGAGACCCCTCAGTCTGGCATTTACATGCCGCGCGCGCGGCGCGGAGCCTGGTGCGGCGTAAGCCCCCGCCGGAAATGCAGCCGCGGGTACGAGTGTGCAGGGCGTTCTGATCAGTTCTCGTGATCAGCTCGCTCACCGGTTCGCTGCGGCGGCGGTGAGCGTCGCGATCAGCTCGCGTGCGCCGAGCGGGCCGGTCACGGTCGCGGAGCGCGGGGACTGCAGCGCGAGCCGGCCCGCGGTTCGGCACCGCGGCGCGCTGACCGGTGGCGCTTCTCAGCGCGATTCTCGAGCCTGCCACTCGCAAGGCCAGACCGGCGACGGGCAGTACGGGTGGCGGGACAGATCGGAAACGCGAAACACTCGCAGCGGTGGGCACCGTCGAAGCGACGGTCGTGATCGCGCATCACCACGGTTGTCGGACGAGCCTTAGCGGAGAGATCCGCAGTCCGGCGTTTGCATGCCCCGCGTGCGACACGGACAATCGTGGGTCGTAAGCCCTGCCGAGCCGCATTGGCGGGGAGGAGCGCGGAGTATGTTCCGATCAGTTCTCGTGACCAGCTTGCTCATCGCCCTCGGTGCCGCGGTGGCGGGGATTGCCATAACCTGGCGGGCGCCGAACGGCCCGGCCGCGGTGGCCGAGCGCACGGCGTCATCGCGAGAGCCGGCGCGGGGTTTCGGTGCGGTCGGCGCGCCGGCCGCCGGCCCTTCTCGAGCCGATCTCGAACGGCGCATCGAACGCCTGGAGGCCACGATTGCCGACCAAGCGGCGGAGCGGCGGCGACTCGAAGCGCGGCTCGACGAGGTCATGGACGCGTTGGCCGCCCGCGGCGGCGCGGATGAGCCGGCGGACGCGTCCAGCACGGCCGAGACCGCGGCGCAGCCGTCGCCGAACCACGCACCGAACGAGGTCGCGGAGGACCACAGCGCGAGCGCCGTCGAACAAGCGCTGGCCAGCGCCGGTATCGACCGGGGGTCCGCGGCGGAGATCAAGCGGCGTCGCGACGAGCTGGCCATGGCGGAGATGTACCTGCGCGATCGCGCTACCCGCGAGCAGTGGCTGGATACGCCCCGCTTCAGCGAAGAGATGGCGGCCATCGACGCGCAGCGCACATCGATTCGGGACCAGGTCGGCGACGACGCGTACGATCGCTACCTATTCGCGCTGGGCGAGACCAATCGGGTGCGGGTCGACGACGTCCTGGCGTCCTCACCAGCCGCCGAGGCGGGGCTCCAACCCGGCGACCTGATCGTCAGCTATGCCGACGCGCGCATCTTCGCGCCTGCTGACCTGGTGGCCGCGACGCACGCCGGCACCGCCGGCACGACCGTGCAGCTGGAGGTGCTGCGCAACGGCGAGCGGTTCCAGTTCAACGTGCCGCGCGGCCCCCTCGGGTTGCAGATCATGGGTACGCGCGGGAATCCCGACGTGAGCTGAGGGCTTTCGGGGCTCAGCCGCGGTGTGCCGTCACGTTCCTCCCCGACATCACCCCTCCAGCACGCGCCGGATCTCCATCAGGGTGCGCAGCGTATAGGTCGGCCGCGGCGCATCGGCGGGTGCCGGAGCGCCGTCCCAGTTCACCCACGCGCTGTCGATCTCCGCTCCGGCCGCGCCGCCTGCGTCGTCGGGTAGGTTGTCGCCGATCATCAACGCGGCGCTCGGCGCGGCGTCGAGCCGGCGCAGCGCCTCGCGGAAGACCTCCGGGTGCGGCTTCCGCCGGTTCACGTCGACGGACACGATCACCGCGCTGAAGAGCGCATCGATGCGGTTGTGCGCCAGCAGCGCCTGTACGGCCGGCCCGTCGTCGAAGTTCGAGATGAGCGCGAGCCGCCGGGTGCTGGCGAGATCGCGCAGCAACGTGGCGTGCTCGGTCGGCAGCTCGCAATTCGCCATCTGCGCCTCGAGCTGCAGACGGGCGAGCTTGCCGGCGGTCGCGGCCGCTTCGCTGCCATTCAGCCCGAGCCGCGCCAGCGCGCGCCGGTAACGCTCACCGATCGGGGTCTCGCGGTGCTCGGGCGCTCGCGCCTTGGCGATCGCGAGGCTCGCGTCGTAGAGCGCATCCAGAAAGAAGTCGAACGGCACGGGCCCGAGCAGCGGCTGGGCGCGCCCGCGCAACTCGTTCATCGCGGGGCGCCAGGTCGCTTCTTTCACCTGCCCGGTCGGCGCGTGCGGAGTAAAGCGCACGATGGTTCGGAACAGGTCGAAGAGCAGCACCGGGTAGCGCATCGGTGCGGCGCTGCATAGCACCGCCTTCGCCACTCGGCCACGGGCGCTTGCTGCCCGCGTCGGGTGGTTCCCCGCGGCCGCCTGTGGTACCAGCGCTACGAGGAGCCGTTAGCTCAGGCGGTTAGAGCATCTGCCTTTTAAGCAGAGGGTCCTGGGTTCGAGTCCCAGACGGCTCACTTTCAATTTCAGGAAGTTAGAGTCTGGAACGCCGACGAGCCGGCCAGTTTGACAGCCAATCTGACAGCCACCGCTGGCGAAACTGGCAGTTATCCACAGGCGCCGGGGATTCATAGCAGCCCGTAGCGACCCGGTCCTATACGCTCGAAGTAGTCGGGCCGTGCGGCGTGGTGAGCGGGCGCGTTGACGCAGCGCCGTGACCCGACGTGCGTTCGAACCGTTTTGTCTCGGGGTACCGACTGCCGGCGGCGCGCAGTTCGCAATGACCATCGGCGCGGTGAACTCGTTGCCGCCCCGCTTCGCAGTCAGGCGCAGCGCGTCGGCTC
>JBFXHX010000050.1:0-8990 GCA_050176585.1 Binatia bacterium
CCGAGTGAAGCCCTCAGTGTCACTGGCGGAGATCTACGGCGCACACCCGCACGCCGCCAGCCCTCTCCCGGTGTAACCGCGGCACCTGGCCGCTCGGCATCGCGCAGCGATGCCGGCGTGGGGCCCTGGCGTTGCAGATGCTACGTCCCCGCGCAGTATCCGCGCGCGACGGCACAGCGGCATTGAAACCCGCCCGAGCGGGCGATTCGCCCGACGGCGAAACCCCGTGCGGCTGGATACGACGGGAGCGAGAGGTTGGGGCGGGGTCGGGTTCAGAACCCGCCCCAGTAACCTAACTGCACCCGTTAGATCTTATCCGCGGCTTCGCGGTGAATCCGGAAGACCTCTGCCAGCGTCTCGGCGGGCCGGCGTGCGAGCCCGCACTCGGTGGAGATGCCGAAGTCTTTCAGATGGCGCTTGGCGGTGTTCAGGCGGCCGAGCGTGCCGTCGAGGCCGTCGGTGTGGTGGACGAGCCCGAGGAAGACGCGCGAGCCGGGCGTGCGCAGGTCGCCCAACGGGGCGAAGTAGGCGTCGTCCGCACGGTCGCGCGGCACCGGCATGTGGATGAACTCCACCGACCGCCCCGCGGCCTTCACGCCTTCGTTGGCCATCCGCACGCACACGCCGAGGTCCTTCGGCTGCATGAAGTGCTTGTGCGCCAGATCGCCGTAGCAGAGGTGGAAGCCGATCTGCGCTTCCTTCGGCACGCTCGGCGAGAGGTCGGCCAGGCTGCGCGTGTAGCGCTCCATGGGATCGCTATCGTCCTTGAAATACCCCCACGGCACGCCTTCGACCGCCGCCACCTCGCCGCAGATGTCCCACTGGAAGGCGAGGTCGCGCGGCGGGATGTCCCGCACGAGCGTCGCGATCTCACGGCGCATCGCGTCCTGGTACGCATCCCACATCAGCTCGAAATCGCGCTTGCGGCCGACGAACTGCCGGGTGCCGCTCTCGGTGAGCGGCACCGCAACCTGAAAGCGCGTGCCGGCGGGGATCACGCCCTGATCGCGCAGGCGCCGAAAGACCGCGTAGGACTCCTTCGCGGCCCGCGCGTAGCCCAAATGCTCGAAGCGCAGCGACGGCACATCATCCTTGATGCGGAAATGCCAGTGCTCGTCGTACGAGGTGGGCACCCACCAATCCTTGCCCGCCACCTCGCGGGGCCGCTGCACCGGCTCCATGTCCGGGTGGGGGAAGTAGGTGCGGTAGGCGAGGAAGTTGATCCAGTAGAAGCGATCGCCCACCTCGCCGTCCGGGAGCTTGCTCGCGTAGCCGCCGAGCGCCTGGGCGCAGTTCCGGAACACCTCTTCGACGGACCAGTCCTTGGTGACGCTGCCCACCAGGTGGACGCGGTCATTCGACGCCATTGCTCTCGCGCCCCCGCTGCGGTCGGTTCAGCGGCCCGGAGCCCGCATGTCCTTGGGGACGATCGCGCCGTCCTTCACGATCAGCTCGTCGTCGAGGTACAGCGTGCAGTCCTTCATCGGCAGGTCGAGGTGGCAGTGCGTGTCGTTCTTGCCGCCGAGCTCGGTGTTCGGCCCGGTGGAGAACAGCACGTTGCCGTAGAAGGCGCGCCCGTCCATGCCGAGGCCCGGCACGCCCTGGGCGTGTGCGCTCCACTGCGCCTGGTGGTTCAATCCCCAGCCGATATGCGAGATCGCGAACGCGCGCGGGTCGTTGAAGCTCTCCATGTAGTTCTTCACGAACTTGGAGTCGATGCCGCCCTGGAGGTCGACGATGCGGCCTTCGCGGATGGTGAAATCAATCGGCTCGGCGCAGTAGCTCTTGAAGGGGTACACGATGTCCCCGGGGGCCATCACGACGCGGCCGTTCACGCCGGTCTCGCTGGCGCCGGTGAACAGAAAGCCGCTCGGCCAGTGATCCCAGCGCCCCGGCGTGTCCGTGAAGCCGTACTCGGTCATCGTCGGGAACTGCCCGAGCTCATAGGTGACATCGGTGCCGAGCTGGTTGGTGAAGCGCAGGTGCTTGGCCTTCTTCAGGCGCGCTTCGCCCGCTTCGACGCGATCGCGGAGCTCCTGGGTGGGGAAGAGCCGCTGCAGCACCTCGAAGGGCTCGACGACGAGGAGCACGCGCGCGCCCGCCTTCTGGATCTCGATCTGCTCCTGCGAGAAGAGCAGGAACATGAGATCGACGACGAGGTCCGCGCTCTTGAGTGCCTCGATCGCCGGCTTGTTGCCGGCCAGCGAGTTCATGCCGACCACCGACGCGCGGTCTTCCGCATCGACCCCGCTGGAGGGCAGGAGGTTCACGTTGAACGTCTGTGCGCCGAGCGCGCGCGCCGCGGCCATGAACGCGGCGGCGTACTCCGCCTGGTTGTCGAGCTCGCTGAGGACGGCCACGGTCTGAGATTCGTTGACCCCACAGAGCTGGAGCTCTTTGCGAAACAACGCCACCATGTCGTTCATTCTGAGAGAACCGCTCATTGAAACCTCCTTCGAAGTGTTGCGCTCGCGCGGCGCCACCCCCGGCGCGACTTGCGGACGCGATCGTGTGGGCAATCTGTATGAAGCGCGCGCGCGCGTCAACAGCGGAGCCGCGCGGGCGGGTGTGGCGCGGTGCGCGCCGCACCGCCGAGCGGCGCGCGCGCGGGAAGGCCGGTTGACCACGGCCGGCGGTCGTAGGAAGAGTCCGCCATATCGGACGCGGTCCGGTGACCGGCCGCGAGAAAGGATTCTGAGAACATGGCGATGATGAAGCTCGTCGGGGCGAGCGTTAAGCGGGTCGAGGACAACCGCTTCGTGCGTGGTCTCGGCAACTACACGGACGACGTTCGCCTCCCGGGCACGTTGCACGTCGCGTTCGTGCGCAGCCCGCACGCCCACGCCCGCATCCGCCGCATCGACACCGCAGCGGCCCTCGCGCTGCCCGGCGTGCGCAGAGTGTTCACCGGCGCCGATCTCGAGGGCCGGGTGAAGGCGATGGGGCTGCCGCTGCGCAAGGAGCAGTTCCCGTTCGGCGTGTTTCAGCAGGCGCCGTGGGTCTGCATGCCGACCACCAAGGTCCGGCACGTCGGCGAGCCGGTGGCGGCGGTCATCGCGGACTCGCGCTACCTGGCCGAGGACGGCGCGGAGCGCGTCGAGGTGGATTACGAGCCGCTGCCGGCGGTCGTCGACGCCGAGCAGGCCTGCGCGCCCGGCGCGCCGCTGGTGCACGACGAGCACAGCGACAATCTGGTCATGCAGGTCGACCGCGCCTGGGGCGACGTGGAGGGCGGTTTCCAGAAATCCACGGTCGTCGTGCGCGAGAAGTTCTACACCAACCGGCACGTCGCGCTGCCGATGGAGAGCCGCGCAACGCTGGCGGCGGTCGGCGCCGACGGCATCCTCACGCTCTGGACCTCCTCGCAGATGCCGCACCTGGTGCGCACGCGCGTCGCGGAGCTGATCGACTGGCCCGAGCACAAGATGCGCGTGATTTCGCCCGACGTCGGCGGCGGCTTCGGGCTCAAGTGCCACGTGTTCCTCGAGGAGGTGCTGACGGCGTTCTTCGCCGCCGAGGTCGGCGCGCCGGTGAAGTGGATCGAGGACCGGCGCGAGAACCTGATCGGGTCCTTCCACGCCAAGGACGACATCGTCGACTGCGAGATGGGCTTCGCCGAGGACGGCACGCTGCTCGCGATGCGGGCGCGCGTGCTCGGCGACCTCGGCGCGTATGGCGCCGATCCGTGGCCGTCGTGCCTCGAGGCGGTCCAGCTCGCGTACGCGCTCACCGGCCACTACAAGGTGAACAACTACGCGTGCGACATCCGCGCGGTGAACACGAACAAGACCACGCTGAGCGTGTACCGCGGCGTCGGCCTGCCGGCGGCGATCCTCGTGCAGGAGCACCTGATCGACAACGCGGCGCGAAAGCTCGGCATGGATCCGGTGGACGTCCGGCGCAAGAACATGATCCGCCCCGAGGAGTTCCCGTACACCATCGTCACCGGCGAGACTTACGACAGCGGCAGCTCGACCAAGGCCCTCGACAAGGCGCTCGAGGCCGTGGACTATCCGGGCTTTCGCCGCCGCCAGGCGGAAGCGCGGCGCCAGGGGCGCCGGCTCGGCATCGGTATCTCGAGCTACGTCGAAGCGACGACCTTCGGCACCGGCTGGTGGAACCGGCTCGGCATCCAGCACTCGGCGTACGAGTCGGCGAGCGTGAAGATGGAGCCGAACGGCGGGGCGACGGTGACGGCGGGCACGCACTCGCACGGCCAGGGGCACGCCACCGTGTACGCGCAGATCGTCGCCGACGAGCTCGGCATCGACGTGAAGGATGTGAACTACATCCAGGGCGACACCGCCGCGACCACCTACGGGTGGGGCACGTGGGGCAGCCGCAGCGCGGTGGCGGGCGGCGGCGCGGTGCACGGCGCGGCGCGCCAGGTGCGCGAGAAGATGATGCGCATCGCCGCCCATATGCTCGAGGTGAACGCGGGCGACCTCGAGCTCGACCGCGGCTCCATCCGCGTGAAAGGCGTTCCGACCAAGTCCGTGGCGGTGAAGGACATCGCCAAAGCCGCGGTGTTCTCGTACTGGCAGCTGCCGCCGGGCGAGGCGCCCGGGCTGGAGGCGTTCCATTACTGGGATCCGCCGGTCACGTACGCCAACTCGACGCACGTCGCCGAGGTCGAGGTCGACATCGAGACCGGCAATGTCAAGCTGGTGCGCTACCTCGTGGTCGAGGACTGCGGCCAGATGATCAACCCGATGCTGGTCGAGGCGCAGGTCGCCGGCGGCGTCGTGCAGGGGGTCGGGGCGGCGCTCTTCGAGCACGTGCCGTTCGACGAGAACGGGCAGCCGCTCGCCACCTCGCTCATGGACTACCTCGTGCCGACCGCGGCCGACGTGCCCAACATCGAAGTGGAGCACCTCGAGACGCTCTCCCCGCTCACCGCGCTCGGCATCAAAGGCATGGGCGAGGGCGGCACCATCGGCCCCCCGGGCGCGATCGTGAACGCGGTCGCGGATGCGCTCGGCGGCGCCATGATCACGCGCATCCCGCTCACGCCGGAGCTCGTGTGGCAGCTCGCGCGCGAGAGCTCGGCGGCGCGCGAACGCTAAGATTTTTCACCGCGAGGCGCAGAGGCGCGGAGGTCGCCTGCTGGCGGTTCGCCTCCGGGCCTCAGCGTCTCAGCGGTGAAGAAGTCGTCGCACCGGGAGCCCCCCTTGCGCAGGCGGGGGGCAGAACCCATCGTGGACAGCCGGACCCGCAATGCTCCACCCGATCGTCGCGGAAGAACTGGCGCTGTTGGAAGACGTGCGGCGCGCGCTCGCCGCACAGCCGGAGGCGCGCGCGCCGTCGGACTCGGCGGTGATCGCGGAGCTCGAGCGCCTGCGCGAGCAACTGCTCTCCGGCGGAGGCGCCGATGACCGCGCCGCGGCGCTGCTGGAGTTCAACCGCCAGGAGGCCCTGCTCAAGCAGATCCGGGCCGGGCGCGAGCGCCCGCGCGTCACCGCCGAGTCGCCGTACTTCGGCCACTTGCACCTCCGCGAGAACGGCTGCGAATGGCACATCTGCCTCGGCAAGGGCACCTTCATCAACGGCGGTGTGAGCATCGTGGACTGGCGCAACGCGCCGGTCTCGCGGCTGTTCTACCGCTACGAGCAGGGGGAGGAGTACGAAGAGGAGCTGGCCGGGCGGTTGCGCGCGGGCGAGGTGATCACGCGGCGAATGGTGGCGATCCGCGACGGAGTGCTGCAGCGGGTCGACGCGCCCGAGGGCGTCTTCATCCGCCAACCCGACGCAGAAGGCGGTTGGCTGCAGATTCCGCACCGCGCGCCCATCCTGGCCGGCGGCGCCGGCGCCGCGCTGCGGGTGTACGAGCCCGCCGACGCGTCGGCGCACAGGCTGGGGACGGACAGCCGCGGCGGGCGCGCCGACAAGCACCTGCCCGACATCGCCGGCCTCATCGATCCGGACCAGTTTGCTCTCATCGCGAAGCCCTCCGCCGGTGTGGTCGTCGTGCGCGGCACGGCGGGCTCCGGCAAGACGACGGTCGCGCTGCACCGGATCGCGTATCTCGCCTACGAAGACCCGGGCATCGATTCCGAGCGCACCCTGGTGGTCGTGTTCTCGCGCGCCCTGCGCGACTATGTGAGCCACGTGCTGCCGGCGCTCGGCGTGCATCGCGTGCGCGTGTGCACGTTCCCGGAATGGGCCTCCGAGCAGCGGCGGCGCCACTTTCCGATGCTGCCGCGCGAGGTGCGCGACGATGCGCCGACCGCCGTGCGCAACCTGAAAGCGCATCCCGCCATGCTCGCCATCCTGCGGGAGCAGGTGCGCCGCGCGCCCGGGCGCGCCACCGCGCGCCAGGCGCTCGACGACTGGGGCAGCGCGCTCGCCGATGCCGCGCTGCTGCAGCGGGTGGTGCACGAGGTCGCGCCCGGCGCGTTCAGCGCCGAGGAGCTCGAGCGCGCGGCGGCGTGGTGCGGGCGGCGCTATCGCGACCTGCTCGGGCATCTCGATGGCGATGATCCGACGCCGGTGGAGATCGGGCCGGAGGACGACGCGCTGCTGCTGCGCGCGTATCAGCTGCGCGTCGGCCAACTGCGCGAGGGCGGCGGCCGCCCGCTGCGGCTGCGGCACGTCGCGATCGACGAGGTGCAGGACTTCTCGCCGCTCGAGGTGCGCGTGCTGCTCGACTGCCTCGACGAGCGGCACAGCATGACGCTCGCCGGTGACACCCAGCAGCACCTGCTCGCGGACGCGGGGTTTGCATCGTGGCGCGACTTCTTCCGCCATCTCGGCCTCGCCGGCACCGAGGTCAGCACGCTGCGCGTCAGCTACCGCTCGACGCACGAGATCGTGCAGGTCGCCCAGGCGGTGCTCGGCGAGCTGGTGGAGGACGATACGCCGCCGCTGACCACGCGCAGCGGACCGCCGGTGGAGCTGTTCCGCTTCACCGATCACGGCGCCTGCGTCGCGTTTCTCGGCGGGGCGCTCAAGCGCCTCGTCGCGGCGGAGCCGCTCGCGTCGGTGGCGCTGGTCGCGCCGTCCGCCGAAGTGGCGGCGCTCTACCACCGGGCGCTGGAGGCGGCGGAAGTACCGGCGCTGAGCCTGGTGCAGGATCAGCGCTTCCGCTTCGCGCCCGGCGTGGAGATCTGCGAGGTCGGCGACGTGAAGGGCCTGGAGTTCGATTACGTGGTCGTGCTCGAAACAAGCGCCACGCACTATCCGGACACGCCCGCGTCGCGCCGCCGCTTGCACGTCGCGACGACGCGCGCGATCCACCAGCTCTGGTTGACCAGCGTCGCCACCCCGTCCCCGCTGCTGCGCGGCGTGCTGGGGGAACGCTAAATCGCAACGCGCAGGCGCGAAGACGAAGCTAGAGAAATCCTGCGCGCCTGCGCGTCGGAGCGTCGAATTCGTTGCTCAGCGTTTCAGCTCGTCGAATGACGAGATGATCCGCCCGACCAGGCCGTACTCCTTCGCCGCTTCGGCCGACATCCAGAAATTGCGCTCGGTGTCCTTCTCGACCTTCTTCAGCGGCTGGCCGGTCTGATCGGCGATGATGCGGTTCAGGCGCGCCCGCATCTTGAGGATCTCCTCCGCTTCGATCTCGAGATCGGTCGCGCGGCCGCCGAACCCGCCCGCCGGCTGGTGCAGGAGAAAGCGGGTGTTGGGCAGGCAAAACCGCTGCTCGCGCGGTACCGCGAGGTAGATGTGGGCGCCGGCGCTCGCCACCCAGCCGGTGCCGACGATCAGCACGGCGGGGCGGATGAACCCGAGCAGGTCGTGGATGGTATCGCCAGCTTCGACGTGCCCGCCGGGCGAGTGCAGGTAGAGCGTGATCTCGTCATCCGACGCGGCCTGCATCGCGAGCAGTTGCTCGGTCACGGCGCGCGCGAGCTCCGCGTGGATCTCGCCGCAGATCACGACCGTGCGCGCCTCGAACAACTTCTGCGCGACGCTCGCGCGGGTCGCCATTTCGGCCAAAGGGTTACCGGTCGGTTGTTGTTCCTCGGGCATCGCGTTCCTCTCGTCGTCGCTCGGCCGCGCTCGCAGTCTGCGGCCTCCTCTGATGTTCCGGCTCGAGGCGAAGCCTAACAGCGAACTCCGCGGGCGCCTAGCTATGCCCGGCCTGCGCCAGCACGCGGTACTCGGTGAAGGTGCGGAACCCCATCCGCTCGTACACCGGGCGGCCCATCGGCGACGCCTGCAAATTGGCGAATGCACCGCCGCGCCGCAGGCCTTCGCGCAGCGCCGCCCACGTCACCGCCTCCGCGTATCGATGTCCGCGCGCCGCTGGCACGCAGCCGACCCAGCCGATGCCGGCCACGCCGTGCGTGACATAGACGGCCGCGGCGGCGACGGGCTCCTCTCCGAGGTAGCCGACGAAGCCCTGGATGTGCGAAGCGCACACGCTCTCGAGCTGGGCGAACGCATCGGCCGCGTACTCCGGCGGCGACCCGTAGGTCGCGTACGCGGCCGCCGACACGTCGCGGAACGCTTCGCGCCCGCGGTCGTCGCGGGCGGCGCGCACCTCGAGTCCGGGCGGCGCGCAGCGCGTGCCGGGATCCGCGATGAGCGCCATGCCTGGCAAGGTGGTGTGGGTGGTGTAGCCGCGCGCCCGCAGCGCGCGCTCGACCGCCGCGTCGGCGTGCGCGCGGACCCAGATGGAATAGGGCGGCCGCCCGGCATAGAAGCGCTCGGCGGCGGCCGCCAGCTCCCCCGCGTCACAGGGCGCGTGCACCATGAGGGCGTTCTGGAACGCGCCGGCGCGCGGCCCCCAGAGCATGGAGTAGGCCGGCGTCTCCACCAGCTCCGCGCCGGCGCAGCGGCGCGCGATGTCGCGGTACATCTCCCAGCAGTTGAGATCCATCGCCCGCAACAGCGCGTCGCGCGCCGCGGGGCCGGTCGCGTCGCGGGCATTCGGATCGGCGCTCATGCGGTCTCCATCCTGCGTTCGGTGTGCTCGAGGGTGACTCGGGGCTCGCGGCGGCAGCCTATCACGCCGGCCCGCTCGGCGTGGAGCGCGCGGCGCC
>JBFXHX010000050.1:9090-16579 GCA_050176585.1 Binatia bacterium
GCGCGGCGCCCGGCTGGCCTTGACGTCGGAACCCGCGTCCGCGATGGTCGATGTGCCGGTGATTGAGATAGCCAACAACCGCGAACGCGCCGTGCTGGTCGCCATCGATCGCGGCCGCGACGCGCTGCTCGACGTCGACGAATCGCTGGCCGAGCTCGAGCGCCTGAGCGAGACGGCCGGGGTCGAGGTGGTCGGCCGCGCGATCCAGCCGGCGCGGCGGTTGCACGCCGGGACGCTGATCGGCGCCGGCAAGATCAGCGAGGTCGCGCAGGCGGCCGAGCGCGCCGGCGCGCGCCTGGTGATCTTCGACGACGAGCTCTCGCCGGCGCAGCAGCGCAACCTCGAGAAGCAGCTCTCGGCGCGCGTGATCGACCGCACCCAGCTCATCCTCGACATCTTCGCCCAGCGCGCTACCTCCCAGGCCGGCAAGCTGCAGGTCGAGCTCGCCCAGCTCGAGTACCTGCTGCCGCGCCTCACCCGCCAGTGGTCGCATCTTTCGCGGCTCGGCGGCGGCGTGGTGGGCGCGCGCGGGCCGGGCGAGACGCAGCTCGAGGTCGACCGCCGGCGCGTGCGCGAGCGCATCGCGGGGCTGCGGCGGCGGTTGAAGGAGGTGTCGCGCACGCGCGGGCTGCACCGCGCCGGGCGCGATGCCGTGCCGTATCCGACGGTGGCGCTGGTCGGCTACACGAACTCCGGCAAGTCGACGCTGATGAACGCGTTGACCGACGCCGGCGTGCTGGTCGCCGATCAGCTGTTCGCGACTCTCGACCCGACGGTCCGGATGCTGCGGCTGCCCGACGGCGGCGAGGCGCTGCTGGTCGACACCGTCGGCTTCATCCACAAGCTGCCGCACGGCTTCGTCGATGCGTTCAAGAGCACGCTCGAGGAGGTGCAGACCGCCAACCTGCTGCTGCACGTCGTCGACGCGAGCGACCGCCACGCCGATGAGCACATGCGGGTGGTCGAGGGTGTGCTCGGCGAGCTCGGCGCGGCGGAGCTGCCGCGGATCACCGTGCTGAACAAGTCCGACCTGCCGGCTCCTGCGCGGCCTGCCACGTCGGGGCCGAGCTGCGCGGTGTCGGCGCGCACCGGCGACGGGCTCGCGCAGCTCCTCCGCCAGATCAGCACGCTGCTCGCGGCCCAGCAGGAGCGCCTGCACGTGATGATCCCCGTCCATCGCGGCGACCTGCTCGCGCAGCTCCACCAGGCCGGCCGGGTCACCGAACAGAGCCTGCACGACGGCGCCTACGCGGTGACGGCCTATGTCCCCGCCAAGATCGCCGGGCGCATCCGCAAGCTGCTGAACGGCGGGCGGCGGGGCGCGGCGCCGGGCCCTTGAAGCGCCCGCCCGCCCGCGGCGCTGGCGCGCTCCGCGCGCCAGTGAATGGCGCGGCGACGGGCTGCACCGCGGCGCACGCGCTTGCTATGGATGGCCCGACCTGATGCTGACCCTGCCGAACTTCCTCACCCTGCTGCGCATCATCGCCATTCCGGTCTTCTTGATCGCGCTCGCCAACGGCAACCACAGCGCGGCGTTCATCTTGTTCCTCGCCGCCGGCGTGACCGATGCCGTGGACGGCGCGGTGGCGCGCCTCACCGACAGCCACTCGAGCCTCGGGGCGGTGCTGGATCCGCTGGCCGACAAGCTCCTGCTGCTGAGCGCGTTCATCGTGCTCGGGTTCACCGGCGCGCTCCCGGCCTGGCTCGCCGCGCTCGTGGTCGCGCGCGACGTGATCATCGTGCTCGGCTACGGAGCGGTCTTCGTCGTCGACCACGAGTGGATGGACGTCGCGCCCACCATGCTCGGCAAGCTCAGCACCTTCTTCCAGCTCTTCACCATCGGGTTCGTGCTCTTGCGGCTGGCGCGACCGGAGCTGCCGCTCGCGACCGCGACGGCGGTTTTGCAGATCGCCACCGGCGTGCTCACGGCGGGGTCCGGCATCCAGTACGTGTACCGCGGGTTGTTGTGGCACCAGCGCCGGGTTAACGTCGGCGCTTCGTCATGAGCAGGGGCCGGCACGGATGAAGGCGGGGTGGCGGGCCGCGGCGGCCGCGCTGTTGCTGGCCGCGGCGGCGCCGGCGGCCGAGGACGGCAACGCGGTGCTCGAGCGCGCCCGCGCGCTCAACCGCGGCGAGCGGTACTGGAACGACCGCACGCAGCGGATGCGCCTCACCATCGTCGACCGGCGCGGCAACGAGCACCGGCGCGAGCTCGAGGTGCGCACGAAGCGCTATGGCCCCGAAGCGAGCCGCTCGATCATGTTCTTCCACGCCCCGCCGCACGTGGAGGGCATCGGGTTCCTGCAGTGGGTCGACCCGCGCGGCGCCGACCACCAGTGGCTCTGGCTGCCAGCGCTGAAGCGCGTGCGCCAGATCAGCCAGGGCGCCCGCACCGAGAGCTTCGTCGGCACCGACTTCAGCTACGAGGACCTCGCGATCATGGCCGAGGCGCTCGACTGGGGCAGCGAGGAGGCGAGCGCCGCGCCGGTGGGCGAGGACGTCATCGACGGGCAGCGCTGCGCGGTGATCGAGCTGCGCCCGACGCCGGCGGCGGACGTGCACTACGGCACCGTGCGGCTCTGGCTCGGCACCGAGGATTACGTGGTGCACAAGTACGAGTTTCGCGACGCGAGCGGCGAGCCGGTGAAGACGCTGGCGCTCTCCGACGTGCGCGTGGAGAGCGGCATTCCGTCCGCGCACCACCTGGAAATGCGCAACGAGCGCACCGGCGGGCGGACGGTGGCGGAGCTGAGCGAGCTCGCCTTCAACCGCGGCCTGAGCGACGAGGAATTTACCCAGCGCCGGCTCGAAAAGGGCCTCTGATCTCGAACCCGGGCACCGCCGCCGCGAGCCCGTTCCCCCAGCTAGACACGAGAGGATACACGGACCATGAGCACGCAGCGCAGCGACAGTTTCGGTACGAGGGCGCGCCTGACGGCGGGAGACGCCACGTTCGAGTACTTCAGCCTGGCCGCCCTCCAGCGCGCCGGCCTCACCGACGTCGATCGCTTGCCGTTCAGCATTCGCGTCCTGCTCGAGAACGTGTTGCGCAATGAGGACGGGCGGCTCGTGCGCGCCGAGGACGTGCAGGCGATGGCGGCGTGGAACCCGGCCGGGCCGGGGACGGGCGAGGTGCCGTACATGCCGGCGCGCGTGCTGCTGCAGGATTTCACCGGCGTGCCGGCGGTCGTGGATCTCGCGGCGATGCGCGAGGCGATGCAGCGCCTTGGCGGCTCGCCCGCGCGCATCAACCCGCAGATTCCGGCCGACCTGGTGATCGACCACTCGGTGCAGGTGGACCGCTTCGGCGCCGCCGAGGCGTACCGCGACAACGCGCGGCTCGAGTACGAGCGCAACCGCGAGCGCTACGTTTTCCTGCGCTGGGGCCAGGAGAATTTGCGGAATTTCCGCGTCGTGCCCCCCGAGACCGGCATCTGCCATCAGGTGAACCTGGAGTACCTCGCGCCGGTGGTGTTCGCCGCCGACCGCAACGGCGCGCGCTTGGCGTTTCCCGACACCTGCGTCGGCACCGACTCCCACACCACCATGATCAACGGGCTCGGCGTGTTCGGCTGGGGGGTGGGCGGGATCGAGGCCGAGGCGGTGATGCTCGGCCAACCGTATTACATGCTGATGCCGCAGGTGGTCGGCTGCCAGCTCCTCGGCGAGCTGCCGCCGGGCGCGACCGCTACCGATCTGGTGCTGACCGTGACCCAGCTGCTGCGCAAGCACGGCGTGGTCGACAAGTTCGTCGAGTTCTACGGCCCGGCGCTCGCCGGGCTCGCGCTGGCCGACCGCGCGACGATTGCGAACATGGCGCCCGAGTACGGCGCGACGATGGGCTTCTTCCCGGTGGACGAGCAGACGCTCGCCTATCTGCGCTTGAGCGGGCGCTCGCCGGAGCAGGTCGCGCTGGTCGAGGCGTACTGCAAGGCGCAGGGCCTCTTCCGCGGCGCCGCGACGCCGGATCCCCAGTTCACCGAGCAGCTGCGGCTCGACCTCTCCACCGTCGAGCCGAGCATGGCGGGGCCGAAGCGCCCGCAGGACCGCGTGCCGCTCCGCCAGATGAAGAGCGCGTTCCGCGACGCGATGTCGGTGGCCTACAAGCGCGACATCTCGCAAGTGCCGGCCCTGCTGCCCGAGAACGGGCGGCGCCCGGAGCGGCAGGATCTCTATGCCGGCAGCGCGGCGACGGTGCGCCACGGCGGCGAGGCGTTTGCGCTCGCCCACGGCGCGGTGGTGATCGCCGCGATCACGAGCTGCACGAACACCTCGAATCCGTCCGTGATGCTCGGCGCCGGCGTACTGGCCCGCAAGGCGGTGGAGCGCGGCCTGCGCGTCAAGCCGTGGGTCAAGACCAGCCTCGCGCCGGGCTCGAAGGTGGTGACTGACTACCTGCGCAACGCGAACCTGCTCGGCCCGCTCGAGGAGCTCACCTTCCACGTCGTCGGCTACGGCTGCACGACCTGCATCGGCAACAGCGGCCCGCTGCCGCAGCACATCGGGCAGGCGATCAAGGAGCACAACCTGGTGGCCGCGGCGGTGCTGAGCGGCAACCGCAACTTCGAAGGCCGCATCAACCCGCTGACGCTCGCCAACTACCTGGCTTCGCCGCCGCTGGTCGTCGCCTACGCGCTGGCGGGCACGGTCGACATCGACCTGGCGCGCGAGCCGCTCGGCACCGGCAGCGACGGGCGGCCGGTGTATCTGGCCGAGGTGTGGCCGACGGCGGAGGAGATCGACGCAGCCGTGCGCAGCACGGTGACGCCGGAGCTCTTCCGCGCCCAGTACGCCAACGTGTTCCAGGGCGACGAGCACTGGCGGGCGCTGCCGGTGCCGGCCGGCGAGCTCTACGCGTGGGATGCGGCGTCGACGTACATCAAGTCGCCGCCGTTCTTCGCCACCATGACCCGCGAGGTGCCGGCGCCCGCCGATCTGCAGAGCGCCCGCGTGCTGGCCGTGCTCGGCGATTCGGTGACCACCGATCACATCTCGCCGGCGGGCTCGATCCCGGCCGACAGCCCGGCGGGGAAATACCTGATCGCGCACGGTGTGCAGCCGGCGGATTTCAACTCGTATGGCGCGCGGCGCGGCAATCACGAGGTCATGATGCGCGGCACCTTCGCCAACATCCGGCTCCGCAACTTCCTGGTGCCGGGCGTGGAGGGAGGCTGGACGCGGCATTTTCCCGACGGCGAGCAGATGGCGATCTACGACGCGGCGATGCGCTATCAGGGCGAGGGCGTGCCGCTGATCGTCATCGCTGGCAAGGAGTACGGCACCGGCAGCTCGCGCGACTGGGCGGCCAAGGGCACGAACCTGCTCGGGGTGCGGGCGGTGATCGCGGAGAGCTACGAGCGCATTCACCGCAGCAATCTGGTCGGTATGGGCGTCCTTCCGCTGCAGTTCCTGCCCGGGCAGAACCGCGAGACGCTCGGGCTCACCGGCGAAGAGGTGTACGCCGTGCGCGGGCTTGCGGCACTCGCGCCGCAGGAGACCCTGCAGGTGGAAGCGGTGCGCCCCGATGGCGCGGTGCGGCGCTTCGAGGTCCGGGCGCGCGTCGATTCCTCCGTGGAGGTCGAGTACTACCGCAACGGCGGCATTTTACAGACGGTGATCCGGTCCATCGTGCGCCAATAGAGTGCCCCGCCATAGATTAAAAGCTTGCAATACGGATCTGTCTGGAATTTAGTCTGCGGACGTAGCCGCGGGCACGGCCGCGGCCCGAGCGGCTCGGTGCGGGGGAATTTTTGACGCATGCAACAAATTCCCGACGGATTGCGTCTCCGTCACAGGAGATTGTGAGTTTGACCCCATCGGGTGTGTTCGACAGTTGGCGCCGACGGACGATCATGGCGGGGCTCGCGCTCGCCGCCGCGTGGTGCGCGGCGGGCGCCGCGGACGCGCAATCGGGCCCGGTGATCCGCTTTGCCGGTGCTATCAATCAAGACGGGTGTGAGTTCTGCTGCGGATTTTCCTGCCAGCAGACGCCGACGCCGACGCCGGACGTCGAGGAAGGCGTGCGCGTGTTTCACGTTCCCTCCGGGCAATTCCTGCTGGTGATCGAGGCCAGCCCGGGGACGTCCTTGCGGCAGCCCGGCAGCGAGGGCGTGTTCTTCAGCACCGACGTGCTACCGATCACGCATTTCTCCGGGCAACCCTCGCTCCAGGTCCTGGCCGAGCACCCGATGGGGAACGGCTCGCCCGAGTTCGATTGCCGCACGGAGCCGATCGGCGGCGTGCCGGGGTTTCCCGAGCTCGATTTCAGCGGCGGCGAGGCGGTGAACACGGCGCTCGCCGAGACGGCGTGCCGCTTCGAGCTCCAAACCAGCACCGGCAACGCGTGCACCCGCGATCGCTTCGGCAGCTTCTCGTTCGTCCACCCGTCGACGACCCGCCAGTACTGCTTCCAGGTCACCACCACGGCCGAGCTGCCGTTCGGGCCCACCCGCTTCGCCGTCCGCTTGCGCGACACGAACGGCAATCTGGGGCCGCGCCACGAGTTCATCGTGCGCGTCGGCCCGCCGGGCCCGACCGGGACGCCGACCGCCACGCCGACCCGGACGATCTTTTTCTCGCCGACGCACACCCCGACCCGCACCGCGACGTGGACGGGGACGGCCACGCGCACGGGCACGAACACGCGCACCGCGACACCGACGGGCACGGCGACGTTCACGCGCACGCCGACGCGGACCGGCACGCCGACGCGCACGTCAACCGCTTCGCGCACGCTGACGCCGACGCTCACGCCGACCGGCCCGACGCGCACGCCGACGCCCGCGGCGGCGAGCCGGTCGGGTCAGGTCCGCTATTACGCCAGCGACGGGCCGGTGCCGAACGCGACCGTGGCGTGCAAGGGCGCGGCGGATCAGAGCACCGGCACCCAGGCGAATGGCACGTATGCGCTGACCGGCTTGCCGAGCGGCAACATCACAGTGGAGCCGAAGAAGGCCGGCGACCTGGGCTCGCCGCCCGCCGTGACCGCGTTCGACGCCGCTCAGGTGCTCCGCTTCGTCGCGGGCGATCGGGGATTCACCGCGCGTGAGCGCCTCGCATGCGATGTGAGCGGCGACGGCAGCGTGAGCGCGTTTGACGCCGTCTACATCCTGCAGCTCCAGGTCGGCACCATTACGCGCCTGCCGGCGGCCACCCGGTGCGACTCCGACTGGCTGTTCGACCCGATTCCCGGCCCGGCGCCGAACCAGCGGCTGATCGCGCCGCTCCTCACCTCCCAGACGTGCCGGCAGGGCGCCATCGCCTACGAGCCGATGGCGGGTGATGCGGCGCAGCAGGACTTCGCGGGCATCCTGTTCGGCGACTGCACGGGCAACTGGCAGCCGGGCGCGCAGGGCGCTGCCGCGGCGCTCACCCGGGCGGCGGCACCGGCGGCGAGCGCGCGTGCGCGCGTCGCGCGGCGCAACCGAGAGGGCGTGCTGCGGGTCGCCATCGCGCTCGATGCGGTCGAGCCGTTCGTGTCGGCCGATTT
>JBFXHX010000050.1:16679-22842 GCA_050176585.1 Binatia bacterium
CTTTTCAGCAGCGACTCAGAACGTGGCGTCGATCTTGACCTTCTTGTCCGTCTCGCACTGGCCGAGCCCGCCGCCTTCCATGCCCTCGGTCGGATCGGCGAGGTGGAACCGGCAGCGCATGCGGCCGCCGCGATCGCCGAGCAGCGTGGCGATGGCCTTGCCGCTGTAGTTCCGCACGAACGTCGGCATATCGGCCCCGACCATATAATCGGGCGTATCGTCGGCCCACGGGCCCCAGTCCCCCCACCCGACATCCCATCCCGCCCAGAAGGGCAGGAGGGTATCGGCCTCGGTGTCGGAGGTGACCTGCAGGTAACGCCCGGAGTATTGCTCGCCGTCCGGCATGGTGGCGGTGAGCATGCCGTTCAACCCGAAGCGCTCGGTGCGGTAGCTCATCGCCACGGGCTTCGCGCCGCCGTCGGCGGTCTCGACCGCGCGGATGGGCCCGCTCGCGGCGCAGCCGGCTAGGAGTCCAGAGAGCGCGGCGGCGAGGGCCAGCGCGGCGATCGTTCGCAAACCGTTCGGCATCATCCGGCGCTCTGTATGTGCTCCGCTTCTCTATTTCCAGCCGAATTTCCGCCGCGCGGGTTCCAATTGCGCGTTGCGCGCGGGCGTCGCGCTAACTCAGCGCCGAGACGCGGAGGGCGCCGCGCTTGCAGCGCAGCCTGCGCGCCGCTGCGGTGGAGAGATCTTTGCGATTGCGCCGCGTCCGCGAACGTGGTGAACGCGACGGGCGAGAGGAGCCGATATGCGCCGCCACGAAGTCGTGTCCCTGGTGGACATCGATAACACCCTGCTCGACAACGATGCCGTCACGGCCGACCTGCGCCAGCACCTCACGGATGAGGTCGGCCGCGAGCGCCAGCAGCGGTACTGGGAGATCTTCGAGCAGCTGCGCGACGAGCTCGGCTATGCGGATTACCTCGGCGCGCTGCAGCGCTACCGGGGCGAGAACCCGCGCGACGCGCACCTGCTGTCGGTGTCGAGCTACCTCATCGACTATCCGTTCGCGAACCGCCTGTATCCCGGATCGCTCGACGTGCTCGCGCACCTGAAGCACTGGGGGCCGGTGGTGGTGCTGTCCGACGGCGACGTCGTGTTCCAACCGCGCAAGATCCAGCGCTCCGGCATCTTCGAGGCGGTGGACGGCAACGTGCTCATCTACATCCACAAGGAGCAGGAGCTGGACGATGTCGAGCGGCGCTACCCGGCCAAGCACTACGTGCTGGTGGACGACAAGCCGCGCTTGCTCGATGCGATCAAGCGCGCGTGGGATACGCGCGTGACGACCGTGTTCCCGCGCCAGGGCCACTACGCGCTCGATCCCGACGCCTTCGCCAAATACTCCGTGCCGGACGTGACGGTGCAGCGGATCGGCGAGCTCGTCGACTACGATTTGAAGTCACTGAAGGCGGCCACGCGCCCCGCCGCCGCGGTCCACGCGGCGGCTGCCACTGGCCGTCGGGGCACCGGCCGCACGACTTCGCGCGCGGCGCGTTCGCGCGGGGCGCGGTCGCGCGCGCGCTGAGCCCGCGCCGCTTCGGGTGCGAAAAAACCCCTGGCAATACCCCGCGGCGCGTAGGAGCATCGCGCTTGGGAGTTGCATCGAGTCTCGCGGCGGAGGCTGCGAGAGGACGGCGGCACTGCGTTGGGGAGCGCAGGGCGGGGAACGGAGACGAGAGGGGTGCGCCCTGCGGGGCGCGGGAGAGTGACGCGGCATGTGGTCGCGCTATGGGCGAGCGGAGTTGACCGGTGCGGCGGGCCCCCTCGATGTGAGGGACGGGAATGTCGCACAGAATGCGGAACGGACGGCCCGCGGCGCGTCCGCCCAGGCGCCAGGCGGGAGAGACGAGCGCCACGGTGCTGCGGGGGGTGATGGTGAGCGCGGCTGATCGCAGCGGCCGCGGCGATGTGTACGCGGCCTGCTTGGCGCTGGTGCGATGCGGGATCGGCGCCCGGCGCGGCGTGCGGGCGCAGGCGCTCGGCTGGCGGCTCCAGACCGGTGCGGCCGCGGCGCCCGAGCTGGTCGAGCTCTGCGCGTCGGTGGTCGGCGAGCACGGGAATGCCGAGCGCGCGCGCTGGGTCCCGTCGCCGGTGCTGCGGGCGCTGCTCGCCGAATACCCCGCGGCGCAACATCCGGCGCCGAGTGGCGGGCCGGAGGTGGCATGGCGCGCGGTTCGGCGCCGGGCGGCGAAGCCGTCGCGCTGATCCCGCGGCCGCGTGCCGCGTGCGGTGCACGAGCGCACAACTTATTGCGTCCGTGCAGCAAATCCGGTCTTTTGGACATCTGCAAAAAAGTGATGTTCACGCGGCGCCGTACGGCTGAGGGGTAGAGGTAAAAGTGCGGCAGATATCCTCCTCCCCGGGCGCGCGGCGCCGTGCAGGATCATTGGCGACCGCCGGCCTTGCAGCGATTGCATGGCTGCTGGCGTCCAGCGCGGTGGCCGGCGAGATCCCGTGCGTCGGCGATTGCGACGGCGACGGCGCGGTGATGGTCAACGAGCTCATCATCGGCGTCGAGATCGCGCAGGAGCAGCGGCCGCTGGCGGAGTGCCTCGCATTCGACGTCGACGGCAGCGGCAGGGTGACGCTGAACGAGCTGATCCTCGGCGTCAATGCGGCGCTGTTCGGGTGTGGCGAGCCGGTGCCGACGTTCACGCCGACCGCGACGCTCGCGCCGGGCACGCCGACCGCGACCGGCACGCCGACGGCCACGGAAGAGCCCTCGCCGACGGCGAGCCGCACGATCGCGCCATCGCGGACCGCCACCGCGACGCGCACGCTCACGCCCACGCGCACGGGCACGGCGACGCGCACACCGACCCCGACCGAAGAGCCGCCAACCGCGACGCGCACCGGCACCGCGACCCGCACGGCGACGCCGCCGCCCAGCGAGACCGCTTCGGCGACCGCGACCCGCACGTTCACCGGGCCGACGGCGACGAGCACGATCACGCTGACCCCGTCGCGCACCGGGACGCGCACCCGCACGCCGACCCGCACCGCGACGCCGAGCATCACCGGCACGGCGACGCGCACGGGCTCGCCGACGCGGACGAGCACGCCGACGCGGACGGCGGCGCCGGGCACGCCGGCTACCCGCACGCAGACCGCCACGCGCACGGCGACGCCGACGCGCACCGCCGCGGTCGCGACCGGCACGCGCACGGCGACGCCGACGCGCACGCAAACCGTGCGGACGAGCACGCCGACGCGGACGACGGGGCCGGGCACGCCGGCGACGCGCACGCAGACCGCGACGCGCACGGCGACGCCGACGCGCACCGCCGCGGTCGCGACCGGCACCCGCACGCCGACCGCGACGCGCACGCAGACCGTGCGGACGAGCACGCCGACGCGGACGACGGGGCCGGGCACGCCGGCGACCCGCACGCAGACCGCGACGCGCACGGCGACGCCGACGCGCACCGCGGTGGTCGCGACCAGCACCCGCACGCTGACCGCGACGCGGACCGCCACCCAGCAGCCGGCCGGGACGGCGACGCGGACGGGCACCGGTACGCGGACGCCGACGCGTACGCAGACCGCGCGGCCGACCCAGACCGCCTCGCGCACCGCGACCCTCACGGTCGCGGCCACCGCGACCCGCACCGCGACGCCGACGCGGACGCCGTCGTTCACCGCCACGGCCACCGGCACGCGCAGCCCGAGCTTCACGGTCACCGCGACCCGGACGATCACGACCACCCGGACGGTGCCGCCGAGCGCGACGCGGACCGGGACGCGCACGCCTACCTTCACCCAGCCGCCGCCGGCGACGGGGACGGTGACGCGGACGCAGACGGCGACGCGCACCCGGACGCCGACGCCGAGCGCGACGGTGTCGCCGACCGTCACGCCCACGTTCCAGACGATCGGCCCGCAGATCAGCTACATGGGCGTGGCGCAAGCGAACGGCAGCGTCACGCAGCCCGTCGAGACGCTGCCGGACGGCACGCAGGTGTTCGCGCGGCCGGTGCCGTACGGGTTCTTCCTGGTGATCGAGGCCGTGCGGGGCGCGAGCAACCGGCCGCCGGGGCAGGTGACGTTCAACCACGACCCGGGCGACCCGAACGTCCTGCCGAACCTGCGCATCGCCGTGTCGCGGGCGCTCGGCAACGGCAGCGCCGCGGTGTGCGATGACGGCCCCGAGCAGCCGATCGGCGGCGTGCCCGCGGTGGACCCGCCGGCGATGGGCGGCAATCAGGCGGTGGCGAACGCGATCAACGACCTCGGTTGCCGGTTCAACGCGCGCGTGAACGCCGACCTCGCGTGCACCCGCGACAACAATGGGAACTTTAACTTCGCCAAACCGCAAGCCGGCGTGGTGCAGTTCTGCCCTGTGGTCGGGATCGGCTCCGAGCTCTCCTTCCCGCTCGGCGATACGCGCGTGACCGCCTGGGTGACCGACAACATCGGCCAACCCGGCCAGCCGAAGTCGATTATCGTCCGCGTTCTCCCGTAAGACTTCACCGCCGCGGGGCGGAGGCAAGTTGTTGGTTTCGCGCAGGTGATCGCCGCGCCTCCGCGCCGCGGCGGTAAATTCTCTTGCCGGAGGACCGACCACGGTTGACGAGGAAGGTCACGTTTTTCTCTACCGCCCGAAGCTGAGCGCGCCGCGAGTGCGCGGCCGCGACCGCGTGCAGCGCTTTGGCGCTGCGCAACTCTCTTCTGGTGTAGCCGCGGGCCCTGTGGCCGCACGGCATCGCGCCGCGCTGCTTGAAGGCTGGGGCGCGGGTACGCAAAATCGCCGCACGGGGTTGCAGACATCTCCAGGCAGACGCATCACGGGGAGAGTCCAGGAGGATCGCCAGTGCCGGCGAATGCGTCGCGGGCGTCCCGGTCGACGCGCGCGAGAACGGCGCAAAGTCTCGAAGGCGGCGACATCTTCTTCTTCTACCGCCCGAAGCTGGATGCCGCGCGGGTACGCGGGCGCGAGGACGTGCAGCGCTTTTACATGGTGCTCGCGCCCGACCCGCGCGGGCGCGCCAAGCGCGTGTACCGCCTGCTCGTCCTCGGGCGAAAGAAATTACCCGAGCTGATATTTGGCGAGCAGCACCCGGAGCGGCGGAATTGGGCCCTGGTGGTCAAGATCGCGGCGAACCCCGAGGAGCTCCGGGGCGAGCTGGCGGAATACGAGTATGAAACCAAGACGCGCGGCACGCGCCGCGTGGCCGCCGCCGAGCCGGTGGGTGAAGGCCGCTATGCGCTGCTCCGTCACCAGAACCACACCGAGCTCGCTTACGCGCTCGAGCTCCCCAAGCAGCCCGGGCGGGCGCAAGCGGAGTTCGCCATCCAGCCGCGCGCGGGGTTCATCGTCGCGGTGAAGAACCCCGACATCTCGACACCCGGCATTCCGGCGCCGCCGGCCGCGCCCGCGTATCCGCCCGAGCTGCGCCGGAAGTTCGGCGAGCGGCGCTGGATCGACGTCGACGACCCGCGCTTCCTCGATCACGAGAATACGCAACTGTTGCTCGTTGCGGCGCACGCGGGCGAAGTCGAAGAGGCGCTGGGCATCAGGATCGATACCGAGGAGGAGACTGCGCGCACCGCCGAGGTGTGCAACGAGCTCGCGCTCGCCTGCGAGCGCCCTGAAGTGCGGAAGCCCCTCTTCGAAGGCGACTTCCCCGGCGGTGCGGCCTCAGGCCGCACCGCGAGCGCACCGCGCCGGGAGGGGAGGGCGCGCTCGCACGGGCCGGAGAAGGCATTTCGCTGCCCGATCGACGGCGAGGCCTTCGCGACGCGCTCGCAATACGAGCGCCACAGGGCCGCCGCGCACCCGCCGAGCGCGCCGACCGCGGCGGACGTCACCCGCGCGCTCCGCGGCCTCGACTTCCCGGCCCGCAAGCGCGCGATGATCGCCCACGCCGAGCGCAACGGTGCGCAGCCCGAGGTGCTCGAGTTGCTCGCGCGCTTACCAGCCCGCGCCTACCGCACAGCCGCGGATGTCGCGGCCGCGTTGGGTGAGGTGAAGCGCGGCGGGCGATGAGCCGCGAAGGCGGCGAAGCTCGGGCTTCGCGCCTTCGCGTCGATTCTTCGCCTAGCGTTCGTGCGGGGCCCGCACCTCGCCGCGCCACGCGCCGGTCGGCTGCTGGCGCGACTCGATGAACTCCTTGAAGCGCTGGAGATCGCCTTCCACGCGGCGCGAGAGGAACCCGAGCAG
>JBFXHX010000051.1:0-22368 GCA_050176585.1 Binatia bacterium
GAATCCTGCAACGTCGCTGGCATGGAGGGGCAGTGCGCCGCGATTCCCGAGCCGTGCGGGGATTGCATCGGCGACTGCGATTGCAACGGTGTCGTGGTCGTCAACGAGCTGGTGTTGATGGTCGACATCGCCCTCCGCGATACCGGTACGTCGCGGTGCGTGGCCGGCGATCCCAACCGCGACGATCAGATCACCATCGATGAGCTGGTATCGGCCGTGAACAACGCGCTGTTCGAGTGCCCCACGTCGAGCACCCCCACGCCGACCGCGACACCTGGTACCGGCGGCGGCACATCGCGCCGCGCCGGGGGAACGACCATCGGTCTCGCGCAGGGATTGCGCGCGCTCCCGTTGCTGTTCTCGTCGATCACTCAACTGGCAAGCGGCGCCGGCCTGCTCACCACGGACGGGGAGGGCGGCGCCGCGGGTCTAACGGCGTGTAGCGTCGGTGGCACGCGGGACTTCACGTGCACGCAGGCTCTGCCGGGCGCGTCGCCGCGGGATTACACGCTCACGTTCAACGACTGCGTCCTCAATACCGCCGGCGGCGGCACGGTGGCGCTCGACGGCACGATCACCGGGCAGTCGACAGACACCGGACCGCTGGCGAATTGCGGAGTGCCGCCGCTCGCGCTTTCCACGGCCTCGATCAGCAACGTCCAGGTGGTGACCAAAAACTCGGCAATGGTGACGACGCTTACGGCGACGTTCAACCTCACGGGCTCGGTGACCGTCACCCCCGATTTATTCGCATCCTGCAGGATCTCCGGGTTCACCACCATGTTGAACGGCACGATGGCGGTTCAATCGGCTGCGGTGAGCTCAACGGCGACGTTCCAGAATACCGGCGTCGTGCTGCATATCGACCAGTTCAGTACGAGCTGTGTGCCGGTCGTATTTCAGCTGACGCTGAACGGCGGCGCGACCTTCGATGTCTCCGGCGTCGGCAACCCGCTGAGTGCGACGTTCAGCAATTTCGAGTTCGGCGACAACACCACGTCGGGCAACGACGTGATCACCATGAATGGGCAGTTGAGCTCGGATTGTCTGGGCGCAGGGGTCGTGTTCGACACGCAAACGCCACTGACCATTCCGCCCGGTATGCTCTGTCCGACTTCCGGAGCGGTCCTGGTGACGGTGGGGCAGACGACCGACCGCCTCAACTACACGGCCGGCGGCGGGGTCGCGATCGACCTCGGAAACAATGCGACTATCGACGACACGCTCAACACCTGCCTCGATCCGCAACTGTTCATGTGCGTCGGCGGATGACTACCGCGTCAGCGCAGGCGCCTGGCTAGCTGGCGCCTACTTGCTTCGGAGGCGGGCGCGGGAGCTCCGCGCCCGCCGTCATTTCATTGCGGCTTGGGCATCCGGATGCGCGCGCTGGAAAGCGGGCAGCGCACGGCACGCTTCATCGATCGCGCACGTGACGGGGTATGCGTCGAGCGGGCACGCGTACCGGCGCGCGTTGTGTACCTGCGGAACGAGGCAGATGTCCGCAAGTGTGGGCGCGTCGCCGTGGCAGAACGTTCCCGTCTCGGCGCGGGTGGCGAGCAGCTGTTCGATCGCGGACAGGCCCTCGGCGATCCAGTGGCGATACCAGCGCAAGCGCTCGTTCTCGCCCACGCCGAGCGCGCTTTCGAGGTAGCGGAGCACGCGCAGGTTGTTGAGCGGGTGGATATCGGAGGCGATGACTTGGGCGAGCCCGCGAACGCGCGCACGACCCAGAGGAGTGGCCGGCAGCAGCGGAGGATCCGGCACGAGCTCGTCGAGGTACTCGATGATCGCCAATGACTGGATCAATACCTCCGGGCCCGCCGCCAGCGCCGGGACGAGCCCTTGCGGGTTGCGCGCGAGGTACGCGGCCGCGCGCTGATCGCCGCGGCGCAGATCGATCTCGACTCTCTCGGCGGATAGGCCTTTCAACTCGAGGGCGATGCGGACGCGATACGCGGCGGAGGAGCGGTAATAGGTATACAGAGTCACGGTCGGGCAGCTCAGGGCTTCTGTGCGCGCGGTGTGCACGCCCCGGCTCCCGCTGACCCGCCGCCCTCGTAGCCGCGCACGATCCCGTGTGCCTTCATCTTGCGGTAGAGCGTGACGCGATGAACACCCAGCATGGCTGCCGCCCGCGCCAGATTTCCGCCGCTGCGAGCGAGGACGTCGATGACCACGTCCTTTTCCGCTTGGGCGAGCAGCGTGCGCGGCGCGCTCGCCGGACGCGGCGCGGGGGTCGGGAGGACCGACGCGAAATGCTCCGCGCGGATGGTGCCGTCCGGCGTGGCATCGCCCGCTTGCAACAAGGCGTTGCGGAGCTCGCGCACGTTGCCCGGCCAGTCGTGGGCGGCGAGCATCCGCAGCGCGGTTGCGTCGACCTGCGCGTGCACTCCCAGCCTCCGCAGCAGGTGATCGATCAGCAGCGGCAGGTCGCTCCTACGCTCGCGCAGGGCGGGCAGGCGCAGCGTGAGGACGCCGAGGCGATGGAACAGGTCGCGCCGGAAACGGCCGCTCGCGACGAGGGCGTCGAGGTCGCCGTTGCTTACGGCGATGATACGGACGTCGACGGGGCGCGGCCTGGCGCTCCCGACGCGCACGACGCGGCTGTCCTCGAGGACGCGCAGAAGATGCGCCTGCATGCGGGGCGACATCTCCTCCACTTCGTCGAGGAACAGCGTGCCGCCGTCGGCGAGCTCCACCTTGCCCGCGCGGCCGCCGCGCAGCGCGCCGGTGAACGCGCCTTCTTCGTAACCGAACAGCTCGGCCGCGAGCAGCTCATCGGTCAGCGCGGCGCAGTTGACCGGCAGGAATGGCCCGCCGCGGCGTGCGCTCGCGTGATGAATCCCGTGCGCGAACAGCTCTTTCCCGGTGCCGGACTCGCCCAACAAGAGGACCGGGAGGTCTCTAGCCGCCGCACGCGCCGCGCGCCGTTTTGCTTCGACCATCGCCGGGCTCTCGCCCACGATATCCTCGAACGTGTACGCGCTCGGCCAGGCCGTGCGCACGGCCCGGGGCCGGGAGCGCGGGTCCGCGTGCGGCACCAGGCGCACGAGCGAGCCGTGTGCATCGCTGTCGGCGACCACGGGCATGAACCGATCCAGCGCGCCGGCGCTGCGCATGCCGCGCTCGAGCTCGAATGGGACACCCGCGGCTGACGGCCGGCGCACAGCGCCGCTCAGCTCCGGTAGCTCGAACAGCGAACGGCCCCAGATCTCGTCGCGCGACGCAGTGAGGAGCGACACAGCCCCGCTCGACGCCGCGAGAATGACGCCGTCGTCGTCGATACCGATGATCGCGTCGTGCGGTTGCGCCGCCATGTGTCGCGTAAACCGCTCGAGCAACCGCGCCCGCGCGGCCATGAGACGCTGCCCGTACCCCGCCTCGATCTCCGCCGCCGCCATCTGCAACGTACGCAGGGTGGCGGGGCGCGCTACCTCGGTGCGGCCGTACAGCGACAATACGCCGGCGAGCTTGCCCGTATGCGGGTGGCACAGCGGCACGGCGCTCCCGGCCCACGGGTCGCTCATCTCCAGATAGTGCTCGGACCAGTGGATCTGCACCGGCGTGCCCAGGGCGCAGCAGAGTGCGACCGCGTCGGTGCCCACGTCGGGCTCCGACCACCGGGCGCCGGGCACGACGTTCAATCGCGCGGCATCGCGCACGAGGCCGTTCGATCCGAGGACCTCGAGCATGCAGCCATCCGGGTCCGCCAGGACGAGGACGGAGGGGAACGCGTCGGCCAGGAGGCGCGTGACTGGGAGCGCGGCCTCGATCAAGCGGTTGTTCGCGCGGCGCGCCCGCAATTCTTCCGCGGACAGGACGATCGGCGCTCCCGTCCGGACCCGGTCGACCCCGCTCTCACGCGAGCGCAGCCAGGAGGCGAGGACCAGCGACCGTACGCGCAGGCCAGCGGCGTCGGCCGCGCCGGCGCAGACCTGTTTCCGGGCGTCGCGTACGACGCGAGCGTCGGACGAATTGGGGCTCCGGACTGGGCTCACCAGCTCGGACGCTTGTGTGCCGGCCATTGCGCTTCGACTCGGGAGCGGCGTGCTCCCACTCGGGCTGGCTGGCTACACGGTTTGCCGGGCAGCGGTCAAGCAACGACTTCTTGCTCGATCGCGCCAAACACGGAGCGGCCGGCGCCATCGACCATCTCGATGCGCACGCGGTCGCCGGCGCGCAGAAACGGGGTGCGCGAGCTGCCGTCGGCCAGCACTTCGAGCACCCGCCGTTCGGCGAGGCAGGACACGCCGACGCTGTCGTCCGCGTTCGACACCGTGCCGGAGCCGATGATCGATCCCGCCGCGAGCCGCCGCGTGCGCGCGGCATGGGCGATCAGGTCTGGAAAGCTGAACTGCATGTCGACACCGGCGTTCGGCCGCCCGAGCAGGTCGCCATTGATCCAGCTCCGCAGCTCCAGGTGCAGGCGCGCGCCATCCCAGGCGTCACCGAGCTGGTCCGGCGTCGCCGCGACCGGCGAAAGCGCGCTCGCCGGCTTGCTGTGAAAGAAGCCGAAGCCCTTCGCCATCTCATCTGGCACGAGATTGCGGAACGTCACGTCGTTCACCAGCACGAACAAGCGGATGAACGCCGCCGCTTCGGCAGCCGGCGTGCCCATCGGGACGTCGCCGACGACGACGGCGATCTCCGCCTCGAGGTCGACGCCCCACTTCGGATCGCCGAGGGGAATGGGGTCTCGCGGCCCGAGGAAGCTGTCGGACACGCCCTGATACATGAGCGGATCGCTGCGAAACGACGGCGGCATCTCGGCGCCGCGCGCCCGGCGCACGCGTTCGACGTGGCTCAGGTAGGCACTGCCGTCCGCCCACTGATACGCGCGCGGCAACGGTGCGGCCGCTTCGGCGACGTCAAATGTGAACACCTCCCCGTCTGCGCGGCCCGCGTTCAGCCGCTCGGCGACGCGCTGCAGCGGCGCCTCGACTGCTGGCCAGTCATCGAGAGCGCTCTGTAACGTGCGCGCGATCTGCGGCACCGCCACAGCGCGCTCCAGCCGCTCGTCCACGACGACCAGGGTGCCGTCGCGCCCGCCGGTGCGCAGCGTGGCGAGCTTCACCGCCTCAGGCCTTCCAGGAGTCGACGTACCCGGTCCATTCGACGCCCTCCGGCAGCGCGTGGATGTCGATCGCGTCGCGCGCGTCGATCATTACCGCGACCTCATCCGTCTCCTTGCGCGCGTGCGCCACACCCGCAGCGAAGGCTTTCGGCTGCGGTCCGTGCGTGGCGCCGCCCGGATGGACGGTGAGCCAACCGGACGCGATGTTGTCGCGGCTGAGAAACTGGCCGCGGTGGTAGAAGATGACTTCGTCGTAGTCGTCGTTGTTGTGGAAGAACGGCAACCGCAACGCGCCCGGGTCAGTCTCGAGGGGGCGCGGACAAAACGCGGACACCATGAACCGATCGGAGAGGAATACCGAGTGCGCCGATGGCGGCAGGTGCATTCGATGGCTCATCAGCGGACGGATGTCCCGCCAGTTGAGCCGCACCGGCGTCAGGTCGCCGTGCCAGCCGACAGCATCCAAGGGATTGAAGGGGAACGTGACGGTGCTGCGCGTTGCGCCGCGTTTGATCACCGCTCGCCACGGGACATCCGCCTGTTGGCGCCGGAAGGCGTCGTCGATCCGCGGGCGGTCCAAAATGGCTGGGTCGAAGATCGCCTGCCGGCCCACGAGACCGCGTTCCGGCCAGTGGTAACTGGCGTTGGTCGCCTCGATCAGCAAGATCGTCGCGTCGCCGCGGCACTCCATTCGCCAGAGCGCCCCGCGCGGCAGCAAGACGAAATCGCCGTCGCGGAACTCGAGGTGACCCCAATCGCAATAGAGAGCGCCCTCGCCCGAGTGGATGAACAGCAGTTCGTCGCCATCCGCATTGCGCACGAGATGGTCCATCGCGCCACGAGTGCGCCAGAACCGCAGCCGCACGTGTGCGTTGTGGAGGACCTCGGCGGCATCCCACGGGCTCGCCGCCTCGGCTGGCAACCGATTGAGGTCGAAAGCGCGCGGGCGCAACGGCCCTTCCCAGGAAACCCACCCGGTGGGCGGGTGCCGGTGGGAGAACTGCGCCGACGGTCCGGAGAACCCGTCCTTGCTGATTTCGCGCTCGAATGTCCCCTCGGGCAGGTCGGCGTGCGCCTGTTTCGACGTCACGCCCTCGATGATCGCGAGCGGAACTTCGGATTTCATCGCTGCAACTCCAGCGTTTCCGACGCCGGGGGCTCGGCCTTATACGAGCCGCGGCGGGGAACCGAGCTCCTTATCCTCTGATGACAGCTGCCTGGCGGTGGGCAGCGCCGCGGTGGCTTTGCGCTCACTGCGGCGCTGCCAGTCTGGGTGACGCTCAGGGGGCCACGGGCACGTCGACGTGCAGCCGCCAACGCCCGTCGCCGCCGCGCTTCCAGATCACGACGTACATGCCGCTCTGCGAAATGGATCCCGCGCTCGGATCTTCGAGGTGGACGGTATACGAGCCAATCTCGCAGGCGTGATCCGCGTTCAGCGGAGTCAGCGACACGGTCTTCAGATCCACGTCCCGCAGACCGGCCGCAATCCCCTGGCGCCAGTGCTCGGCGATCGCCGCTTTGCTCGTCACGACCTCGCCGGTGGGCGGGAACAACGTGGCATCATCCGTATACAGGGATGCCATCCCCTGGGGGTCCTGGCCCTTCGTGAAGCGCATCAGATTGGCGTTCGCGTCGTCTACGGCGCGGCGAATGTCCGCTGGTGTCGGTTGATTTTCCTTGCTGACCATACGTCCTCCCTGTTCAGTTTTCGTCGGCGGTGCCGACGGCGCGTACCACGTACCGCGAGATCCGCTCCAGCGAGCGTAGCACCTCGGCATGGCGGAATCCGCCGAAGTTGGCGATCAGCAGGCAATCGGTGAATCCCGCGGTCGCATATGCTCGGAGCACGTGGCACAAATCGTCCGGATCGCCCACCGCCATCAGCTGCCGCGAGTCGAGCTCCTCATATGAGCGTTGGCGCGCGTACAGCCGAGTGCGCACGTATCGATCGAGCGGCTCTGCGGTGGCCGCGCGGGCCGCGGCGCGGGTTTCGCCACAATGCGCATGAAGCGCGCAGTACACGCGGCCACCGCCGCCGATGTGCGGCACCGGGCGGAACGCCTCGCGATAGGCCGACACGGCTTCGGCCAGCTCGTCAATGTGCTCGGTGGTCGCATACGGGATCATCATCATCGAGAAGCCCTGCACGGCGACCTCGCGCGCGCGCTCCGCGTGTAGGATCGCCATCGCCAACGGCGGCGTAGGCTGCTGCTTGGGTCGCACGTTCAGCTTCACGCGGTCGCAGCGATAGAATTTGCCGGCATACGTGACCGGTTCTCCCGTCCACGCCGCGAGGATGATGTCCAGCGCTTCCTGGAATCGCGCGCGGCGGTCATCCGTATGGATTCCGAACCCTGCGAACTCGTGTGCGAGGTAGCCGGAACCGATGCCGAGCTCGAGGCGGCCATCCGAGAGCAGGTCCGCCATCGCATAGTCCTCGGCCACGCGCAGCGGATTGTCGAACGGCAGGACCACCACCGCGGAGCCCAGCCGGATACGCCGCGTCACGCGGGCGGCGGCGGCCAGCCACACGGCCGGGCGGGGAATCACGCCATACTCGTGAAAGTGATGCTCCGCCACCCAGAACGACGCCAAGCCGAGCTCATCGGCCGCCGTAGCCTGATCGAGGAGCTCGTCATAGAACCGCTGAACGGTGCGATCCAACTCCGTCGGGTAATGGTCGACTACCGAGAACAGGCCAATCCTCATCGCCTCTCCCCACCGCGCGGCGCGCGGAGGCCGCCGCGCATCCGGCGGATAGACCCGGTGGTGCCGCGGCACGAGGTGTCGCCCGCGACCATCCGGCGCGTGCGACTCACGCTGCCGATCCTGCCGGTCGCGCGGGTCGCGCCACCCGGCACGGCATGGCCAGTGTTTTGCGAAAGCGCCGTCTGACGCTCGCTCACGGCGCACCGCCCCCGACCATCGGACCGACTACGCTGCGCGGCGTTTTGAACTTTGGGATGACGTACTTACCAAGCAGCTCGATCTGCTTCATGATCGACGCGTGCGGTTGCCCATCGAGGCGGATGATCACCTCGTCCGCCCCCATCTCCGCATACTCCTTCAGCCGGGCGACCCAGTAATCCGGGTCGCCGAGGATGATCGATGGCGTTTGCTTGCGCAGCCAATCGAGGTCGTGCGCGTGGCTGCGGAGCTTCTCCAGCGACAGCGTGTACGCGTACGTGGAGGACCGCTTGCCCAGCGCCGGATAGAGCTCCTCGATCACCCACCCGGCGAACCCCAACGTGCTCGGCCCGCCGATCGCGACCGCTTCGTCGGTGGTCTCGGCGATCGCGGCATGCAGCGCCGTCATCCCGATGGAGTTCGTGACCAGCTCGCTGATCGGTGTTCCGGCGCGCATGCCCTGGCGGTATGCCGCGATGCAGTCGCGCCAGTACTCCCTCCCCATGTACATGTCCCAGGAGATCGCGCCGAGGCCCTTGCGGCCGGCGACCTCGTGCGACTCGGTCGACTGTACCACCATGAACAGCGGCGGATGCGGCTGTTGCACGCCTTTTGGGGTGAGCGAACGGGGCGGAATCTTGAAATAGCGGCCCTCGTGCGAGAACGGATCGTGGAGAAACGCTTTCACCACGATCTCGAGGCCTTCCTCCCACCGCGCGCGGGTCTCGTCGATGGGGACCTGGAAGCCGTCGATCTGGAGCAGGGTGTTGGCGCGGCCGGTGCCGAGCTCTACGCGCCCGTTGCTCACGATGTCCAGCGTCGCAGCGCGCTCGGCCACACGAATCGGATGGTTGAAGGGGAAGGGGAGCAGCACGACCATGTGCCGCAGGCGGAGGCGCTTCGTGCGCATCGCGACCGCCGGATAAAACGTCTCCGGAGCGGATACGGTCGAAAAGTGTACCAGGAAGTGCTGCTCGGATGTCCCCCAGAAATCGAAGCCGTTGTCCTCCGCCCAGACCGCTTCGTCCATGACCTCATGGTAGCGGCGATGGTGGGTCGTCCCGGGCGGGGTCTCACATTCTTGTAGTAGGCCGAACCGCATTTCGAGCTCCTTCTGCCGCGGCCGACGATCGCTGCGGCCGCCGGTGATCATGAGCAAGGGCGGTGCCAGGCGATTCGACCGGACACCTCGGAGCAGGCGCGATATAGACACTGCGATGCGCTCCCCTGCGCACGCTCGGTACGGTTGCCGATCTGCAGCCGATGTTGCGGTTGCATGGATGCAGCGCCCGCGGTGTCGAGGTGCGCGGTGCGCTTTTGGACCAAGCGCCTGAATGAGCACCTGTGCCGCGTGCCGCGTAGGCCACTGCGCGCTCACTCGCGCGCATCCAGCACCCCGACCTCCAAAATCCGCAGGCGGCCGACCGAGCGGTAGTATTGGGCCAGCATGGACGCGCGCACGCCGGCGCGCGCGCTCTGGCGGAGCGACGTGAGCAGCTCGTTCGGACCGACCACGTCCAGCCGGTAACCGGTCGTGCCGAAGTCGTTGTAGTAGATGGTGGATCCGGGGATATCGCCACTCAGGTCTCTGACTTCCACGCCGGCCAGGAACTGGTTCTCCTGATCCGGCAGAACCAGCGTGAGGCTGCGTTGCTTCTCGGGCGAGCCGCCTTCACTGGCGACGAACTGCCCGATGAGACGAATCTCTCGCGGACCGGCGAACCACACGGCCGCGGCGGGCTGCGCCGCGACGAGGAGCAGCGCCATGAGCCCTGCGGACGCGCTCGACAGCATGCAACTCGGCCGCGTACGGCCGCATACCGTGCTCATTCGCGCTACTCCTGCGCCCGCGAGACCGACCCTCGGTCCCGCATCTGCACCGCCGCGCGCTTACCGTGCACCCATGCTCGGTTTCGACAAGCCGAACGCGCCTGCCGCAGCGGCGGCCCACTACCGCTTTCAGCGCGAAGTGTACCGCGCTGCACCTGCGGGTCGCGTTTCATAAACTTAGTCGGACCGAGCTCCGGCGCAGGCCGACTGGCCCGCCCGCGGCGCCGAAGCCTCCGGAGCCGTACCATCCGTGCGCGGCGGCGCCTCCTGCCCCATGGCAGACGCGAAGGCTTCTCAGAACTTCGCGTCTCCGCGCCGTCGCGTTGAATTGTCAGCCACCCCGGGCGCCCGCCGGCATGGGGTGGGCGCTATAACGAGAGCGGGCAGCGACCGCAGGACGGCTGCCCGCGGCCGGACGACGCCTCGTTACGACGGGGTGGTATGCATCCACTTCACCATCGTCCACACGTCGGCAGGGCGTTCGCTGAGCTTGCGCATGACCGATGGCTCGAATCCGCAGTGCATGAGGCAGTTTTGACAGCGCGGATCCTGGCGGGTCTCCCAGTAGTTCCAATCGACGCTGTCCCAGAACTCGCGCCAGGTCGGATAGTAGCCGCCCTCGATGAGATAGCACGGGCCCTTCCAGCCCTTCGGCGTGCGCGTCGGATTGCCCCACGGGGTGCAGGGGTAATCCCGCTGGCCGGCCGCGAATTGGAGGAACATGGGCGTCGACGAGATCGGGTACCGGTCGGCGAGCTCGAGCACCCGCTGGAATTTCCGGTGGATTTCCTCGCGGTACATGAAGTGATCGCCGCCGAGTTTTTCGTAGTGATAGCCGGGAGCGAGCAGGATGCCGTCGACCCCGAGCCCCTTGAGCAGCTCGCACATCTGCTCGATCTCATCCATGTTCGTCTCGCGGAACACGGTGGTGTTCGTGCACACCGTGTACCCGCGGCGCTTGCCTTCCTTGATCATCTCGATGGCCTTGTCGAACACGCCGGGGCGGTCGGTGACGAAGTCATGGGTATCGCGCAGGCCGTCGAGGTGGACGTTGATCGCGAGGCGCTTGTGCGGGCGGCTCTTGTTGTAGAAGCGCTCGAGCAAGATGCCGTTCGTGCAGAGATAGATGTGGCGGTTGCGCTCAATGATCTCGTCGACCAGTTGCGGCAGCTCCGGATAGATCGTGGGCTCGCCACCGCAGATCGACACCACCGGCGCGCCGGCTTCCTCCACGGCCTGGAGGCACTGATCGAGCGACAGGCGATCCTTGAGGTCGCCGTTGTAGCGCTCGGGCGAGCAGCCGATGCACGCCAGGTTGCACGTGTGCAGGGGCTCGAGCATCAGCACGTACGGATACCGCTCGTTGCCGCGCCACCAGTTCTTCGCCTGCCACTTCACCATATCGGTCATGATGTGCAGCGGAAATCTCATGCTCGGTCTCCTTCCAATGCGCAAAACCCGTCCATGCTTGCGTGCGAGCGCGCGCTGGCGGCCAGCCGCCGCTCGCCCGCCGGCAGGTCCGGTGGCGTGCGCGGCGTGCCCGTGTGCGGGTCGGCGTCGCTCATGTCGTTCACTGCCAGGCCGGCGCGGCCAGCCAGTGGGTGAAGAATCGCTCCAGTGAATCGCGCGCGGCGCGCTGCATCCGCGACAACGCGACCAGCTGCGGGATGGCGCCCGGGCGCATGGCGACGTAGCGCGCGAGCGCCATCGGGCGCACGCAACCGGTGGCGCGATCGAGAAAGTCCCCGGCCACGTGCAGCTCGTCCGCCGCGCTGTCGAGCACCGCACGCACCGCGACGAAGGGCACGCGGGCGGCCGCGGCACGCGCTGCGATCGGGCCGCCCTCCATGTCGACCGCGATTGCGCCGCAAGCCGCCGCGGCGCGTTTTTGCTCTATAGTCGCCAGCACTTCGGCGCTGCACAGTATCGGTCCTTCGATGCCGCGCAACCCGGCTGCCGCCGCCGCGGCTGTGGCGCGCGTGCGATAAGCGCCGTCCGTGAGCAGCTCGCCGTCGATGCCATGGCCGCATACGGCCGTCGCGAACGCGAGATCGCCCGCGCGCAGGTCCGGCTGGAGGGCACCGGCACAACCGGTGGAGATGTACACGGCGAAGGCGCTCGAGCCCGCCGCGACAGCGGCGGCCGTCTCGGCGCGCCGCACGCCGATGCCGGTCTTCATGACCCACACCTCGAGCCCCGGCACGGTGCCCACCCAGCAGGGAACCGCCTCGAGGCGATCGCGGCGTACGTTCCGCAGGGCGTGCAGCACGGCGCGACACTCCCACTGCAGAGCGGCGAACACGGCGACCCGTTTCGTGATCACGTTTATGCCTACTGTAGGTGCGCGGCGCTCAACGCCGCGGCTCGGTGCCCGCTCATCACGGCGCTCTCGATGGTCGGGGGAAGACCGGTCGCGGTCCAGTCGCCGCCGAGAAAGAGATTGCGGATGGGCGTCTCGGCTGGCGGCCGCAGGCGCTCTACGTCCGGAGTGTTCGAGATGGTGGCGTGCTTCTCCTTCACCACCACCTGGCGGGTCACCTCCGCGGCGCGCGCCTCGGGCAGCAAGCTGCGCAGCTCGTCGATGACCGTCGCGGCGATCTGCGCGCTGTCCCAGCGCGCGACCTCGCGGCCGGCGCTGATGACGGCGCTTACGCTCTGGCCGGGGCCGCCGTTGCCGACGTGCTGCAGCTTCGTGCGGTTGAACACCCACTGCGTCGTGGTGCCGACCAGCCCGAGAAATTCCGGGCCGAGCACCTCCCGGTCGAACCACAAGTGCACGGACACGATCGGCGAGTCGCCGAAGCGCTCCAAGTGGCGAAACGGCTCGTGCTCACGCACGCCGTCGGGGAGCAGTGGCGCGAGCGCGCGCGGCGGCACCGCTAGGACGTACGCATCGCCGGTGAGCCGCCGTCCATCGTATACGTGCACGGCCGCCAGCCGGTCGTCGGCGAGCTCGAGGCGGGTGACGCGCGCGTGCAGCTCGACGCGTCCGCCTCTCGACTCGACGAAACGGCGCGCATCCTGCGTGTACAGGTCGCTCAAGCCGACGCGCGGCAGGATGAATTGCGAGTCGCGCCGCGATGCGAAGAACGCTTTGGCGAGCACAGCGGCGAACGGGCCCGCCGCGGCCCGCTCGGGCGCCTCGTTGAGCGTCGCCACCGCGACCGGATTCCAGAACGTCGCTTGCGCGTTCGTCGACTGGCCCACCGCGGTGAGCAGCTCGGTCACCGTGGCGGTCGCCAACACCGGGTCGTTGCGCCGGTACATCGCGAGCACGCGGAGCCCGCCGGTGAGAACCCGCCAGCGCTCGGACGGGCGCAGCAGCCCGTAGCCGAGCACGCCGCCCAAGATGTGCAGCGGGCTCGGCAGCGGCAGACACGCGATCACCCCGGAGCCCACGCCGGCGTGCGCCATGGCGACGCGGAGGTTGGGCTGCCGAACGACTTTCCCTCCGGCGCCGATGCGATCGAGAAATGCGAGCGTGTGCCGGTAGCAGCCCATCAATGCGTGCTGGCCGTTGTCGACCGGCTCGCCCGTGGCGGCGTCGGTGAATGAGTATGCGCGCCCGCCGAGGTAGGGCCGCCCCTCGAGCAGCAGCGGCTGCAGGCCGCGCTCGGCGAGCTCGACCGCGGCCGAGAGACCGGCGAAACCGCCGCCGATGACCACCACTTGTTTCATGAGTGCCGCACCGCCAGCTGTGCGCGCCCCCATGCCGAGAGTGCGAGCGTGACCTTTTCGTAGCGCGGCAGCGTCACCTTGGGGCCGAACACGTTGAAGTGGCGCGCTTCGATGCGGCCGAGCAGCCGTTCGTAGATGAGCCGCATGGCTTCGGCGGCGGCGAGCGAGCTGCGGTCTTCCGGGGCCAGCGCGGCACTGGCGCGGTCGTAATACGTGTGGGCGCGGCCGCACTCGAACGCCATCAATGCCCCGACCTGCTGCGAAAACCGCCCGCTCAGCAGATCGCTCTCCTGACAGCCGAAGCGCTCCAGGTCGGCGAGGGGCAGGTAGATCCGGTCGCGCGCCGCGTCTTCCATCACGTCGCGCAGGATGTTCGTGAGCTGAAACGCGACGCCGAGATCTACCGCGTAGTCGCGCGCGCTCGGGCGTTGGTACCCGAAGATCTCGATGCACATCAGGCCGACGGTCGAGGCGACGAGGTAACAATATTCGTAGAGCTGCTCGAACGTCTCGTACCGCCGCCGGCTGAGGTCGAGCTCGACGCCGCGGATGAGGTCCAGACAGTGTTCGCGCGCGATCGGAAAGCGGCGCGTCGCATCGGCGAGCGCGATGCCGATCGGGTGCGTGGCCGTCCCCTGGTAGACGCGGCCGAGCTCTTCGCGCCAGCGCGCCAACAGCCCTTGTGGGTCGCGCCGTCCGGCATCGTCTGCAATGTCGTCGACGAAGCGGCAGAACGCGTAGACGGCGAACAGCGCCTGACGCCGCTCCGCCGGCAGCAATCGGAAGGCGTAGTAGAAGTTGCTCGAGCTCCGGCGGGTGATCGCCTGGCAGTACGCGTACGCGTCGCGCACGGCCTCTTCGGGGGCGGTGCGCGCCACCAAGTACGGCGGAGCCGGTAAGCCGACTAGCGCGCGCGCGATCAGGCGGGTTTTTTCGCTCGCGCGCACGGTGGGGCGTGTGGTGAACACGTCGAAGTCCATCGCCTCGATGCCGGCGAGGATGGCCAGCCCGCCCCAACCGAACAGCCGCACCTCGCGCGCCAGGCGCGGTTCGACCCGCGCGGCGAGGCCCAAGCCCTCGCGCAGCCAGGCGCGGGTGCGCTCGACCTGAAAGCGCACCAGCGCACAGAGCGCATCGCGCGGCTCGCCGCGCCGGACATCCTCAAGCGTACAGCCGAACCGTCGCAAGTCTTCGATCGGCACGTACACGCGCCCTTTGGCGGCATCGACGGTGATGTCCTGCCAGAAATTGGCGAGCTGCAGCCCCGTGCAGATGCGGTCCGCCAGCGCTTGCCGTTCCGCATCGTGGTAGCCGAACAAGGCGAGCACGAGGTGCCCCACGGGGTCGGCGGAGCGGCGGCAGTAGTCGCGCAGGTCGTCGAACGTTTCGAACGGTTGAAAGCGCGCGTCCTGCCGGAACGCGTCCAGCAGTCGGCGAAATGGGTCCATCGGAATCGCGAAGCGGCGCACCGTATCGGCGAGCGCCACGAACACCGGATGGACGGCGCGATCGGCGTAGCACGCTTGGAGCTGCGCGTCCCACTCATCGAGATCCGCCAGGCGCGCCTCGGCGGGTCGCTCGCCTTCGTCGGCGAAGTCGTCGGCGGTTCGTGCGAAGGCGTAAATCGCCGCCAGCGGTTTGCGCAGACGCCGCGGCAAGAGCCACGAGCCGACGGTGAAGTTTTCGTAGTGCGTCGTCGCGAGGTGCCAGCAATGGGCGTACGCCGCCGCCAGTGCCGCCGAGTCGCTCCCCGCTGCGCGGGACTGGAGCGCCTCTCCCATCTCACCTGCCCGCGGCGCGCGCGCTGGCGCTCGGCGGCGTGGATGGACCACAGCCCTGCGCGTATCGCGCGATGGCGTATGCCTCGGCGGCGGTGCGCTCGCCGGGCGTGGGCGCTGACGACTGCATCACGAGCCAGCCGCGTGCGCGAGATCCATCGCCGCGTTGGATCCGCCGCCATCGCCCAGGCGGTGGCGCACGCCGCCGAGTGCCATGAGCGGGAAGTAGCTCCGGTACATGTCGTAGTGCAGGCAGAAATGACGCGGAAACCCGGTGCCCGTGTACAGCAGCTCGTCCCATTGGCCGTCTTTGCGCTGCTGGCCGAGCAGAAACTCGACGCCGCGAAGCACGGCCGGGCTGATCCCGTCTTCGCCGGCGAGCAGGCCGAGAATCGCCCAGCCCGTCTGAGACGGTGTCGACTCGCCCTGACCCGCGAGGCGCTCGTCGTCGTAGGAGGCCATCGTCTCGCCCCAGCCACCGTCGCTGTTCTGGTGCGCTTTGAGCCACGCCACCGCGCGCCGGACGTGCGGCGCGTCGAGGTCATCGCCGATCGCCCGCAGCCCGGACAGGGCCGACCAGGTGCCGTAGATGAAGTTCACTCCCCAGCGTCCCCACCACGAGCCGTCGGCGCGCTGCGTCCGCAGGAGAAAATCCTTGGCGCGGCGCGCGCGGCTGAACTGGAGGTCATGGCCGTAGTTGCCCATCAGCTCGAGCACGCGCCCGGTGAGATCCTCGGTGGGCGGATCGATCATCGCCTCCATGTCGGCGAACGGAATCTTGTTCAGGAACTCGCTGTCGTTGTCGCTATCGAACGCGGCCCAGCCGCCGTTGCGGCTCTGCATGCCCAATGTCCAGTTGAGCCCCGCGGCCATCGCGCGTTCGGCTCGGCGCGGATCGCAGCCGGTAATCCGTTTGAGCACCATGAGAATCACGGCGCTGTCGTCCACGTCGGGGTACCAGTCGTTCGCGAACTCGAACGCCCAGCCGCCGGGCTCGAGATGCGGATTGTAGACCGACCAGTCGCCGCGCTTGAAGATCTGGTTGTCGATCAGCCACTCGGCGGCGCGGACGAGCGCCGGGTGATCGGACGGCAGGCCGGAGTCGAGCAAGGCCTTGGCCATCAGCGCGGTGTCCCACGTCGGCGACACGCAGGGCTGAAAGAAGAGCAGGTCGCCGTCGGCGCTGACGAAATCGTCAATCGCGTGGAGCCCTTTCATGACCGCCGGGTGCGAATCGGGGTAGCCGAGCGCGCGCAGCGCCATCGTGCAGCCGAGCATGGGGGGCTGGATGCCGCCCCAGCCGCCGTTCACGTCCTGGTGCGCGAGCATCCACTGCTCTGCGTGCCGCAGCGCACGCCGACGGAAGGGCTTCCAGGGGCTATGGCCGGCGAGCTTCACGGCTCGATCGACGGCGAGGAAAAAATTCCGCACCGAGAAAAATTCGGGGCTGCGCGGGAAGGCGAGTTCGGCGGGCGTAGGTGGCCGCACCCACAGCTCGTCGATGTGCTCGGCCGGTTCGATGGCAATGCGGGGTTGAAGCGCCATCAAAACGGTGAGCGGCACCACGGTGGCGCGGGCCCAACTCGACATCGCGTAGATATTCAGCGGAAACCAGGGTGGCAGCAGGATCAGCTCGACCGGCATCGCCGGCAGCCCGTGCCAGGGGAACTGGCCGAAAAAGGCGAGGTAGGCGCGCGTCAGCACGCCCGCACGAGCCAGACCGCCATGTGCGAGGATGAACTCGCGCGCCTTGCGCAGCGGCGGCTCATCGGCGCCGAGTCCCGCGAGCTTGAGGCCGAAATACGCTTCGATCGTGTTGCTGACGTGTCCCGGTCCCCTGGCATACAGCGGCCAGCTGCCGTCGTCGTTCTGAGTCGCGAGCATGTGGTCGACGATGCGACGATCGATGCGGTTGAGGCGGCGGCCCATGAAGCGGTTGAAGAACAGGTACTGGGCATCCATCGACACGTTCGCTTCCAGCGGGGCGTGCCAGTAACCCTCGCCGTGCTGCCAGCGCAAGAACGTGCTTTGGCTCCGGCCGATCGCCGCGTCGAGCCGTTCGGTCAAGGCGTGCGGGACGCTGATGATAGTGGCTCGCGCCGTGTTTTGCATGAATCCTCCTCCGCTCGGCGGATCAGCGGGCACTCGCCGCTTGCGTCCAGGCGCGCAGTTGCGGCCCGAGCACGAGCGGCTGGCGGGTCAGTTCGAGGGGCGTCCGCACCCCGGTGAGCAGCATTGCGGTCTTGAGGCCTTCGACGAGCTGCTCGATCAGCGCGGCCGCGCCGTCGATGCCGCCGGCGCGGTAGGCGCGGTAGATGGGCAGCGCCGCCCCACACAGGTGCGCGCCGAGGGCGATCGCCTTCGCCATCTCGAGCCCGTTCCGCACCCCGCCGCTGGCGATCAGCTCGAGCCCGAGCTCGCGCAGCATGGCGAGCGACGCGGCGGTGGGAATGCCCCAGCCGGCGAACAACTCGCCGAGCGCGCGGCTGCGCTCGTCGCCGCGCAGCGCTTCGACGCGCACCCACGAGGTGCCGCCGGCGCCGGACACATCGACATAGCGCACACCGGCATCGCGCAATGCCGCCCCGACGCTGCGCGAGACGCCGCAGCCGGTCTCCTTGGCGATCACCGGTACCGGGAGCTCGTGCGCCAGCCGCGCGAGCGCCGCGAGCCCGCCGCGAAAATCGCGATCACCCTCTGGCTGCACTATCTCCTGCGCCGGGTTGAGGTGCAGGCAGAGCGCGTCTGCCCCGACGGCGGCGATCAAATCGTGTACGGCGGCGGTCGGCTGTTGGGCGGCCTGATTGAGGCCGAGGTTGGCGAGCAGCACGACGGAGGGCGCGAACTCCCGCACCTCGAAGGTCCACGCCGTGTGGGGCTCCCGTTGCATAACGCGCTGGCTCCCGAGCCCGAACGCAATGCCACAGCGCTCGGCGACCAGCGCCAGATCGCGGTTCACGTCGAAGGCGTCTTCCGTGCCGCCGGTCATGCCGGTGATCAGCAGCGGCGCGCGCAGCCGCTTGCCCAGGAATTCGACGCTCGTATCGACATCCGCCCACGACAGCTCCGGGACCGCGTTGTGGATCAGCTCGACCTCTTCGAACAGCGTGGTTTTGCCCGGGTACTCCACCGCGGTCGTGCGGCAGAGATCGAGGTGCGAGCGTTTGCGCTCGCGGAGCACGCTGGACGCCGGTGATTCACGCCGCCCCATTCCCACTCCCACTCTTCCCGACCAGCTTGGCGCGCCCTCGCGGACCTACCGAGCCGGCACCCGTCACCTGTAGGCGTGCTTTGCCTCTTCCTTGCATACTGACCGAACGGTTAGGTTGATGGCGGTGCGATTGCTCAGGGGTGGCCTAACCGGCCGGTTAGCCCTTTATAGGTGACACGGTGAAACGGTCAAGTAGCTGAACGCGAGGTCAACCGGCGCACGACCGGCCCAATGCTGGTGGCACCACGTCGGGACGCTGCGATTTCCGTTTGCGGCGCGCTGCTATTTCCCCTCTTGAGAGTAGCCGCCACACGGCCGGCGGCTACAGTAGGACGGGGATTCGCGTGTGCTCAGAACGGGTAGGCCGGTCGGTGACGCGCGCTGGCGCGCTGCGCAGCCACCAGTGCGGCTGCGCCAAGCCGTCGCGGCTACGCCGGATGGCTAGCGCGTTTCCACCCGGCGCGCGGGCTGTTCGCGCTGCTCTGCGAAGATCGAGTGCGCGACTAAGATGAGCACGCCGATGGTGATGAATGAATCGGCCACGTTGAACGCCGGCCACGACCAGGATCGATAGTACACGAGGAGGAAATCCGTGACCGTGCCCAGGGCGATCCGGTCGATCAGGTTGCCGACGGCTCCGCCGAGCACGCCGGCGAGCGCGAACAGCAGCCAGCGCTGGTCGCTGGCGACTTGGCGCAGGAAGTAGAGCAGGGCGACGATCGCGACCGCCGAGGTGATCAGGAAGAACGGCACCCGATATTCGGGACTGAGTCCGGCAAGCAGGCTGAACGCGCCGCCCGGATTGGCGGCGTGCGTGATCGCGAAGAAGCCGGGGATAACGGGAATAGCGTCGTGCAGCGGCAGCTCGCGCCGCACCCACCACTTGGTCAGTTGGTCGAGGACGACCACGCCGGTGGCGACGGCGAGGACGAAGCTCCCTTTGCTCACGCGCAAGCCTGCGCAGCGCCGGGGAGGGCACGCACGACCGGTAGGCAGCGCTCGCACAGCTCGGGATGATCGGCCGCGGTGCCGACCACCTCGCTGAAGTTCCAGCAACGGCTGCACTTCGCGCCGCGCGCGTGCTCGACCGCGACGGCGAGATCCGGCGCGGTCGCGGTATGCGAGGCCTCCCCCAGCGCTGCCGCCAGCTCCACCTGCGAAACGATAAACAGAGCGGGGAGGTCGTTGCGAGCCGCCGTCAAGACCGGTATCAGCCCGTCGCTCGCGACCAGCTGCACGCGCGCGTCCAGCGAGTGACCGATAGCGCCGGCCTTGCGCGCTTCCTCGAGCGCCTTGGTCACCACGCCGCGCGCCGCCAGCAGCCGCTCCCAGCGCGCCGCGAGCGCCTCATCCACCAGTGCGTCGTCCACCGTGGGCAGGCCGGCTTCGAACACGGTCGGCGCGACGGGGCTCGGCACGTACGACCAGACCTCATGGGCGGTGTACGGCAGGATGGGCGCCATGAGGCGGACCAGCACGTCGAGCAAGGTGTGCAACGTGGTCTGTGCCGCACGGCGCGCCTCCGAGTCCGGCGCCGAGGTGTAAAGGCGGTCCTTGACGACGTCGAGGTAGAGCGCGCTCAGATCGACAGCGCAGAAATTCACCATCCCCTGGACGACGTGGTGGAAGGCGAATTCGTCGTACGCCGCGAGCGCACGGATCACCAATTGCTGAGCGCGATGCAGGATCCAGCGGTCGAGCTCGGGCAGCGCAGCCACCGGCACGCGATCGCGCGTCGGATCGAAACCGGACAGGTTGCCGAGCAGGAACCGGCACGTGTTCCGCAGCTTGCGGTAGCTCTCGAGCAATGGGGTGATGAGGTTCTGGGAGAAGCTCGTATCCGCGGTGAAATCGACGGACGCGAACAGCAGGCGGAGGATGTCGGCGCCGTGCTTCGCGATCACGTCTTCGGGTGCAATCGCGTTGCCGAGCGACTTGGACATTTTCTTCGCGTGCTGGTCGAGGATGAGCCCGTGGGTCAGCACGCTGCGGTACGGGGCTTTGCCTTCCGTCGCGGCCGCGGTGATCAGCGACACCTGAAACCAGCCGCGATGCTGGTCTACGGCCTCGACGTACAGATCCGCCGGCCAGCCGAGCCCGCGCTCGTTCAGCACCGCATCATGCGAGCAGCCGGAGTCGAACCAAACGTCCAGAATGTCCTCATCGAGGCTAAAGTCGGCGCCGCCGCACGTGCAGCGGAAACCTGCTCGCACCAGCTCGCGCGCCGGCAGCTCGTACCACGCGTCGGCGCCGCGCGCGCGAAACACCTCCTCCACGTGGGCGATAACGGACGGATCGGCGATGTGGGTGCCGCACGCATTGCACTTCAGTGCCGGCACCGGCACGCCCCAGGCGCGCTGGCGGGACAGGCACCAGTCGGGGCGCGTCTGCATCATGTTGCGGATGCGGTCGTGCCCCCACTTCGGCACCCAGCGGACGCGGTCGATCTCGGCTATCGCGGTCTCGCGCAAGCCGGCGTGATCGACCCGTAAGAACCACTGCTCGGTGGCGCGGAAGATCAGCGGATTTTTGCAGCGCCAGCAGTGCGGATACGCATGCGCGAGCTTCTCGCTGTGCACCAGCCGGCCAGCGGCGCGCAGATCGGCCACCACGCGGTCGTTGCTCTCGAACACGTGTCCGCCCGCATACGGCCCCGCTTCGGCGGTGAAACGCCCCTGCGCATCGACCGGCGTCAACGTGGGCAAGCCGTAGCGCTGCCCGACCTGAAAGTCCTCATAGCCGTGCCCCGGCGCGGTGTGGACGCAGCCGGTGCCGGTATCGGCGGTGACGTGAGTCTCGAACGTGGCGTGCGAAGGCCGCTCGAACAGCGGATGGCGGAAGGCAGGACGGCCGTCGAGCGAGGTAAGGTCCACCGCGAAGCGCCGGCCTTCGTTCGCGGCGAGCCCGGTGGCAGCGAGAAACGCATCGGCCAGACGCGCGGCGACGATCACCGTCTCCTCGCCGAGGTCGAGGGCCACGTAGTCGAGCGTCGGGTTGAAACAGACCGCGAGGTTGGCGGGCAACGTCCACGGCGTGGTCGTCCAGATCACCACCCGCAGCGCGCCCTCCGCCGCGGCTGTGCGCAGCGCCTCCGCGTCGCGCGATTCGCGGGCCAGGCCTGCGGCCTCGTCTGGCGTGCCGATGAACGGAAAACGCACGTAGATGGAGGGCGAGGTGTGCTCGGTGTATTCGACCTCGGCTTCCGCGAGCGCCGTCGAGCACACCGGGCACCACTGCACTGGGCGCAGGCCGCGGTAGATGAACCCGCGTTCGACCAGCCGGCGGAACATCCGCACGATGGCCGCTTCGTATTCGGGCGCCATCGTCAAATAGGGGTTTTCCCAGTCGCCGATCACGCCGAGGCGCTTGAACTGCTCGCGCTGGATCCCGACGTACTTCTCGGCGAACGCCCGGCACCGCCGGCGGATCTCGAGCCGCGGCAGGCTGCGCGCTTGCGCACCGAGGTCGCGCAGGACCTGATGCTCGATCGGCATCCCGTGGCAATCCCACCCCGGCACGTACGGCGAGTGGCGACCGCCCATCAGCTGCCGGCGTACGATGATGTCTTTGATGATCTTGTTGAGCGCCGTCCCCAAGTGGACGTTGCCGTTCGCGTACGGAGGCCCGTCGTGCAGTACGTAGCGCTCGTTGCCCGCGGTGCGCGCGAGCAGCCGCTCGTAGAGCCCGTCCGCTTGCCAGCGGGCGAGGATCTCCGGCTCGCGCGTCGGCAGATTCGCGCGCATCGGGAAATCCGTCTTTGGCAGGTTGAGCGTGTGTTTGTAGTCCATGCGGGGTCGCGGCGGGAACAGTCGGTGTACCAACCCCCTATCGCCAGTTCAATTGTGGCTCGTCCGCTGCGTTGGAACACGCGGGCATTTACGCTACTA
>JBFXHX010000052.1:0-22320 GCA_050176585.1 Binatia bacterium
CGGGAAACGGCGGAGCAGGGCAGCAGGAATCCCGAGGAGCAGCGCGCGATGACGCGCCGTCAAGATCTCATGCCGGGCATGATGCCTTTCACGAGCCCTGTGACACTGATGCGCTCGTTTATGGAGGACCTGGACCGGCTCTTCGAAGGGTTGGTGGGCGGCGGTAGCCGCACCCCACAGGCGCGGGGCGGCGGACGATCGGAAAGGGTGTGGATGCCGGCCGTAGAGCTCTTCGAGCGCGATAACCAGCTCGTGGTGCGCGCTGAATTGCCGGGAGTGGAGAGGGATCAGATCAGAGTAGAGTTCGATGATGACCGGCTGGTGATCTCCGGTGAGCGGCGCGAAGAGCGGGAGGACAGGCAACAAGGATTTACAGAGCGCATTTACGGGCGCTTCTATCGCATGATTCCCCTGCCGGAGGGCGTAGATCCGGAGCAGGCCCGGGCGACGTTCAACAACGGCGTGCTGGAGGTGACGATTCCGGTCCCGCAACGCCAGAGCGCACGCCGCATCGAGATTCAGGAAGGTGCTGCTTCCGGCGAGGGCGCGCAGAGCGAAGGCGGCCTAGGGCAGAGCGGACAGCAGGGCCGACAGGGCGAGTCGAGCCAAACCGGAGCCGACCAAACCGCCACTGCTGACCAGAGCCGGCGACCGGCTGCATGACAATGCGCGGCGGATCCGCGCGGGTCGTGCGCTGATCCGCCGCTCGGCGGCGCCGCACGTACGAGCGGCACGTCCGAAGTTGCGCTGCGACGCGTGGGCGCTGCGTCGCTGAGGTGACTCTGATCGGCGCTATCCTCGCGCGTTACGCGGCGCCCTTTTCGGGATCGCCCCCGCCGGCTCTCTGTACCAGCGCGGCGCGAATGCGGGTGTCCTCGCGCCAGCGGGCGCCCGCGCTCGGCCGACGCTGGCGATACTGCGCGGCCAGGATTGCGGCTGCATCGGAGCCGGTGTGCATGGCGATGCAGGGCTCGACGAACGCGCATACGGAGCAGTTCGAGTGCGTGGGCGTCGGGTAGGTTGGAAGGTCCGGCGCGATCATCTCGCGCGCTTCCAGCCCGAGCTGGGCGCATGCATTGGCGAGGCCCGCCGCGCTGCACGCGATCGCCACCCGGCGAAAGCGCGACGATTCGCCCGCTGGGACTTGTCTGCACCACTCGTTGTACATGACCCCGGTAATCTTCATGCCGAGGAAGAATTCCGACCACGCCCAGCAGTTTGTGAGGGCGCGCTCGTCGAGCAGCAGCTGATCCATTTCCTCCCACGCTCTCTCGCGGATGCGGTGCTCGACCAGCCAGTAGGTATTGGCAGCATCCAAGACCAGCAGATCGATCTCGCCCCGGTAGCGCACCGCGTCCCCGGTCGCGGTCATCAACGTCTGCGCGGGCGCGGACGGGTCCGCGACATCAACGTAAAACTCGGTGTCAACGCGGATGGGGGAAAAGCGATCGAGCGCCGGCGCCCAGCGAAAGTACTCCGCGAGCATGTCCTCCCCGAGCTGTGCCTCCGTCTCCCGCGCGTGGTCGCCGCGCGCGGGACGCAAGCGGCACTCCGAGTCTCGGACCCGCGTCGAGTGTGTGAACGCTTGGCGGAACGCGGCGAGCGCGAGCGGTCGGACGATCTCACGGCTCCAATCCCACATGCCTGGAAAGTAATACACCGCGAGCGACTGGCGGATCGCGTTCGCAAAATCACCATCCCGCATCGGCTGGGCGGGCTCGTAGTTCTGGCGCATGCTCGCGCCGAGGTCCCACGCCCGCCGACAGCGTTTGAACCAGGTTCTTTCCGACGGAGTGACGACGTAGGCCACTGCGGGGTCTTTCACGGGCGCGGCGCCGAGCGCCGCTTCAAAAGGACTCACCTATCCGGGCGTGCGAGGCGCCGGTACACCGTCGAGCGGTGCACGCCGAGCCGCCGCGCCGTCTCGGACACGTTGTGCCCGGTCGCGCCGAGCACGGCCCGGAGCGCGTCGACCTTCTGCTCGCTGCCGTCGCTTTTCTCGTGGCGCACGGGCGGCTCCGCCGGCGGTTGCGCCCACAGCACCTGGGGCAGGTCAGTGACGCTCAGCCGGTCCTTCGCGGAAGCGAGGATCGCTTTCAGGAGGATGTTGCGCAATCCGCGCGCATTGCCCGGCCACTTGTACGGACAGCGCTCGAGTGCGGTCCAGACGTCTTCGTCCACCTCGCCGAGAAAATGGAGCTCCTCGCGGAGACAGCGGTCCGCGATCGGGCGGATGTCCTCGCGGCGTTCGCGCAGCGGTGGGATTTCAATGACGAGGCAGTTCAGTCGGTAGAGCAGATCAGAGCGGATCACTCCGTTCCGCTCGAGCTCGTCGAGGCCGACGTTGGACGCGCCGATGACCCGGGTCCTCGCCTGCACTGGTCGGGTGCCGCCGACCCGCACGAAGGTGCCGGTTTCGAGGAACCGCAGCAGTACGCTTTGTGGCGTCGGCGGCATGTCCTGCAGCTCGTCCAGAAAGAGCGTCCCGCCGCGGGCGCCATCGAGAATGCCCGGGCGGGTCCGCCGATCGGCACCGGTGAAGGACCCCGGTTCGTACCCGCACATTTCGGCGACCGCGAGGTCGCCACACAGGGTGCCGCAGTTGACCGCGACGAACGGCCCCTCGCGGCATCCGCTGGCCGTATGGATGGCGTGCGCGAACAGCTCCTTCCCGGTACCGGATGCGCCCACCAACAGCGTCGGGTATTCGGCTTCGGCGGCGCGGCGGGCGATTGCGATCGCCTTCTGGAGCGGGGCGCTGCGGCCGAGAATGTCATCGAACGAGAAGCGCGCCCGCCATGGGCTCGTCGCTGGTGCGTCCATGCGTGGTGTCGCGAGCTGTAGCGCGGCTCAGCGCCGGTTCGCGGCTTGAGGAGACGGCTGCGCGGCGGCTGGCCGCGCCGGGTTCGGGCAACTCGTATGGGTCTCGTCCATCAGAATACGGCCGCGCGAACGGCCATCCAGCAACCGACGGAGATCGTGACCATACCCAGCACGGCCTCGAGCTTTCCCGCCATGCGCTCGAGGAGGCGCGGCGAGACGGTCAGTGGCACCGACAGGACCAGCGAAAAGGCCACCATGCCCATGATTGAACCGGCGGCGAAACAGAAGACGTACGCCAGCGCCTGCGCCCCCGAGCCGAGCATTTGCAGGGACAGGAGCACGAGAGCTCCGGAGCCGGCCAACCCGTGCAACCCGCCGATTGCGAGTGATCGAAGCAGCACGCCGCGCGCGTGTGGGTGCTCGTGCACGGCCAGTGCGGTGGGTGACTCGCCCGCATGTGCGTGCGCATGGAGGTGGCGCACGCCGCCGACATGCTGGTGGACGTGAAAGTGAATCTGCCGCCGCCGCAGTCGGCGGAGCACGTCGATGCCCAGGACCACCAGCACCACGCCGGCCGCGAGCTCGAACGCGCGCGCCAAGCGCTCCGGCATGGAGACGCCGAGGCCGATCAGTATCGCCCCGAGCAGCACCAAGCTCACCGCGTGTCCCCCGCCCCAGAACGCCGCGACCTTGATCTTCTCCGCGAGCGCAGCGGAACGCGTGGCCAAGCTAGCGACAGCGGCAACGTGATCCGCCTCCAGCGCGTGCCGGACGCCGAGGAGAAATCCCAGCAACAGGATCGTCAGCACGGATCAGCTCGCGGCGATGTGTGCGCGCACTTGCCGGCGCAGCCAACTGTACCAGGTGTCGAGCCCGTCCCCTCGGGTTGCCGAGACCTGCAGCACCTCCAGCTCGGGGTTCACCTGCCGCGCATAGGCTATGTACTGGTCGGCGTCGCAGGCGACGTGGGGCAGGAGGTCGATCTTGTTGAGAATCATCAACTGTGCAGCCCGGAACATGTGCGGGTACTTGAGCGGCTTGTCCTCGCCCTCGGCGACAGAGGCGATCACCACCTTGGCGTGCTCACCCAGTTCGAACAGGGCGGGGCAGACCAGGTTCCCGACGTTTTCGATCAGCACCAGCGATGCCGGTGCCGGTGCGAGTGTGCGAAGGCCGCGGGCGATCATCTCGGCGTCCAGGTGACAGCCCGTACCGGTGGTGATCTGCACGGCGCGGCAACCGGCGGAGCGAATCCGTTCGGCGTCGCGTTGTGTGGCTTGATCGCCTTCGATAACGGCGATCGGGAACTCGCTGCGGAGCGCGCGAATAGTGCGTTCCAGCAGTGTGGTCTTGCCGGCTCCCGGAGCGCTCATGAGGTTCAGGGCGAGAACCCCGCGGCCTTCGAGCCAGCCGCGGTTGCGGGCCGCCAGTAGATTGTTCTTTGCCAGCACGTCCTGTTCGAGCCGCAGCACGCGGTCGGCCGGCAGCGCCTCGACCCCTTCGCGGCTCGGTTCGCCCGGCGCGCGATGCTCGGCGTCGCCGGGTTCGCCTGCGAGATGCGCATGTGCGTGCGCATGGGCATGTGCGTGCTCGTGTGGATGTGCGTGCTCGTGTGGATGTGCGTGTGCGGGTGCGTGTGGGTGGGCGTGGTCCGGATGAACGCGGTCGGCGGGGCCGTGATCGTGTGCAGCGCCGGAAATGTCGAGAACCGCGACCGCCGGCACGGCGTCGCCCGAGCATCCGCAGGTGGCGCACATCAGGCGAGCTCCACTTCGGTGAGGCGCAGCTCCTGGCCGCTCAGGAGATGCAGATTGGCGCTGCCGCAGGCGCACAGCGCGATGAGGCTGTCGAGTTGGACGTCGGCCTGGCAGTCTCGGCATTCGGCGCGACCAGGCGTCTCGATGATGTCAAGTCGCGCCCCCGCGAGTGGGCTGCCGTCGGCGCAAACTTCGAAGCAGAAGCGAACTGCTTCGGGCACGACGCCGGAGAGCTTGCCGATGATGAGCTGCACGCGAATGACCTTTGCATCGCCGACGCGCTCGGTGACTGCGCCGACAATGCTCTCGGTGATCGCCAGCTCGTGCATGTTCTGCTCCCCCGCCAGCTGCCCGGCGGACTACACAGTCGACGTCACGCTCGCAGGTGGCAGTAGACTCCCGCCTCCGGCCTGGTGTCAACCCGGTCGGGCGGCGCGCCGGGGATCGAACGCGGGCGGTTGCCGGCGCGCGTTTAGCGCGCCGGGGCAACGCAATCGCCCTCGCGCATGCGGCGAATCTCCACGACCTCGGTGACGGTCATGCGGTGCTGGTGCTGAGCTGCCGGATCCGGTTCGGTGACCGGACCGACCGTCCCGCGCAGGGCCGCGTAGAAGCGCGCGGCGCCCCAGCCGGGTGGAATGGCCTGGTGCGGGCGGATGCGCAGGAAGTCGCGGATCGCCGTGAGATCGCCGGCCAACTGCCATTTTTCGGTGCTGCGGCAGGGAGTAAACCAGTTCCCCCCGTCGCCGATGACGATGTAGCCAGTCTGCGTTCCACCGGCGGACGCGGCTGCGGTCGGTGTAATCGAGACCGCCGCGCTGCGCCTGTCGTGCTCACCGCGTCCGGCCAGTACCCATACAGCGATGCCCAGTGCGATCAGCGCGACTGCGATGCCTACGCCCTTGATCATCCCGCGCTCCTATCTCCGCTGCTCGGCCAGATGAAGAAGGGGGTCGGTCACGGGCACGGCATCGCCCGCAGCATCGAACAGGTGCAACTGGTCCGAGTCGATTTTCAGCCGTATGCGTTCACCGTGCTCGAGGGCTTGCATGCCCGGGAACCGACCGATCACGCGCTCGTCCGCCGCCAGCGCGAGATGCGCGAGCGTCTCGTGGCCGAGGAATTCGACGTGCGCGACGGAGGCGGTCAAGAGCTCGGCGCCGGTGGGCTCGCGACGGAGCCCCAATGCTTCCGGTCGGATGCCGATGTGGCGGATGTCGGCAGCGCGATCGGCGAGCGCGCGGGCCCATGACGGCGCCAGCAGGGCTACGCGCTGCCCCGCGATCGCGAGGTGCAACGTCGACCCATCGACCTCTACGCGGCCGGGCAGCAAGTTCATCGGCGGGTTGCCGATGAACCCCGCGACGAAGAGGTTGGCCGGCCGATCGTAGAGCTCCCTGGGAGCCGCGACCTGCTGCAGGCGCCCGGCGTCGAGCACTGCGATGCGATGGCCGAGCGTCATCGCCTCGGTCTGATCATGCGTCACGTACAGCATCGTCGTGCCAGTCCGCTCCTGCAGCGCGGCGATCTGAGCGCGCACCTCGATGCGCAGCTTTGCATCGAGGTTGGAGAGCGGTTCATCGAGCAACGAGACGCTCGGCTCCCGCACCAGTGCCCGCCCCATCGCGACGCGTTGGCGCTGGCCTCCGGATAGCTCGCGAGGATAGCGGTCCAGCAAGCTGTGGAGCTCGAGCATGGCGGCGGCGCGCTCGACGCGCTCGTCGATATCGCCGCGCGCCAACCGCCGCATCTGCAATGGAAAGGCGAGGTTACGCCGCACGGTCATGAACGGGTAGAGGGCATAGTCCTGGAACACCATCGCGACGTTCCGCTCTTGCGGGGACCAGCTGTCGACGAGGTGTTCGTCGATATAGAGGTGGCCCTCGGTAATCGTCTCGAGGCCCGCGAGCAGCCGCAGCAGGGTGCTCTTGCCGCATCCGGACGGCCCGACCAGAACCAGCAGCTCGCCGTCGGCGACCTCGAGTTCGATCTCGCGCACGCCATAATGGCCGTTGGAGTAGCGCTTGCCGACGCGTTCGAAACGCACGCTCGCCATCGCATGACTCAGTGGAAGAAGTCCTCATCGCCGATCAAGGGCAGCGCGCGCTGCATGATGGGATCGGCGGCAAAGCGCCGCTGCAGCGCGTGATCAGTGAGGTGATTCACCAAGGAGAGGAACAGCATCGACTGATCGAGCGCGAGGTATTTGTAGGCGACCGCACCGGTGTACGGGTCCACGGCGTCGTACAGCCCGTACTCGCCATAGACGGGGTAGCGGGCGGCCAGCTTCTGCAGGTTCCGAATTGCCGCCTTCGGAATGAGCGGCACGGCGAGGGCCGCGGCATGCGGTGTCACCGGTCCGGAGGGATAGCCGCGAGATCCGAGCGCCTTCACCCCGTATTCCCCGTACTGCTCCCCGTCCGGGCGCGCGCTCGGCGAGAACCCCCACACCGGTAGTCGGAGCTCGCGCATCGCGAAGCGCCGCTGCCCGAGCGCGTGCATCAGACCGTTGCGGCCAAGGCTGCGCGGAGCGGCCTCCAGCTCGTCGATCAGCAGCGTGGGCATCAACGCCTCGAACATGCTGCCGCCCCACGACGGGACATAGCGAAGACTTCCCCAGCGGTAATGGCCCGCGGTCACCAGGTGCCCGCGCACCTCGACCGTGCGCACATCGACGGGCGCGCGTGACTGCCAGCGGCATTCGGCGGGAAAGGTGCGCACCATGTTGAACCACGCCGCCTCCGGTACGTCGCCCTTGCCGATGGCCAGCAGCGTGCCCAGGCGCGCTTCCGTATACAGTACGCCGTAGTGATAGCGCGACCGCGCGCGCGGATCGACGTAATAGCCGTGCGACATCAGCCCTGCGACGGCATCGTACATGACCCCGAAATTGCTCTGTGCGATCAACGCGGAACAGTGCTCATACAGCTCTGGAAAGGTCATGCGGACGAGCATGAGTCCGGCGGTGAGCCAGGAGGAGTCGACGAACGATAGAAAGTGGCTGGTGCGCTCGAGCGAGGTGGTATCGTAGTAGTTGAAGAAGAAGCCCGCGTCCGTCTCGAGCTCGCCGAGCGTGGCGAGCACGCGTTCGATGCGGCGCAACGCCTCCGTGCGGTCGAGCAGTCCGAGCTCCAGCGCGCCGACAGTCGCGGCGAGATGGAGGCCGATGTTGGTGACGTTGGTGTAATCGGCGATGCGCGCCGCGGTGGGGGCGCCTCCGCGCAGGCCCGCGCTGAACGCGATGGTATCGAGCGGTAAACCGTTGGCGCGATCCGTGAGGTCGGCGAGCCCGCGCCACGTGTCTCGCGCCAGCCGTTCCGCGAAGGCACGGGGCCCGCGCGGCAGCGCGCGGGCATCGGTCAGCAAGTGTGCGGGCCACCCGGCGAGCCGCGCGCGGAGCGCGGTTTGCGCCTGTCGACCCGGACCGAGGGCGTGCTCCCAGGAGCGCTTCTTGGGCGTCAGAACGGGGGGCCGTTCGAGGCGCGCCAGCATCCACGAATCGAGCGAGACGATCCGATCGGTGTCGCACCCGGGATCGATCACCGAGCCGCCGAGGCTCGGCAGCGCCGGCGGTGGGGACTTCAGCAGGTTGGCGGATATGGTGACCAGCAACGCCAATGCGCCGGCAGTTAACGCAACGAAAAACGCGCCGAGGGCAGTGTGCGCCGGGCTGCGCCGCTGGCGATCTCTGGCGCCCGCCGGCCGCTCGTCCGAGGCAGTCACCGGCGGCGGAGCTAGATCCCGTCGGCGCGCTGGTCGGAGCGCCGGCGCACGGCGGCCCACACCGCTTCGTGCAAGCGCTCTACCAGTGAGGGGTCATTGAACAGTGCGCGGCGCTCCCGCGCGCTCAGCGAGTTGGCATGCTCGTGCACGGCGCGCTCGAGCAATTGCGCGCGCGTGGCGGCCACTCTGGGGCCGACGGTTCGCACGCGGCCGAGGAGAGCCCGATGCAGCGCATTCAACAGCGGATCGGTGGCGGCGTCCGATGCCCCATCGCCTGGCGCGGGCGAAGCCGTGGCGAGTTGCTCGTCGAGCACGCGCAGCACCGGCGGCGGCGAGCTCTCCTCCGGGATGAGGAAGAGCCGCCAGCGCCGCGCGCGATCGCCGAGGCCTACGCGACTCGCCCACACCGACATCGGGATCGAGAGGATCAGGGCGCCGATGATCGGCGTCACCCACCAGAAGTAGTCCGGATTGAGCCAGTAGAGCGCGCCACCCCAGGCGCTGGCCACGATGGTATCGAACCCGTGGTGGCGAATCGCCTCACGCCAACTGGTCTCGGCGTCCTCTCGCCCCTGGGATCGCCACGTGACCGTGCGGCCGAGAAGGTTTTGCAGCACGAAGCGGCTATGGAAGGTCATGCGAATGGGAGCGAGGAGGCTGGAGAAGAGGATTTCGAGCAACACGCTCGAGGTCAGGTGAACCGCTCCGCCGTGGGCGCGCGCGTGGCGGTTGCGAAACACGATCAAGACGATGCTCAACAGCTTGGGCAAGAACAGGATCACACCCGTGATCGCGAGGAGTGCCAGGGCCCAATCCGGCCGCCAGATCGGCCATTCGGGAAACAGACTTGGGCCGTGCGGGAAGTAGTCCGGCTCGCGCAGCGCATCGAGTATGGCCGCGACCGTGCTGAGCGCCAGGAAGCAGAGCCAGAGGAGAGCGGAGACGTAGGACAGCACGCCGTTCACGAACAGCGCCCGATGCGCACCGAAGAGGCCTTCGGTGAACAGCAAGCGCAGGTGCTGGAGGTTGCCCTGGCACCAGCGCCGATCGCGCTTCATCTCTTCGAGCAATGTGGAGGGCACCTCCTCGTAGCTGCCCTCCAGGTCGTACGCGAGCCAGATCGTCCACCCGGCTCGTCCCATGAGCGCGGCTTCGACGAAGTCGTGGCTCAAGATCTCGCCGCCGAGCGGCGGCTTGCCGGGCAGCTTCGGCAACGCGCAGTGCTGCATGAACGGCGCGATCCGAATGATGGTGTTGTGGCCCCAGTATTGCCCATCGCCGAGCTGCCAGAAATGCAGACCCGCGGCGAACATCGGCCCGTGCACTCGGCTCGAGAACTGTTGCACGCGCGCGAACAGCGAGCGGCGATTCACCGCCGTCGGCGCCGTCTGAATCATGCCGACGTCGGAGCGCGACTCCATCAGATGCACGAGGCGCACGAGCGTGTGTCCGGCCATGATGCTGTCGGCATCCAGCATGATCATGTAGCGGTACTGGCTGCCCCAGCGCCGGCAGAAATCGGCCACGTTGCCGCTCTTGCGGCGGATGCGGACGCGGCGCCGGCGGTAGAAGATGCGGCCGAAACCTCCGACCTCCTGACACCAGGCCGCCCATGCCGCTTCCTCGGCGACCGCCGTGTCGGGGTTGGCGCTGTCGCTCAAAACGAAGAAGTCGAAGTGTTCGAGCGCGCCCGTCTGCGCAAGTGAGTCGTGCATCGCGCGCAGGCCGGCGAACACGCGGTGCACCGGCTCTTCGCAGATCGGCATGGCGATCGCCGTGCGCCCGCCGGGCCTGAACGGCTCGGGCACCGGCGGTAGGTTGGTGATCGCGAATCGCCGCCGCCGCCGCATGAGCGTGAAGAAGCCCATTACGGCGGTCCAAAAGCCGATGGAGATCCACCCGAACAGCGCGCCGAAGAAGACGACGATTGCGAGCTCGATCCAGCTGCGGCCCTGTTGCGGTAAGACGCTTTGCATGAAGCCGCTCGCCACTACGGTGGGAATCAAGACCAGCACGGCCAGTAGCAGGCGGCGGTGTCGCGCGGCGCGGGTCCACGGCCAGCGGCGGCGGCGCTCGCGCAAATCGCGGTAGGTCTGCCCGGCGTCGGCCCGCGCGCGCCCGGCCCGCCACAGCCGCGCTGCGAGGCGCCGGAGGAATCGGCGCTCGATCCATTCGGGTACCATGCGCTGCCGCATGATCCGCGGCATCGACCAGAGCCGGCCGCCGGACACCGGAAGGTCGTTCAGCTCGGCGGTCGAACGGCCCAGCGCCCGCGCAAGCCGATAGCCGAGGAACGGCTCGAGCGTGGCGCTGGCCGACGACACGGACGTGTCCCGCTCGACGACCACTTCGCGCAGCGCGCGGAGCGTTTCGCTGACGGCGTCGCCCCCGGGGGCCCACTCCGGCCGGCTGATCGCGCGTTCCACCGCCTCTGTCGCGAGCGCTTCGCGCGCGCCGTCCGCGTACTTGAGCGCGTCGAGATAGGCGAGGGCGCGTTCGAACGCCACCCGCCAATCCTGTACCAGGCGCTCCGGTGGAACGATCAGGGAATATGGGCGCTGGGGCTCTTCGCGTATGGCTGACGTGGATGCGCGTTCGCTCATGGCAGGACCACACTGGACCAGGTCTCGGTCAGCGAGGTGCCACCCTGGTCGAGGAACGCGCGCAGCTCGACAGGATCGCTCTTCAACGGTCGAATCTGGAAGGTCAGCCGCCAACCGCCGGTCACGGGATTCTTGACCACCTGCTGGTCGAGTAACGTTGCGCTATCTTCGCCTGAAGCGACCGTCACCACGCCGCGCAGCACGGTATCGGCGGGTAGCGAATCGAGCTTCTTCCCGGCGAAATCGATGACGAATCGATACGCATTGTCCACCGTGCCGCGATCCCGCCGCGTGGCGACGACCCGTCCACTGGGCGAGAACGATGTCGTGTCCGCATACCAGTACACCGTGTACGCGTAGCTGGCCATGGCGCCGGCCTCGGGCAGCGTGTTGGGCACCCAGAACGCGACGATGTTGTCGTTGGTGTCGGACTTAGTTGGGATCTCGACCAGCTCGATGCTGCCTTCGCCCCAGTCGCCGTGCGGCACGACCCATGCGCTCGGCCGGCGTTCGGGCCGCGTCTCCAGGTCCTGGTAGTGGTCGAACTCGCGGTCGCGCTGGATCAGCCCGTAACCGCGCGGATGGGCCGTGCGAAAGCTGCTGATGCGGAGCGCCGGCGGGTTGTCCAGCGGCCGCCAGAGCCACTCGCCGCTGCCGAAGTTGATCAGCAGGCCGTCCGAGTCGTGCACCTCGGGACGGAAATCCTCGACCGAGCGGACGCTGTTTTCGCCGTGGTAGAACATGCTGGTGAGCGGCGCGACCCCGAGCTTGCGCACGCCGGCGCGCGGAAACAGGCGGGACTCTACTTTGACGGCGGTCTGATCCCCGGGCCGCACGATGAACTGGTATGCGCCGGTCAAGCTCGGGCTGTCGAGCAGCCCGTAGATGGTCATATCTTTATCTCCGGGCTGCGGCGTCACCAACCAGAACTCGCGAAAATACGGAAACTCTTCACCGGAGGGCAGGGCGGTGTCGACTGCGAGGCCGCGCGCGGACAGCCCGAAGACTTCGTTCTTGCCGATGGCGCGGAAATACGTGGCGCCCAAGTACACGATCACCTCATCGTAATAGTCGCGCTTCTTGATGGGTGCGTGCACGCGAAAGCCGGCATAGCCGAGGTTTTGCGGTACCCGGCTGGCGAAGTCGTTGCGGCCGTAATCGAACTGGTTCGGAGAAAATTGGATGGCCCGCACGCCGGTGCCGTCTACGACGTTCAGCGCCACCGGGCGGTCATAGTACAGCCCGGGGTGAAAAAACTGCACCTGAAACGGCAGCTTCTTGTTGCGCCAGAGCGCTTGCTCGGGGCGGAACCGTATGTCGCGCCACTGATCGTAGGAGATCTCGCGAAGCCACTCGGGCGCTTGCACGGGCGCCTGGTACGATTGCTTGGCGAGGTCCTTGGCGCGGTTCGTCACGTCCTCCAGGCCGAAGGCGAGCGCGGCATTCGCGGCACTGCGGGTGCAAAGTCCGAGCGCGCCGAGGAGGAGGGCGAGGCAAAAGCGGCGAAGGGTTTGCCGCCACGTGGCCCGACGGATAAGTCCCGGGACGGCCTCGGCGCGGGTCATTCGGGCATCTCCTCCAGGTCGATTCGGGGTCAAGTGTGGTCGCGCGGCAGAGGCCCCTAACGGGCAACTCGCAGAAGATGACAAGATCGCGATGCGCCGTCTACTCCCTTGCCACGGTAGCGTTGCTTGCGCTCGCGGCCTGTCGCGACGGCGGGCGCGAAGGCATCGAGCTGCGCTTCTGGGCATTCGGAAGGGAAGGGGAGTTGGTCCGCCAGCTGATCCCGGAGTTCGAGCGCGCCCATCCCGGCGTGAGCGTCCGCGTCCAGCAGATTCCATGGAGTGCGGCACACGAAAAACTGCTGACCGCGTACGTCGGCGGCGGTATGCCCGATCTGTTTCAGGCCGGCAGCACGTGGATACCGGAGCTCGTGGCGCTCGGCGCAGTGGCACCGCTGGATGCGCGGCTGGACGCCTCGCCCGCCACCCACCGCGATTTCTTCGAGGGGATCCTCAGCGCCAGTCAGGTCGCCGGCCGCACCTACGCCGTGCCCTGGTACGTGGACACGCGCGTGCTCTTCTACCGCCGCGACCTCCTGCGGACATGCGGTTGGGACGCGCCACCCGCGGGCTGGGAGGAATGGCGCCGTGCGCTGGCGTGCGTGAAGAGTCGGGTCGGCCCCCGCCGGTATGCGCTGCTGCTGCCGGTCACCGAGTGGCAAGTTCCGGTGATCTTCGCCTGGCAGCACGGCGCACGACTGCTGCGTGGCAACGCCGAATACGGCAATTTTCGTGCGGGGCCTTTTCACCAGTCTTTCATGTTCTACTTGAGCTTTTTCCGCGAGCGCCTCGCGCCCGCCGAGGCGGAAGGCCAAATTGCGAATCTGTACCAGGATTTTGCGCAAGGCTTCTTCAGCGCCTACATCACCGGGCCGTGGAACTTGGGAGAATTCAGGACGCGTCTGCCGGAGGGTCTGCAAGCGGCGTGGGACACCGCTCCGATGCCGGGGCTGGGCGAGAACGAGGTGGGAATATCGATCGCTGGAGGCGCGAGCTTAGCACTATTTTCCGGCTCGCCACACCCCGAGGCGGCATGGCAGCTCATCGAGTACCTGTCCGCTCCCGAGCAGCAGCTCGCGTTCTACCAGTTGAGTGGTGATCTTCCCGCTCGGCGATCCGCATGGGCCGCGGGCGGCCTGGCGGACATGCCGCGCGTCCGCGCGTTTCGGCGGCAGCTCGATCGCGTCCGAGCACCGCCCCAAATTCCAGAGTGGGAACGGATCGCCGCCAAGATCAGCCAGTATGCCGAAGCGGCGGTGCGCGGCAACTTGGAGCCGGACGGAGCCTTGGCTGCGCTGGAACGCGACGTCGACGCGATCCTCGCGAAGCGCCGTTGGCTGCTCGCCCGCTCCGAGGGAGCCCCGTACTGATGGCCCGATCCGGTGGGGTCGCCCGACGGCACGGACCGGGTCGCGAGGATCCTGGCACCGCGGCCGCCCCCGCGAAAATCGGCACATGAGCCGCGATGCGGAAGCCCGGCGCGCGCGCGCCGGTATCCTGTTCGTCACCCCGGCGCTGGCACTCATCGGCGTGTTCTTTCTTCTGCCGGTGGCGGCGTCGCTGTTGCTCAGCGCGACGGATTTCGACCTCTACGCGGTAGCTGACGTCTCACGCCTGAGGCTGGTCGGTCTGGGCAATTACGCCGCCCTGGCGCAGGACCCCCTGTTCTGGACGGCCCTCGGGAACACGTTCTACTTCGTCGTCGTCGCTAGCCCGCTTTCGGTAGCTGTATCGCTGACCGCAGCCGTGGCGGTCACTGCCGGCGGGGTGCGGCTGGCGGGTCTCCTGCGGACCCTCTTCTTTCTACCCGTAGTGACCAGCTTGGTCGCGGTGGCGGTCGTATGGCGGTACCTCTACCACCCGCGGTTTGGCTTGCTGAACGCCGCCCTCGCTACGCTCGGGATTCCGCCGCAGGATTGGCTCGGCAACCCGCACCTCGCGATGCCGGCCATCATCCTGTTGGCGGTATGGAAGAGCTTCGGTTTCAACATGGTCGTCTTTATGGCTGGGCTGCAGAGCATCCCGACTCAGCTCTACGAAGCCGCCAGCGTCGACGGCGCGGGCAAGCTGGCGCAGTTCTGGCGAGTCACGCTGCCGATGCTGAAGCCGACGTTTGCGTTCGTGATCGTCATCAGTCTGATCGCCAATTTTCAGCTCTTCGCTGAGCCGTACGTGATGACGCGCGGCGGACCCTCGAACCACACCCTCAGCGTCGTGCTCTACATGTACGAGCAGGGCTTTCGCTGGTGGAGCCTCGGGTATGCCGCGGCGATCGCATTCGTGCTCTTCGGCGTCATCGTCGCCGTCTCGCTGCTCACGCGTTGCCTGGCGCGCGGACGGGGAGCGCAAGCATGAGGCGCGGCGTTCTGGCCGTCGCGCTCCAGGCGGCGCTCTTCGGCATCGCAATCCTCACCGCTCTTCCACTGTGGTGGATGCTCGCAGCATCGTTCATGGCCACTGGAGAGGCGAGCGGCGTGCCGCCACGCCTGTGGCCGAGCCACCCCACGCTGGCGCAGTACCACACATTGTTTGCCCGACTCGATCTCGCGCGCGCGGCTTTCAACAGTTTGATAGTGGCTTGCGCCGCGACGGCGGTGGCGCTGCTGCTCAACTCGATGGCTGGCTATGCGTTCGCGAAGCTCCGTTTCTCCGGGCGCGAGCGGATTTTCCGCACGCTGGTAGCCACGCTGGTGATCCCGGGCCAGATCGCCATGTTCCCGCTGTTCCTCATGCTGAAGGAGCTCGGGCTAGTGAACACGTATTGGGGAGTCATCGTCCCCAGCATGGCGAGCATATTCGGCATCTTCCTCGTGAAGCAGTACGCCGAGGGCTTGCCCGATAGCATGCTGGATGCGGCCCGCGTCGATGGCGCGAGCGAATGGCGGATCTATCGCTCCCTGGTGTTGCCGGCCTGCCGGCCGATTCTGGTGACGCTCGGCCTCTTCACCTTCATGGGCGCATGGAACGACTTTCTGTGGCCCCTGGTGGTTTTGACGGACGGGGACCTCTACACGCTGCCGGTCGCGCTGGCCAATCTTGTCGGCGAGCATGTGCAGGATACCGAGCTGATCATGGCGGGCGCCGTGCTCACGGTGATTCCCGTCATCGTGCTCTTTCTCGCCCTGCAGCGCTTCTATATTGCCGGCATCCTGGGCAGCGGCCTGAAAGGATGAGCCGAGTAGGCGGGGGCAGGCGGCGCGAGCGGCTGCGCAAGCCGGCGAAAATCGCGTGCGATCTACCACATTGACGGCGTGAACCTTTCTGGCACTTGTGGAGGGAGGATTCGCCGCTACTGTGTCGTGACTCGAGGAAGGATCGTGAGGCGAGTACCCGGACTGGGATGGTCCAACTGTGGCGGCTGCGCGGCCGCCGGCATGCCGCGCGCCGGGAGCTCCTCAACCACCCGGCCTTTGCAGTGGCGATGTACGTCGACGACCTGATCCTTTCCGTCCAGCGCGCGATCGATCGCTTGATCTATCGCTTTCGGAGTAGCGGCACCGCGCCGGGCCCACAACGGCGATTTCTGGTCGTACAGATCGACGGGCTATCGCGCGGCGTGCTCGACTGCGCACTCGCGTCGCGGAAAATGCCGTTTCTGCGGCGACTGTTGCGCCGCGGCCATCAGCTGGAGCCGATGACAGTGGGTTTGCCGACATCGACCCCGGCCTTCCAAATGTCGATGATGTACGGCGTGCACCCGGATATACCCGGGTTCCACTATTACGATCGCGACCGGCGTGGGGACATCCACTTCCCGCGGCCGGGGCACGCAGCGTTCGTCGAGACGAAGCATGCGGAGGGCCGCCGCGGTATACTGAAGGGCGGCAGCGCGTATGGTTGCGTCTTCACGGGGGGCGCCGAGAACAACCTATTCAGCTTCACGCGCCTGACGCGCCCGACCGGGTACGGGCTGCTGCGCGCGCTGTCGCCGTTCGTCGTCTTGCTATGGGTGTGCCTGAAGAGCCTCGGCTTGACGGTCGTCGAGGTGGCACGAGCGGTGGCGCGCTTGATCACCCACCCGCGCAGACAACGGCATGGCTGGCGGTGGTTGACGATCAAGATCGGGCTCTCCGTATGGGTTCGGGGGTTCTTCACCATGGCGGTGTCGCGCGATCTGTACGTCGGCACGCCGGCCGTGTACGTGAACTACCTCGACTACGATGTCGCTGCGCACGCCTTTGGGCCGCGCAGCCGGCGAGCGTTTGCATCACTCCGGCGCGTCGACCGTTCGATCCAGCAGCTCTGGCGCGTGCTGCGGCGCATTCCCGAGTACCAGTACGACCTCTATATCCTCTCCGATCATGGCCAGGCCGCCTGTACGCCGTATCCGGAGATCGCGGGCGGACATCAGTTTGAACGCTGGGTGTTCGAACGGCTCCTGGATCCACCGCGGTCCAAGAACCTGGACGGCCAGCAATCCGGTCTGGCGCGCGGTATTCGTGCGCGCCGGCGCGAGGCGCCGCAGCTCTTTCAGCACTTCCTCAACTATCTGGACCAGGACTTCATTCGGCGCAGTGAAGTCGAAGCGTATCAGCGCGACGGCATCAGAGTGATCACGGCCGGGCCGAACGCCTTTTTTTACGTCCTCGACGACACCACACCGCTGGACGCGCGGGCCCTGGATGAGCGCTTCCCGGGCTTCGCAGAGGAGTTGTCGCGCAGCCCCGGCGTGGGTTTCGTGCTCGCGCGGGGGGCCGACGGTGCCATCTGCTTTTGGCGCGGCGAACGCTACCGGCTCACCGAATCCGACCCAGGGCCGTTTGACGGCCGCCCGGACGCCGCCGTGGTGGTGCAGGGTATCGCCGATCTGATGAAGATGCCGAGCGCGGGAGATCTGGTCATCTACGGCATCGATGCTCCCCAGGGGCATGTCTCCTACATCCCGGAGGTGGGAGCGCACGCCGGGCCATCTCCGGAGGAAATGCACACCTTCATCGTGCGGCCGCGGAACGTGTCGCTCCCGTCGCCCATCAGCCACCCGATCCAGCTCTACGATCACTTCATGCGCTACCAGGAAAACCCTTCGTGAGTGGGTCCTACCCGGCAGACCGCTGATGCCGGCACCGGCGAGGAGGAGTTGCCATCATGCCCACGCGCGAGGTTGCGCTTTCAGCGCTGGCGCTGCTCGGATCGTTGCTGTCCGCCGACTCGGCGCACACGGCTGAGGGCAAAACGGCCGGGCGCGGGCCGACCGCGTTGCCGAGCGAAAAGACGGTCGGCTCGATCGAGCAGGTCGCCGCGTTCGACGACTCGATGCCGACCGGCGTGACAGTCGCAAAAGGCGGGCGGATCTTCGTCAACTTCCCGCGGTGGGGAGATCCGGTGCCGTTCACCGTCGCGGAGATCAAGGACGGGCGTGCGGTTCCGTACCCGAACGCGAAGATCAACCGCCTCGATACCCAGCGCCCTGCCGAGACGTTCATCTCCGTGCAGTCCGTAGTGGTGGACCCGCGGAACCGGCTGTGGGTGCTGGACACTGGGAGCATTAAGTTCGCACCGCCGATCCCGGGCGGTCCCAAGCTCGTGGCGTTCGATCTCGCAACCGATCGCCCGCTCAAGACCATCATGTTTCCGCCCGATGTCGCGCTGCCCACCACCTACCTCAACGACATCCGTTTCGACCTGCGGAAGGGGCAGGACGGCATCGCGTACGTCACCGATTCATCGGAGCACGGTCAGAACGGCATTATCATCGTCGACCTGGCGACCGGTAAGAGCCAACGGCGCTTGCACGCCCATCCGTCCACACAAGCGCAGGCGAACTTTCTGCCGTTCGTTGAAGGGCAGCCGCTGATGCGGCGGCGGCCCGGTGAGCCGCCACGGTACCTGAGCATCGGGTCGGATGGTATTGCGATCAGCAGCGACGGGGCGCGGCTGTTCTACTGCCCACTCGTAGGCGCGCGACTGTACAGCGTCGACACCACAGCCCTAGCGGACCCCGCCGCTTCGGATGCGGTCGTGAACGCGACGGTGAAAGATGAGGGCATGAAGCCGGCGTCCGATGGTCTGGAGTCGGATGCGCAGGGCCGCGTGTATGCGACTGCGTACGAGCACAATGCAATCGTTCGCCGCACTCCGGACGGCTTGTACGAGACGATCGTGCATGACCCGCGCGCTCTCTGGCCCGACACGCTGTCCGTCGCGGACGACGGATACCTGTACTTCATTGCCAATCAGCTGCACCGCCAGGCGGACTTCCATGGCGGTACGGATCGGCGGGAAAAGCCGTACAGCCTGTTTCGGGTGAAGGTCGACGCCACGCCGGTCCGGCTGGCCAAGTGAACACGGTGCAGGAGGGCGCCGCTCCGTCGGCGCCGGTTGCATTGGGCCGGAGCTCTTCTCCAACGGGCGCCGGCAGTGCGGGGCCCTCCAGCGGGGCCACTCGAGCCTAGCGCGGACGCTCTAGCCACTCGCTGACCGCTTCGCGGGCGTGCGCGGCCGTATCTCACCCGCGTGCTCGACTGCGACGCGGAGGTCGGCGATGAAGCGGTCGGTCTCGCTTCGGCGTACGGCATCGTCCGGTGCACGCAGAATCGACGAGGGGTGCACAGTGGCGATGACGCAGCGCGCGAGCGTCGAAGGCACGGGCTCGCCGCGGCGTTCGGTGACGCGGAAATCACGCCCGAGCAGCGCCTGGGCGGCGGTGGCGCCGAGACACACGATCACGCGCGGTTCGACTGCGAAGATCTCGGCCTCCAACCACGGCCGGCAGGCGCGCACCTGGTGCGGGCGCGGTTTCTTGTGGATGCGCCACTTGCCGCGCAGCTCCCAGCGAAAGTGCTTCACGGCGTTGGTCAGGTACACGTCGCTTCGCTGCACCCCGGCGGCGGTCAAAGCGCGATCGAGCAATCGACCCGCCGGTCCGACGAACGGATGGCCCTGGCGGTCTTCGTGGTCTCCGGGCTGCTCTCCGACGAGCATCAGAGCGGCGTGGACAGGTCCTTCGCCGAAGACCGTTTGCGTCGCGTTCCGCCAGAGATCGCATGCGCGGCAGTGGCGGGCTGCAGCGCGCAGCGCGGCTAGGCTCACCGTACCCGCTCGCGCCGCTTCGCGGTAATCACGGGGATCGACGTTCTTCGGATCGATACCGGCAGGCGCGGCCATGCGTTTCATAAGCCGACACTCCAGAACCATGTACCAGCGGTATCCGTGCCACTGTGCTGAGCCGATCAGCGCTGCGCGCTTCGCCTGCACCTCCCGCGCCAGGTAGGCATTCTTACAGGCGATGCTCCTCGAAGACACGCGCGGAAAGGGCCCTGAGGGCAGGCGCGGATCAGTCGTCGGAGCCAGCGCGGCGCGACGTATGGCGTGGCGACCCTGAAGTGGCCGAGCCGTCGAGCAACGAGTCCACCCGGAGGTACTCGAGCTCGCGGCTGGCCCGAACGGCGTGCAGCAGCAGCGCGCCGCGGCTCATGTCGCCGCGGCCAATGAAGTCTCGCGGCACACACAAGCGCGCACCGAAGATGGGTTGCAGGACGTGCAAGTACTTGCGGGTAGCAATGCTGCCCAGCAGCACGACCTCCACATCATCCGACAGTGTACGCGCCAAACGGCGCGCCGCGCGCACCAGAGGCAGCCGGTAGCGCGGTTCATCTTCGTCGACCGCAACGGCCGCGTAGCGGGCGAGATCGGCGGTGGCGATTGGCGTGTCGGGTTCGAGCAGACCATCGGTCGGCGTGATGATCAGCGCGTGCGAGGGCTGGGCGGCAAAGGCGCGGGCGTACGCCAGCTTTCCGCGAAAATACAACCCGCTCATAAAACTGAAGACTTCGCCGAGAGGCGCTCCGGTCGCAGTTCTGACTTGACGTGCCAGCGCGAAGTCCGCCGCATCCCGGCACAGGATGCCCGCGCGCTTGCCGGCGCAGTGTGCCGGTGAAAGCAGAAACACGCGCTCCGCGCCCGCCGGCGATCTGTCCGTCGGCGATCTGTCATCCATTGAGCCCACGCCAATTTGATCGTCGAGCTCGATCAATGCCAGTGGACGGGCGACGCGGCAACTCGGCTTCCCGCTGCCACGCGGCTCAGTAGCCCGATTGGGGCTATTTCGACTTGGCCGAGCGATACCGATCCACCAACGCAAGGGCGGCGTCCGGCGCGCCCCGTCCGAGGATGACCAGCGCCTTGGGTTCGAAGCGCACCGAGCCTGACAAGAACGCTTCTATCTCCTCGACGATCCGGACGGTGAGGTCATCCAGCGTGCGCACATGCGCCGCGCGCGGGGCCACGATTGGCCGGGCGATGATGCGATCGTTCCGAATCCGCCCGCCGCATTTGTCGTTCTGCTCGACCTCGATCACGCCGAGCGCGACGCATGGCACCAAGACGCCGGGGCTGGTGGGGGCATCGGTCACCACTACGGCGTCGACCGGGTCACCGTCCTCCGCACAGGTGCCGGGCACGAAACCCCAGTCGAACGGAAATCGCATGCCCAACGGCAGCGGCCGTACCCACTCGAACAACCCATGCTCTGGATTGTGCTTCAACTTGGCACTGGATCCAGCTGGCGACTCGACGATGATGCGCAGATTGCCCGCGTCATCGTACGGCGCCAGTTCGGCGATGGGCGTTGCCATCACAGCGGACTGCAGCTCAGGGGCATCGGGACGTGAACGGCCGCCACGGACATTCGGGACATTTTACGACCCGCGCGCCGCAGCACGCGACGTGCGGCTGAGGACGTCGAGGAACTCGGCGTAGTGCCGGAGGAGATCCAACGGATGGTCGTAGATGGCCACCGCACCGCGGAGATCGTCGTCGCTCCAGCCGCCGGAGCGCAGCCCCACGATCCGCAAACCGACGCGGGTTGCCGCTTCGACGTCATAGGGCGTATCGCCGATCATTACCGCCCTGTGCACCTCTAGCCGCGCGCGCCGGAGCGCGGCAACGACGATGTCGGGATCGGGTTTCGACCGCTCGGCATCGTCCGACGACGTGGCCGTATCGATCAGGTCAGCCACCTCCGCGCGCTGGAGTAGCACCTGCAACTCGGCGGCTTTGGCCGAAGTCGCGACCGCCAACCGCAAGCCGTCCTCCCGTAGGCGCTGCAAGAGCGCGCGCGCGCCGGGACAGGGTTTGAGGTGCGGGGCATAGCGCTCGATGAAGATCGTGCGCCGAGTTTCCTCGATCGCTCTCCCCAGTGCGCTCTCGTGATCGATACCGGCGACTTCGGCGAGGAGCTTGTCGCCGCCCTTGCCGATCAACCGCCGCACGCGCTGGTACGGGGCCTCCACGCCATGTGCGGAGAACGCCTCGACCCAGGCGTGCGCATGGGCGTCATTGCTGTCGACCAACGTTCCGTCGACATCCAATATGACGCCGTCGACTACTGCGGACGCGGAGTGGGAACGTGAAATCGATTTACTGTGGGCGGTCGTCGCGTCCATGGCGCTCCGGCGCGGTCCTGCCCGTATTCACGTTGTCGAGCAAAAACCGCGCAATCAGCAACGCAGCTGTCAATCGCGCGGTCAGCTTGAAAGCTTGTCTCACCACGAAATTGGGCAAGCCGCCGCCGAGCACGTATCCCAATCCGGCCGCCGCGGCGAGCGTCGCATAAGGTTTCGGGCCCAACCAACGTCCAACCCATGCTTCAGCGCCGACCGATAGCTCTTGTACCGATGCTGCGAGCTCTTCCAGCTGTTGGCGGAGATTGCGGTAATGAGCGACCTGTGTGCCCGAACCGGTGCCGTGGGTGTCAGGCTCAGTCATCTTTTCCTCCTGGCGAAACGAGTGTAGCCGTTGGCTTGTCACCGGGCGAGCAGCTGCTGTGACGGGCCGTGGCGCCGTAAAGGATCGCACAGCTTAGCCACATTCGGCGCATCGCACGGCCCAGGCGATGGGAGCCGGCGCCCGGCT